>NZ_JBEPEI010000002.1:51365-809832 GCF_040300765.1 Streptosporangium sp. NPDC000239 | reverse complement strand
CCCGGCTCCGCCCGGGGGGTTTCGGCGCGTTTATGGCCCGGGTCTCGGCGGGGGGTGTGGGGGGGGGGGGGTTCGGGCGCCGCCCCCCCCGGCGCCCCCCCCCCCCCCCCCCCGACCTGCTCGCGCCGATCGACGAGCGCTCCGTCTGCCCCATCGGGTTCCTGCCCGCCGCGGACGGACCCGTGGCCGAACTGACCGCACGCTCGGGGGCCTACGAGATCGCCGCCGGGGACGTCGTGGTGCGCGTCCCGCCGTCCGGCGCCCTCACCGACACCGACGTCTCCCGGCTGCGCGGCCTCGCGGGCGTCACCGTCGACCTCACAGCGGATCCCACAGTGGATCCCGGGGGCCTCACCGGGAGTGCCGCCGAAGCCCTCGGCCTCGCCCGTACGGTCTGCGGGCTGGCCGCCGCGGGTGTCCCCGTCGTCGCCACCCCCACCGGGGCCTGGCGCGACCTGCTCGGCGCCGAACTGGCCGACCTGCTGGACGGCTTCAGCGTCTCCCGGCTGACCGACGCCCTGGACCGCGAGCAGTACAGCGTCAGGCTGCGGCGCCTCGCGCTCGACCTGCACGGCGTCGAGGGCAGGTGGCGCTCGCTCGCCGCCGCGCGAGGCCTGCGCGTCCCCGGGCCGGGGACGGTCTCCGTGCTGCTGTGCACGCGGCGCCCCGACATGGTGGGCTTCGCCCTGCGGCAGGCGGGCAGGCAACGCGGCCCCGAGGTCGAGGTCGTCCTGACCCTGCACGGCTTCCGGGCCGACCACCCGGACGTCGCGGCGGCCGTCGCCGCCCACAAGGGGACGATCACCGTGATCGAGGCCGACGCGCGCATGGTCTTCGGAGAGGCGCTCAACCAGGCCGCGGAGCGGGCCTCGGGCGCCTGGCTGACGAAGATGGACGACGACGACTGGTACGGCCCCGGCCACCTGTCGGACCTGCTGCTCGCCCAGCGGTACTCCGGCGCCGACCTGGTCGGGTCCGCGCCCGAGTTCGTCTACCTGGAACGGATCGGCGTCACCGTACGCCGTGACATGGCCACCGAGCTGTACACCGGCGTCGTGGCCGGCGGAACCATGCTGCTGTCCCGTGCGGCGTTCGACAACGCCGGAGGCTTCCGCCCGATCCCGCGCACGGTGGACGGCCAGCTGCTGCAGTCGGTCACCGCGGCCGGAGGCAGGGTCTACCGCACCCACGGCCTCAACTACATCCTCCGGCGCCGGGAGGCCTCAGGCCACACCTGGCAGGAGCCGATCAACGCCTTCCTGCGGTCGTTCAGGCGGCAGTGGAGGGGATTCCACGCCAACCCCCTGATGGAAACGGAAGCGCTCTCCACGACCGGAGAGCGCGACAAGGCATAGATGAAGGGGCCCATGAACATGCACGACTCGCGCGCCCGTCCGGTGCGGGGGGCGCAGCCGCTGATCCGGCTCAACGACTTCGGCGTCGTGACACCCCCCGTGCTGGGAGCGTGGACGCCGAGCCGTACGGTCAGCGTCGTCGTCCCCGTCCACCGCAGCCGTACTCTGCCGCTGACCCTGGCAAGCCTGGCCGCGCAGAGCTATCCGAGCCACCTGATGGAGGTCGTCGTCGTGGACGACGGCGCCGAACCTCCGTTGCCGCTGCCTGAGATCGTCCCGGAACGCACCCGCCTCGTGCGCAGCCGTCCCGGCGGGTGGGGGCGCGCCTGGGCCTGCCAGAGCGGGGCCGACGTGGCCGAGGGCGAGGTCATCCACTGGCTCGACGCCGACATGGTCCTCTTCCGCGAACAGGTCGAGGCGCAGATGCGCTGGCACCACCTGGCCGACTACCTCACCGTGCTCGGCACGTTCAAGATGGTCGCGACCTGGGACCCGGGCCTCACCCCGGCCGAGGTGCACGCCGCGGTGAGCGCGGGCACCACGGAGAAACTCTTCGAGGACGCCTCCCCGGAGGACGCGGGGGACACAGGGGGTGCGGAGAGCAACGTCACCGACACCTGGACCAGCGAGTACATCGAGCGGACCGCCGGGCTTCGGGAGGCGCGCTTCGAGGCCTTCAAGGTGCACGTCGGCGCCAGCGCGTCCCTGCCCGCCTCCCTGCTGCGCCGCGCCGGGGGGATGGACACCTCCCTGGTCCTGGCCGAGGACACCGAACTCGGCTACCGCCTCGCGCAGGCCGGCGCCGTCTTCGTCGCCGACCGGGAGTCCCGCAGCCGCCACCTGGGCGCCTCCACGGTGATGCGCAGGGAGCAGGAGGTCAAACGGCACAACTGGGTCTTCCTGGCCAACCGGGTGCCGACCTTCAGGTGGCTGCGCAAACCCCCGGTCAGGCAGTGGGCGGTGCCGTACGTCGAGGTCGTGGTCGAGGTGGGGGACGCCTCCTACGAGCAGGTCCGCGCCACGGTCGACGGGTTCCTGCGCGGCTCGGTCGCCGACGTCAGGATCGCCGTCGCCGGGCCGTGGTCCGCCCTGCGGGACGGGCGCCGCGCGCCCCTGGACGACCCGACCGTCGACCTGCGGCTCGTCCACGAGCTCTACACGCACGAGAGGCGTGTCGAACTCGTGGAGAGCGTGGCGGAGAGCGCCTTCCCCGCCCCCTTCAGATTCGCCTGCCCCCCGGGCTGGGTGCCCGCGGCCGACTGCCTGACCCGTCTCGTACGGCTGGCCGACGACAACGGCTACGGGCTGGTCTCCCTGGCGCTGGCCGAACGGAGCGACACGGGAGCGGGCGGGGTGGTGGCCGCCAGGCTCGAAAGGACGGCCGCCTTCGGCCGCGCCGGACTGCTCGCCGAGCGGGGCGGCGGCCCCGAACTGGAGGACCTCGTCGAGGCCACCTTCGGCACGCAGTGGCTCGACGGGGAGACCTGGGGCCTGCTGCCGATGGAACGGGCCGAGGAGAAGAAGCCCGCCAAAGCCTCCGCCAAAGCTTCTGCCAAGACCTCCGCCAAGGCGAAACGGCGCAAGCGGAAGAGGACCCGGCTGCGGGCCGTACTCGCCCGCACCCCCGCCCGGGGGCTGTACCGCTTCCTCAGCAGGGCCGCCAGGAGGGCGCTGACCGTCGCGGGCATCCGCCGCAGCAGGCACTCCCGCTCCCGTGGCGGGAGCCGTCCGGGATGAGAACCGGGCAGACGACATTCAACCGGGCAGGCCGGAATGCCGGATCCCGTCCACTCCAGCCATGGGAGTCCACACCATGCCAGCTCTGAGTGTGATCGTTCCGATCTACGACGTGGAGCCGTACCTCGCGGCCTGCCTGGAATCACTCGCCTGCCAGACCTGGCGGGACATCGAGGTCGTCATGGTCGACGACGGGTCCCCCGACGCGGGCGCGGAGATCGCCGCGCGGTTCGCCGAACGGGACGGGCGCTTCCTGCTGGTGCGCCAGGCGAACGCCGGGCTCGGCGCGGCGCGCAACGCGGGACTGCGGGCCGCCTCGGGGGAACTGTTCGCCTTCGTCGACAGCGACGACATGCTTCCGCCGTACGCGCTGGAGACCATGGCGGTCGCCCTCGCCGAGAGCGGTTCCGACCTCGTCACGGGCAACGTGCACCGGTTCAACGGCAGGGGAGCCTGGCAGTCGAACATGCACCGCGACGCCTTCGCCGAACGTCTCGCCCGCACCCACGTCACCCGCGCGCAGATCCTGCTGCGGGACCGCCTGGTCACCAACAAGCTGTGGCGGCGCTCGTTCTGGGAGAAGCACGGGCTGCGCTTCCCCGAGGGCGTGCTCTACGAGGACACCTCGGTCGCCCTGCCCGCCCACTTCCTCGCCGAGGCCGTGGACGTGCTCGCCTGCCCGATCTACCTGTGGCGGGAGCGGGACGGTGACTCCCTGTCCATCACCCAGGACCGCGCGCACGTCAGGGGCGTCGAGGACCGCTTCGCCTCGGTGCGCGCCGTACGGGACTTCCTGCTCACCACCGGGCGCGCCAGGCACGTGCCCGCCTGGGACCTGACCGTCCTCGACGGCGACCTGCCGGTCTTCCTGCCCGCGCTGGAACGGGGCGGGGAGGACTTCCGGCGGCGCTTCCTCGACCTGGCGCGCGAGTATCTCGACGACGCGGGGCCGAAGGTCTTCGCGCGGCTGCCCGCGCAGAAACGGGCCCGCTGGCGCCTCGTCCGCGAACGCCGCATGTCCGAACTGATCGAACTCCTCGAATGGGAGCGTACGGCCCCGCCGGACGCCAAGGCCGTCAGGCGCCGCGGCCGTCACCACCTCGCCGCCCCCGTGCCGCTTCCCTCCAGGGTGACCCGGCTGCGCGGCGAACTCGAACCCCGCCAGCGGATCGACGACGTCCGCTGGGAGGCCGGCAGGCTCCACGTGCACGGCCGGGTGACGCTGAGGTACCTCAGCCCGCGCGAACGCAGGCACCAGCACGTGTTCGCCTGGTTCGTCAGGCGGGACACGGGCCGTGGCGTCAGGGTCCCCGTCTCCGTCTTTCCCGCCGACTCGCTGGTCTCCCGCGAGGAACAGGACTGGTGCGGCTTCAGCCTCTCCGTCGACGCGGACGAACTGGCCGCCGGGACGGACTGGCACGTCGACCTGTGGATCGTGCACCGCGGCATGCTCAGGCGGGACCGGCTGCGCAGGCACGGCCCGGTCGAGACGCCGATCCGCCACCACGAGCCACGCCCGGGGGTACGGCTGTGGCCCCACTGGACGGAGTCGGGGGAGTTCCGCGTCCGCGTCGAACGCGACCGGCTCGTGGTCACCGGATGCTCCTTCGACGACGACCGGCTGCTGCTGGCCGGCCACGTCGCCGACGACCCGGGCCCCGACCCCGTGCTGCTGGTCTCCCACGCCGGAGGCGGGGCTGTACACCGCTTCCCCGTCGACGTCATGGGTGAACGCTTCCTGTCCATGGTCGAACTGGGCGAACTGCTGACCTCCCGGCTGCCCGCGCTGCCCGCCTCGAACCCGGAGGCCACGCTCCTCGACGTGCCGGCCGAGTGGCGGATCGAGGTCGAGGGGGCGGGCGCGGGCTCCGTCGCCGCCGACCCCGTGGCCGGGAGCCGTCACAGCCACGCGGGCCGCGACCTCACCGTGGGCCCCTCCCTCTCCGGGGCCCTCGTCCTGCGTGCGCACGCCCACGCCTACCACGTCCTGCGGGCCGAGTGGACGCGGGACGGCGACCTGGAACTGACCGGGACCGCCGCCGGGACGGAACCCGCCCACCTGGTCGTGACCTCACGCAGCCGCTTCGACGAACACACCTTCCCGCTGCGCGTGTCCTGCGGGCGCTTCACCGTCACGATCACCCCGGGCGAGGTCGCCACCCTCGCCGGACGGCTTCCCCTGCCCGCCGGGGCGTACGGCCTGGCCGTACGGGCGGGAGGACGTGAACGGCGGCTCCTGTCACGTCTCGGCGGGCCGGTCACCCACACCGGGGCGTGGCGCGAGGTGACCTTCGACACCGGTGGGGACGGCGTGCCCACCCTCACCGTGGGCGGCGACCTGCGCGGCGAGGGACAGGGCGTCAGGGACAGAAGGGTGCTGCGCGACCGGTTCCACGTCCGGCTGCGGGAGGAGGAGCCGCTGCGTGAGGCCGTTCTCTTCGACAGCCGCGCGGGCCGGGGCTTCTGCGGCGACCCCAGGGCGATCTACGAGGAACTGCGGCGCCGGGGGACCGCCCTTGAGTTCCTCTGGCACGTCAGGGACCGTCAGGTGACGCTGCCGGAGACGGTCACGCAGGTCGCGACCTCGACCCGCGAGCACTTCGAGGCGCTGGCGACCTGCAGGTACGTCGTCACCGACGGCTCACTGCCCAGGTGGTTCCGGCGAAGACCGGGACAGGTGGTCGTGCAGACCTGGCCCGGGGCCACCCCCAAACGGGTCGGCTTCGGCATCGACAGGGGACCGCTGGCCGCGCCGATCCACATGGAACGGCTGACCAGGGAGGTCGGGCAGTGGACCCACCTGGTCACGCAGGGACCGTGGAGCACCCGGGTCCTGCGTGAGGCCTTCCGCTTCGAGGGGGAGGTGCTGGAGACCGGCAGCCCCCGCGACGACGCCCTGGCCCGCCCCGGCTCCGCTGTCCCCGGCTCCGTGGCGCTCGATCCCGGGGCGCCCCTCGGCCTGGTGGCGCCTCCGGAACCCATGACACCCCCCGGCCCCGGGGCCTCCGGCTCCGCGGTATCCGGGCTCGTGGCCTCCGGTGCCTGTGGTCCCACGGCCTCTGGTCCTGCCGCCCTTGGTGCCGCCGCGGCCGTCAGGGAACGGCTCGGCCTGCCGGAGGGCAAGAAGGTCGTGCTGTACGCGCCGACCTGGCGCGACGACAGATACCACGGCAAGGGCCGTTCCCGTTTCGACCTGCGTCTCGACCTGTACCGTCTGTGGCGCGCCCTCGGCGACGACCACGTGGTCATGGTACGCAGGCACCCCAACACCTTCGACCGGATTCCCCGGGCCGGGACGGGGTTCGTCCTGGACGTCACGGCCTATCCCGACATCCGGGACCTCTACCTGGTCGCCGACGTGCTCGTCACCGACTACTCCTCGGCGATGTTCGACTTCGCGATCACCGGACGGCCCATCCTGCTGTACACCTACGACTTCGAGCACTACCGGGACGAGGTACGCGGCTTCTCCTTCGACCTGGAGTCCCTGGCCCCCGGGCCGTTGCTGCGCACGACGCGGGAGGTGGCGGCGGCCGTACGCGACCTCGACGGGGTGCGGGCCGACTACGGCGAGCGCTACCGCGCCTTCGTGACGGACCTCCGGCCCCCGGCCGACGGCGCGGCCGCCGCCAGACTCGTGGACAACCTCTTCGGCCACCGCCCGGAGATCGACATCCCCCGCCAAACCCGAAAGGCCATCCACGAACGCCCCTCGTGACGGCTCGGAACGGGTGGGCTCCCGGCGATGTGAAGAGTCGGCAGGAGAAGGGAAAAATCACCCGATGACCGATCCCACAGTCCCGGCCGCGTCGTCCACCTGGGTCGAGCCGGAGATCTACTACGCCGGGCTCGCCACCGTGCACGTCGCCGCCGGTGCTCTCATCACCGACGAGAACGGGCATGTCCTGCTGGTCAAGCCCAACTACCAGCCCTACTGGCTGGTCCCCGGGGGGATGGCAGAGGAGGGCGAGGCCCCGGAGGACGCCTGTGTCCGCGAACTCGGCGAGGAACTCGGGATCTCCATCCGGCTCGGCCGGCTCCTGACCGTGGACTGGGCTCCGCCGTACGGGTATCGCACGCGTCCCCTCGTCCACCTGTTGTTCGACGGCGGAACGCTGAGGGACACCCCCATCCGCCTGCAGACCGCCGAGCTCGACGACCACGCCTTCGTGCCCGTGGACAGGGCCGTCACGATGCTGTCCTCCGCCACGGCGGCCCGGATCCCCGCGGCGCTCGCCGCCCGCGAGCGGCAGACCACCGTCTACCGGCCAACCGGCGTCCGAACGGGCTGAAAGCCCCCGAGGTTCGAGGGCTTTCAGCGGCGCGTCGGAAGGTCAGGGGCCGGAGCCGCCCTTCCCGGCTCCGTCGGACAGGACGGTCTAGCGGGAGAAGGCCTGGAACTCGGCGGCCCTGAGCTGGTCCCGCAGGGGGCTGGCGGTGGCGCAGTCGGTCGAGGAGTTGGGGTCGTTGTCCTGCTCACCGGCGTAGAGCGGGTTGCCGGTGCACTGGGACGAGACGGCCCGCAGGGTCAGGTGGGTCGCGGTGGTCGCGGGGATGCGGAAGGACTTGATGATCAGGTCCGAGGCGCGGGGACGCGGCAGACGGGTCTGGAAGGCGTCGGCGGGGCTGGTGTAGACGACCGAGTACGACGCGGGGGAGGAACAGTCCTTCCTGGTCGCGTCGCAGGCCAGCACCTCGAAGGCGCGCAGGGCGCTGAAGCGGTTCTGGCCGCCGGGGTCGGCGGGGTCGTTGACGTTGGGCCGCAGCAGGGAGCTGACCTGGACCCTGCGGATCGTGACCGGCGCGGTCCCGGCCAGGTCCACGGTCACCGACCTGCCCTTGACCGGCCCGGTGAGCGAGGCCCAGTCGGTCGCCTCGGTCTCGTCGATCAGCTTGGCCTGGTTCACGCCGTCGCCCGAGGCCGTCGCGCCCAGGGCGGCGGAGGCGTGGTTGCGCCCCAGGACCGACGGCACGGCCAGCGTCCTGCCGGGCCGTACGGTCAGCTTGAGGCGGGTGTGGCCGAAGCCCTCACCGACCACGAGGAAGCCGTAGGTGCCGGGGGTCAGCTCCGCGGTGTCGCCGAGCGGGGTCGCCGGGTCGGTGTCGGCCACCGGTACGGCGCGGCCCTCGTAGTCGCCGACGTACAGGCGCAGCTTGGCGTCCCCGGCGCCGACGAGCGGGCCGAGCCGTACCTTGCCGTTCCTGCCCTCGGGGTCGACGAAGCTGGGCGTCGGGTCGGGGTCGCCGGGGCCGTTGCTCGCCGCGCCCTTGCCGAGGCCGTGCTCGGCGAAGGCCCGCCACATGATGTCCTTGTCCCTGCCGCCGAAGCGGATGGCGTCGGCCGCCAGCAGAGCGTCACGATGGTCGACGTAGCTGACCGACCCGGAGGCCATCAGCAGCAGCGCGTCGAAGGAGACCTGCGCCCAGCGCCGGTTGCCCGGGCAGTGGTTGACGGACAGGACGCCGTCGGCGCAGGCCCGCTGCTGGGCCGGGACGCCCTTGCCGTACTTGTCGACGAAGGCCTGGCGCACGTCGTACTGGGTGGCGGTCCAGATCTCACCGTCGGCGTGCACCTGCTGCCCGACCAGGTCGTAGGCGATGTCGCTGTAGTTGAGCGGTGACTTAGACATGTCGTAGTTGCGGATTCCGGCCTTCTTGTCGCCGGTGACGTAGCCACCCGTGACGTACGGCGTGTCGCCCGCGGGGCGGAAGCCGTTCTCGAAGAGGTACTCCATGGCGAACAGGTCGGAGGTGCTCTCGTTCATGGCACCCGCCTGGGCGCCGCTCCACCCGGCGTCAGGGCCGCCGACCATGCGGCCGGAGATGGCGTGGGTGTACTCGTGCCCGATCACCGACATGTCGTAGTCGCCGTCCACGCACGGCGCGTAGAACGAACCCGCGATGGGCTGCCAGAGGTACATGTTGGTGATCGGCGCGAGCCCGTCGGGGCCGGTGATCTGGTTGGCGTTGTCGCGGACGGTGAGGTCCCTGGCACCCGCCTGGGCGTTGCCCTGCTCGGGGTCGCCGCCGAGGCCGCCGCGGTCGCCGTTGTCGCTCTGCATGTTCCACGCGGTCTCGGTGAAACCGAGCTTGTAGGACCAGTCGTGCATCCGGTTGTGCATGACGTGCAGGTTCGCGATGGCCGCTTCGAGGTCGGCCTCGCCGGGCCGGTCGAAGGTCGCGGGGTCGCACTTGGCCTTGTACCACGTGTTGGTCCACGGGTAGGCGTACTCGCGGGAGGGCGTGGCCACGTTGCTGCGGGTGCCGACGGTGTAGGGATCGTTGCTGGCGCGGTTCTCGAAGGTCTTGGCGGAGTTGCCGACGCTGGTGCCGCTCGGCGTGCCCGTGGCGTGGTCCACGTCCCAGGCCTTGCCGGTCGCGGCGTCGCCGACGGGCGCCAGGTCACAGCCGCGTCCCGGCCTGAGACACCAGGTCACCCGGTTGTCGGTCGAGGAGTAGTCGGCCGGAGGGTTGGCGGTGAAGCCCTTCCAGCGCGGGTTGTCCGGCTGGAAGGCGTGGTCGACCAGGTTCTCGCGGGTGAGGATCTCGCCGCTGACCGCGTCCACGTGGGTGGTGTAGGCGGCGGCCTCACCCTGGCCGCCACCGATGAGGGTGACCTGGAAGGCGCTGTGCGTGCCGTCGGGGGCGGGCACCGCGACGAGGGTGACCTTCTTCACGCTCGCGGTGGCCAGGTCGATCGCACCGTCGGCGGCGGCGACCTCAAGCGCCCGCTGCTCGGTGATCCTCGCGGCGGGCGGCGCCGCGCTCGAACGGGCCAGGGTCGAGGTGACGTGCAGGACCTTGCCGTCCACCACGCCGATCGCGACCTGCCCGTCCACACCGGCGGACAGGCCACCGAACCGCTGCCGGAGCAGTACGGCGTGGCCGTCCCCGATGGGGTTGGCCGCGACCTTCTCCAGGGCGTCCACCTCCTCGGTGGACAGGCCGAAGAGCGGTTCGTTGGCCTTGAGGTAGGCGCGGGCGGCCTGCTCGGGGTCGGCGCCGAGACCCTCGGCGAGCGGTACGACCCCCGCGGCCGTGTCCAGCGCGCCGGTGACGACGGCCGGGGTGCCCAGGGAGTTCCAGCGGATCGTCGCCCCCGCGGCCTTGGCCAGCGAGGCGGGCGGGGCCACGGTGCCCCTGCGGTTGTCCAGGTCGGGCTTCTCGTGCTCCTCGGCCTGGAAGTCGTGCGTTCCCTGGGCCTGCCCGCCGGGCTTTTCCTGGGCGAGTCCCGGGAGGGGAAGTGCGAGCGCCGCTGTCGCGGCGGCTATGACGGTGATGCGTAACCAGGGTTTGGTCGACACCGATCCTCCTGCGCAGAGTTGGCCGTCGTTGGCCATGCGGCACGTGGGTCACGTGCGTTGCGCAAGAGGTAACACCCCCCGAAGTGACCTGACAAGATCTTGTAAAGGGGGATATGTCCGTGTAAAAGCACGTCCCAGCGGGGCCGTGAAAGCACGTCCCGACGGGCGGTGAAAGAGAGTCCCAGCGGGCTGTGAAAGCGGGAAAAGGCCCCGGAACCGTGACGGCACACCCCAGGCCGCGAGTCGAGGGGTCCAAGAAGACCAGAACGCCGTGGGGAAGCCGGCACGCCCCGGGGGAAGGCCGGGGCGTGCCGCCGTACCGTCAGTCGAACGGGATCCAGGACCGCTCGGCGAGGCCGTCCATGGCGTTGACCTTCACGCCCTGCTCGGAGAACGTCCACAGGCCGTCGCCGATGACGACCGCGCGGCGGACGGTCGGGTCGAACAGGATCGGCTCACCCTTCTTCACGGGCTTCGGCTTGGGGTGGACGACGGTCCCCGTCCTGGTGACGGCGGAGTCGTCGATCTTGAGGACCAGCGCGGAGCCGGTGGTGTTCGCCGTACCGTCCCAGGTGTTCAGCGGCAGCACCGCCATGCCCGTCTTCGCCCAGTACAGGAAGGCGTGCGGGTCCCACTCGGCCTCCGAGCCGGAGTCCTTCTGGAACATCTGCGACAGACGGCGCGGGTTGGCCGGGTCGCTCACGTCGAAGAGCGAGACCTGGGTGCCGAGCGTACGGCCCTCGGTGTTCGCCTCCTGGCCGATGCCGATCAGCCGTCCGTCACCGGCGGGGTGCAGGTAGGCGGAGTAACCGGTGATCTTCAGCTCGCCGGTCTTCCTCGGGTTGGCCGGGTCGCTCAGGTCGAGCGTGTAGAGCGGGTCGACCTGCTTGAAGGTGACCACGTAGCCGACCGGGCCGATGAACCTGACCGAGTAGATCCGCTCGCCGTCGCCCAGGCCGCCGATCTCGCCGACCTTGGCCAGCGTGTCGTCCTTCAGGACGTGGACGGTGCTCGAACTGTTCTCGGCGGAGCGGAAGACGGTGGAGTTCGTGGTCGTCGCGACCCGCAGGTGCCCCTGGTACTCCGACATGGCGTACTGGTTGATCAGCCGTCCCGACACCTTCCCCGAGGCGACGTAACGGGGCGCTCCCGGCGCGCTGATGTCGAACCGGTGGATCTCGGTCTCCTCCGGCGGCTGCTTCGGCGTCTCCTCAGGGGTGGGAGTCGGGTCGGCCGACGGATCGACCGGGGGAGCCGACGGGTCCTCCTGCGTCGGCTCGACCTGCGGAGCCTGCGCGGAGCCGCTCTCGGCCGGGGTGCCGGTCGGAGCGTCCTCCATCGGGACGACGTCGTCGATCGGCCTCGGCCACCACCACCAGCGCGGGTTGCTGGCCACGTACAGGCTGGTGCCGGTGCCGTACACCGTGTCGCCGTCGGCGGCGACGCTGATCGGCGCGGTGTCGGCGAGCCCCTGGGACAGGTCGAGGGTGTGCACGGTCAGCAGCGAGGTGCCGGTGTAGTCGTCGGGGTGGCTGACCCGCTCACAGCCGACCGACTTCTTGACGGAGACACCCTTGGCGTCGGCCGTCTCGAACGTCGGCAGCCACGCCGTGATCGGCGCGCCGTTGACGGTCGCCCTGTTCTTCAGGGTCCTCTCCTGCTCGGAGAGCTTGGGGCCCAGGTCGGGGAAGGGGATGTCGGGCTGGCTGCGGACCACGATCCGCACCGTCGAGCCGATCATCCTGGCGTCCACGTGCGAGCCGTTCGGGGTCAGCGAGCCGATGACCTTCGGCTCCCCGGACAGGTCGACGAGCACGTAACGCGGTCCCGGGCTCGGCGCCTGCTTGGCCACGGCGCCGTAGGGGATGATCCCGCCGCCGGAGAAGAGCACCAGCGCCCTGTCCCCGCTGACCAGCAGGTCGGCCGGGGCCCACGACTGCTCGGGGCTGACCAGCTTGAGCGTTCCGGTGATCTTCTTGGTCGCGGCGTCGATCACCCGCAGCACCCCGCGGTTCACCGTGATCACCCGGTTGCCGTCGGTCTTGACCATGTCGGGTTCGTCGACCCCGGCCTCGTGGGTGTTCGTGGTCGAGTGCTCCTGGTTCGCCTGGTCCTGCCCCGACCCGATGGCCTTGGCCTCGGCGACGTCGGAACGGGCGTACATGATCTGCGGCCCCCCGAACCCCCACGGACCGACCTGCTTGGCCGCCGCGGCCCGCAGCCCGGCCAGCATGTCGTCGCAGCCGCTGTAGGAGACCAGTTTGACCTTCCCCAGCTCCACGACCGGTGCCGTACGGCTCTCCCCGTCCGCCGACCCCGTCGAACCGCTGCACCCCGTGGTGAACAGCGCGGCGGCGAGAGTGACGGCGCCCGCCGTACGAATGGATGTCCTCATGCCCCCTACACGGATCGTCATCGCGTCCGGTTCATGCCATTACCGCCCGGTAGTCAGCGGCGGTCACCCGGAATACTCTTCGAACATGGCTGTCACTGTCGGTGTGAACCGGACCCTCGACCCGGCGATGATCGCACGCGTCGTTCAGCAGGTGACCTCCGGTGGAGGGAAACGGACGATCGTCGCGCCGTTCACCGAGGAACCCCTCGCGGACATGCCCGTCTCGACCGCGCAGGACGTCCGCGCCGCGTACGCCAAGGCCCGCGCGGCCCAGCGGGAGTGGGCCGCGCTGCCGGTGCACGAGCGGGCCAGGCCGTTCCTGCTGCTGCACGACGCCATCCTCGACCGGCGCGAGGAGATCCTCGACGTGGTCCAGTGGGAGACCGGCAAGGCCCGCAGGCACGCCTTCGAGGAGGTGCTCGACGTCGCGGGCTGCACGCTCCACTACGTACGGCGCGCGCCCGCCCTCCTCGCCCCCCGGCGCAGGGCGGGCATCTTCCCCATGGCGACCAAGGTGACCGAGACCCGCCACCCCAAGGGCGTCGTGGCGCTGATCTCCCCGTGGAACTACCCCCTGTCCCTCGGGGTGACCGACCTCGTCCCCGCCCTGCTCGCGGGCAACGCCGTGGTCCACAAGCCCGACACCCAGACCGCCCTGTCCACGCTGTGGACGATCGACCTGCTCGTCTCCCTCGGGATGCCCCGCGACATCTGGCAGGTCGTCCTCGGCGAGCCTGACGAGGTCGGCGACCCGCTGATCGCCGAGGCCGACTACGTGGCGTTCACCGGCTCGACCCGGGGCGGCAGGAAGATCGCCGAGGCCGCCGCCTCCCGGCTGGTCGGCTGCTCCCTCGAACTCGGCGGCAAGAACCCGATGATCGTGCTCGACGACGCCGACCTCGACGTGGCCGCCCAGGGCGCGCTGCGCGCCTGCTTCACCAACGCCGGGCAGCTGTGCATCTCCATCGAACGGCTCTACGTCCACGACGCCGTGTACGACGCCTTCGTCGACCGGTTCGTCCGCCAGACCAGGAACATGAAGCTCGGCTCCGGCCTCGACTGGGCCGTGCAGATGGGCTCGCTCACCTCCCGCCGCCAGCTCGACGCCGTCTGCGCCCACGTGGACGACGCCGTCGCCAAGGGAGCCGAGGTCCTCGCCGGAGGAAAGGCGCGCCCCGACCTCGGCCCGCTGTTCTACGAGCCCACGATCCTGACCGGCGTCGAGGACGGCATGGCGCTGTGCCGTGACGAGACCTTCGGCCCCGTCGTCTCCGTCTACCGCGTCGGCGACGAGGAGGAGGCGGTCGAGCGGGCCAACGACACCGCCTACGGCCTCAACGCCTCGATCTGGACCGGGAACCTTGCCCGGGGCCGTGCCCTCGCCGCCCGGGTCAAGGCCGGGACGGTCAACATCAACGAGGGGTACGGCGCCGCCTACGCCTCCTACGACGCGCCCATGGGGGGCATGAAGTCCTCCGGCCTGGGTCGTCGTCACGGCTCCGAGGGCCTGCTGAGGTTCACCGAGGCGCAGACCATAGCCAGTCAGGCCTCCTGGCTCGGCTTCGAACCCATCCTCGGGATGACCTACGACAAATACGCCGACACCCTGACGAGCCTCCTGAAGACCATGAAGAGGTTCCACCTCAAGTAGAGCACCGTCCCGCCCACACCTGGTCGATCCGCTCAGCATCGGCACGAGCCGGACCGTCGCCGATACACCGGCGGGTACGGCAGGCCGTCCCGATGCCGCCCGGTCGCGAAGGCACCCCCTCGGCGATCAGCAGGGCGACGCGCTCGTCCAGCGCCGATCGGCTCAGCCGCGCGCGAGGGCGCCTTTGGTCGTCGGTGGGTTCGCACCCGGTCCCGGCGGCGCCTTCGGAGGTCAGCGCGTTCCTGCCGCCCCGCTTCCACAGTGCGTGTCACTCGTAGGCGGATGCGCGGGTGATGTTCAGCGGTCGGGCCACCCGCGGTGGCGGGATCTTTCCGGCGAACATGTCCGCGGCCTGGAACCGCAACGCCTCGCGCCGGTCCCGTTCTCGCGCGGACAGTCCTCCGCTTCTATCGGAGAATCTCATGCTTCCAGGCTGCCACCTGGACAAACGGCCTATAGCAGGCACCCGCCCTCGGATCACGCCCACATTTCCCGATCAGTAGGCGGCGTCAACGCTGAGCAGGAGCCCGGCCGCGGCGGCCGGCTGAGCCCCGAACGTGCCCGCGCTGCCCGTGTGTCACCGCTTCACGCAGATGGTCTCCACTACCTCAGAGGCGTTCGAATCGATGGTGATCTGTCCACGGGCCTTCACGCATCCCTTGTCGGTGCGGAGCATTCCCGCCCAGTGCTGATCCCTGAGGAAAGCCTCGTCGACACGGCTGGCGGTGCTGTCGTCCGGACGGAACGTCTCCAGCCGGATCCGGATGCCCTGCGACGAGTTGTTGATCAGAGAACCGTAGGGGTTCAGCCGGGCCCAGGCCGAGACGCACTTCTGTGAGTATCTGAGCTCCAGGGTGCCGTAAGCCACCGAGCCGAGCCACACCTCCTGGCCGACCGCCGTCACCGCATCCGGGCAGCCCGCTCGCTTGGGATCGGCGCCGTCAACCAAGGCTTGGCCGAGTTTGTCGGGGGGTGGCAGAACGTTGGACGCGTTGGCCCAGTTCATGGAGGGGGGGCCGTCCGGCCAGACGACCAGTGCGACGGTCGTGCCGACGGTGAGGAGGGTGGCGGCGCCCAGCGTCATCAGCCAGGACCGTCTTCCACGTCCCGCTGGTCGCTGCGGCGCATCTTCGGCCGGTGGCGGTGTCTCCTCGGGAGGCGTCTCTTTGGGAGACGGCGTTGTCGGGGAGGGGGTTGAGATGTGTTCGGCGGTGGTCGGAGGTCTTTGCTGATTCTCGATGGCGTGCCAGCGCTGTTGCCATTCCTCGACATCGCCGCCGCAGGCCGTCACATAGGCAAGGGTCAGGTCCAGGGTGGGGAGCGCGTTCCCGGCTGCGGCACGGGCGAGTGCGGCGGCCGAGTAATGGGCGTGTTCGGCGAGCTTGCGGTAGGACGGGCTGCCGGCCTTCTCCCTCAGTCTCCGCAGGTCGAAGGCGAAAGCCTGCAGGGGCCCCGCTTCAGGGTCCAAGGGCTTCTCAGGACGAGCCATCCGCAGAGCTCTCCTCGTTGTCTACATGTTGTCTCGATGATCACACATGCTAGGCGAATGTCCAATAGATGATCATGGCGGATACGGCTAGACGGTCGTTTGTGGTGCGATGGGGTGAGCTAACACCAAACTCCACTTGATCACCGAATCCCGAGGCATACCACTCACCCCGCACCTGACCGGCGGCGACATCGCGGACCGCACCGCCTTCGACGCGGTCATGGCCGCCTTCCGGATGCGCCGCCGCACCGGCCTGCCCCGCACCCGCCCCGATCGCCTGCCGGGCGACAAGGGCCACTCCTCCAAGAGACCCGTTTGCGCCTGCGACGGCGCGGCATCCAGGCGGTCATTCCCGAGCGAAGAGACCAGATCGCCAATCGCAGAGCAAGGGCAGCCGGGGTGGCCGTCCTCGACCTCGTGGAACGGTGTTTCGCCAAGCTCAAGCGGTGGTGAGTCATCGCCACGCGCTTCGACAAGCTCGCCGACCGCCACCTCGCGGGCGTCACCCTGGCATCCGTCATGCGCTGGCGCCGCCATTCCGAATTGTCAGACAGGCCCTGGGCGACAACCGAGTAGATCTCCACAATCGCGCCCGGCCGTCCATCGCGTTGTCTCCACGTTGTCTAGCGACATCCACACGCTGGGCGACAACCGCGTGGAACACCACGATCTGATCGACGCACCCGAAGCCCGACACCACCGTCGAGCGGATGGTGCTTTCGAAAGGAGCGGCTCATGTCACGGCGAGGTGTCTCACTCGCACTCAAACTGTTCGGGGTGATGCTGGCGGGGTCGGTGGCCATGACCTCCGGGCCGGCGTTCGCGTTGGACGACCCCTCGGGACGGCGCGCGGCCGGAAGCGATGCCGCCTGCTACGCCAACCCTTCGGAGGCGACGTGCGACAACACCGACCCGGAGGTGTCCGGGTGCGGCAAGGACGCGTTCACGGTGTCGCAGGCCTACCTCTGGCACCACACCGAGGGCGGGACGCCCACCGTCCAGGAGAACGCCGTCGTCGAACTGCGGTATTCGCCGCATTGCGGAACGAACTGGTCGAAAGTCAGAGTCTTCGACGGTGCGGCGTCCGTACAGGTTCACCTCTGTCGGGACGGCTTCAACACCTGTACTGATCTGTACACCGTATACGGCAGCACTCTCGCCTTTTCCGATCAGCTCTACGCCCGCAACGTCACCGCGACCGCATACGGCGCGTGCTGCTGGGGGAACGGAGCCGGTCCGGCCTGGGCCGAGGTGTCCGGCTGACCGGATAAGGATGCAGCCGGTCGTCGACATTCGTAGCACGTGACGGTGTGACCGGGGACTTCTGCGATGCTCCCCGTTCACACCGCATGCCGGTGAAAAACACCGGCGAACAATCGCACGCCTGGCCGACCGTTCACTCGCGCGTGCCTGTACGACCGACCCATCCGACCGTGAGTTCTCGTCGCACCGCGGCTCATCCCGCAATCCCCGCACTCGCCCAAGCGCACGGTGGAAACTCATGTCCCCACAGTCATTTCGCCCACTTCGGCGTCGGTCGTCCAGACAGCGAAGGCTGCCGACGCCGTTGCTCCTCTTAGCCGTTCCCCTCATGCTCGTCACGTCGGCTCCGGCGGCCACCGCCGTCCCGTCGTACGGCCCCCAGCAGGCACACCACTCATCGGCCCCGAACGTCGCCAGGCATTCGCCCGTCGATCGGCAGGCGCTGGGACCGGGCCGCAAGAAGCTCCTCTCGTCGCCACCTGCCGCCGGCTCCGGGGACGTCATCGTGGCGGCAGCCGCGGACAAGGACGGATACCACCTGTTCACGGCACACTCCAGCCAGAGCTGGCGCTGGCGCCCGCTCGCCTCGTTGCAGCCGGGCGGGTACTCGGGCGAACCCTGGATCGGTAACCACTGCCTGACCGGAGACGGCAAATCAATTGTCGCCGTCGTGGCCCCCTGGCACGCGAACAACAGCCCCGGCGGCCTGGGCCACGGCGGCCTGGCCTATGCGGTGGACATCGCCACCGGCAAGGTGCGTCCGCTGGCCGCGAAGATGGCACTGACCTACTTCAACCCAGGCTGCGGCGCCGGAGACGACGTCGCTCTCACCCGGTTCACCGGAGCGGAGAGCGGCCGGACAACGGTGCTGACCGCCCAAGCCAGTACGGGGAACACGCGTACGGTCGGCGAGGTGCCCCAGCAGCTCACCGCGGCCGTGCCGGTGAGCGACGGCGTCTACGCAGCCCGCGGCGACCATGTGGTGCGCCTGAACGGTGACAGGGCGCAGGAGGTGTTCTCCGTACCGGGCCAGGCGTTCCGATTGACACCGGCCGCCGGAGGCAGGGGCCTGGACCTGCTGGTGGCCCAGGCGGATCGCAAGGCCCAGGTATGGCACTGGAACGGGAGGAGCAAGAGCGCCCATGAGGTCGCCGAGGGCGGCCTGGCCGATCTGCGCCTGCTCCCCGGCAGGAACGGCCGCAACCGTATCGTGGGCGCCGCGGAGAATCGCCAGGCGGCAGAGACCGAACCGGTCGGCGTTCCCGCCGGAACCTGGATCGAGACAGGTTCGCTTGACGGGACGGCGCTGCTCGGCGCCACTGTCAGTGGCGTGGACGGCCGGCGTCTTCTGGACGGGCAGGGTCGTACTCTGACGCCCGATCTTCCCAAGGAGCGAGTCCGTCCCTACACCAAGCTCCCACCAGCGCCGGACCGGCGGAAGGCTGTGCGAAGCAGTGGCACCAAGGCGCTCGCCGCCGACG
Source organism: Streptosporangium sp. NPDC000239 (assembly GCF_040300765.1). Taxonomy (NCBI): domain Bacteria; kingdom Bacillati; phylum Actinomycetota; class Actinomycetes; order Streptosporangiales; family Streptosporangiaceae; genus Streptosporangium; species Streptosporangium sp. NPDC000239. Next base: position 791,157 of record NZ_JBEPEI010000002.1, on the reverse strand, counting down.
AGCCGGTGTGCGCGGTGCCGCGCAACGACATCTTCAACCAGGTGCCGCAGCCCAGTTACCAGCAGGTGGAATGGGCCGCCAACCGCGCCGGGCGCGGCACTCTGGTCGGGGTCGGGGGAGGCGCCCTGCGGCCGGGAGGCGCTTTCAACCTGTCGCAGCCCGGATATTCACCGAGCCGGGACTTCCCGTTGCCCGCTCCCTTCGGCACGAACGGTGACCACATCCCTCGCGAGGTGATCAGCGCGGTGTTCGCGCAGGAGACGAACTGGGCGCAGGCGAGCTGGCACGTGCGCCCCGGGCTGTCCGGCAACCCGCTGATCGCGGACTACTACGGATCACGTGCCAGCGAGTACATCGACTACTCCCAAGCCGACTGCGGCTACGGGCTGGGCCAGATCACCGACCTCATGCGCATGGGCGCCACCGGTCAGCCCAGCGGCCTCCAGCGTAAGATCGCCGTGGACTACGCCGAGAACGCGGCCGCCGCAGCGCAGGTGCTGGCGCGGAAATGGAACCAGCTCGGCGCGGCCGGCATCACCGTCGACGCCGGCAACCCCGGCAGCCTGGAGAACTGGTATTTCGCCGTGTGGGCGTACAACAGCGGTGTGAACCCCCAGGGCAGTACCGGCAACACCTCGGGGTGCACGCCGGGTCCCGGTTGCACCGATGCGGACGGCAACTGGGGTATGGGGTGGACCAACAATCCGGCCAACCCCAACTACGATCCCCAGCGGCACCCGTTCCTGCATGTCGGCGTCGAGGGCGCGGCGGTGCGCACGTTCGACGACGCTCGTCATCCGCAGGACTGGCCCTACCAAGAAAAGATCTTCGGCTGGATGGAGAGCGGCCAGCAGGACCTCTACGACGGAGGGTTGAAGTTCGAGGGCACCTACGACTACGCCACCCAGACGGGCGCCCTGCTGGCGCTACCCAACCTGTTCGCCATGTGCGACCAGACCAGCTCCTGCGACTCGCAGGTGCTGAATCCGCTGCCGCATGCGGGAATCTGCCAGCGCGCCGACTATCACTGCTGGTGGCATCGCCCCATCATCGTCTGTGTGGTCGTCCTGTGCCACGGAGGCACCGATACCGTCGCCGACAACGCGCCGGAGCCCTCGGCCCTCAATCCCTCGCCGCCCGTATGCGGTCGTCTGGAGAGCGGCCTTCCTCCGGACACGGTCATCGTGGACAACCAGGCGGCGGGGGTCAACCTCGTCGGCTGCTCCCGCCCCGACTGGACCAACGGTGGGCGTTTCTCCGTCGCTCGCGGGATCAGCGAGCCGGGCGGCCCCGACGGCAACGACGTCGATTGGCACCAGCTCGGTGTCGGGTTCGGCGGGCACGCGTGGTTCACCCACACGTACCTCAATGGTGTGCCCGCGCAATGGTCGGTCGAGGCGACCTGGCAACCCGACAACCTGGCACGGGGTCGCTATCGGGTCTACGCGTTCGTTCCGAGTGACGGCGCTTGGGCTATGGCGAGGTATGTCATCCACAACGGCAGGGGTGCCACCTGGGCGAAGGATGTGAACCAGGAGCTTCACCCGAACTCGTGGACGTCGCTCGGTACGTACTGGCTCGGCTCGGGGGCGAAGGTCACGCTGAACAACATCACGAGCAACGGCTTCGAGGAAGGCGACGACATAGGATTCGACGCCGTGGCCTTCGCCCCCGTTTCCGCCCCGGGCACGCTGCGACTGCTGGGCGACTCCTTTTCCGCAGGCGAGGGCACACTCACGTACGACCTGGAGACCAATACCAGCGAGAACAAATGCCACCGCTCCGGGCTGTCGTGGCAGCGGCGCTTCCAGAGCGGCAGCAGCGCCTACCACGACATCGACTGGCGGCAGGTCGCCTGCAGCGGCGCCCTTCTTGCCGACTACGAGCAGCCCAATCACTCCGGCAACAAGGGGGAAGGTCCACAGCGCGACGTGCTTGACACGGACACCGGCATGGTCATGCTGACCCTCGGCGGAAACGACGCCGGGTTCGCCCGCGTCCTCGCCAACTGCGTCCTGAACAGATGGACCAGCGACTGCCGCAACAAGTACACCGAGACAGGCACCGGCGTGGACCTGGTGCTGCGTGACATCCTTGACCTGCAGCCCAAGCTCAGTGAATTCTTCACTGATTTGCGGCGCCGCGCCCCCGACGCCGAGATCAACGTACTGACCTATCCGGTCTTCTTCGTCGAGCACGACAGCGAACGCCGACAGGGGTGCATAGATGACGGTGTTTTCAGCGAGGGTGATCGACAGTGGTTCAACTACCTCACTCGCCAGATGGACGCCCTCATCGTGAGAGAGGCCACGAGGGCAGGTGTCAACGCCATCGACATGAGCGATGTTCTCAAGGGCCACGAGCTGTGCACGGATCAGAGCTGGATGACGGGGATCCTGGACACGTTGAGCAAGCAGGAATGGGTGCATCCGAACAGGCTCGGCCACCAGGCCATGTACGACAGGGTACGAGCCACCCTGCAGACTCCCTGAGAGCCTCCGGGATGCCAGAGCACGTCTGGCGTTCATGAACGGCCGACGTCGCCGGCCATGACACGAAGACCTCCAGCAGAGCGCTGGGGGTCTTCATGCGTGCGCTGCCAGGACCGGATGACGTTGGCGCTCCGGTGGAGGGCGGGTGGTCACGCCGTACTGGGTGGACGCGCCGGTCAGATCGCCGATCCGTGGCCATTCTCGCTCGGGCCTGCGGCTTTCCGCGGAGACGGACAGCCTGATACAGGCGATGCTGAGCGTGGCTCGTGGCCTGTGGTTCTCGACCCGGACTCGGGTCGGCCGCCGCGTCGAACACGGCCTGATCGGAGAAGTCGGACCGCTTGAGGGTGCCCACGGCCCTGAGCGGCGCGGCGGCCCTGTCGTTCTCGGGCAGGCCGCCGTACTCCTGCTCGACGAGGGTCATCGGCCGCAGAGGCGATCGCCTCCACCCGGAGCTGGAAGCTGCGTCTGACCAGGCGGTCACGTAGGCGAGGAGTGGTTCCAGGGTGGCGGGCGCGCTGCCCGTCGCCAGTCGCTGCGGCGCACGGCTTGGTGCGTGGAGTGGTCGTGGGCGGCTCGGCCGTCCATCTCGTTGTCTCCACGTTGTCTCGCGGCATCCACACGCTGGGCGACAACCGCGCGGAACACCAGAATCGCCAATCGACGCACCCGAAGCCCCGCACCACACGTCGGGCGAACGGTGCCTTGAAGAGGTTCACGCGTCAGATGGAGTACCACAGTGCGTATCAGATCGCTGGTCATGATGGCGGGGCTGCTGCTGGCAGTCGCCCCCATCCCTGCCGCCGCCCAGGCGCAGCCCACCGCGACCACCCGCTTGTCGACCGTCGCCGGCACCGTCTTCGGCGGCTCCGAAGCCTTCGTGGCCGTACGGGCACGGCCCGAGAAGGGAGCCAAGGACGGCCCCTATATCCAGGGCGGCACGCGTGTCGAGGTCGAGTGCTACGTCGACGGTGGCTCGAATGTCTCCGGTTGGTTCCACCCGTCCAACCCCTACTGGGACAAGGTCGCCGTGTACGGCCCCGGAAGCTCTCCGGGCAAGCCGTTCGCCAGAGGATGGATGGCCGACGTCTGGGTGAACACCAATGGTGACATCACCAAGCAGTCCCAGCCCTGCTGGGGTACGGGCGGCTGACCGAGGCCCACTCGTTCCCTGACCGGGTCGAGGCGGCACTCGGCCTCCGGCAGGAAGCCGGACCGAGCGCCGCCACGCCTCAACCCGCCCCCGTGCGGGCCCTGAGCCGTGCCGAACGGGCAGGCCGCCAGATCCCCCCTCCCGCGGTCTGCCCGGTCCGGAAGCGATGGGACACGCCCTGTGCCTACTGGACGAGCGCCGATGCTCACCGCGCCCATGGGCGGCATGAAGTCCTCCGGCCTGGGTCGTCGTCACGGCTCCGAGGGCCTGCTGAAGTTCACCGAGGCGCAGACCATGGCCAGTCAGGCCTCCTGGCTCGGCTTCGAACCCATCCTCGGGATGACCTACGACAAATACGTCGACACCCTGACGAGCCTCCTGAAGACCGTCAAGTAGGCGGTCTTCACGCGCCGGGCCGTCAGTCCCGCAGGGCGTGGCGCAGGTCTCCTCGGCGCGGCTCACGACATGGCCGTCCGAGCTCGTCAGCGGTGTCAGGCGTTGCCCCGGTAAGGCGTTGCCTGCCGGGGAGCGGACTTTCCGGTCAACGCCCAGCGGTTGACGGTCTGTTCGAGAACGGTAGGTCGTGCGGTGGCACTGCCGCAGCTGTCGCCGGTCGGCGGAGGAAACGGCCGGTCGGCCTCATCCCGTCGCCGCTCTCACGGCATGTAACTTGTCGCCGCCGGTGGAGATGTACACGACACCGTCGGCCACCACCGGCCTGTGGATCCCGCCGCCGGTTTCGTAGGTCCAGCGTCGCTCGCCGGTGGCCGCGTCCAGGGCGCGCACCACGCTCTCGCCGTCATCGTCGAGATACACCACCCCTTCGGCCACCACCGAATCATCGGGGTAGTAGTCGCCATCGGAAACCTCGTAGGTCCAGCGTCGCTCGCCGGTCACCGCGTCGAGGGCGCGCATGTCGCCCTCGACGTCGCGGACGTACACGACACCGCCGACCGGCGTCACACTGACGTAGGGGCCGCTGGTTTCGGAGATCCAGCGCTGTTCGCCGGTCGCCGCGTCCAGGGCGTACACCCTGGCGCCGCCGACGTACACGACACCGTCGGCCACCATCGGACGGACGTAGAGGCCGAGGCCGATCTCACGGGTCCAGCGTTGTTCGCCGGTGGTCGTGTCCAGTGCGTACACCCTGCCTGTCTCGTCGCTGAAGTACAGGGTGTCGCCGGTCGCCGTCGGGCTGAAGTCGACCCTGGCGCGGTTACGGGTGTCGTGGGTCCAGCGTTGCTTGCCGGTGGCCGCGTCCAGGGCGTACACCCTGCCCGCTCCGTCGCCGACGTACACGGCATCCCCGGCCACCACCGGCCTGAAGCCACCGCCGCCGGTTCCACGGGCCCAGCGTTGTTCGCCGGTGGTCGTGTCCAGTGCGTACACCCTGCCTGTCTCGTCGCTGAAGTACAGGGTGTCGCCGGTCGCCGTCGGGCTGAAGCCGACTCTGGCGCGGTTACGGGTGTCGTGGGTCCAGCGCCGCTCGCCGGTCACCGCGTCCAGGGCGTACATCCTGCCGTCATCGGTGGTGTACACGACACCCTCGGCCACCACAGGATCGGAATAGCCGACCGCTGAAGGCACACCGGGAAGGTCGTGGGTCCAGCGCGGCTCGCCGGTGGCCGCGTCCAGGGCGTACATCCTGTCCTCGCCGAGTTCGCCGCCGAGGACGTACACCACACCGTCGGCCACCGCCGGAGCGGAGGCCCTGTAGCCGATGTCGTAGGTCCAGGAAGGGGTCATGGTCACGGTCGTCGTCACCGTCCGCCACACGAACCCTGAGACGACGACCAGAGCGCCGATCGCCAGCCCTGTGACCGCCCGCCGCCATCCGCTCCACCGACGCCCGCCTGCACTCTTCATCTCCCGGACCTCACCGCTATCTCTTCTCGGGGGTGCTCGCACGCCTGGAGCCGGCTCTGGCTTCGCGCCCGGCGCGAAGGCTCCGAACGACGCTATGGGCGGGCGCTGGAGAACGGCTTGTCGATCACTGGGACGGTCGTGTTCGTCGACGGACGCCGACCACCGACCCCCTGCGGTTGCGGCGAATTCGACTCCCCAGGTCGGTTGTCCCTTGGTCGGCGACTCCCGCGACGGTTCCGGTGGGAATCCCCAGTCAGGGTGAGCACCTCGGCCGTGAAGAACAGGTTGGCCACGACCTGGTCGAACGGGATGTCCCCCATCTCGTCGATGACGATCGGCTTGTCAGGACACCCTCTAAGCCGAGAAGAGATGGTTCGTTTCTCTGCTTCCCCGTATCACTCGGCTGTCCGATTCTGTCTGAACGAGAGGGTTTCCTGTTGAGCGCTCTGATCGAAAACGGTCGTGTTTTCCGGGAGCCTGGATCGCCGGTGTGCTGAAGCCCGCGTAAGTGGCGACCCGGGTCACTCCAAGGCGTACCGCAGGTAGAGGTCCGGCCTGGCGAGGAACCGGCGCCAGTGGTCGACCACCTGGAGCCGGTCCCACTCGGTCTCCCGGATGCCGTCGTCGCCGAGTTCCAGGACCCGCGCGCCCGGAAGACTGGAGAGGACGGGCGAGTGGGTGGCGCAGATGATCTGCCCGCCCTCCCCGGCCACCCGGTTCATCAACGCCATCAGCCGCAGGCAGGAGGAGAAAGACAACGCCGCCTCGGGCTCGTCCATCAGATAGAGCCCGGGACCGGAGACCATCCGCTCCAGGACGGTGAAGAACCCCTCCCCGTGGGACTGCTGGGTGAGGTCCTGCTCCCAGAAGCCGTACCGGCCTGACACGTTCTGCCCCAGGTTGAACAGTGTCTCAGCCCGGAGGAAGAACACCCGCCGCTTCAGCCTCGGCCCGTGGATGAGCCGCAGTCCCTTCGAGGTCAGCTCGGCGTCGAGCACCTCCCCGAGCGGTGTGGCGGGCCCGGTGCTGGAGTACATGGTGCCCGCCTTGCCGCCCTCCGAGTTGACCCGGCACACATCGGCGACGGCCTCGACGAGAGTCGACTTGCCCGAGCCGTTCTCTCCGACGAGGAAGGTGACCGGCGTGGTCACCTCAAGCCCGTTCTCAACAAGGTGCCTGACGGCGGGTACGGCCCCCGCCCACCCCTCAGGAACCCGCCTGACGGCCAACCGGGTGAGCAACAAGGTCGTCCCCTCTCCTCGACGCGGCTCACGATACGGCCGTCCGGGCAGGTCAGCGGTGTCAGGCGTTGAGAAGGGCGTTGATGTCGCTCTCCCGGTAGCGGCGTTGCCTGCTGGGGGTGCGGACGGAGGGGATCTTCCCGGTGAGGGCCCAGCGGTTGACGGTCTTGGGGTCCACGCCGAAGATGCGGGCCACCTCGCCGGGGGTGAGAAGCCGTTCGGTGGTGTCCGGTCCGGTGGCGAAGGTGCCGTCCGGGGCGACGGCCTTGAGTGGGGACATGGAGGGCTCTCCTTCAGTGGCGGCTTCGGCGGAGGATCTCGTCATGCCGGGCCAGGGCCCTGGCGAGGCGGCGCAGGGACGTACGGCCGAGCATGTCGCGGGCCCCTGCTTCGCGCTGGTGGAGGCGCAGTGGTTCGTAGCGGATGGCCCACCACCGGGGCAGGCCGGGCAGGTGGAGGTACTCGTACCGCCAGCCGGGGTGGGCGCTGATCAGCAGGTCGATCAGTCGTCGCTCGTCGTCGGTCATGGTCGTCCTGGTGAGGAGGCGGGTTTCGCTCGGCCCGTCATCGTTCGGGTGGGGTTTCCGATCACTCGAACCGTGAGGTCCAGGCGTCTTCGTTCATCCGGGCCATGAGGCCGGAGCCTTCACCCGGCCGGGACTCCCGATCGTCCGGGCCGGGACTTCTGATCGTCCGGGTCGAGTGGAGCGGTGACGCGAGGGCGGGTGCCCGGCCCGGAGCCGGGGAGCACGGGCCGGGCACCCTGGAGGAGGACCGGCCCCACATACGCGGGGCCGGTGCGCCAGACGGTTCCCCTTCCCCAACGCGCATGGGAGCCGTCTCGCGAGGGTGTGCGGCCCAGGTCCCTCCCACCTGAGCCGCACGTTCATGGGTACGGCGAGCGACGGGTGGGATGACGTTCCACCGCCCGCCGTACCGGCTTCAGGAGCGCAGAAGTCTGCGTAACGTCGTGGACCGACCCGGCATGACGGCCCGGGAGCCCCGGGCGGTTCGAGCCCGCAGGGCGCGGGCGACGGCGACGGCCTGGATGCTCGGCGGCACCGCCGGAGACACCTGGGCGCTCAACTTACGGTCCAGTTCCTCGGCGGACTCGGCCCGCACCAACAGCACCGCCCCGGGGTACGGCCTGCCGGACAGGACACTCCGATAGGCGCTCCACAGCCCGGACTGCGCGCTGTGAAAGACCAGCCAGTCCGGATGAGCCGCTTGCACGGAGTTACAGGCTCGATCGGAAAACTCAGAAACTTGACGAGGTGCCCAGGACGGGAACATCATGCCGCCCTCCCGTCCGGTGAACGCCGACCACCGGTGGACGCCGTCTCCTCAACGACCGCCACCCCGGAAGGCTCACCCCGCCTGAGGGAAACCTCCGCGCGAACCGGCATCGGGGAGGGCCGGGACGCGGTCGCCGTGAGCCGGATCGCCCGGATCATCTCCGCATCCCGCATCCGCTCCTCCAACCCCTCACCGGTGATGTCCTCGACGACCACCGGCCGAGGGTTGTCCCAACCCGCCATGGCGTAGAAGCGGCGATGTCCCAGGCTGTAGAGGACGGTCCAGTCCGCCCACGACTGGTTGATCCGTTCAGCCTCAGCGCGGGCCGGGCCGTCCCACACCCGCCGATACACCGGCGCGTACGGCAGGCCGTCCCGATGACGCCCCGTCACGGGGTCACCCCCGCAACGGCGTCGCGGGCCTTCTCCTCCTGCTTGGCCACGGCCTCGCGGACCTCCTCGAAGGTGTCGGCGTCCACCGCCGGCTCCGCCCCGGCCCGCAACGCCGTACGCGGAAACGCACGGTTGCGAACGGCCCAGAACCGCCCGGCATCACTGATGATCAGCCGCCACCCCGGGATCTCCGGGGTAGAGGGAACGGGCATGTCGTTGTGCATGAAACGGGCCTCCACGGTTCAGGAAGGAACGGCGGGTAGGAAAACGCGATACGGAGCGAATGGCGAAAGTTGTTGTTCGCTGAACCTTGGGCGTCGTTACGCTTGGAGCGCTATCTCGATTCCGGGGAAACGGATGATCTCCTGCTGGGCCTCGCCGGAGCGGCGCTGCCCGATTCGGAGGCACGGTGGCTCGGCGTCAGCTCCCTGGGGGCGAGAGCTGCGAGGAACGGTCCTGGTGCGGCCAGGTTGGTCGTACGGCTCGGTGGGGAGAACATTGCGTCGAGTCGTTGCCGACGGTCGTCTGGTCGGGTAGGCAGCGGCGATCATTCGTCTCTCCGGGCGAAGGCGGTGAACACCCTGTACGGAACATCGAAACGAAGCGCTTTCCCACCCCGGAGAAGGGGGAGCGGTGAAACTCGAAATTCCCCACAACAAGGGGAGTACGAAGAGCCGTCAACGGCGTACGGTCGATTCTGGTTTGTTCACCCATAAAGAAAAGGGGACATACCCGAATGGAAGCCGCAAGTGGTCGCCGCCAGGTTAGGGAACTGCGCCGGATACTGCAACAGCACGGAGCTCCGACCCGGCAGATCGCGGCGGTGATAGCCGAACGGTTCGGCGTTACTCCGCTGATGGCCTTCCGGCACGCCACCGGCCTCACCCAGGCCGAGGTGGCCGAGCTGTACAACAGGAAATGGCCCAGCGACCCTCCCAAGACCTTCAAACAGATCTCCTACTGGGAGTGCTGGCAGGGCCCCGGCTCCGAGTCGTCCGCCTCCGCCCGGCCGCCCTCCTACGAGGACCTGGTACGGCTGGCGAGCCTGTACAGGTGCCTGATCGACGACCTTCTTCTCGGCCCGCACCGGAAGCTGCCACTGCCGCCCCCGGAAATCGGGGAACTACTGGCCGACGTCCTGTCGATAGTGGAAAGCGACGGCTACCCTGGAAAAGCCGATGACGCCACGGTCATCACTTTTGATGTCCCGACCGGCGAAGGGACTGTCGCCGTGAAACTTTCCCGTCGTGAATTCACCGAACTACTGGCCGCGGGCGGACTGGCGGCCCTGGTCCCCGGCGCTGCTTCAGCCGAACCATTGACGGCCACCGGCACGACGTACTACCGGCATGTCCTGAACGCCCATCAGGCGGGTCACCACCTTCTACCTCCGGCCGCGCACCTCTCCGTGCTTCAGCGGGAGCTACGCGGCATCGAAAAGGCCCGCCAGGAGGTCCCCGGTGTCGCACGGAAGGAACTGCGGCGGATCCAAAGCGAGTACGCCGAGCACATCAGCTGGCTCCTGCGCGAGAGCGCGGACCTGAACGGCTGCCAGCAGTGGGCCAACCGCGCCGCCACCTGGGCCATGGAAGCAGGAGACACCTCCATGGCCGCCTACATGATGATCCGCTCGGCGAGCCTGGCTCTCGACAAGGGCGACCACGCCCGGGTGATCGACCTCACCACGGCCGCCCGCAACGCCTCCTGGAGGATCCCGCCGGTCCTGCGCGGTGTCGCGCAGGCCTACGAGGCGCGTGGGCACGCGCTCACCGGCACGGTGGCCGCCGCCCAGCTCGACGAGGCGACCGAGCTGATAACCACGGGACGCTCCGAGACCGACCCGCCCTACCTGAGGTTCTTCACCGGCGACTTCGCCGACATGCAGCGGGCCACCTGCTACGTGGACGCGGGCGAACCCGGACGGGCGATCACCATCCTGCAAAGCAAGATCACCACCATGCCGGCCGCTCACCGCAGAGACCGCGCCGTCTACCTGACCCGGCTGGGCGCCGCCCACGCCGCCGCCAGGGAACCGGACGCCGCGGCCTTCGCGGGACTTGGTGCCCTGGCCGACGCACGCAGATCTTCCTCCGAACACGTCATGGCCGAACTCGACCAACTCGCCGACACCCTGATGAGACAGTGGCCGAGACAACCGCAGGTGCGCCACTTCCAGGAGGAGTTGCACACCGCGCGAGCGGTCTGACCGCCATTCCCATCGTGGTCAGAACCAAGAAGGCCTGGCCGTGTGAGCAACACCGCCGTACGGGTCCGCTTGGCACGACCTGTTGTCGTGTGACGACGCAGTGCGCTCTGGAAGGACACCTGGTTGTCCGGTTCCGTCTGAACGAGAGGAGTTCTCGATGAGTGCCACGGCTGAGAACGGTCGTGTTTTTCGGGAGGCTTGGATCGCCGGTGTTCTGAAGCATTTTCCCGGTGAGCCGAAGCCCGGTTACGTCACCCCGTGGGACCAGACCCCCGAGTGGGAGCGTGAGGCCGCCGCGGCGGTCTACGGGCAGGTGGCCGAGTTCATCAGGGTCAGCGGCGGGAACACCGGCAAGCTCACCCGTGAGCAGAAGGGGCGCTTCGTGGCCCTCTGCTGGATCGCCCAGATCCACAAGCACATCCCCGACCCCAAGCCGTCCTACGTCGCCGACTGGGACGACCTCCCCGAATGGCAGCGCCAGACCGACGCCGACATCTTCGAACGCATCGAGCTGGAGTCCTGACAGCCGGGCACAATGGACCCAGGCGACGCGCAGGTCGCGCAGCCGAACATCTGCGGATGGAGGCGGCCGTCCGCCTCCAGTAAAAGGGCCTCTAGAAGGATCTGTCTGTTGAGCCTGTCGCGAGCGATGCCTGCGGAGAGCCAGTGGGATCTTCTGGAGGAGCATCTTCTGAACAGCCGCTTCGATGTGGCCTGGATCGACACGGAGGAAATCGGTGAAGCCGCGGAGCGTTTCTGGGTGGATCCGGGCTCTGGAGTTCCCTGCGATCTCGATACCGCGTTCGACCTGATTGAGAACGACGGGCAGGAGACTCTGGTCTGGATCGGGACGCACTCCCCGGGCTGGTCTGTCGCGGTCACCATGAACAGGGGTTTCACGTTGTCCGAAGAAGCGAGCACGGGAGGAAGGGGCGTTCTCGCCCACTGGCACATGGCCGGCCTGTATGAGCTCGCCGACGAGGGGATGGTCTACTACCACGACGGGGAGCACATGGGCAGGGTGGGCGAGGAGGCGTTCCGGGATCACGCGCTGGATCTGGACCTGGACGGCGCCGGATTCCGGGAGCAGGTGGAGTACTACCTCATCCTGGCGGGGCGGATCACGGGCCGGTTCCTCGACCGGGAGTGGTTCGCGGCGTCGCGCGTTCTCTATCGTGTCCCCGGCGACGCCTGGTCTCGCTGATCGAGTCCTGTCCAGGTGGGTGTGCACGCCGGGACGGGATCAGCGGCGGAACCCCACGCTTCGGCGGCCCGCCGAGGGCGTCGTACGGGCGCGTAGCCTGCGGAGCATGCGGGCGTCGGCGAAGCCCACGGCGCGGGCGGCGGTCTCGACGGTGGCTCCGCGACCGAGGAGGTGTTCGGCGCGTTCCAGGCGCAGGGCGGTCTGGTAGGCCAGGGGGGTGAGTCCGGTCGCCCTGCTGAACAGCCGGGTCACGGTCCGTTCGCTGCATCCGGCGGCCTCGGCCAGCAGGCTCAGCGGCAGCCGTTCGGTGAACCGGACCTCGATCAGGTCCTGGACGCGGTGGACCGTCTCGTCCACGTGCGAGCGACGGCGCAACAGCGGACTGACCTGCTCCGCCGTACCGTCGCGGTGGGTGTGGACGAGCATGGCGCGGGCCACCTGCCCCGCGACGTACGGCCCGTGCCGGGTGGTCACCAGGTGCAGTGCCATGTCGGTTCCGCTGGCCACGCCCGCCGAGGTGACGATCCGGTCGTCCTCGACGTACAGCGTGTCCCTGACGACCGTCGTCCGGGGGTGGAGGCGGGCGAGTTCGTCCTGGACGGCGTGGTGGGTCGTACAGCGGCGGCCGTCGAGCAGCCCGGCGCGGCCCAGCGCGTCGGCGCCCGCGCACACGCTGGCGACCGTACCGCCGGACGCGTGGTGTTCGCGCAGGTGGCGCAGGGTTTTCTGACTCGCGGGGCGGGTCGGGCCGCGCCAGCCCGGCACGATGACCAGATCGTCGGGCGTCAGGGTCGGCCAGCCGGTCTCCGCCCGCAGGGGCAGCCCCTGGACGGTGGCGACCTCGTCGTCCTCGGCGACGTAGGTGAGCGTGTACGGGTGCCCGAGGTCGTCGGCGGTGGAGAAGACCTGGGCGGGCCCGGCCACGTCGAGGAGGTGCACCCGCGGGATGAGCAGGAAGACGACCCTCGGCATGACCGGCACCTCCTAGTTTCCGGTGAGCTGGTCCACGGTTCTGATGGTGGCGAAACGGCCCGACAGAGCGTATTCGGTGCGGGCGATGATCTCGTCGACGCCGAGTGTGCGCGGGTGCCGTACGAGTTCGGCGAAGGACAGGTCGTCCGGGGCGGTGCGGTGCGGGATCGGCGTGGTAGCGGTGGCGTCGATGGCGAAGTCGACCTCGAAGCCCAGGTCGGAGGCTATGCGGGTGGTGGTCTCGCAGCACTGCTCGGTGCGGATTCCGCAGATGGTCAGCTTCCTGATGCCGCGCTGGGTGAGGTACTGCTGGAGGTTGGTGGTGGTGAAGGCGTTGTGCGCGGTCTTGGTGAGGACCGGCTCCCCGGGAAGGGGCTCGACGCCGTCCATCAGACGGACGAACCCCCGGGCCGGGTCGAAGACGGAGCCCGATCCCGGGCGTGAGCCGAGGACCCACACGACCGTGTCCCCGGCGGCCCTGGCGGCCGTGGCGAGGCGGTTGACCTGGGGGACGATGTCGGGTCGTGAGGTGTACCGCCAGTCGGGGAGCTGGAGGAAGGAGTTCTGGACGTCGATGACGATGAGAGCGCCGGTCATGCCCTCAGCCTGGCGACGCGGGGGTCCGGGCTGAAGGCATCACCTGGTCGGCCTGCGGACCGATCCGGTCAGGGGCCTCACCCGCACGCCGTACCCAAGGCAGCCCGTACCGTGTCGCTAAAAATAGCCACAAGAGGCCAGAAGGTAGCTCCAAAGGGGTGAATGGGGCATCATTGGGGCGCGAACTGAGATCATCTCAGTTCGGCACGTATGCCAACGCGGGAGCTCGGGGCAACCGGGCTGAGAGGGCAGCTACCGCCGCTGCCGACCGCTGAACCTGACCGGGTAATGCCGGCGTAGGGAGAAGTTGTCCTATGGTGCCACCTGCCCAGAAGGCTGCCCAGAATGTCCAGAACGCAAGGAAGATCTACCTCACCGGTTCGCGGCCGGACATCCGCGTGCCGATGCGCGAGGTGCCGCTGACCGACGGGTCGTCCGTCGTCCTGTACGACACCTCGGGTCCGTACACCGATCCGGAGTACGACGCCGACCCGGCCAAGGGCCTGCCGCCGCTCAGGTCGGCCTGGCGGCGGACCGGGGAGACGCTCGCCTGCGGCGGGACGGAGTCCTGCGGCGGAACGCTGCCCAAGCCGGTACGGCACACGCAGCTGGCCCGCGCCAGACGCGGGGAGATCACACCGGAGATGGAGTTCGTCGCGCTGCGCGAGGGCGTGGCCGCGGAGTTCGTCCGCGACGAGATCGCCAGAGGCCGGGCCGTACTGCCGGTGAACGTCAATCATCCGGAGAGCGAGCCGATGATCATCGGCCGGAACTTCCTGGTGAAGGTCAACGCCAACATCGGCAACTCGGCCGTCTCCTCCTCGATCGAGGAGGAGGTGGAGAAGATGCGCTGGGCCACCCGCTGGGGGGCCGACACGATCATGGACCTGTCCACCGGGAAACGGATCCACGAGACCCGCGAGTGGATCCTGCGCAACTCCCCGGTGCCGGTCGGCACGGTGCCGATCTACCAGGCGCTGGAGAAGGTCGGCGGCAAACCGGAGGCCCTGTCGTGGGAGGTCTTCCGCGAGACGGTGATCGAGCAGTGCGAGCAGGGCGTCGACTACATGACCGTGCACGCGGGGGTACGGCTGGCCTATGTGCCGCTGACCGCCAACCGCAAGACGGGCATCGTCTCCCGGGGCGGCTCGATCCTGGCGGCCTGGTGCCTGGCCCACCACGCGGAGAACTTCATCTACACCAACTTCGCGGAGCTGTGCGAGATCCTCGCCGCCTACGACGTGACCTTCTCCCTCGGCGACGGGCTGCGGCCCGGATCGATCTACGACGCCAACGACGAGGCGCAGTTCGCCGAGCTGCGCACCCTGGGGGAGCTGACCCACGTCGCCTGGGAACACGACTGCCAGGTCATGATCGAGGGGCCGGGCCACGTGCCCATGCACAAGATCAAGGAGAACGTCGACCTGCAGATGGAGCTGTGCTCGGAGGCCCCCTTCTACACGCTGGGGCCGCTGACCACGGACATCGCGCCGGGCTACGACCACATCACCTCGGCCATCGGCGCGGCGATGATCGGCTGGTACGGCACGGCGATGCTGTGCTACGTCACCCCGAAGGAGCACCTGGGCCTGCCGGACCGTGACGACGTCAAGGCCGGGGTGATCGCCTACAAGATCGCGGCCCACGCCGCGGACCTGGCCAAGGGCCACCCCGGGGCGCAGGCCTGGGACGACGCGCTGTCACAGGCCCGTTTCGAGTTCCGGTGGGAGGACCAGTTCAACCTCTCCCTCGACCCGGAGACCGCCCGCTCCTTCCACGACGAGACCATGCCCGCCGCCCCGGCGAAGACCGCGCACTTCTGCTCCATGTGCGGTCCGCACTTCTGCTCCATGCGGATCACCCAGGACGTGCGGGCCTACGCCGAACGCAACGGCCTGACCGACACCGAGGCCATCGAGGCGGGGATGCGGGCCAAGGCCGAGGAGTTCCGCAAGGAGGGCGGCAAGGTCTACCTCCCCATGCCCTCACCCCCGGGCGAGGAGTAGACCCGTCCGTTCGTGGGATGTGGCGCGGCCGGGAGCCGACGAGCATGGACAGAGGCGGTTGTCGTTTCCGACGAGAGGGGCTGGCAGATGGCTCAGGAACGACCCGAGGTGCCGCGCGAGGAGTGGCGCCCGTTCTTGGACGGCCTGACGAGACAGTACGAGGGCTCGGACGTGACCATCGAGGTGCTGGACGCCTCGGCCGGTGACCTCTACCAGGCGGAGAAGCTCCCCCTGGCCTACATCGAGTACGACGACAAGGACGACATCTTCTCCGTGGGCGTCGGAGGACGCGATCCGCGTTACCCGGTCGTGCTCCGCCACGGCATCGAACACCCGAGGCGGATCCTGGCCGACACCGTCTCGCCGGAAACGCCACGGGTCTTCGACGTCGTGGACGGGGAGGGCACCCAGACGATCATCACCATCCACCGGCACGCCGCGTGACCTGGTCCGGCCCCGCCGTCGTCGCGGGGCCGGACCGGAGCCGGTACGGCGGCGCCCTTCCCCGGCTCGCGCCGCCGTACCCTCGAAGGCTCGCCCCTGCGTACCCCTCGGGCCGGAGCTCAGGCGTGGCCGCCGGGGGAGATCAGGCCGGTCTCGTAGGCCAGCACGACGGCCTGGACCCGGTCACGCAGCCCCAGCTTGGACAGGATGCGCGCGACGTGCGTCTTGACCGTCGTCGTGCTGAGGGTGAGCCGCTCGGCGAGTTCGGCGTTGCTCAGCCCGGTGGCGAGCAGGCGCAGCACCTCAAGCTCCCGTGGCGTCAGCTCGGACAGGTCACGGTGCGGGGTGTCGGTCCCCGCCTCCTCCCGGCGGGCGAAACGCTCGACCAGGCGGCGGGTGATGGACGGCGCGAGCAGGGCGTCCCCGGTGCGCACCAGCCGTACGGCCGCGACCAGGTGCTCCGGGGTGACGTCCTTGAGCAGGAAGCCGCTGGCCCCCGCGGCGAGGGCCGCGTAGACGTAGTGGTCGAGGTCGTAGGTGGTCAGGATGATCACCCGGGTCTCCTGGGACTCCTCGGCCATGAGCCGCCGGGTGGCCTCAAGGCCGTCCATCTGCGGCATCCGGATGTCCATGAGCACCACGTCGGGGCTGGTCCGCCGTACGGCCTCGATCGCCTCGGCCCCGTCGGCGGCCTCGCCGACGACCTCGGCGCCGTCGGCGGTGAGGATCATCCGGAAACCGGTGCGGACCAGAGCCTGGTCGTCGGCGATGACGACACGCGGCGGCCGGTCGACGGCCCACTCGGGGGGCCGGTTCACGAGGTCGTCCTGGGCAGGCGGGCGACGAGACGGTAGCCACGGCCCCGAGGGCCCGCCTCCAGGCTTCCGCCGTACAGGGCCAGCCGTTCACGCAGGCCGATCAGGCCCCGGCCGTCGCCGGTCCTGGAGAGGGCCGGACGTGCGGCTCCGGTGTCGGTGACCTCGATCCTCAGCCAGTCGCCGTCGTGGCCGATCACGACGGACGCCGCCGCGCCGGAGGCGTGCTTGATCGTGTTGGTCAGGGCCTCCTGGACGACGCGGTAGGCGGCCAGGTCGATCCCGGGGGGCAGCGGCCCGGGAGGCGACGACAGCGTGACGTCCACCGGCGTCCCCGCGGCGCGGACCCGTTCGACCAGGGTGTCCAGCCGGTCGAGGCCCGGCTGTGGTTCGAGACCCTCACCGGGGTCGGCGTAGCGTCCCCCGGCGGGCCCCGCGAGCAGGCCCATGACGTGCCGCAGCTCGGCCAGGGCGGTCCTGCCGCTCGCCTCGATCGCGAGCATGGCCTCCCGGGACATTCCGGGATCGGCCGCCATCACCTTGCGCGCGGCACCGGCCTGGATCACCATCACGCTCACATTGTGGGTCACGACGTCGTGGAGTTCTCCGGCGATGCGGGCGCGTTCGGCCTCGACGGCCCTGCGGGTGGTCTCCTCCTGGGCCTGGCGCAGCTCCTCGATCCTGCGTCTGCTCGCCCTGAGCCGCTGCCGCCAGACATGGACGAGGCTCGCGACGATCCCGGCCCCCAGCAGCAGGACCGAGGGGCCGAACCAGCCGGGCAACCGTGGGGCGACGCCCTCGAAGGCGGCCCCGGCCAGTACGGCGGCCAGCAGCAGACCGGCCACCGCGGCCACCCGGTTACGGCTGTGCGCGACGGCGCTGTAGGCCGCGACGGCGCAGGCCAGCACGGTGATCCAGGTCGCCCCCGCGTAGGTGACCAGCGCGGCGGTCAGCACCGTCCAGAAGACGGCCAGCGGAAAGCGGCGCCGCAACGCCAGCGGCAGCGCCGTCAGCACCACCAGGACCACCGGAGGCTCGTAGTCCCAGGACCAGGCGTCCTCGTCGTAGATCTCGCTGGTGGGTGGCATGACGGTCAGGGTGCCGCTGCCCAGCCCGTCGGGACGCAGCCGCAGAACCCCGACCAGGGGCTGCGGGCCGCCGTGGTCGTCACGGTTCCCACCGGGGAGGTTCACCGCCGCGATCACCGCGAGGGCGGTCAGCGCGACCGCCAGCAGCACGTCGACGACGATCGACCGGCGTGACGGTGTGACGGGCTCTCCCGCCGGTCGCAGTACCTCAAGCGCGTACCGTTTCCATGATCGTCGTCCTTCTGCCACCACCCGCCCATTGTGACCTCCACCACCCGGCCCCCACATCCGCCGGGAAGACCAGGCTTACCTTCCCGGGAAGTACACCGCGCGGACGACGGGGGAAATCGGTCGTTTTCTGGGCGTATCCAATATCGGTGTGATGGCCGACGCGCGGGGGAACCGGTGGCGCCTACCTTTCCGTCATCCGGCCGTCCTGACAGGGCGGCCGTCCCGACGGGGAAGGACGGACATCACATGGACAACGAACCCAGGCGGTACGGCGCCTTAGGGCGGGCACCGGGGACGGGAGGGCGGGCCGTACGGGGTGGCCTGGCCGTCGCCGCCGGCCTGCTGGCCCTTCTCGTCCCGCTGACCCCGGCCTCCGCCTCCGGCGGCGCTCCGGCGCCCGCCACCCTCGGTGACGGCGCTCCTCCGGCGGCCGCCGCACCGGGTTCCGGCACCGGGTCGAGCGCCACCCCGGCGCCCTCAGGTTCCGGCGATCCGGCGTCCGAGAACTCCAAGGCTTCCGGCCCCGGCACGACTCCGGAGCCCGCCGTGACCGGAACCGGGGACGTTCCGGTCACGGCGGCGCGGCTGCCCGCGCCGACCGGGCCGCATCCGGTCGGCACCGTCTCCCTCTACCTGAAGGACACCTCCCGGCCCGACCCGTGGGTTCCGTCCGTGAAGGTCAGGGAGCTGATGGTCTCCCTGTGGTACCCGGCGGCGCCGAGGCACGGACGGCGGGCGCCGTACATGACGCCGCAGGAGTCGGAGGCGCTGCTCAAGGGGGAGGGGCTCACCGACCTGCCGCCCGGTGTCCTCGCCGAGACGCGGACCAGCGCCGTCCTCGGGGCCCGGCCGGTGGGGCGTAGGCACGGGTCACCGCTGGTGGTGCTCTCCCCGGGCTTCATCAGGTCGCGCAAGACCCTCACGGGCCTGGCCGAGGAGCTGGCGAGCCGGGGATACGTGGTGGCCGGGATCGACCACACCTACGAGAGCCGGGGCACGAGCTTCCCCGACGGGCGGCTCGCCACCTGTGTCGCGTGCGAGGTCGACCACGAGAAGGGCTTCGGGGAGAAGGCCGTGGCCGTACGGGCGGCCGACGTCTCCTTCGTGCTCGACGAGCTGACCGGTCCCCGTCCGAAGTGGGCGGGCGCCTCCCTGATCGACCCCGGCAGGATCGCGATGGCGGGTCACTCACTGGGCGGCGCGAGCTCCCTGGCGGCGATGCTGAAGGACGGCCGGGTGAAGGCCGGGATCGACATGGACGGCACCACCTACGCCCCGATCCCGCCGGAGGGGATCGCGCGGCCGTTCATGTTCCTGGCCTCGCCGGAACACACCCCGGGAGGCGGGAGCCCGGCGTGGGACCGCGACTGGGGGCTCATGACCGGCTGGAAGCGCTGGCTCACCGTGGCCGGGGCCCAGCACTCCTCCTTCACCGACCTCATCTCGCTGGCCGACCAGCTCGGCGTCCCGCACGAGGGCGAGCTGTCGGGTGACCGCTCCATGAAGATCACCCGGGACTACGTCCTCGCCTTCCTCGACCGGCACCTGCGTGGCAGGTCACGACCCCTGCTGGACGGGCCCTCCGCCCGCTATCCCGAGGTCGGGCACTGCTCCCCGCCCCGGAGCACCTGCTCCTAGGGTCCGGAGCTTCCCAGGGTCCGGAGCTTTCCAGGGTCCGGAGCCGACGTTTCGGCCGCCCGGACGGGCCTGCCGGTCCCGGGCCCTTCTAGGGTCTGGGGCCGAGCAGGTCCCAGCGGTTGCCCGCGATGTCGAGGAAGACGGCGAACCGGCCGTACGGCTCAGCGCGCGGTGCGGTGACGAACTCGACACCGGCGGCTGTCATCCGCCGGTAGGCGGCGTCGAAGTCGTCGACCCGCAGGAAGAAGCCCACCCGTCCCGCCACCTGGTTCCCGACGGCCGTCGCCTGGTGGTCTCCGTCCGCGCGGGCGAGGAGGATGCCCGTCTCCGCGCCCGGCGGGCGGACGACGACCCACCGCTTCCTGCGGCCGTCGTTCGTCAGGGACGGCGAGTCCTCGGCCAGCTCGAACCCGAGCACCCCGACGAAGAACTCGATGGCCGGGTCGTAGTCGTCCACCACGATCGTGAACAGATCGATTCGCACGCCCCCGATCGTAGGGGCGCCGGCAGGGCCTGGCCGGAGTTCACCTCTCTGGGGACGCCGCCGGTTACACTTATTGCAGATAACCTGCAGGAGGTGCTCATGGCTCGCGCCGGAGTTCTCGCCAATGCCGTCCGTGTCGAAGCCGACAACGATGATCGTGAGCTGCTGGCCCGGCTCGGGGACGTCGCCGAGCATGTGCAGCTGGTGTTGCGCGGCCCGGACAGCCGCGACGTCGTGCTGCCCGAGTCGCTTCTCGCCCTCGTGTTGGCCGCGGCGCACGATCTCGCCAAGGGCAACGCCGTTCTCGCGCTTCCGATGGAGGCCAGGCTGACCCCGAGTGAGGCCGCCCGGGTGCTCGGGTTGTCGCGCCCCTTCGTCGCACGTCTGCTCGACGAGGGGGAGATCCCCTCCCAGCACCTGCCCGGCAGTCGTCATCGTCTGATCCGCCTCACGGATGTCCTGGAGTTCCAGGCCCGGCGTGAACGGCGGGCGGAGGGGCGACGCAGGATCATGGAACTCGCCGAAGAGGCGGACCTGCCCTACTGACCTCCCTGGAGACCGGCCGATGGCCCGTGTCTTCGTCGACACCAACGTGCTGTTCCCGTTCTCGCTGATGGACCTGATGCTCGCCCTGACCGAGGACGCGGTGCACACCCTGGTTTGGAGCGATCACCTGCTGGCGGAGTGGGAGCGGGTCATCGTGCGCGAGCGGCAGCGCTCGGCCCCTGCGGCGACGCGTATCAGCGCGGCGATCCAAGAATTCTTCGCCGATGGCCGGATTCCGGAGGACGACTACAAACACCTGCTCGATCGGATGGAAGGTCCCGACCCGGATGACTGCCACCATATGGCCGCTGCCGTCGCAGGCCGTGTTCGTGTCCTGGTGACCTGGAATCTCGCGGACTTTCCGGAGGCTTTCCTCGCCCGGTACGGAGTGGCCGTCGCCGATCCCGACACTTATCTGTGTTCGTTGCTGAACCGGAGTCCTCGTGAGGTGACAGAGGTTCTGCGGCGAATGGCCGAGGGAAAGCGGCGTCCGCCCATGACCGTGCTGGACATCGCCGATGCCCTGGAGCGGGCGGGAGTGAAGCTTTTCGCGCGGAGTGTTCGCGATCGGCTGCTCGTCTGACCCGGCTCCCCGGCGAACGCGCTCAGCACGATCTGACCACGGCCCTCGGGGATGTCGGCGGGAGCCGTACCCCGAAGTGGAGATTCGCGGGGAAATCCTTCAGTATCCCCGGTGTGATCTGGAACGTTGAGGAGTTCGTGGGCGCCGCGGGTGTGACCGTCGAGCGGTTGGCGGCCTACGTGGACGGCAGTCAGCGGGGGTTGTCCCCGGTCGTCGGGCGGCGTCCGCGGGGGGAACTGGCCGAGCGGCTCGGGCTGGCGCGGTGGATACGCGAGGGCGGGATGACGCCGGAGACGTACGCCGAGTTCCTGGCGGTCTACCTCGACGAGGGGACCAGGTTCCACCATCCCGGCCACCTGGGGCACCAGATCGCCGCGCCCGACTTCCCCGCCGCGCTCGCCGACCTCGTGCACGGCGCCGCCAACAACCCGATGGCGGTCTACGAGATGGGCGCGGCGGCGGCGACCGTCGAGTTCGAGGTCGTGCGCTGGATGCTGGACAAGGCCGGGTACGGCCCGGCGGGCGGGGGCGTGCTCACCCACGGGGGGTCACTGGCCAACCTCACCGCCCTGCTGGCCGCGCGGGCGGCGGCCGTGCCCGAGGCGTGGGAGGACGGGGTCCCCGGTGATCTGGCGCTGCTGGCCCCCGAGTCGGCGCACTACTCGCTCACCAGGGCCGCGGCGATCCTCGGACTGGGCGAGCGGGCCGTCGTGCCGCTGGACACCGACCCCCTCGGCCGGATCGACGTGGCGCGGCTGCCGGAGGCCCTCGGCCGGGTACGGCGGGCGGGGCGGCGGCCGATGGCGCTGGTCGCGGCGGCCTGCGCGACCGGGACCGGTCTGTACGACGACCTGCGGCCGATCGGGGAGTTCTGCGCCGCCAACGGCCTGTGGTTCCACGTGGACGGCGCCCACGGGGCCTCGGCGCTGCTGTCCGAGGGGTACCGGCACCTGCTCGACGGGGTCGAACTGGCCGACTCGCTCACCTGGGACGCGCACAAGATGCTGCGTACCTCAAGTCTCGCGGCGGCCGTGCTGGTCAAGAGGGGAGGCGCCCTGGACGCGGCCTTCAGGCAGCGGGCGAGCTACCTGTTCTACGGTGACCAGGGCTTCGACTCGATCGGCAGGACCGTCGAGTGCAGCAAGGCCGAGCTCGGTCTGAAGATCTTCCTCAACCTGGCCTGGCGGGGGGAGCGGGGCCTGGGCGAGTACGTCGCGGGGCGGTACGCCACCGCGCGCCGCCTGTGGGAACTGGCCCGGGAACGGCCCGGGTTCGCGCTGCCGTACGAGCCGGAGAGCAACATCGTCTGTTTCCGGTACGGCACCGGCGACCAGGCGGCGATCCGGGAGTCGCTGACGGCCGACGGCGCCTTCCATCTGACCTCCGCCGAGATCGGCGGGGTCCGTCACCTGCGGGCCAGTGTGATGGCCCCGGCCACCGACGACAAGACGCTGCACGCGCTGCTCGACCGGATCGCCGAGCCGGGGTGAGACGGGGACGGACCACCGCGCCGCCGTGCCGGTGAGACGACGGCGGCGCGGGGAGCCCGTCAGATGGTGACGCAGATGTTGTCCGTGATGGGCTGGTTGTTCTCGTTGTAGAACTTCGCGCACCACAGGTGGTCCGGCCAGGCGATCACCCAGGGGTAGGAGTTGTACGGCTCGCCCCAGCCCCAGCTCTTGGTGGGGCTGTTGTCCGACCAGCCGTAGGGGCCGAAGAGGTTGAAGTGCCCGTACTTGGAGCCGGCGGCGCTCCAGGCCTGCACGTGGTTGACCTGGCAGTTACTGCCGTAGACCACGTAGTAGACCCTGATGGTGATGCCGTCGCCGGTCTCGGCCTTGCTGCCGGGGCAGCTGACCAGCGCCTTGCTGGACTGCGCGGCCTGGGCCGTTGAGGGGACGGACAGGAGCGTGAGGCCGGCGAGAACGGCCAGCACGGTGAGGAAGAGCTTGCGCATGGAGCCTCTTTCCTTGGCCGATTACGGTTTGATGTTCATCAAACTACTTTTCTCCGGTGTTCTTCCACGAGTGGATAAAGCGCCAAAAATCACGGTTTTCCTGCCAAATGCGCCGGGAGGGAACAGGGGATCCGCCCTGATCGTCTGATATAGCGTCGAGGCCATGACCGAACTCGACAGCCGCCTGCGCGCGGTGTGCGACCTGTCCCTCCCGGAGATTCGGGAGATGGCGGGCAGACACGAGTACGACGGCCGGATCCAGGACCTCTCCCCCGAGGGGGTGCGCGCGGGACTGGCCGCGCTCGGCCGGGGAGAGCCGCCCGCCGACCCCCACGACGCGGCGCACCTGCGGATCTTCGAGGAGGACGCCCGGGTCAGGTACGGCGAGCTGGAGCTGCACCGGAGCAGCCCGCTCCCGCACCTGGCGAACCTCGACCTGGCGACCTACGACCGCGAGTACGCCCCCGAGGCGGAGCGGGCCGCCGCGCGGAACGCCCACCTCGCCCGGTGGCCCGAGGCCGTCGAGCACGCGATCGCCTCCCTCGACCGGCTCAGCGCCCCCGTCGCGACCGCGCTGCTCGGCGCCGCGCGCGGCCTGGCCGCCGGGGTGCCCGCCGACGCCGACGCCTCCGTGCGTGAGGCCGCGCTCAAGGCCCACGCCCGCTTCGTCGAGCACGTGGAGGAGGCCACCCGCTCCGGCGACCCCGACGCCTCTCTCGGCGCGGCGGGGCTGGCCCGGCTGATGGGGACGGGCGACGGCCTCCCGGTCGATCTCGGCGCGCTGGCCGTACGGGCCGACGCCGAGCGCGACCGGCTGCTGGCCAGGCTGGCCGAGTCCTGTGAGCGCCTCGGGCAGGGCGGCAGGCCCCCGCTCGACGTCGCCCGCGAACTGGTCAAGGACCACCCCGGGATCGACGGCGTGATCGAGGCCGCCAGGGTCGGCACCGAGCGGGCCATCGCCTTCACCAGGGAGAAGGACCTGGTGCCCTACCACGACGGCGAGTGCCTGGTCGGGATCGCGCCGGAGTCGCGCAGATGGGCGATGGCGATGATGAGCTGGGCGGCGCCCGGTGAACCCGAGGCCCCCTCGTGGTACCACGTCACCCCGCCCGACCCGTCGTGGCCGGAACGCGACATCGAGGAGTGGCTTGAGGTCTTCAGCGCCACCACGCTTCCCGCGATCAATGTGCACGAGGTCGCCCCCGGGCACTTCTCCCACGCTCGTGCCCTGCGGCGCGCCCCCTCGCCGGTGCGCCGTACGCTCATGTCGCTGGCGTTCGCGGAGGGCTGGGCGCACTACGCGGAGGAGCTGTGCGTCGAGGAGGGCTTCGCCCCCGAGGACCCGCGTTTCGAGATCGGCGTCTGGCTTGAGGCGCTGATCAGGGTGACCCGGCTGGCCTGCGCGATCGGCGTCCACAGCGGCGCGATGACCGTCCAGGAGGGGGCCAGGCGCTTCGAGGCCGACACCCACCTCGCGGGGCCCGCCGCGCTCTCCGAGGCGGCCAGGGCCACCTTCGACCCGACCTACGGCCGTTACACGTGGGGCAAGCTGGAGATCCTCGACCTGCGTTCACGGGCCAGGGCGGAGTGGGGCGCGGGGTTCACCCTCAAGCGCTTCCACACCGCGATGCTCGACCTCGGCTCCCCGCCCCTCGGCCTCCTCGACGCGGCCCTCACCCGGCCGTCCGCCTAGCCGATCGCCTGGGTGGACACTCGGGTGTCCGCCCAGGCGCGACCGAGGAGGCCGCTCGTGAGTAAGCGCGCTGACGAGCGCCGATAGACTGACAGGACCGCTGTGTTTTCTTTGGGGGTCTTGTGTCTGAGTTCGACACGGTCCTCGTCGTCGACTTCGGCGCGCAGTACGCGCAGCTGATCGCGCGGCGAGTGCGTGAATGCCACGTCTACTCCGAGATCGTCCCCTCGACGATGCCGGTCGAGGAGATGATGGCCAAGAATCCCAAGGCCATCATCCTGTCCGGAGGTCCCTCCTCGGTCTACGCCGAGGGTGCCCCGGCCGCCCCCGTGGGCCTGTTCGAGACCGGGGTTCCCACCTTCGGCATCTGCTACGGCTTCCAGGCCATGGCCCAGGCGCTCGGCGGCCAGGTGGCCAAGACCGGTGTCGCCGAGTACGGCGGGACGCGGCTCGACGTGGTCAGCGAGGGCGTGCTCTTCGCCGGGCTGCCCGTCGCCCAGTCGGTCTGGATGTCCCACGGTGACAGCGTCGCCGCCGCCCCCGAGGGCTTCCTGGTCACCGCCACGACGGCCGAGACCCCGGTCGCCGCCTTCGAGAACCCCGGCCGCGGCCTGTACGGCGTGCAGTTCCACCCCGAGGTCCTGCACAGTGACCACGGTCAGGCCGTGCTGAAGCACTTCCTCGACGCGGCGGGCTGCCGCCCCGCGTGGACGATGCTCAACATCGTCGAGGACGCCGTGGAGGCCATCCGCGCCCAGATCGGCCCCGAGGGCCGCGCGATCTGCGGCCTGTCCGGCGGCGTCGACTCCGCGGTGGCGGCGGCGATGGTGCAGCGGGCCATCGGCGACCGGCTGACCTGCGTCTTCGTCGACCACGGCCTGCTGCGTCAGGGCGAGGCCGAGCAGGTCGAGCGCGACTTCGTCGATGTGACCGGGGTCAAGCTCAGGGTTGTCGACGCCCAGGAGCGCTTCCTGAAGGCCCTCGACGGCGTGACCGACCCCGAGGAGAAGCGCAAGATCATCGGGCGCGAGTTCATCCGGGTGTTCGAGGACGAGCAGCGCGCCATCCTCGCCGACGGGCCGGTCGAGTTCCTCGTCCAGGGCACCCTCTACCCCGACGTGGTCGAGTCCGGCGGCGGCACCGGCACCGCCAACATCAAGTCGCACCACAACGTGGGCGGCCTGCCGGACGACCTGCGGTTCACGCTGGTCGAGCCGCTGCGCGCGCTGTTCAAGGACGAGGTCCGCCGTGCGGGCGAGGAGCTCGGGCTGCCGTCCGCGATGGTCTGGCGCCAGCCGTTCCCCGGCCCCGGCCTGGGCATCCGCATCGTCGGCGCGGTCACCCGCGAGCGCCTGGAGATCCTGCGCGAGGCCGACGTCATCGCCCGTGAGGAGCTGTCCAGGGCCGGCCTCGACCGGGACATCTGGCAGTGCCCGGTCGTGCTGCTCGCCGACGTCCGCTCGGTCGGCGTCCAGGGCGACGGCCGCACCTACGGTCACCCGATCGTGCTGCGCCCGGTCTCCAGCGAGGACGCCATGACGGCCGACTGGTCCCGCCTTCCCTACGACGTGCTGGCCCGCATCTCCACCCGGATCACCAACGAGGTCCGCGAGGTCAACCGGGTCGTCCTCGACGTGACGAGCAAGCCCCCGGGCACCATCGAGTGGGAGTAGGACACGACGGCACGGCCCCGGAGAGAACCTCTCCGGGGCCGTGCCGTTTTCTCGGCCCTCACCGCTCGCGGCGGAGGGCGACGTACTGCAGGGCGGCGAAGCCACCGACGACGAGGGCCTGGGCGACCACCCAGACGGCCCCGAGGGTCGTCGTGCCCAGCCCGCCGAGCGCCAGTTCGGCGACGCTCACCACGGCCCACACGACGTTCAGGGTGACGACCGCGGCCGCGGCGCCCCGGTTGACGACCCTGGGCACGGTCAGCAGCCAGACCGCGACGCCGTACACCAGGAGGAAGACGCCGACGCCACGCTGGAGGGGTACGGCCAGGCCGAGCAGGTCGTTGACGGGGCCCGAGAGCAGCAGGTAGGCCAGGCCGTTGGCGCCGGTGACGACGGCGTCGAGCCTCAGGGCCAGGCGCAGGAGAGGGGTGGTGGCGGTGGTGGTCATGTCGGGGGCCTTTCCAGGGTTCTTCGGATTCTGTGAAGGCTTTCCGGGAGCTTTCCCGGAGTTTCTCGGGGGTTCGGGAACGGGCCCGGGACGGCACCGCGGGGGCCGTCCCGGAGGGGCCGGAAGCGGTCAGGCGGGGACCTGGTCGAGGAAGCCGTGCACGGTCCTGATCCGGCCGTCCTCGGTCAGCGTCGCGACGTCGAAGCCGACCACGATCGCCTCGCCGCCCTCGGGGCCGAGTCTCCAGGTGAAGCGGGCCAGGTCGTGGTGGGTGTCGACGTCGCCGCCCGGGGTGAAGACCAGGCCGGGGAACTGCCGCTGGACGGCGGCGATGGTCGCGTCGATCGCGTCGCGCCCGGTGACGTCGACCAGGGGGTCCACGTAGCGGGCGTCCTCGGTCCAGACGGCGTCGATCTCCGCGCGCCGTTCGGCGGCGTCGGTGGTGTTCCAGATGGCCAGGTAGCGCTCGACCAGCTTGGCTGCGTCGGTCATGTCGATCTCTCCTCGTCGTTCGCGTGCCTCGTTCTCGCAGGTCACAACGTTACGGAGCGGCACGGAACGGGGAATCCGTCATCGACCGGTACTTCTGACGCTCCCTATCGGTCAACCTGGGAGTGTCCTGTGGATGGAGGACCCCGACGGGGATCAGTCCTGTTTCAGAGGGAATGAGGGGGTAACTTGGGGCGAATGTCTCCCCCGGCCCTTCCTCCGACGTCTCCGCTGCCCACGACCGGCAAGCGGCTGGCGTGGCTGGACGCGCTTCGCGGTGTCGGCGCGGTCGCGGTGCTGCTCGAACACCTGCTGCCGTGGTTCATGCCGGCGCTGCGGCCCTACTGGTTCAACCTCGGGATGTACGGCGTCCTGGTGTTCTTCCTGGTCAGCGGCTACATCATCCCGGTCTCCCTGGAGGGGCGGGGGGATGTGCGGGCCTTCTGGATCAGCAGGGCGTTCCGGCTCTACCCGATCTACCTGCTGGTCGTCGGGCTCGTCCTGGCCATGGGGTTCTGGATCCCGGTCCGTGAGCAGGTGCCGCGCGACCTGTCGGCCGTGGCGGGGCACGTCACGATGCTGCAGGACGTCCTGCACATGGGCGGCCTGGCCGACACCATGTGGACGCTCTCCTACGAGATGGTCTTCTACCTGCTGGTGACCGCGCTGTTCGTGCGGGGACTGCATCTCAGGAGCGGGCTCTTCGCCGTTCTCTTCGGCGTCATGGGGGTCGGGGCGGGGCTGGTGCTGTCCGCGCCGCTGCTCGGGGGGCCCTGGCCCGCCTACGTCGCCGGGGTGCTGTTCTGCGTGGGCATGGTGTGCGTGGTCGGCGGCCGGTTCCGCACGGCCGCCGCCTGCGTGCTCGGCGTGATGGCCGTCGTGCTGACGCTCTTTTCGGGGTTCGTCCCGTGGCTGGGGGCGACGATCCTGGCGGTGATGTTCACCGGGACCGCGATCCGCCGCTGGGAGCAGGGCGTGGGCGGGCCGCTCCCGGTGGCCGCCGCGGCCGTGCTCGTCGCGCTCGCCCCGGTGTGGTCGATCCAGGCGGGCTGGTGGTGGGTCCAGCCCGATGTGTGGATCACCACGCTCGTGCTGGCGGGGGCGACGTTCGCCGGGGCCATGGCCCTGCGCGGACGCCGCCT
Source organism: Streptosporangium sp. NPDC000239 (assembly GCF_040300765.1). Lineage (NCBI taxonomy): Bacteria > Bacillati > Actinomycetota > Actinomycetes > Streptosporangiales > Streptosporangiaceae > Streptosporangium > Streptosporangium sp. NPDC000239. The sequence goes on along the minus strand of NZ_JBEPEI010000002.1, from coordinate 762,501 downwards.
GCCACGGCCCGTCGTCTGGCTCGGGCTGATCAGCTACTCGCTCTACCTGCTGCACCACCCGCTGCTGAAGCTCGTCCCCGCCGTTCTCGGCGACGTACGGGCCATGCCGCAGGCGGTGCAGCTGTCGGTCTCGGCGGCCTGTGTCGCCGTCGTGGTCGGGCTGAGCTGGCTGACCTACCGCTACGTCGAGTTACCGATGCAGCGCTTCGGCCGGAGACTGGCTCACATGCCGTCGTCGGGGGAGGCCGCCTCGGGGCCGGGGGAGTCGGGCGTCTCGGAGGCCAGGTCGTCGTCCTTCTCCGAGCCGACCGGGTAGATGTCGCCGGCCTTGAGGTCCTGAGCGCCGCGCAGCGAGGAGACCGAGACGATGTGGTAGCCCTGCTTCTGCAGGGCCGCGATCAGCTTGGGCATCACCTTGACGGTCTGCTCGACCCAGTCGTGCATGAGGATGACCCCGTCACGCTTGGCGTTCTTGAGCACCTCGTCGTAGATGGCCTTCTCGTTCTTGGTCGCCCAGTCGCGGGAACCGCCGTTCCACAGCACGATCGGCAGGCGCATCTCCGCGGCGATCGCCCGGACCCTCTCGTCCAGCTCGCCGTACGGCGGGCGCAGCAGGGTGGGGGCCTTGCCGGTGGCCTGCTTGACGATGTCCTGGGTCCGGGTCAGCTCCTCGCGGATCTTCTCCTCGCTCAGCTCGCGCAGGTGGGGGTGGGTGTAGCTGTGGTTGCCGAGTTCGTGGCCCTCGACGGCCATCCGCTTGGCGAAGGCCTTGCGGGACTTCGCGTACTGGCCCTCAAGGAAGAAGGTGGCCTTGGAGTTGGTCTTCTTGAGGGTGTCGAGCAGCTTGTCGGCGTACTTGCCGGGGCCGTCGTCGAACGTCAGCGCGATGCACTTGACCTTCGCGCAGTCCACCGGGGGTGCCTTTTCCGCTTTGGGTTTGTTCGCGCTCCATGCCGCGGTGGGCGAGGACAGCAGGGCCGCGGTGCACGCGGCGGCCAGGAGCAGTCGGACGGGAGACTTCATGAGGGTGAGCTTCCGGGTCGAGTGACTTCTGGGAAGCAAACAGCCTATCGAGGCCTGTCAACGCCATTGAGGGGCATGTGTCACGATGTCCTGTGAAAAGCGGATAGCTCTGGTTTCCGTACCGCCGGGGTCGTGACCGGTTGGGTGGAGGCGGCACGGTATGCCACGGCCGGTCAAGAACCAGTATGGAGATCCTCTCTTGGCGTCAGAGTGTGACTCTCCGGTCGCTCCAGGTGGTCATCCTGGTAGGCATGAGGGCCTATTCGTTGAACGATGTGCACGCGACCCGGAAACGAAAAGACTCCTGGTGGACTGTCTTCCTGGTCGACCCGGTGGCGTGCAGGCTCACGCTCGCCGTCGCCAACCGCACAGACGTCACGCCGAACGGGCTCACCCGGCTGTCGCTGCTCCTCGGGCTGGGGTCGGCGGTCTGTTTCGCGTTGGGACAGGTCGTGGCGGGGGCCGCGCTGTTCTACGTGAGTTTCATGGTCGACTGTATGGACGGGAAGATCGCCCGTCTCAAGGGGACGGGGACCCCGTTCGGGCTCTGGCTCGACTACGTGGGCGACCGCATCAGGGTGGTCTGTTGTGCCACGGGCCTGGCGTTCGGCCAGTACGCCGCGTCGGGGGACGTCTCGTTCGTCCTGCTCGGCGCCGGGGTCGCGGTGCTCGACCTGTTCAGATATGTGAACGCTCCGCAGATGAGGCGGGTGCGTGAGGCGGTCAAGGAGAACCGGGCGGAACAGCCGCAGAAGGACCGTGCCGCCGCCTACCGGCCACCGAAGCCGCCGAGCCTGCGGCGCAGGATCGGCCGTCTTCTCATCAGGCACCGGGTGCGTACCCACCTGATCAGCGGGATCGAGTTCCACGCCGCGGTCTTCGTGGTCGGCCCGCTGCTCAGCGCGCAGGCCGGGCCCGCGGTGCTCATACCCATCGCGGCCGTCGCGGGATCGCTGCTGCTGCTGAACGAGATCGTGCTGATCTACCGAATGTGGCGGTTCACCCGGTCGACGCCTTTCGTCCCGCGCCCGGGGAACACGCAGCGCGTACCTGTTTGATCATCTTTTTCGGGGGTTCGTTGTCATGCAGTCCGATCGACCGATCTTCGTGATCGGATGTCCGCGTTCCGGCACCACCATGCTGCAGCTCATGCTGCACTCCCACCCGCGCATCGCGGTGCCGCCGGAGACCCGTTTCGTCGTGCCCGGCTACTACCGCAGGCTGGCCTTCGGGAACCTGCGTGAGCAGGTCAACCGGCGCAGGCTGGCCCGGTGGATCGTCGGCGACAAGGACACCAAGTTCAAGGAGCTCAGGCTCGACGGGGACAAGCTGGTCGAGGACATCGTCATGGGACCGCCCACGCTGGGTTCCGCGCTGGGCATCGCCTTCCGCTCCTACGCCGAGCAGTACGGCAAGTCCCGCTGGGGTGACAAGCGGCCCAGCTACTTCCACCACGTGGACCTGCTGCTGAGGCTGTTCCCCGACGCGCAGTTCGTCCATCTGATCAGGGACGGCCGCGACTGCGTCGCCTCGCTGAAGGAGATGCCCTGGTACACCAAGGACGTCTTCCACGCGGTGACCAACTGGGCCGAGGCCATCGACTACGGCCGCAGGCACGCCAGGAACCTGCCCGCGGACACCTACTACGAGCTGCGCTACGAGGACCTGACGGCCTACCCGGAGACCGAGCTGAGCAAGCTCTGCGACTTCCTGGGCGAGGAGTACGACCCGGCGATGAGCGAGCCGTACCACGTGGGCAGGCTGGCCATCCCGCAGCACAAGGTCTGGCACAGCAACACCCACGGCGACGTGACGACCGCCAGGACCGGGTCGTGGCGCAACAGGCTCGAACCGTGGGAGATCTCGCTCTGCGAGACCGTGCTCGGTGAGCGGCTGACGGCCAACGGCTACGAGCTGAGCGGCGCGCCCGTGGCGGGCAGGTCCCACGTGGACGCGTGCGCGAGCGTCGCGGCGAAGCGGCGCTGGGCCCGCAGGCGCAAGGGGTTTCGCGACCGGATCAACCGTCTCCGCGAGCCGGGGCCGGTGGCCGCGCAGCTCACCACCCGGCAGCTTGGCGAGCTGGCGAAGGTCTGAGCATGCAGTCGGACCGACCGATCTTCGTCGTGGGCTGTCCCCGCTCGGGGACGACTCTGCTGCAGCTCATGCTGCACTCCCACCCCCGCATCGCGATTCCCCCGGAGACCCGGTTCATGGTCGCCGCCTACCAGAGGCGGCTGCGCTTCGGCGATCTGAACGACCCGGCGCGCAGACGCGAACTGGCCGACTGGGTGGTCGGCCGCCGCCAGTCACGCTTCCACGAGCTGAAACTCGACGGGGAGGAGGTGACCAGGCAGATCGTCGAGGGGCCGCCGACGCTGGGCTCCGCGCTGGGCATCGTGCTGCGCTTCTACGCGACCCAGCACGGCAAGCCCCGCTGGGGCGACAAGCGGCCCTCCTACTTCCAGAACATCGACGTGCTGCTGAGGCTGTTCCCCGACGCGCAGTTCGTCCACCTGATCAGGGACGGCCGCGACTGCGTCGCCTCGCTGAAGGAGATGCCCTGGTACAACGGGAGCGTCTACAGCGCCGTCTCCGCCTGGGCCGAGGCGGTCGACTTCGCCAGGCACGGCGCGCCGAAGCTCCCCGAGGGCAGCTACCACGAGCTGCGCTACGAGGACCTGACCGCCGCTCCCGAGGCCCAGCTGCGCAGGCTGTGCGACTTCCTGGGTGAGGACTTCGCCCCGGCGATGTGCGAACCGAGGCTGATCGCGGACGTGGCCGTACCCGCGCACAAGACCTGGCACTCCCGCACCCACGGCGAGGTGACCGCCGCGCGGACGGGAACCTGGCGTGAACGGCTCGAACCGTGGGAGATCTCGCTGTGCGAGAGCGTCCTGGGGGACCGGCTGGAAACCTACGGCTACGAGCTCAGCGGGGCGCCCAGGACCGAGGCCTCCCGGATGGTGGCCTACGAGCGGATCGCCGCGAAACGCAAGCTGGCCCGGGTGAAACGGGTCGCCTTCGACCGTCTGGTACGGCTCCGCGAACCGAACCCGCTGGGCGCCAGGCTCACCTCGGGCCAGCTCGTGCTCGCCGGGGTTCCCATGCCGCGCAACGAACCGGCGGCGGTCAGCGAGTGGTCAGCGTAGGACCTGCTCGAACAGCGACTCCCAGCGGTCGAGGACCCGTTCCAGCCGGAAGGCCTCGACGTGGGCGCGGGCGGCGGCGCCGAGCCGCCGCCGCTCCTCGTGCGAGGCCATCAGGGTGGTCAGCGCCGCCGTGAGCGCGGGCACGTCGGCCGCGGGCGCCAGCAGCCCGGTCTCGCCGTCGAGGACCAGGGAGCGCACCCCGCCGGAGACGTCGAACGCGACCGAGGGCACGCCGTACGAGGCGGCCTCGGCGAGCACGAGCGGCAGGCCCTCGTGCTCGCTGGACAGGGCGGCGATCGCCCCGTCGAGGTACTCGCGGCCCAGTTCGGCCGCGGGTACCGCGCCACGGAACACCACCCGGTCGCGGACCCCGCTCTCGCGCGCGTGCGCCCTGAGCCTGCCCAGCTCGGCGCCCTCCCCGATCAGGTGCAGCTCCCAGTCGTCCCCCACCGTACGGCTCGCCCCGGCGAAGGCCGTGATCAGCCGGTCGAAGCGCTTGACGCCCTCCAGCCTGCCGACGCCGAGCACCCGGTGACGGGTCAGCGGCGAGACCCGGGACGGCCAGCCGGGCAGCGGGTTGGGGATCGCGCAGGCGTTGGGCAGCAGCGCGTGCTCGGAGAAGGACCAGGCGTCCTCCTCGCTGAGGAAGACCGCCTTCTCCAGCCTCCCGTAGTCACGGCCGACCGAGCGCAGGTGCCACGACCCCCGCGCGTGCTCGTAGGAGCCGTGGTACTGCCCGATGGGCAGCAGCCGCCGGGGGATCACGTCCTTGAGCCGGGCGACCACCCCGGGCGAGGAGAGCACGGCGAAGCCCGATCCGAGCGTGCGCAGCATGCCGCGGAGCCGGTGACGTTCCCGGTGCGCGGCGGTCCAGGAGAGCCTGCCGGCGGGGAAGCGGTTGATCACGTGACGCCGATAGCCGGGTTGTTCCACGTAGCGGAACGGCCGGGCGGCCCGGTGCAGGCCGAGCACGTGTACGTCGTACCCCCGCCCGGCCAGCCCCTGCGCCAGCGTGTGGGTGACCCGCTGCACGCCGCCGAGCGTGTCCGCGTCCAGACACGCGAACACCACGGTCTCGCCGCTCACCGGACCTCCTCCACCTCGGGCGCCGCCGCCGGCCGTACGGCGGGCACGGGCACGGGGCCGAAGAAGGCGTCGACGACCCTGGCCGAGGCGTCCCCGCGCTCCTCGGCGCACCAGGTGGCGCGGAAGCCGGCGTAGCGGGCGGCGTGCTCGGCGGCGAAGGCGGCCGGGTCGGCGTCGAGGGAGCGGATCGCCCTGATCAGCTCCTCGGTCCCGGTCACGCAGGGGCCGGGGGCGATCGCGGGCAGGTCGTGGTTGACGCCCCGTTCCGCGCGCCGGTACTCCTCCCAGTCGTCGAGCAGGAAGAACATCGGCTTTCCGGTGACCGCGTAGTCGCACATCAGCGACGAGTAGTCGGTCAGCAGCGCGTCCGAGGCCAGCATCAGGTCGTTCACCTCCGGATAACCCCCCGCGAACCGTACGAAGTGCCGCAGCCGTTCGGGCACGGCGTAGCGTTCGACGGGGTGGGTGCGCAGGACGACCACCCAGCCGTCGGCCAGTTCCTCGGCCATCATGGCCAGGTCGGCCCTGACCGAGGCGCCGGAGAACTTGGCCCTGTCCCGGTAGGTGGGCGCGTACAGCAGGACTTTGCGGTCGCCGGGCAGTTCGAGCCGCTCCCTGGCCCGCCGTACGGCCTCGGGGTCGCCGTTGACCAGCACGTCGCACCGGGGCGAGCCGTGCCGCAGGACCGGTCCCCGGTATCCGTTGGAGGTGACGAAGATCCGTTCGAACTCGGCGCTCGGCATGACGAGGGCGTCCCAGCGGGCCACGGCCCCGCGCCAGGTCCTTCTGGGCGCCTCGAAGTCGGCGCGCAGGTCGGGGGCGTCGAAGCCGACCGTCTTGACGCCCTGCCCGTGCCAGGTCTGCAGGTAGCGGGTCCCGGCGGGCTTGGGGTAGGCCAGCGGCAGGCCGTGGCTGTCCACCCAGTGCCCCGCCCTGGCCATGGTCCACAGGTAGCGCCAGCTCATCCGCCGCACCAGGCGGACGTCGGGGGGGAAGTTGCGCCGGTTCCCGGCGACCGACCAGACCATCTCGAACGGCGCCCGCCTGCGCTTCAGCTCCTCGTAGACGTAGCGGGGGTTGCCGGTGTATCCGGCGCCCACGTCCGCCTCGAACAGCACCAGGTTCTCGCGCGGCGGGAGGAGCCTGATCAGCGTCCGGTAGACGCGCAGCTTCACCCGGGGGGCGCAGAGCCGCCGCACCAGCCCGGCCCGGAGCCTGCCCAGCCTGGGCGCGAGCCACCGCAGCGCCCCCCTGCGACGCCAGCGCACCCGCAGGAACGCCGACTGCCCCTCCGGCCCCGCGACGATCTCGTGACCGGGGACGGCGACCCTGACCGGTTCGGCCGCCGGATCGACGAGCAGCCGGTCGGAGGTGGCCCGGCCGTCGGCGCGGACGATGGAGATCCTCGGGTCACGGAAGCTCTCGTGGCCGAAGCGCCCCCGGCCCGCCCTGGCCAGATCGACGGTCGCCTCGCTCAGGTAGGAGCCGTCGTCGAGCGCGCGCGGCGCCAGCTCGACCCGGTGCCCGCCGAAACGCGCGAACGCGCGCCAGTCCGGCGCCGTGGCCAGCACCCCGAACGGGTCGTAGGTCCTGACCGTCAGCGCCAGCCGGGAGCCGTCGCCGTGGAAGGCCGCCTCGTGCCGCAGCCTGGCGGCGCCGTAGGGCAGCTCGGCCATCCTGAGCGGGGTGATGTCCAGCTCCCCTTTCGGGACGGTGCCCCAGTAGGTGCGTCCCGCCCGCCGTACGGCGAAGCGGGGCGCGGCCCTCGGGGTGGTCAGCGACCGGGCGGCGACCACCAGATCGTCCGCGTCCTCGTCGAGGATCAGGCGGCAGCAGACCCGCACGAGCGGGTCGGCGCCGTCCATGACGCCGGGGTCGAGGCTCGCGAGGTAGGGGCGGACCAGCCGGGAGAACTCCCGCGCCCAGACCGGGCCGCGCGCGGGCAGCGGGTTGAGGTAGACCGGCAGGTCGTGGCGGACGAACCGGCGCTGCCGGTCGGCGACCAGCCCGGCCAGGCCGTTGCCGCGCAGGATGTCGTCGCTCAGCCGGGCCGCCCTGATCCGGTGCCCGATGTTGTCCATCTCCTGGAGGTTCAGCGAGATCGACGGCCTGCCGTCCCCCTCGGCGGCCCGGTGCCAGAGGTAGACGACCCACGGGACGACGGCGAAGCGCCGGGCCACGCAGTACAGCTCCGTGGTGAAGACGTGGTCCTCGTAGTGGAGGTCCTCAAGGAACGGCAGCCCCCGGAGCGTCGAGGTCCGGTAGATCTTGTTGGTGCTGAAGGAGTCGAGGAACATGTCCGGCTCCCCGGCGATCCCCTCGACGACCCTGCGGCGGGCGAAAAGCCCGGGATAGTAGGGCTTGATCCTGCCGTTCCACTCGTGCAGCCGGGAGATCTGCCCGGTGACGAAGTCGGCGCCGGTGCGCTCCATCTCCAGGAGCAAGCTCTTGCAGGCGTGCGGGGGCAGCTCGTCGTCGCTGTCGAGGAACATCACGTACGGCGCGCGGGCGGCGGCGACCCCGTCGTTCCTCGGCGCCCCGCAGCCGCCGCTGTTGACGTCCCTGCGCAGGTAGCGCACCCGGCGGTCCTCCCGCCTGAGCGCGCGGGCGACGCTTTCCGTCCCGTCCGTGCTGCCGTCGTCGGAGATGATCACTTCGATGTTCCGCAACGACTGACCGAGCGCGGACCGTACGGCCCTGGGCAGCCGGGCGGAGTCGTTGTAGGTGATGACGATCACACTGCACTCGGGAGCCTTGATCACAGTATGGGGCTTTCCCTGGACTGTGATCGGTATTGTCCGCTTTATGGACCTATGAATTTATTTTTGCGGCTTTCTGTCTTAAGGGGGACGCGTCCCTCTTTTTGCTCTCACCTCCGTTGATCATGAGTTTCATGGCGTTCCTAACTTTTCATGTCGCTTATGCGGCCCGTTGAACGTCGGGCGGACCCCTCAGAGCGGGGGAGCGAGGGCGACCACCTCGGTCCTCGACCGCACGCCCAGTTTGCGCAGCACGGTCGCCACATGGGTCTCCACCGTACGGGGCGACAGGAACAGCACGTCGGCGATCTCCCGGTTGGTCTTGCCGAGCGCGACCAGCCTGGCCACCTCCCGCTCCCGCCGGGACAGCGCGCCGGAACCGCCCCTGCCCCGGGACCTCGGCGGCGCGACGCCGACCCCCGTGTCACGCAGCGTCCGCCTGCACCGGGCCGCGTCGTGGACCGCGCCGAACTCGTCGTACCACCCGGCGAGCCCGGCCAGCAGCGAGGCGGCGGCCGGATCGCCCAGGGCGAGCAGGGACCGCGCCCTGCCCTCCTGCGCCCTGGCCGCCTGGTAGGGCTGCGGCAGAGCCCGGTAGGCCTCGTCGGCCCTGGCGAAACGGTCGGCCGCGGCGGCGTGCCGCCCGGCCGCGGCGGAGATCGTCCCCTCGGCGAGGGCGAGACCGGCCCGCGCGGCGGGCGCGTCACACCCCTCGACCCCACGGGCGAACTCGGCCACCAGGGCGGCGGCCTCCTCGGTGCCGCCGGTCCTGACCAGCGCCGAGGCGGCGGAGGGCACCAGCATGGCACCCCACACCCACACGTCCTTGTGCCGCAGCCGGGCCACCGCGCGCGCGGCGTGGCCGACGGCCTCCTGCGTCAGCCCCCTGGCCAGGCACAGCTCGATCATGCCGCTCGCCGCGGTGAACGTGACCGGCAGGAAGTGGCCGTCCGGCTCCTCAAGGCCGGTCGCGCGCAGGTGCCTGGCGGCCTCCTCCCACTCACCCCTGGCCAGCGCCAGCATCCCCATGACCAGCCAGACGTCCGCCGCGGACAGGGGGTTCTCCGGGACCAGCTCGACCAGGGCGTGGGCCCGTTCCCGCAGCCCCTCCCAGCGGCCGGCGAGCCAGTCCCTGCGGATCGCCGTCGCGTTGAGCTGGTAGGCGGAGACCGGGGCGTTGGCCGCAGTGGCCAGCCGTACACCCTCCCGGGCGAAGCGCTCGGCCCACTCAAGGTGCCCCAGGGTCGCCGCCGCGTCGACGAGGTTGGCGTAGGCCCTGGCGACCTCCCTGCGCACACGCGGGTTCCCGTCGGTGACCGGCAGCCTCGCCACCAGGTCGAACGCGCGCGGGGAACCGAGGGTCATCTCGAAGGAGACCCGGTTGACCAGGACCGCGGTCGCGAGCGCCGGATCGTCGGCGCCCACGATCAGCTCCTCGGCGCGGTCGATCCACTTCCGGTGGGCCGACAGGGGGTCGGAGCCCCACCACGGCATCGCGAGCGCCGAACAGGCGCGGGCGGCGAGCATCGGCCGGTCCCGCAGTTCCCCGACCGCCGTGGTGATCTCCGGCCTGCCCGCCGCGCTGTCGTTGGCCTGGTTGCACAGCAGCAGCCCCAGGTTGAGCCGCGCCTCACCGCGCGCGTCGGGTTCGAGGAGGCCGTCGCCGAGCAGGCGGCGCAGCAGCCGTACCACCCGCTGGTGGGACAGCCCGGTCGTGGCCAGGCGGCTCAGCGTCAGCACCAGTGGTTCCCGGTCGCGCGGGGGCAGGTCGGGGGAGGCGAGCATGTCCTCGATCAGCTCGACCGCCACGGGGGTGTCGCCCAGTTTCGCGGCGTGGTCCGCCGCCGCGGTGCCGTACCGCAGCCAGGCCTCGCGCATCCCCGCCTGCCTGGCGTGGAAGGCGAGCTGCACCAGCGCCAGCGGGTCGGACTCCTGCAGCGCCGCCATCGCCCGCTCGTGCCCCGCCCGCCGTTCCGGTCCCGGGATCGCCTCGTAGACCGCCTGCTGGGCCAGGGCGTGGCGGAAGCCGTACCGGCCGGGAGGGTCCTCGTACAGGACCCCGGCGGCGAGGGCCTCGCCGAGCCCGGTCAGGTCACCGCCGACCGCGGTGACGAGCCGTTCGCCGACCGGGACGCCGAAGACGGCGGCGGCCCTGACCGTCCGCACCGCGGCCTCGGTCAGCCCGAAGAGCTGGTCGGCGGTCGCCTCGCGCAACAGCAGCGGGACACCGACGTGGTCGAGCGCGTCCGGACACTCGGAACCCGGCTCGTACGCCGGGGGCAGCGACCTGAGGACCTCCTCGATCACGAACGGGATGCCCGCCGTCCGCTCCCGCAGCCTGGTGACGAACGGCTCAGGCGGGTCGGGACGGCCGAGCAGCGCGGCTGCCATGCCGCGCACCCCGGAGACGTCCAGCGGCGCCAGGGTGACCACCACGCTGTCGGCGCCCGCCGGACGCCGGTAGGCGTGGCCGAGCGGCAACGTGGCCTGCCCGTGCTGCCCGTCCCGCCGGTAGGTCACCACCAGCGTCAGCTCCTCCGGCGGCTGCCCGATGAGGAAGTGCAGCAGGTCCCTGGTCCCGTCGTCGGCCCAGTGCATGTCCTCCACCACCAGTACGGCGGGCCCCACGGCCGCCAGCAGGGCGCGGACGGCGCGGAAGACCCGGTGCCGTTCGGCCCGGGAGTCACCGAGCGGCGGCGGCGCCGGAGGGAGGGGTAGTTCGGGCAGGTAGTCGCGCAGCGCCCCGATCACCGGGTTGAGGTCCCCGGCGGGCGGCAGCCCACCGGCCAGGTCCCGCAGCGCCTCGAACACCGGCCCGTAGGGGAACGGCTCACGGATGCGGTGACAGCCGCCCAGCAGGACGAGACGTTCACCGGGGATGAGGTGGGTGAGCGCGGTGCGCACCAGCCGGGTCTTGCCGATCCCGGCCTCCCCCTCGACCAGGACGACCGCGGGTGGTCTGCTCATCGCCCTGACCAACGCCCGCAGCTCGCTGCCACGCCCGATCAGATCGGGTGACGCCGGGCTCCTCATGGCTGCTCCTGACGCTGCATCGCCCTCCCCGATATGAAGACGCTATCCGTCATAGCATCCGCGTTCACCATCAGTTTGAGAAATTAACTGACTTGTTGTGACTTCAAGGAAATCATCGCAGTTCCAGGGCGTGGAGAGTTGAAGCGCCGTCAACGGGTGGATTTCACCGGAAGCGCAACTCATAACTCTTGTTTATGGTTTTCTTCATCTTCCTATAAGGATCGGGGTCCTCCGGAGACCCCTGCCGCGCAGGGCGCGGCGGGCCAGCCACCCCGCCAGAACGAGGACGGCGAGGGCGCCCGCGAGCGGGGCGAGACGTCTCAGGAGGGGAATCCCCGCGACCTCCAGAAGGTCCAGGGCCTCCTCGTCGGGTGTCCGGGAGGTGCGTGAGGTGCCCGCCGGGTGGACGTCCCGGTCCCCGGCGTTTTCTCCTTCCTTGGACTTTCCTGTCTCCCCGGAGGTTCCCTGCTTTTCGGATTTCGCGGCCTTTTCCGGATCCCCGGGCTTTCCGGGGACGGTGGTGAGACGACGGGACTCCCGGGGCGCGGCCTCCGAGCCCTGGAGCGACTCCGACAGGTTCGCCGCGAACCGCTCGACCAGCCGGGCGCCGACCTCCGACATCACGCCCCTGCCGAACTGGGCGGGCCGTCCCGTCACCGTGAAGGAGGTGTCCACGGTCACCCGCGTCCGCCCCTCTTCGGGACGCAGGCGCGCGACCACCGTCGCCGACGCCGTGCCCGGGCCGCGTGTCTCCTTGCCGGTCGCCCCGATCATCAGCGTACGACCTGGTTCGTCCACCTCCTCGAACCTGGCCCTGCCCCGGTAGGTGAGGGTGATCGGCCCGACCTTCACCTTCAACCGCCCGGTCATCTCATCGCCCTTCGCCGTCTCCAGCGTCGCCCCCGGCAGGCAGGAGGCGACCCGCTCGACGTCGAGCAGCGCCGTCCACGCCCGCTCGACCGGCACCGGAACCGTGAACTCGTGCTCGAACCGCATCGCCATCGAACCGCTCCTTGTCCATCACCACTCACACGCCGGAGGCCGGGGCCCGGGATTCAGCGGCCCGCCGCGACGACCGCCCTGCGGGTCAGCACCCGGGCCAGATGACGCCGGTAGGCGGGGTCCCCGTGCAGGTCGGTGGGCGGGGAGGTGCCCTCGTCCGCCAGGTCACAGGCATGCCTGAGCCGCTCCCCGCCCGAGGCGGGCCCCCCGGAACCCAAGGACCCGGGGCCCGAGGGCGTGATGGGGACACCCACGAGCGCGGCCTCGGCCGCCCGTGCCCGCACCGGGGCCGGACCCATGTTGGTCAGCGTGATCCGCGCCTCCTCGACCACCCCGCCGTCCTCGCCGAGCCGTACGGCCGCCGCCACCCCCACGGTGGCCCAGGACTGCGCGGTCCGGTGGAACTTCTCGTAGTGGAAACCCCAGCCCGGGCCGAGCTTGGGCACCCGCGCCCCGACGAGCACCTCGCCGGGTTCGAGCGCGGACTCCAGATAGTCCACGAAGAAGCCGGCGGCGGGGATCTCCCGTTCCCCCTCGCCCGACCTGACGACCAGCACGCAGTCGAGCGCCAGGGCGACGGCGGGCAGGTCCCCGGCCGGGTCGGCGTGGGCCAGGGAACCGCCGAACGTACCGCGGTGCCGTACCGCGGGGTCGGCGACGGTGGCCGTGGCCAGCGCGAGCAGCGGGACCAGCTCCCTGACGACCTCCGAGCGCAGCACCTCGTCATGCGTGGTGAGCGCGCCGACGAACACGTGGTCGCCCCGGTCCTCGACACCGCGCAGCTCGGCCAGCCGCCCCACGTCGACCAGCGCCGACGGGTAGGCCAGCCGCAGGCGCAGCAGCGGCAGCAGCGACTGGCCGCCCGCCAGCACCTTGACGTCCTCACCCGCCTCGTCGGCCTCGGCGAGCACCCGGCACGCCTCGTCGAGCGAGCCGGGCCTGACGTAGTCGAACGGCGGCGGAATCATCGGGCACCCCCCTCGAAGCCCTCCGGACCGTCGGAGGTCCGGCCCTCCTCCGAAACCCCGGCGGTGTCGGAGCCCACCGAAGTCGCAAAGGCCCCGGAGGCGCCCAAGGTCCCCGAAGCACCGAAGCCCTCCGGAGCCCCGGAGGTCATGGCCCGCCAGACGCGCTCCGGGGTGCACGGCATCCGCACGTCGTGCACGCCGTACGGGCGCAGGGCGTCGACGACCGCGTTGACCACGGCGGGGGTCGAGGCGATCGTGCCCGCCTCCCCGACGCCCTTGACGCCCAGCGGGTTGCTGGTCGCGGGGGTCTCCGTCCTGGCGGTGACGAACTCCGGCAGGTCGGCCGCCGACGGGATCAGGTAGTCGGCCATCGTCGTGGTGAGCAGGTTGCCCTCCACGTCGTGGATCGCCTCCTCGAACAGCGCCTGCCCGACGCCCTGCGCGATGCCGCCGTGCACCTGGCCCTCGACGATCAGCGGGTTCACCACGAACCCCACGTCGTCGACGGCGACGTACGACCTGATCACGGTCCCGCCGGTCTCGGTGTCCACCTCGACCGCGCACAGATGGGTGCCGTGCGGGAAGGAGAAGTTCTCCGGGTCGAAGGTCGTCTCGGCGTCCAGGCTGGGTTCGACGCCGTCCGGCAGGTCGTGCGCGGCGAAGGCGGCCAGCGCGACCTCCTGGATGGTCCGTCCCTGTGTGGTCCCGCGCACCCGGAACGACCCGTCGGCGAACTCGACGTCCTGCGCCGAGGCCTCAAGCATGTGGGCGGCCAGCTCCCGCGCCCTGTCCTTCACCTTCTCGCAGGCCGACAGTACGGCGACGCCCCCGACGACCAGCGACCGGGAGCCGTAGGTGTCCATGCCCTTGTGCGAGACCGCCGTGTCGCCGTGCAGCACCGAGACGTCCTCGAACGGCACGCCGAGCGCGTCGGCCGCGATCTGGCTCCAGGCCGTCTCGTGCCCCTGGCCGTGCGGGCTCGTCCCGGTCACCACCTCGACCTTGCCGGTCGGCAGCACCCTGACCGAGGCGTGCTCCCAGCCGCCCGCGCCGTAGTTGAGCGAGCCCAGCACCCGTGAGGGCGCGATGCCGCACATCTCGGTGAAGGTCGAGACGCCGATGCCGAGCTGCACCGGGTCGCGCTCCGCCCGCCGCCGCGCCTGTTCCGCCCTGAGCGCGTCGTAGCCGAACAGCTCAAGCGCCCGGTCCGTCGCGGCCTCGTAGTTCCCCGAGTCGTAGGTCAGGCCGCAGACCGTGGTGTAGGGGAACTCCTCATGGGTGATCCAGTTGCGGCGCCGTACCTCGACGGGGTCGAGACCGAGTTCGTGGGCCAGCTCGTCCATGGCCCGCTCGATGGCGAAGGTGGCCTCGGGGCGCCCCGCGCCCCGGTAGGCGTCGGTCGGCATCTTGGTGGTGAAGACGCCCGTGCAGGTGAAGTCGTAGGCGTTCATCTTGTAGACGCCGCCGTACATGAACGCCCCGAGCAGCGGCACCCCCGGCGTGACCAGCATCAGATAGGCGCCCATGTCGGCCAGCAGCTCGACCTGTACGGCCCGCAGCCGCCCGTCCCGTTCGGCGGCGAGCCGGATCCGCTGGAGCTGGTCACGGCCGTGGTGCACGGTCAGGTTCCCCTCGGACCGGGACTCCGTCCACTTCACCGGCCTGCCGAGCCTGCGGGTCAGCAGCAGCGCGAGGACCTCCTCCGCGGTCACCTGGAGCTTGGACCCGAAACCGCCGCCCACATCGGGGGCGATCACCCGCAGCCGGTGCTCGGGGATGCCGGTGGTCATGGCCAGCATCACCCGCAGCACGTGCGGGATCTGGGTCGCCGAGTACAGGGTGAAGGAGTCGCCGTCGGTCGTCGCGACCACGGCCCTCGGCTCCATCGCGGTCGGGATGAGCCGCTGCTGGACGTAGGAGCGATCGACGACAACCGGCGCGTCACGGAAGGCCGCCTCGACGTCCCCCTGGGAGAAACGCCAGGTGAAGGCCCTGTTCCCGGTCTCGTGGACCTTCGGGGAACCCTCGGTGAGCGCCTCGGCCATGTCCACGACCGCCGCGAGCGGCTCGTAGTCGATCTCGATGTCCTCCAGGGCGTCGGCGGCGGCGTAACGGTCGGTCGCCACCACGCAGGCGACCGCCTCGCCGACGTAGCGGACCTCGTCGACCGCCATCGGCGGGTGGTCGGGGATGACGACGTCCTCGGTGACCGGCCACGCGCACGGCAGGCTGCCCTGCTCGCCGGCGAAGTCCTGACCGTGGAACGCGGCCACCACACCGGGCCGGGAACGCGCGGCGGAGGTGTCGACCCGGGTGATCCTGGCGTGCGCCATCGGAGCGCGCAGGAACGCCACGTACAGCATGCCGGGAAGCTGGATGTTGTCGGTCCAGGTGGTCCTCCCGGTGACCAGCCTGGCATCCTCCTTACGCCTCCGCGCCCTGCCGACCTCACGGCCCTCGTCGGCCTCGTGGTCCTCATCGGGTTCGTGGTTTCGGGGGAGGTCCGCCGGATTCGCCGGTCCGTGTCCCTGAGGCTCGTGGCCTCTGCCGGTCTCGCGACTCCCGCGGGGGGCGCCGGGCCGGTCGTTCTCGGTGGTCCGCTCGGTCATGGCGTTCCGGCCTCCCGTCCCGCCATCTCGCGGGCGCCGCGCCGTACGGCCCTGACGATGGTGGTGTATCCGGTGCAGCGGCACAGGTTGCCCTCAAGGCCCCGGCGCACCGCCTCCTCCGACGGGTCCGGGTCGTTCCTGACCAGGTCGATCGCGGCCATGATCATGCCGGGGGTGCAGTAGCCGCACTGCAGCGCGTGCTCGGCGTGGAAGGCCTTCTGCATGGGGTGCCACTCCGGCCCCCTGGCGAGACCCTCGATCGTGACGACCTCACCCCCGTCGGCCTGTACGGCCAGCACGGAGCAGCTCTTGACGCTGACGCCGTCGAGCATGACGGTGCAGGCGCCGCAGTTGCCGGTGTCACAGCCGATCGGGGTCCCGGTTCTGCCGAGCCGGTCCCTGAGCAGATGGACGAGCAGCAGCCGCGGCTCGACCTCCTCCTCATAGGTGACCTCGTCGACGGTGACGGTGATCCGAGGCATGGACCCTCCCGATGCACCTGCGGCGGCCCGGAAGGCAGAGCCGGACAAACGTATACGTACCTCCCTGTTTCTGCCCGCCAGTCTTCCCCTTCAAGCAGGCGAATCCACAGCTCAGGGCCGTGGAACCCACGATGTCGGCCGGCCGCGTGTCCTCGACGCCTCCTCGCACGGAGGCGTGATCGGCGCCCGGTCGATCCACCGGCCGGTGTCCCGCGTGACGTCGGCCTCCCCGATCTCCGTCGGGACGCGGCTGAGACCCGGGATCGGGGCGGGCCTGTCAGGCGCTCCGGTCCTCGACGGCCGCGTTCTCGGGCGTCGAGAAAGGCCCACACCGCCGGGGCGGCCTGGAGACCCGTACCGGACGCCGTAGGGGCGTGAACGACCGATCAGGGATCGGCCCGCCCGTCGCCGAATCGAACGCCCGAGCCGTCGGCCGGACCTCGGGTCGCTTCACGATCCGAACGAAACCGAGCTCTGAGAGCACCGGACAACGCCCCATGCCACCCGGAATTCGGACACCCCAGCCATAGAAAGTCTCGGCCCACACTTTTCCGCCCCGGCGCGAGAGTTTTCTGCCAGGACTTTCCCGGTGCCAAGCGAGAGGTTTGATCTTGGCCTTACCGGCGCCAAGCGTGAGGAGTGTCGGCTTGGGCGCGTCGGTGTCTGGACTGAGGAACGCAGGAGCGAAGCGACGCAGTGACGAGGGAAGACACCGACCCGAAGCGCCCAAGCCCCGTGCCACCGAAGGTGGCGCAAAGAGGCAGGGCTTGTGCTTTACCGGTGTCGTGCGTGAGGAGTGTCGGCTTGGGCG
This sequence comes from Streptosporangium sp. NPDC000239, assembly GCF_040300765.1. Lineage (NCBI taxonomy): Bacteria > Bacillati > Actinomycetota > Actinomycetes > Streptosporangiales > Streptosporangiaceae > Streptosporangium > Streptosporangium sp. NPDC000239. Next base: position 745,579 of record NZ_JBEPEI010000002.1, on the reverse strand, counting down.
CGTCGGTGCTTGGACTGAGGAACGCAGGAGCGAAGCGACGGAGTGACGAGGGAAAGCGCCGACTCGAAGCGCCCAAGCCCCGCGACGCCGCCAGGCGGAGCAAATGCTAACGCCGTACCGCCCGAGCCAAGATCGCCGCGAACCCCGCCAGCCCCAGCCCGCCGAGGACCACCGGGAGCATGACCAGGGGCTCGATGTCGGGCAGGGTGATGAAGAGGATGCCGGTGACGATGAACAGCAGGCCGCTGAGCAGGGCCATCCAGTCCGTGCGGTGCACCCGTCGGCGCACCTCGGGCTCGTTGTCAGGCCGCACGCCGTACCTCCACGTCTCCGATGCCCGCCTTGACGTCGAGCACGATGGTCGGTGCGTCGCCCTTGGGCTGGACCTCGGGCTCCAGGATCTTGTCGTAGCGGATGTCGGCGCCGCCCTCGACCAGGTGGTCGATCTTGACTTCGCCGATCTTGGTGTACGCCCTGACCTCGACCCTGGCGGTCGGGGGAAGGATCACACGGAGCTCGCCCACGGAGATGGAGGCGGCGAGGACGGTTCGCGACCCGGGGGTCAGGGGCAGTTCGCTCAGGTCGAGGGTGCCTTCGCCGATGCCCACCGCGTAGGAGGGGGACATGTCGGCCATGCTGGTCGGCTCCCAGTGGTAGCTGCCGAACTTCCTCGGCATGCCGGTGAGCGTCGATCCGGCGACGAGGGCGAGCGCGAGGACGGTGCCCACGGCGACCAGGGCGGTGCCCCTGCCGAACCAGGCGGCGACCAGCAGGCCCGCGCCGATGGTGATGAGCATCGCGCCACCGACGGCCGTCATGTTCACAGATCCGGACGGGGACTGGGCCGCCACGATGATTCCTCCGACGATCAGGGCCAGGAACATGGTGATGACCCCGACGAACGTTCTTGGGCGCCTGGGCCTGGCCGTCTTCTGCGGCGGCGGGCCGTACATGGGCGGGCCGTAGGGAGAGTACGGCTGCTGCCGCCTGCTGGGGTCGAGCGGGCGGTAGGGGCCGTAGGGGGAGAACGGTTCTCCCGAGGAGTCGAAGGGCATCCGCGTCGCGGTGTACGGCCCGCTGGAGGCCGCCCGCACGGTTCTGTCGGCCCCGGGCGGGGTGTGCGCCGCGTTGACGGTCGTCTCGTCCGCGTACGGCCGGGCCGCCACGGGGGGCTCGGGGACTTCGGGCGCCTCGGGAGCGACAGGGGCCGCGGGCGCAGGGGGAGCCGCAGGGGCCGGCGACACAGATGCCTCAGGGGCCGGCGACACGGATGCCTCAGGGGCCTCGGGCACCGGAGGAGCCTCGGATGCCGCGGCGGCCGAGGCCGTGGGTGTCTCGGGCGCCGGGGGGACCTCGGAACTCTCGGAGACCGGAGGCACGGGTGCTTCGGCCGTGTCCTGGTGGGGCCGTGGGTACGGCTGCGCCACGGGACCCTGGGGCGCGCCGTACGGCTCCCCGGAGGCAGGCGGCGCGGAGGAGGGCCTGAAGGAGAAGCCGGGAGGGTTGGCGAAGGACGGGGGAGCCGGGGGGTGGAAGGCCCGGTGCGGGCGGAGCCGTTCGGGCAGGGAGCGGGTGACGGCCAGCAGGTCGACGCCGCGCGAGTGGGCGGTGAGCAGCGCGATGGCGAACAGCGTGCCGACCACGACGGTGCCGGTGCCGATGCCGTCCGAGGACAGGTTGATGATCAGGCCGACGGCGAAGACGCCGGCCAGCAGGGCCAGGACGGTCTCGCTGTCGAAGTCACGCCTGGTCCACTGCTCCATGTAGCCGGGGCCGCCGTTGGTCTCCCGCATGAGCAGGAACGCCGCGATGTAGAGCATGACGCCGATGCCCGACCCCAGCACCAGTACGGCGAAGCCCACCCGGAACAGCACCGGGTCGACCCCCGTGTGGCGGCCGAGTCCCGCGCAGACACCGGTGAGCATCCGGCCCTCTTCGGCGCGCCCGAGCGTCCTGTTCCGCTGGGACGAGGGAGATGGCGAGTCGGGCGGGCTGCTCGCCGGGTCCTGCGCGTTCCCGGTGTCGTTCATGTGTCCATCGTGGCCTGGCCGGGGTGGTGGTCGCATCCGGGAGACCCCTGAGTCGTCCCCTACCGAACGAGCCTTCCTCAGGGTCCCGTCAGGGGAACGCCGGATGCGGAGATACCGTCCTACATGTGACGATGCTGGGGATATGGCTGACAGAACGATGATTCGCGACGCGGCGCCCGCGACCTCGGAGGAACCCGCCTCCCCCCGGCTGATGCGGCCGGTCGAGGGGCGGCTGTTCGCGGGTGTCGCCCAGGGCGCGGCCGCCCAGCTCGGGCTTGACCCGGTGGTGCTGCGGCTGGCCTTCGTGCTGCTCACGGTCCTGGACGGGATCGGCGCCGTGGCCTACGCGGCGCTGTGGATGTTCACGCCGCGCGAGCCGTACGAGGGCAGGGAGCCGGCGAGGGACTGGAGCCAGCTGGCCGCCTACGGCGCGATCGGCATGGCGCTGCTGGCCCTGGGGTGGCTCACCGGCGCCTCAGCGGGGGGGATCGGCGCGTGGCCGATCGCGGTCGGCGGCATCGGCTCGCTGATCCTGTGGCAGCAGGCCGACCCCGACCGGCGGCGGCGCTGGATGTCCACCACGGTCGGGCAGGTGCGCCAGAACCGGGTCCGCACGTTCGTCGGCCTCGGGCTGGTGGTCGTCGGGGCGATCGGCTTCCTGGCGGCGACCAACGAGCTGGGCAGCGCCCGCCCCGGCATCATGTTCACGCTGGTGGTCGTCGGTGGGGTCGCGCTCATCGCGGCGCCGTGGCTGGCGGCCCTGTGGAAGGAGCTCCAGCGGGAGCGGCGCGAGCGCATCCGGCAGGAGGAGCGGGCCGAGTTCGCCGCGCACGTGCACGACTCCGTCCTGCACACGCTGACGCTGATCCAGCGCAACGCGCACGACTCCCGTGAGGTGATGCGGCTGGCCCGTTCCCAGGAACGTGAGCTGCGCAACTGGCTCTACCAGCCCAAGCAGGACGCCGACGCCTCGGTCGCGGCGGCCGTGCGGCGGGTGGCGGCCGAGGAGGAGGACGCGCACGGCGTGCCCATCGAGATCGTCTGCGTCGGCGACTGCCCGCTGACCCCGGAGCTGTCGGCGATGATGCAGGCGGCGAGACAGGCTATGGTCAACGCCGCGAAGTACTCCGGCTCGCCGGTCATCTCCGTCTACGCCGAGGCGGAGCCGGAGGAGGTCGTCATCTTCGTCCGGGACCGGGGTGTCGGCTTCGACATGAAGGACGTCCCGGAGGACCGGATGGGCATCCGCCAGTCGATCATCGGCAGGATGGAGCGCAACGGGGGCAGTGCCCGGGTCAGGACCGAGCCGGGCGAGGGTACGGAAGTGATGCTGACCATGAAACTGGAGAAGGTGTGAGCGCGTGAGCACCGTCAGGGTTCTGATCGTCGACGACCACCGGCTCTTCCGCTCGGGCGTCCGCGCCGAGCTGGGCGACTCGGTCGAGGTGATCGGTGAGGCCGAGGACGTGGAGTCGGCGGTCAAGGCCATCGCCGAGCTGCAGCCCGACGTGGTGCTGCTGGATGTGCACATGCCGGGCGGTGGCGGCCAGGAGGTGCTGCGCCGGGTGCTCGGGTCGGGTTCGCCGGTACGGTTCCTGGCCCTTTCCGTCTCCGACGCGGCCGAGGACGTCATCGGCGTGATCCGGGGTGGCGCGAGGGGCTACGTCACCAAGACCATCAGCGGGCGTGAGCTGACCGACGCGATCCGCAGGGTCGCCGAGGGCGACGCGGTCTTCTCTCCGCGTCTGGCGGGTTTCGTGCTGGACGCCTTCGCCTCCAGCGAGGCCCCGCCGATCGACCCCGAACTCGACTCGCTGACCCAGCGGGAGCGTGAGGTGCTGCGCCTGATCGCCAGGGGCTACGCCTACAAGGAGATCGCGAAGGAGCTGTTCATCTCGGTGAAGACGGTTGAGACGCATGTTTCGTCCGTCCTGCGTAAGCTTCAGCTCTCCAACAGGCACGAACTGTCACGATGGGCGACCGCACGCCGTCTGGTGTGATCTGTACTATATGTAACTTATGTGCGACTCTGCGATGTATGGGTCGTGACGTACCTGCCATGGTGTTCAGCCGGGAGGACCGCCGACGCTACCGGGACAAGATCCGGCGGTCCCTCGACGCGCTGGCGCGGATGCTGCGTGAGTTCAGGTTCGAGGCCGACAGGCCACGGGCGGGCCTGGAGATAGAGCTCAACCTGGTCGACGACCGGGGTGAGCCCACGATGAAGAACGCCGAGGTGCTGGCGGCGATCGCCCAACCGGACTGGGCGACGGAGCTGGGCCAGTTCAACGTCGAGATCAACGTCCTGCCCGAGCCGCTTGAGGGGGACGGCGCCGTACGCCTGGAGAAGGCGGTGCGCGACCGGCTCAACCACGCCGAGGAGCGGGCCGACACGGTCGGCGGCCACCTGGTGATGGTCGGGATCCTGCCCACGCTGCGCGAGAGCGACGTGCACGAGGGGACGCTGTCGGCCAACCCCCGCTACCGGCTGCTCAACGAGCAGATCTTCGCGGCCAGGGGTGAGGACATGCACCTGTCGATCGAGGGCGGGGAGAGCCTCGACACCTACGCCGACAGCATCACGCCCGAGGCCGCCTGCACGAGCCTCCAGCTCCACCTCCAGGTGGCGCCCTCGGCGTTCGCGGCCACCTGGAACGCCGCCCAGGCCGTCGCTGGGCCGCAGGTGGCGGTCGCGGCCAACTCGCCCTTCCTGTTCGGCAGGCTCCTGTGGCAGGAGACCAGGATCCCGCTGTTCGAGCAGGCGACCGACACCCGTCCCGTCGAGCTGCGGGCCCAGGGGGTGCGGCCGAGGGTGTGGTTCGGCGAACGGTGGATCACCTCGGTCTTCGACCTGTTCGAGGAGAACGTCCGCTACTTCCCGCCGCTGCTGCCTCTGTGCGAGGAGGCGGACCCGCAGGAGGAACTCGACCGGGGCGTCCCGCCCGAACTGGCCGAGCTGACCCTGCACAACGGGACCGTCTACCGCTGGAACCGGCCGATCTACGCGGTCGTGGACGGCGTCCCGCACCTGAGGGTGGAGAACCGGGTGCTGCCCGCCGGGCCCTCGGTGGCCGACATCGCGGCGAACGCGGCCTTCTACTACGGCCTCATGCGCGTGCTCACCGAGGCCGAGCGGCCGATCTGGACGCGCATGCCCTTCTCCGCCGCGCGGGACAACCTGCACTCCGCCGCCAGGCACGGTCTCGGCGCCCGCCTCTACTGGCCGGGGGAGGGCGAGGTGACCGCCTCGGACCTGATCCTGCGCCGCCTGCTGCCGATCGCCGACGAGGGCCTCCGGCTGCGGGGCGTGGACGCGGAGATACGCGACAGGCTGCTCACCATCGTCGAACGGCGGTGCGTGACGGGCAGGACCGGGGCCAGGTGGCAGACCGGCACGGTCGAGGCCCTTGAGGCGACCGACGGCCTCGACCGGCACGAGGCGCTGCGCCGGATGACCCTGCGCTACATCGAGCACATGCACACCAACGAGCCGGTCCACGCCTGGCCCCTGAACTGAGCCGCTGAACCGAGCCCCTGCCCGGAGCGCTGTCCGGAGCACCTGTTCGGAGCCTCTGCCCGGAGCACCGTCCTGGGCACCGTCCTGGGCGCCGGGTACGCCGCGGCGCCTACCCGGAAATCCGCCACGAGGTTGATGTCGGCGTCACCCCGGTCCGCCTAGTCTGTTGATCGGTGGTCCACCAGGGGGTGATGTCATGCGGAAGATGGTCGGGGAGATCGGCTGGGCCGTACGGGGGGCGTGTCGTGCGAGCGATCCCGAGCTGTTCTTCCCGCTGGCGCAGGCGGTCGAGCAGGAGGCGCGGGCGAAGGCGGTCTGCTCCGGCTGCCCGGTCCTGGGCGAGTGCCGCGCCTACGCGCTGAGGGCGGCCGAACCCGAGGGCATCTGGGGTGGTCTCACCGTTCAGGAACGGCGCGGGCTGCGCTTCCCGGCAGGGTGGCGGCGGCCCGAGGCCGGATGACCCATCCCGGAACTGGCAGGGACGGAGGCGGGATGACGCGACGCGTGCATCCGGAGAGCATGGGCTTCAGGACCTTCAAGGCGGTACGGCGGGCGGCGCGCGAGCGGGTCGCGCCCGTCAGGCAGCGGCAGCGGGCCGCGCTGGCGGGGGCGGTCGCCGTGCTGGCGGCGGCCAACGTGCTCAACAACCGGGTCGCGCCGAGGCTGGCCCCGCTGACCTCGGCCGTCACGGTCGGCGTCCTGCTCGCGGTCGCCCGACGCCGTGGGGTCTCCTGGTCGGAGGTCGGTTTCCAGGAGGGTTCCCGCGGCCTGTTGATCGGGGGCGTCCTGGCCTCCGCGGTCGCCGGGGCCTACGGGGTGGGGATCGCGCTGCCCGCCACCCGCGGGTTCTTCCGCGACGAGCGGGCGCTGGCGCTCTCACCGGCCAGGGTGGCCGAGGAGGCCCTGATCCAGGTGCCGTTCGGCACGGTCCTGCTTGAGGAGGTCGGCTTCCGCGGGGTGGTGCACGCCCTCGTCGCCCGTTCGCACGGGCCCGTCACGGCGACCGCGGTCTCCTCGGCCTTGTTCGGTCTCTGGCACGTGCTGCCCGCGATCGACATGCTGACCGCGAACCCGGCCCTCGGCCGCCTGGCCGCGGGGGAGGACCCCACGCCGGGCAAGCCGTCCACGCGGGAGGTCTCCCGGGCGGTCGCCGGTTCCGTGGTCGCGACGGCGCTCGCCGGGGTCGTGTTCTGCGAGCTACGGCGCAGGGGAGGCCTGGCCGCGCCGTCGCTGCTGCACGTGGCGACCAACTCGCTCGGCTACCTGTTCGCGCGGCTGGCCCCCGCTGACACCTCTCGCTGACGTGACGGTCCCCGTGCCCTGAGAGGGACACGGGGACCGTGGGACGTGCGTGCTCAGCGGATTCCTGTGGGTGCGTGAACGGCATCCCTCCTTTCCGTGTTTCGCGCCGGGACGCGCGGGTCAGTGTGCGGCGTGGTCGGACAGGCCCTCGCGCTGGATCTTCTTCCAGGACCTGGGCTCCTGGAGCGGGCCGGTGGGGGCGGCGCTGCGGGCGTTGGCCGCCACCGGGGGCGAGGCGGGCTTGCCCGCGGTGAACAGCCAGGTCCTGAACAGGTCGTCCAGCGGCCTGCCGGCCAGGCGCCCGGCGTAGGCGACGAAGTCCTCGACGCGGGCGTTGCCGTACTTGTTGGCCACGGGCCAGCCCTTGAGGATCTTGAAGAAGGTCTGGTCGCCGACCTCGCCGCGCAGGGCCTGCAGGGCGATGGCGCCCCGGTTGTACACCGCGGCGTGGAACTGGTTCTCAGCACCCGGGTCGCCCGGCCTGACCTGCCAGAACGGGTTGTCCGCCGGGTAGAAGCCGTAGGTGTAGGCGGCCAGCTCCGCGGCCGTCCCCTCGCCCTCCTTCTCCGACCAGAGCCACTCGGCGTAACGTGCGAAGCCCTCGTTGAGCCAGATGTCGCGCCAGGTCCTCACCGAGACGTCGTCGCCGAACCACTGGTGCGCCTGCTCGTGCACCACCACGTAGGGGTTGGCCCCGCTGCGGAAGTGACGCGGGCTGTAGAAGGGCCTGGTCTGGGTCTCCAGGGCGTAGCCGGTGGGCACGTTGGGGACGTAGCCGCCGATCGCGTCGAACGGGTAGGGGCCGAAGACCCCGGTCTCCCAGTCGAGGATCTCCGCGGCGCGCCCGACGCTCGCCTTGGCCGCGCCCTCGTCGGCGCCGAGGTCCCTGCTGTAGGCGCTGAAGACCGGAAGGCCGCTCTCCGTGGTGTCCGTGACGATCTCGAACCTGCCGACCGCGAGGGTGGTCAGGTAGGTCGCCTGGGGCTTGGAGGAACGCCAGTTGTAGCGGGTCCAGCCGAGGCGGGAGACGGCCGACTGCAGCGTGCCGTTGCTGATGGCCTGGGTGCCGTCGGGGACGAGGACGGAGACGTCGTAGGTCGCCTTGTCCGAGGGGTGGTCGTTGCTCGGGAACCACCACCAGGAGCCCTCGGGCTCGCCCGCCGCCACACCGCCGTCGGGGGTGCGCAGCCAGGGGTTGATGCCGTTGACCGTGACCTGGGACGGCGTGCCCGCGTATCTCACCACGACGGTGACGGGCTGGTTCCTGCGCAGGGGCAGCGCCGGGGTGATCTCAAGCTCGTGGGCGCCCGACCGGGCGAAGGTCGCCTTGCGGTTGTTGACCAGGACCTCGCTGACCGTCAGCGCGAAGTCGAGGTTGAAGCGGGTCAGATCCTGGGTCGCGGTGGCCGTGATGGTCGCCGTGCCCTCCAAGTGGTCGTCGGCGGGCTGGTACTTCAGTCTCAGGTCGTAGTGGGCGACGTCGTATCCGCCGTTGCCGTAGTCGGGGTAGTAGGGGTCGCCGACCCCCGGCGCGCCCTGGCCCGCGGTGACGGCACCGGCTGGCAGGCTCGTGAACATGCCGGCGAGGGCGACGACTGCGGTGGCGAGGACTCTCTTGCGCACGTTTGTCTCCATCCGGTCGTTAAGCATGCATTACCTACCTGAATACTAGGTAATGTGGGCAAAGCTTACAAGAGACGAACGCGATCGTGGTCTCAGACGGTCAGGACACGCTGCGGACCGGTCGGACCTTCTCGGATTCCTTCGCGGTCACCGCGGTCGCGAGACGGTCTCCGGGCACTCGACGCGGACGGGAGGAGGCCGCCCGCCCACGCGGGCGGCCTCGGACTCCGCCGAAAAGGTACGGCTCGCAGGCCGGAGGTCAGACGGTCAGGACCCGCTGGAAGGCCTCCGCGTAACGGCCCTCGCCGAAGCCCGCCGTGACCGCCGTCTGACCGAACCGGTCGCGCACGAAGCCGTCGAGGTCGTCCATGTGACTCACCTGGCTGGCGTGGGCGCGCAGCGCGTTGATCTTGCGGTCCACGGTCTCGGTGATGTCCACGTGGTGGTCCGGGGTCGGCGAGCCGTTGAGCCAGACCTCCCTGACCGTCCACGCCTCAAGACCCTCCTGGAGGAGGAGCTCGGGGAAGGCGTAGGGGTTGCGGGCGTCGGGGTAGACGGCGTCGAGCGCGGCCCCGCCGACGGCCCGGTGGTCGGGGTGGCTGGGGGCCACGAAACGGTAGTTGCGCTCCGGCGAGTGGGTGATCACCAGGTCGGGCCTGACCTGGCGGATGACCCGGGCGATGTCACGCCGCAGGTCGAGACTCTGCACCACGGAGCCGTCCGGGTAGCCCAGGAAGCGCACGTCGGTCACGCCGACGGCCTTGGCGGCCGCGGTCTGCTCGCCACGGCGCAGCTCGGCCATCCCGCCGTTGTCCACCTCCCGGTCGAAGCCCCCCGCGTCGCCGTCCGTGACGACGCAGTACGTCACCTCGACACCACGGTCGGTGAAACGCGCGATCGAGCCCGCCGCGCCGAAGTCGACGTCGTCAGGGTGGGCGGTGACCACGAGCACCCGCTCGATCTCGCTCTCCGACAACATGTGCGCCCCCTCGTGTCGTTCACGTACTGATGAATTCTCATAACCGTCCACCGGCCCGCCCACATTCCTGGACCCGGCTGTCGGCGGGCCGCCTTACCCTAGGGGACGTGTCGATCCCAGCCGCTCCCCTGACCCACCCGTTGCTCGACGGGCTCAACCCCCAGCAGCGTGAGGCCGTCGTGCACCACGGCGCCCCCCTGCTCATCGTCGCGGGCGCGGGCTCCGGCAAGACACGGGTGCTGACGCACCGCATCGCCTACCTCCTGGCCGAGCGTGACGTCAGGCCGCAGGAGATCCTGGCCATCACCTTCACCAACAAGGCCGCCAGGGAGATGAAGGACCGGATCGACGCCCTCATCGGCCCGCGTTCGGCCTCGATGTGGGTGATGACCTTCCACAGCGCGTGCGTGCGCATCCTGCGCAGGGAGGCCAAGCGGCTCGGCTTCCCCACGAGCTTCTCCATCTACGACCAGGCCGACTCCCAGCGGCTGATGGCCATGGTCTGCAGGGAGATGGACCTCGACCCCAAGCGTTACCCGCCGCGCTCCTTCTCGGCGCAGGTCAGCAACTTCAAGAACGAGCTGATCGACTACGAGACGGCCGCGGCCCAGGCGGGCACCCACCTGGAGCGCACCCTCGCCGAGGCCTACCGCAACTACCAGCGCAGGCTCACCGAGGCCGGCGCGATGGACTTCGACGACCTCATCATGCTGACGGTCACGCTGCTGCAGATCTTCCCCGACGTCGCCGAGCACTACCGGCGCCGCTGGCGGCACGTCATGGTCGACGAGTACCAGGACACCAACCACGCCCAGTACACCCTGGTCAGAGAGCTGGTCGGCTCTCCCGAGCTGGTCACCGCGGACGGCGAGGTGGTCAGGGAGGGCACCGTCGACCCCGCCGAGCTGTGCGTCGTCGGCGACGCCGACCAGTCGATCTACGCCTTCCGCGGCGCGACGATCCGCAACATCCTGGAGTTCGAGCGCGACTATCCCGACGCCAGGACGATCCTGCTCGAACAGAACTACCGCTCGACCCAGACGATCCTCAGCGCGGCGAACGCGGTGATCTCGCGCAACGAGAGCCGCAAGCCGAAGAACCTCTGGTCCGACCAGGGCGCGGGGCCGAAGATCATCGGTTACGTCGCGGACAACGAGCACGACGAGGCCATGTTCGTCGCCCAGGAGGTGGACAGGCTCGCCGACGACGAGGAGGTCGTCCCCGGCCAGGTGGCCGTGTTCTACCGCACCAACGCGGCCTCCCGGGTCTTCGAGGAGATCTTCATCAGGACCGGCCTGCCGTACAAGGTGGTCGGAGGGGTGCGCTTCTACGAGCGCAAGGAGGTCCGCGACCTGCTGGCCTACCTCAGGGTCCTGGCCAACCCGAACGACGTGGTCTCACTGCGCCGCATCCTCAACGTGCCCAAGCGCGGCATCGGCGAGCGGGCCGAGGCCATGGTCGAGGCGTTCGCCTCCCGTGAGCGCGTCTCGTTCTGGGAGGGGCTGCGCCGGGCCGACGAGGCACCGGGCATGGCCACCCGCTCGCTCAACGCGATCAAGGACTTCGTCGCGCTGCTCGACGGCCTGCTCGCCAAGGCGGAGACGACGCCGCCCTCGGAGCTGGCCCAGGAGGTGCTTGAGGCCACCGGCTACCGCGCCGAGCTGGCCGCCTCGGAGGACCCGCAGGACGAGAGCCGCCTGGAGAACCTCGACGAGATGGTCTCGGTCGCCTCCGAGTTCGAGGAGGCCAACCCCGAGGGCACGCTGGTCGAGTTCCTCGAACAGGTCTCGCTGGTGGCCGACGCCGACCAGATCCCGGCCGGTGACGGCGGCCAGGGCGTGGTCACGCTGATGACGCTGCACACGGCCAAGGGGCTGGAGTTCCCCGTGGTCTTCCTGACCGGCATGGAGGACGGCGTCTTCCCGCACATGCGTTCGCTGGGCGAGCCCAAGGAGCTTGAGGAGGAGCGCAGACTGGCCTACGTCGGCATCACCCGGGCCGAACGGCGGCTGTACCTCTCCCGCGCGGCCGTCCGCAGCTCCTGGGGCGCCCCCGCCTTCAACCCGGCCTCCCGGTTCGTCACCGAGATCCCGGCCGACCTGGTCGAGTGGCGCGGCGATCCCGGCAAGAGCGCCTGGAGCGCCGCGACGACCCGCCGTGAGGCACGTCCCGCCCAGCCAAGGAAGTCAGGCGGGCGGCAGGTCCCCAACCTGGCCCCCGGCGACCGGGTCACCCACGACCAGTTCGGCCTGGGCACGGTCGTCTCGGTCGACGGGGTGGCGGAGAAGACCAAGGCGAAGATCGACTTCGGTAGCGGCGGGGAGAAGACCCTGCTGCTGACCTACGCGCCGATCGAGAAGCTCTGACCCCGGTTCACCCGGTGAACAGGTTGTTGAGGGAGACGTTCCCGGGGTCGGCGTCGCCGATCCTCAGCTCGTCGAAGTCGGCGACCTCGGCGGCGGGCGGGGCCTTGAGCGCCGAGCGCAGGCCCCAGCCGCCGTACTGGGTGTCGTTGAGATAGGTGACGTCGACGCTGGTCAGGCCCCGTACGGACTGGACGTACGACGAGACGGCACGCCGGGGGAGCTGGTCGGCGCCGAGATAGAGCCGCCAGCTCACCTTGAGCGGGGCCGACTTGGCCGAGGGCTTGGCCCCGAGCACCGCGCGGGCCGACGGGGAGATCCGGTACAGCTCGCCCAGGGTGAAGGAGCCGGAGCGGACGACGGTCCTGGTGCCGTCCAGGGTGCCGCCGGGACGGCCGGGGCCCGCGTGGGCGAGCGCGGCCCGCAGCGTCGCGGGCTCCAGGGGGTTGAACAGCCGCTGCGCGGGGTTGGTCATGGAGAGGACGTCGTCACGGCTGCGCAGCCACTTCTTCCCCTCGGGAAGGGAACCGGCGTAGACGCCGCCCTGGGTGTAGGAGACACCCTTCACGGTGACCGTCCGGGAGGGGGCGAACGGCTCGGAGGGCGTGCCCTCCTCGGCGGGCAGCTCGAAGGAACTGGTCAGGTCGGACGCCACGACCCCCGAGGGGCCGAACTCCAGCACGCCCTTGACCCGGCCGTACACCGTGCGCGGGTTTCCGCCGTCGCCGACGAGCTTGGCCCTTTCGACGATCCTCACCCCGTGCCCGGCCTTGAACCGCCCCTTCAACGCCGCCACGGGATCGGCGGCGAGGGCGTTGGCGGGCGGGGCCGCCATCAGCAGGGGGAATGCCAGGGCCGTGAGGGCGGCACCGGTCAGGACGGCGGTCGTTCGCCTCATCGAGAAGATCCTCCCGGGGTGTCCCCGCGTCGTCGCAGGGGGGTGAGGAGATTGTCGCCCACCCGGGGGATCAACGAGACGTGCCCGGCGGACACGGTCCGCCGGGCACGTACATGTTCGCCGTCTTTCCGGATCAGTGGTTCCGGGCAGAGCCCGTCCCCGGGCGGCCGACGAAGGAGTTCACCTGACCGCGCAGGATCGAGACCTGGGCCTCGGGCTTGGTCAGCTGCAGGTCCTTGAGCTCGGCGACGGTCTCGGGCTCGGGCGCCTTGATCGACACGATGCTGCCCCAGCCGCTGTAGACGGTGTCGTAGACCGTCGTCGTCCTCTTGCCCTGGGTGTAGCTGGTCGTCAGGCGCCTGGGGAGCTGGTCGGCGCCGACGTAGAGCTTCCAGTTCATCACGGTCTTGCCCGCGGTCTCGGTCAGTGCGGTGCTCTGCGAGGCGCGGAACCACGGCGAGACCTTGGCCAGTTCACCCCAGGTGATCTTCCCGGCGTAGAACCCGGCGCGCTTGGTGGTGGCGTGCGCGAGCAGAGCCTTGAGCGTCGTGGGCTCGGCGGCGTTGACCGACTGGGTCACCGCGCCGACTATGCCGAGTGTGTCCTGGGGGAAGCGGATCCAGGTCTTGCCCTCGGGGATGAACTCGCCGAAGGCGCCACCCGAGACGTAGGTCGTCTTTCCGAGGCGGACCACCTGCTCGGGCTTGGTCATGGCCTTGACCAGTCTGATGAAGGGGTCCTCCTCACCGTCCTCGCCGGGGCTGGAGAACTCCTCAATCATCTTGAGGGTCTCCTCGTCGATCCGGTACTTCCCGGTCTGGTCGGACGCGACGACACCCGAAGGGCCGAACTGCAGGACGCCCTTACGGTCGGCGGCGATCGTGCTCTTCTGGCCCTTGGCGTAGATCTTCGTCTTGTCGACGAAGGTCACACCCTGGCCGCTGACGAGCTTGCTCTTCAGCGCGGCGACCGGGTCGGCGGCCTTGGCGTGCGCGGTCGACGCGAGCGCGGGGACGCTCACCACGGCCATGGCCGCGCACGCCAGACCGGCAATGTATCGCTTCAAAGGGGGATTCCTCCTGGATATACCCTCCGCCCCGTTCGGGAGGGTTCAGGGTATTCATATCAGATATGATCATCATAAAATGCGATATCTGATGGCTTATTCGTAGTTGGTTGTGAATATTTGGTGCAGTGTCTTTCCGGTCACCTTCCGTGAGCCCCGCCGACGCCCTCGCTCACTCCGCACCGCCCAGGACCAGGCAGACGCGTGAGCCGTACGGCGGGCGGCCGGAGCGGGGCGGCGGGGCGGTGACGGGGCGTGGCGTCCGACAGGCGAGTGCGGCGCCGAACCGGGCGGGACGTGGCGTCCAACCGAGACGGACGGGAATGCCGCCGGAGGCGATATGCGAAAGGCCTGCTCGGAGAGAACGGCCGGGCATTCGGCGGCCGTGATTCGCTTTCCGCCTTTATGGATTCCGCGGTTGCACGCGAGATCCGGTGAGCCCGGCGGTCGTCAACCGCGGCCGGAGGCGCCGACGGCCGACTCCCGGTTCTCGACGGGGGCATCGACGACGGGGGCATCGACGACGGGGGCCTCGACATCGGAGGTCCCGGCGTCGCCTCGGGGGGACGGCGCGTCCTCGCGTCCGGCACCCGACCTGGCCCCCTCGGCGGGGGAGTTCGGCGTGCGCTCGATCGCGGCGCCTGAGCCGAGGTGACGGGCGTCGACGACCTGGTCCGCGGGCGGAGCGGTCACGACGATCCCGGTGCCCCAGCCGGTGTAGCGGATGTCGTCACTGCCGTGCGGGTCCTTGGTCACCAGGCGGGTGGGCAGTCCGCGGGTGTCGAGCCACAGCCGCCAGCCGACCGAAAGGCGGCCCGTCTCGACGGGCAGCGTGTAGCCCCGGCGCTCCCTGAAGGAGGGGGAGGCGTCGTACAACCGCTTCAGGGTGACCGTGCCCCGGTACTGGACACCGCCCTTGTACGGCAGGCGGTCCTTCGCGGTGCGAAGCAGGAGGCCCAGGGTTGAGGGTTCGAGCGCGTTGACCGCCTGGTCGCCGAGGAGGACCTCCCAGCGGGTGTTCCTGCGGGTGTCGCTGACCCAGGCCTTGCCGTGGGGGAGCCGGTCCGCGAAACGGGGGGAGGAGGTGTAGTTCACCCCGCCGACGGTGATCACACGCTCCGCGCGCAGTTCGGTTCTGCCGCCGGAGACGGTTCTTGAGACGTCCCGCCGTACGACGTCCAGGCCCGCGAGACCCGAGGGGGACAGGCGCAGGACACCCGTGCGGCGCGAGCTCAGGGTGCCGCCCTCCGAGGGGGCCTGGCCCGACTCGGCGATGCGGACGCCGTCCCAGGACGCCAGCCGTTGCCTGAGCGCCTTCACCGGGTCGACGGCGGCGGCCTGCGCGGCGGCCGGAGCCGTGATGGTCAGCGCCGGCGCGAGCAGCGCCGCGGCCAGCGGGGCGATCCATCGCCTCATGGGGTTCACCGTCCTGTACATCAGTTTTCACATGGGGAGGGAAAGGCATCATTCCAGACAATGATCATGAATGTGTCGAGATTTCCGGTGGTCCCGTGAAATCCGGCGGGGCATCGCCGGTTACGCTGCGAACAGCTCTTCCGTAGCGCGTGGAGCGCGGACAAGGAGGTCTGCATGGAAGCCGAGTCGAGGATTCGCGTGGTCATCGCCAAACCCGGCCTTGACGGGCACGACCGGGGCGTGAAGATCGTGGCGCGGGCACTGCGGGACGCCGGGATGGAGGTCGTCTACACCGGCCTGCACCAGACGCCCGAGCAGATCGTGCGCACCGCCATCCAGGAGGACGCCGCGGCGGTCGGTCTCTCCGTCCTGTCCGGGGCGCACATGACACTCTTCGCCAAGGTCATCGAGCTGCTGGCGGGGAACGACGCGAGCGACATCGTGGTGTTCGGCGGCGGCATCATCCCCGATGAGGACATGCCCGAGCTGGAGCGCATGGGAGTCGCCCGGGTCTTCACCCCGGGAGCGACCACCCAGGAGATCGTCGATTGGGTGCGAAGCGCGATCCCGTCCCGCGTATGATTCCGTCCCGCGCGAAGAGGGCCCTTTCGTCCGCGAGGACCCGGTGACCTGGCCACGCCCCTCGGGAGGCTAGGCTTCTTTGGCGCAAAGACGCCGGGCTCCCCCATGAGAGCGAGGAGCCGGCCCGCCCACATTCTGTACACCAGCCGCACAAGCAAGGACGGACCCTCGTGGACCTGTTCGAACATCAGGCGAAGGAGCTCTTCGCGGAGTACGGCATCCCGGTGCCGCGCGGTATCGTCGCGCACACCGTGGAGGAGGCACGAGCGGCAGCCGAGCAGCTGACCGGCCGTGTCGTCGTCAAGGCACAGGTCAAGACCGGTGGCCGGGGTAAGGCGGGCGGCGTCAAGGTCGCCGACGACGCCGCCGACGCCGAGCAGAAGGCCACCCAGATCCTCGGCATGGACATCAAGGGCCACACGGTCCACAAGGTCCTGATCGAGGAGGCCAGCGCGATCGCGGAGGAGTACTACTTCTCCTTCCTGCTCGACCGCGCGAACCGTACCTTCCTCGCCATCTGCTCCGCCGCCGGCGGCATGGACATCGAGGAGGTCGCGCACACCGCCCCGGAGAAGGTCGCCAAGGTCCCGGTCTCCCCGCTGGACGGCGTCGACCGCGCCAAGGCCCGTGAGATCGCGGTCGCGGGCGGCCTGCCCGAGGTCGCGCTCGACGGCGCCGCCGAGCTCATCGAGAAGCTGTGGGCCGCCTTCGTCGACGAGGACGCCTCCCTGGTCGAGGTCAACCCGATGATCCTGTCCGCCGACGGCCAGGTGAAGGCCCTCGACGGCAAGGTCACCCTCGACGACAACGCCTCCTTCCGCCAGGCCGAGCACTCGGTCTTCGAGGACAAGGCCGCCGAGGACCCGCTTGAGGCCGCGGCCAAGGCCAAGGACCTCAACTACGTCAAGCTCGACGGCAGCGTCGGCATCATCGGCAACGGCGCGGGCCTGGTCATGTCCACCCTCGACGTCGTCGCCTACGCGGGCGAGGCCTTCCCCGGCCAGCCCAAGCCCGCCAACTTCCTCGACATCGGCGGCGGCGCCTCGGCCGAGGTCATGGCGGCCGGTCTGGAGATCATCCTCTCTGACCCCTCGGTCAAGTCGATCTTCGTCAACGTCTTCGGCGGCATCACCGCCTGTGACGCGGTCGCCAACGGCGTCGTGTCCGCCTTCCAGCTCCTGGAGAGCCGCGGCGAGGCCGTCAGCCGCCCCCTGGTCGTCCGTCTCGACGGCAACAACGCCGACCTCGGACGGAAGATCCTCGCCGACGCCAACCTCAAGGGCGTCGAGCTTGTCGACACGATGGACGATGCGGCCAAGCGCGCCGCCGAGCTCGCCGCGGTAGGTGCGTAATGGCTATCTGGCTGACCGAGAACAGCAAGATCATTGTTCAGGGCATGACCGGCGGCGAGGGCACCAAGCACACCCGCCGCATGCTCGCCTCCGGCGCCCGCGTCGTCGGCGGCGTCAACGCCCGCAAGGCCGGGACCGTCCACGAGGGCCTGCCCGTCTTCGGCACCGTCAAGGAGGCCATCGAGCAGACCGGCGCCGACGTCTCGGTCGTGTTCGTGCCCCCGGCGTTCACCAAGGACGCGGTCAAGGAGGCCGTCGACGCCGAGATCCCGCTCTGCGTGGTCATCACCGAGGGCGTCCCGGTCCACGACACCACCGAGTTCTGGGCCTACGCCGTCGCCAAGGGCAACAAGACCCGCATCATCGGCCCCAACTGCCCCGGTATCGCCTCCCCCGGCGCCTCCAACGCGGGCATCATCCCGGCCGACATCACCACCGCGGGCCGTATCGGCCTGGTGTCCAAGTCCGGCACGCTGACCTACCAGCTCATGTACGAGCTGCGTGACTTCGGCTTCTCGACCGCCGTCGGCATCGGTGGCGACCCGGTCATCGGCACCACGCACATCGACGCCCTCCAGGCCTTCCAGGACGACCCGGCGACCGACGCGATCGTGATGATCGGTGAGATCGGCGGAGACGCCGAGGAGCGCGCCGCCGCCTACATCGAGCAGCACGTGACCAAGCCGGTCGTCGCCTACGTCGCGGGCTTCACCGCCCCCGAGGGCAAGACCATGGGTCACGCGGGCGCGATCGTGTCCGGCTCGGCCGGAACCGCCCAGGCGAAGAAGGAGGCTCTGGAGAAGGTCGGCGTGCGCGTCGGCAAGACCCCGAGCGAGACCGCCCGCCTGATGCGCGAGGTCATGCAGGCCCGCTAGGACATCCCGGCAGGCCACAGGTGAAGGCGCCCGTCCCCGACGGGCGCCTTTCCCTGTTTCCGGCGTTCCCGGCCGCGCGGGTCATCGGACGCGCGAGGTTCCCGGCCGCGTGGGGTTGTCGGCCGGGCGGGGCCGTTCGCACACCCCGGACGCACATCAGCCCGTACGGCGCCGCGACACGCGGGGCGATGAGTGCCTTCCCCGTGGAAGATCCTGAGACCATCGACTATTGTGACGGCCCTTCTCGACCAGCTACGGACGGCTCCCCGGAACGTCCTCAGCCGTATCCCCCTGCCCGGCGTCACTGGTGACGACGACGACGTCCGCAGGCCGCTTCCCGTCTCGGGGATGCTCGCCGCGGTGTGGACGCTCGGCGTGGGTCTCGCGGTGCTCACCACCTTCACCCTGGTCGGCTGGATCGCCTCCCCGAGGGGCGCGTTCAGCAGCGGCCTGCCCGGGGTCTTCCGTACGGCGGCGCAGTTGTGGCTGGTGGCCCACCACGCGGGGTTCTCCATCTCCGGCGGGGTCATCGGGCTGCTTCCCCTGGGGCTGACGGTCCTGCCCGCCTTCCTGCTCTACCGCGCGGGCGTCTGGATGACCAGGGACGCCGACCTGCGGCTCAGGATGCCCGCCAGACTGCCGAAGAACAGCCCGAAGGACGAGGCCAACGCCCGGCGCAGGGCGCAGCTCGTGCTGGTCGCCCAGGCGGGTGTCTCACTGGCGGCGCCGTACGCGCTGCTGGCGGGGGTGATCGCGCTGATCACCGACAACGAGGTCACCCAGCCGTTCATCGGTGAGACGCTGCTCAGCCACCTGCTGCTGGCCTTCGCCGCGGGCTCGCTGGCCACGGCCAGGGCGATCGGGCCGTGGCGGGCGATGCTGAGGTTGCTGCCCGAGCGCCTGCGCGCGGCCCTGATCAGCTCGGCCGCCGCGCTGGGGATCATGCTCGTGGCGGGCACGGTCCTGGTGACCGGCGCGCTCGTGGCGAACTTCTCGCAGGTCAGGGCGTTGTCGGAGATCCTGGCTCCCGGCTTCGTCGGGGGGTTGCTGCTCCTGCTGATCCAGGTGCTCTACCTACCGAACGCGATCGTCTGGGGCATGGCCTACACCGCGGGCCCCGGTTTCGCCGTGGGCGCGGGGACGCTGGTCGCCCCGACGGGGGTCCAGCTCGGCGTCGTGCCCAGCCTGCCGATCCTGGGAGCGCTTCCCGAGGCCGGTCCCACTCCGGCGTGGGTGATGGTGGTGGTCGCGCTGCCGTTCGCGGCGGGGGCGGTCGCGGGCGTCCTGAGCGTCAGGATCGCGCCCTCGCCGACCTACGAGGGCGCCCCGCTGTGGGGGTTCGCCTGCGGGCTGTTCACGGGCGCGGTGGCCGGGGCGCTGGCGGCGCTGTCCGGGGGTCCGCTCGGTGGCACACGGCTCACCGTGGTCGGCCCCGCGGCCTGGGAGGTGATGCTCTCGGTCACCCTGGAGGTCGGTGTCGCCGCGGGGATCTCCGCGGGACTGGCCAACTGGTGGCTGATCTTCCGGGGTCAGAACACCGCCGTCGCCAGGGCCGCCGAGAGGGTCGGTACGGCGACCGCCCCGGTCCGCAAGGCGGGTGTCAAGATCGCCAAGGCCGCGGGCACCGTGGCGAGCAAGGTCGGCCTCGCCGATCCCGAGGAGCTGGGCAGGCTGCCCGGCCACTGGCTGGACGCCACCGAGTGCGAGACCCAGCCGATCCCGGTCATCAGGGACGACTGGCAGGACGAGCACGCCTCGGCCGCCGCGGAGAGCCCGTCGAAACCGGTCGACCGGGAGCCTCCGCGCCCACCCCGGCGTGACATCGTCGACGAGTCGGACGACAAGGGCGGCCACGTCATCTACCTGGACCCCTACGCCTGGGACCGCGACTGATCCCCGGCTGGATGGCCGGTATAGGACGTTTACCAGGAAAACTGTGGAAAACCAGTGGGTTGTGGGTACTCCCCTGGGGAGTGTGATTCGGCCCTCGCGGTTGGATCGTGCGCAAAAGGCGCGGCGGCATTTGCTGGGGAAGTGCTTGCCGCCGCGCCCCCGTCGTCCTAGCTCCCCGGCGTCGTCCGCAGCCTGATCGCGTCGAGTTGCTCATCGGCCATGGCGGGGACGGGGAGCGGGCGGGCGGTCCCGGCGCGCAGGCCGTCGAGGAAGAACGACAGGCAACGCCGCCAGGCCTGGGGCGCGACCCCCATCGACTCGCGGATCACCTGGGACATGGCCCAGACCAGCAGGGGCAGGTCCCGCATCTCGAAGTCCGCGCGCAGCGTGCCGCTCTCCTTGGCGCGTTCGACGACCTGACCGGCGAGTTCGAAGCCTTGGTGGCAGGAGGCGAGCACCCCCTCGCTCAGCGGCAGCCGCCGGGCCATCGCGTCGTTCAGCCCCTGATCCTCGGCCTGGAGCGCGAACAGCCCCTCAAGGAAGCCGGTGAAGCCGCGCCAGGGGTCGGGGTCGGCCATCGCCGCCGCGGCGATGCGTTCCAGGGCGGCCAGCCGTTCGGGGAGGATCGCGTCGAAGAACGCCTCCCGGGTGGGGAAGTGGTTGTAGAGCGTGCCGATGCTGACCTCGGCCCTGCGGGCGATCTCCTCAAGCGGCGCGTCGAGCCCGCGCTCGCCGAACACCTGCTTGGCGGCTGCCAGCAACCTGTCGCGGTTGCGTACGGCGTCGGCACGCAGCGGCCTCGCCGGCCGGGCTTGAAGCGCCATGTGTCGTCAGTCCCCTCGAAGCGCGGATCCCACGAAAAGTCGAGGGAAGCCTCGATTTCATGGTACCTTCGCAAGAAATTGAGGCTTCCCTCAACTTCTAACCTGAGGGTTCCCTCAACCTGTCTGGGGAAGGAAGGCGCAGCCATGTCCGCTTCACGTGGAGTCGCGGTCGTCATCGGAGTGGGGCCCGGTCTCGGCATGTCCATCGCGCACCGGCTCGGCCGCGAGGGCCACCCCGTCGTCCTGGTGTCCAGAAGCGACGCCAGACACGCCGGATATGTCTCCTCGCTCGCCGACGCCGGGATCAGGGCCGAGGCGTTCGCCGCCGACGTGCGCGACCACGACCGCCTGCTGTCCGTCCTGGACACGGTCGTCGAACGGCACGGTCCCGTCGGGATGGTCTACTACGGGCCGGGTTCGACCGACCCCGAGTCCCACCCCGTCCCGATCCTCCAGGCCGGGCCGGAGGACGTCCGGCGGGCGATGGAGTGGGCCTACCCCGCCGTCGAGGTGGCCCGGCGAGTCCTGCCCGGCATGATCGAACGCGGTGAGGGCGGCCTGCTGTTCGCCACCGGGCTCAGCGCCGTCATGCCGATGCCCGCCCTCGGCAACCTGGCGATCCTGTCGGCGGCCCTGCGCACCTACGCGGTGACCCTCAACGCGGCCCTGACCGAGACGGGGGTCTACGCGGGCTGCCTGGTCATCGGCGGTGTCGTCGAACGCGGCGACATCCACGGGATGGTCTCCTCCCAGCCGGAGCGGTACGGCCCCGTGGCGGGCATGACCCTCGACCCCGACGCGCTCGCCGACGCCGCCTGGGAGATGTACGCGACCCGGGGCCGCGCCGAGGCGACCTTCAGCGTCTTCGGCTGACGGGAACCGCCCGGCGGGGGACACTTTGCCTACGCCACGGGGCCGTACCGGGGCGGGCGCGGCGACGACGGGGGAGCGCGATGGCGGTTCAGGTGGCGGTCTGCGGTCCCGGCGACTGCACGCCCCAGGAGGAGGCCGACGCGCGCGAGGTCGGCAGGCTGCTGGCCGAGCGGGGCGCGGTGGTGGTCTGCGGCGGCTACGGAGGCGTGATGGCCGCCGTCGCGGCGGGGGCGCGGTCGGCCGGTGGGACGGTCGTCGGCATCCTGTCCAGGGCCGACCGGTGGCAGGCCAACCCCGACCTGAGCGTCGTGATCCCCACCGGCCTGGGCGAGGCGCGCAACGCCGTCGTCGTCAACTCGGGGGACGCCGTGATCGTCGTCGGCGGCTCGTGGGGCACGCTGTCCGAGCTGGCCCTGACCATGCGCGGGGGACGCGCCCCGGTGGTCCAGCTCGGCGGCTGGCGCGTCCTCGACCGCGACGGCGCCCCGCTGCCCGGCGTACGGCACGCCACCTCACCCGGGCAGGCCCTTGAGCTGACCGGGTTGTGGCCGTGAGGGTTCCTACGGAGTGAAGGGGAACCGGATGTCGCCGGGCTGCAGGAAGGGCATCTTCTTCTGCAGCGCCTGTTCGAGCTGCTGGACGCAGTCTTGCTGCGCGGCGACGGTGCCCGCCCCCGCGCGGCAGTTGGCGTAGGCCGAGAGCTCGTCACTGAGATAGAGCTGCATCGCCGCCATCGACAGGGAGATCGGCAGCGCCAGGGCCGACAGGACGATCCCGGCGACGGCCGTACCGGTCGGCTTGGAGACCGAACGCAGGGCGGGGATCGCGCGGATCGAGACGACCAGCGCGAATATCGACATGACAAGGCCGGCGAGAGGGAGCAGGAACGTCATCACCACGGAGGCGAACGCGAGCCACAGCGCCCTGCGCCCCGCGCTTTCCGCAGGCCGTGCCTGGACGGGTGACGTCAACGGACCTCCTTGCGTCGTACGAGCGCACAGGCCGATACCCTTGCAGCGGCGTGAGTCCCGTCCGAAAGGAGTGCGTCGGTGTCATCCCAGGCCGCTCGGCTTGTGGTCCTCGTATCCGGTTCTGGAACCAACCTACAGGCCCTGCTGGACGCTTCGGCCGATGAGGCGTACGGGGCCCGGATCGTCGCGGTCGGAGCCGACCGGCACGGCATCGAAGGACTGGCCCGCGCCGAGCGCGCGGGAGTGCCGACCTTCGTGGAGCGGCTGCCCGACCACGAGGACCGGGCCGCGTGGGACAGGGCGATCGCCGAGAGGATCGCCGAGCACCGGCCCGACCTGGTGATCCTCGCCGGGTTCATGAAGATCCTCGGTGAGCCGTCCACGACCTCCTTCACCATGGTCAACACCCATCCCGCGCTGCTGCCGTCCTTCCCCGGCGCCCACGGTGTCCGCGACGCCCTCGCCTACGGCGTCCGCGTCACCGGCTGCACGGTGATCCTGGCCGACGCCGGGGTGGACAGCGGGCCGATCGTCGCCCAGGAGGCGGTGGCCGTGCTCGACGGCGACGACGAGGAGACGCTGCACGAGCGCATCAAGGTCGTCGAGCGGAGGCTGCTCGTCGAGACCGTCGGCAGGCTGGCCCGGGAGGGCTGGACGGTGACCGGACGGACCGTACGTCTCGGACGATCCGGCGGATGAGCCGGACGGCCGGAAAATCTGAACAAAACAGGAGGACCACGAAGTGACCCGCATCGCCATCAGGCGCGCGTTGATCGCGGTGTATGACAAGAGCGGGCTGGAGGAGCTGGCCCGCGGACTCGACGCCGCAGGCGTGGAGATCGTCTCCACCGGCGGCACCGCCGCGACGATCGCCTCGTTCGGTGTTCCCGTCACCCCGGTCGAGTCGCTCACCGGGTTCCCCGAGTGCCTGGACGGCCGCGTCAAGACCCTGCACCCGAGGGTGCACGCGGGCCTGCTGGCCGACAGCGGCAACCCGGCCCACGTCAAGCAGCTCGAAGAGCTGGAGATCGAGCCGTTCGAGCTCGTCGTGGTCAACCTGTACCCGTTCCAGGAGACCGTCGCCTCCGGTGCCTCCGACGCCGAGTGCGTCGAGCAGATCGACATCGGCGGTCCCGCGATGATCCGCGCCGCGGCCAAGAACCACGGCACCGCCGCGGTCGTGGTGGACCCGGCCGTCTACGGCGACGTGCTCGCCGCGGTCGCGGCCGGCGGTTTCACCGTCACCGAGCGCCGTCGTCTCGCCGCCTCTGCCTACGCCCACACCGCCGCCTACGACACGGCGGTCGCCTCCTGGTTCGCCAACGTCTACGCCGCAGAGGAGGGCGCCTGGCCCACCTACATGGGCGCGGCCTGGACGCTCAGGACGCCGCTGCGCTACGGCGAGAACCCGCACCAGGGCGCGGCCCTCTACTCCGGTCAGCGGGACGGCCTGGCCAACGCCGAGCAGCTGCACGGCAAGGAGATGTCGTACAACAACTACCTCGACGCCGACGCCGCCTGGCGGGCCGCGTGGGACTTCGCCGAGCCCGCCGTCGCGATCATCAAGCACCAGAACCCCTGCGGCATCGCGGTCGGCGCCGACGTCGCCGAGGCGCACCGCAAGGCGCACGCCTGCGACCCGGTCTCGGCCTACGGCGGGGTGATCGCGGTCAACGGTGAGGTCACCGAGGAGCTCGCCGGGCAGATCGCCGAGGTGTTCACCGAGGTCGTGGTGGCCCCGTCGTTCACTCCCGAGGCGCTGACGCTGCTCACCGCGAAGAAGAGCATCCGTCTGCTGGCCTGCCCGAAGGGGCCGGACAACAAGGCCGAGTTCCGCCGGATCGACGGCGGCCTGCTGGTGCAGACGACCGACAGGGTGGACGCCCCAGGTGACGACCCCGCCACCTGGGAGCTCAAGGCGGGGGCGGCGGCCTCACCGGAGGTCCTGGCCGACCTGGCCTTCGCCTGGCGGGCCAGCCGTTCGGTGAAGTCGAACGCGATCCTGCTGGCCTCCGGCGGCGCGAGCGTCGGCGTCGGCATGGGGCAGGTCAACCGGGTCGACTCGGCACGGCTGGCCGTCGCCCGCGCCGGTGAGCGCGCCAAGGGGTCGGTCGCGGCCTCCGACGCGTACTTCCCGTTCGCCGACGGCCTCGAACTGCTCGTCGCCGCCGGGATCACCGCGGTCGTCGAGCCGGGCGGTTCCATCCGCGACCCCGAGGTGATCGCCGCGGCCGAGGCCGCCGGGATCACGCTCTACTTCACCGGCACCCGGCACTTCTTCCACTAGTCTCAAGATCTTCCCAGGTCGTACGGCTGCCGCCATCCGTGGGGCAGCCGTGCACCAGAGACAGGAACGTGGCGGGACGGACAGGATTTTTCGGCTAAAAAGGGTTTAAAGCCCGGTTAAGGTGAAGCATCTCGTCCATCGCGCCCGTGGAGACTCCCATGCCACTGCTCGGCTCCTTCCTGAACGCCTTCGTGATCATGAATGGGTTCTGGCAGAGCCCCGTGCTCCTCGTCATCGTGGCCCTCGGGGCCGCCTACCTGGGAGCCAAGGCTGTGGAGTACATCCCCTTCACCCGCCGCATCATCGAGCGCAGGCAAGCGAGCCGCGGCTGAACTTCATGGAAGGATTGGCGCCATGAGCGCGCAGATTCTGGACGGCAAGGCCACCGCGGCCAAGATCAAGGCAGACCTCGCGGCCAGGGTGGCCGTGCTGAGGGAGCGTGGCGTCACCCCGGGCCTGGGCACCGTCCTGGTCGGCGACGACCCCGGCAGCCAGATCTACGTGGCGGGAAAGCACCGTGACTGCGCCGAGGTCGGCATCTCCTCCATCCGCAGGGACCTGCCCGCCACCGCGACGCAGGCCGAGGTCGAGGCCGTCATCGACGAGCTCAACGCCTCGCCCGAGTGCACCGGCTACATCGTCCAGCTCCCGCTTCCCCGGCACCTGGACGCCCTGGCCCTGATCGAGCGGATGGACCCGGCGAAGGACGCCGACGGTCTGCACCCGATCAACCTGGGCCGTCTCGTGCACATGGTCGACGCGCCGCTGCCCTGCACCCCACACGGCATCGTCCTGCTGCTGCGGGAGTACGGCGTGCCGCTCAAGGGCGCCGAGGTCGCCGTGGTCGGGCGCGGCATCACCGTGGGCCGTTCCCTGGGCCTGCTGCTGACCCGCAGGTCGGAGAACGCGACCGTCACCCTGTGCCACACCGGTACCCAGGACCTGGCCGCCCACGTCAGGCGCGCCGACATCGTCGTCGCCGCCGCGGGTGTGCCCCACCTGATCACCGCCGACATGGTCAAGCCCGGCGCCGCCGTACTCGACGTCGGGGTCTCCCGGGTCGACGGGAAGATCGCCGGTGACGTCGCCCCCGAGGTCGGCGAGGTCGCGGGCTTCCTGACCCCCAACCCCGGCGGTGTCGGCCCGATGACCAGGGCGCTGCTGCTCAGCAACGTCGTCGAGGCCGCGGAACGTCAGGTCCAGGGCACCCAGGGCCCACTGTGACGACGTGGCCCCGCACGTCGCCGACCCGCGCGAGCGCCTGCCGTTCGACGACGTGGTCGCGTCGCCGGTGCCGCACCACCTGGAGGACCGGGGGCCGGCCGAACTGCGGCGGGTGCTCGGGCCCGGCGGCCGGCTGATCGCGTCGACCACCCCTTCGTGGCCTACACGATCCAGGGCCCCCGGCCCGACCACCTCGCGACCACCGGCTACTCCTTCGACCGGACGCTCGGCGGGCGGACCGTCCCGATGGGGTTCCGGCGCAAATCGTTGCACGCGGTGACCGACGCCTTCACGAACGCCGGGTCCCGGCTCTCCGTCATTCGGTGAGCCGCAGCCCGGCCCGGCCGCCCGTGAGCTGTTCCCCGGAGGCCTTCACTTCTTCGTCGCCGAGGTGCCGGGCTCCGGCGAACAGCCGGTCACGGGTTCGGTTCGGAACCGCACGGCTGTGGCGCGGCCTCGGGGGTGTGGTTCGCACGCGGCCTGGCCACCAGCGCGTACGCCAGCCAGGAGCCGATGCGGGCCAGGGCGATCCCGCCGGTCATCGCGATGGCGCCGGCGCCGCCGAGCGAGGCCAGCGGGGCGAACAGGGCGCCGAACAGGAAGCCCGTGCTGCCGAGCAACGCGGCGGCCGTGCCCGCGTTGGCCGGATGACGGACCAGCGCGAGCGCCGTCGCGTTCGGTGAGGCCAGTCCGCCCGACATGATCGTGAAGAACAGCGAGGTCAGGAACACCCAGAGCGGCGCGTGCAGCGCCGCGGCGACGGCCGTACCGACACCGGCCACCACGGCGACCAGCGCCTCGGGTACGAGCAGCCGCTCCGGTGCGAAGCGGCGCAGGAGCAGGGCGTTGAACCAGCCGCCCAGGATCAGGCCGACCGAGTTGATCCCGAAGATCAGGGAGAACACCTGCGGGCTCACGCCGTAGCCGTCCTCGATCACGAACGCGCTGAACGAGATGTAGATGAACAGCGCGATGCTGCCGATGCTCGACCCCAGGGTGCAGCCGACGAACAGCCGGTCGCCCGCCACCGCGGAGAAGCCCTCCCGTACCCGGGCCATGCCCCCCGAGTGCCGGTGCTCGGGGCGGAGCGTCTCGGGCAGGGTGAACGCCACGAGCAGCAGCACCGCGGAGATCGCGGCCAGGAAGACGAACAGGCCGCGCCAGTCGACGACGTACAGCAGCTGCCCGCCGATGACCGGGGCGACGATCGGTGCGAATCCGCCGATCAGCATCAGCAGCGACATGATGCGGGCCATCTGCCGGCCCTCGTACAGGTCGCGGACCATGGCCTCGACCACGACCATCCCGGCCGATCCGGCCAGTCCCTGCACCAGGCGCAGCACGATGAGCGTCTCGATCGACGGCGCCGCCGCGCACAGCAACGACGCCGCCGTGTACGTCACCACCCCGGCGAACAGCGGGCGCCTACGGCCGATCCGGTCGCTGAGCGGGCCGATGAACAGCTGGCCGACGGCCAGGCCGATCATGCAGGCCGAGATGCTCCACTGGGCGGCGCCGTCGGAGGCCCCGAGCTGGCGGGCCAGCGCGGGCAACGCGGGCAGGTAGAGGTCGATCGACAGCGGGCCGAACGTCGACAGCGCTCCGAGGGTGAAGAGCAGCCTGCGGGTCCGGGCGATCGGAGGCGGGACGGCCGGTGGGCCGTCCGCGCTCACGTGTGACCCACCGGGTGGCCTCGCCTGGACGCGGTCACCGGGTGGCTTTCCCCCGAATGTGTGCCTGCGCTCACCGGCGCGACCGCCGCTGTCGTCGCTGCTGGTCGAGCAGCATCCTCGCCCGAGGATCGACGAAGGCGCGCAGCGCCGAACCGGTGAGGTTCAGCAGGAACACGAACAGGGCGATGGTCAGGCCGGGGAAGATCACCATGGTCGGGTGGGTCTGCAGGTAGGTACGCCCGTCGGCGACCATGTTTCCCCAGGTGGCGGTGGGTGGTGAGATGCCGAGACCGAGGAAGCTGAGCGAGCCGTCGATGAGCATGGCGCCCGCCGACAGCAGCACGCACTGCACGACGGCCAGCGGCAGGGTGTTCGGCAGGATGTGCACGCCCAGGGTCTTCCACGGCCCCATGCCGGACACCCTGGCCGCCTTCACGTAGGTGCGGGTGGTCAGGCCGAGCACACGGCTGCGGATGATCCGGGCCGTGTACGGGGTGAAGATGATCGTCACGGCGAGCAGTTCGCTCATCATGCCGGGACCGACCACGACCGCGAACACGATCGCCAGGATGATCGACGGGAACGCCATCCAGGCGTCCACGACCCGCATGATCACCGTGCCCGCCCGCGCGAAGTAGCCCGCGACCAGGCCGATGAACGTGCCGAGCCCGACCGAGCACAGCGTGATCAGCATGGTCATCCCGATGGAGACCCGACCGGCGGAGGCCCACCTGGCGAACAGGTCGCGGCCGTACTTGTCGGTGCCCATCAGGTGCTCACCCGACGGCGGCAGCAACCGGTTCACCGGGTCGGCGGCGTTCGGGTCGGGCAGGAACGGCGGGAGCACCATGACCACCAGGGTGATCAGGATCAGCAGCCCGCCCGTCACGATCAGCGTGGGGTTTCGCCGGACGAACGAGCGGACCCGGGTGGGGGCCGTCACGGTCGGCGCGGTGGCGAGGTCGGCGGTCACGACACCCGCACCTTCGGGTCGATCAGCGCGTAGGCGAGATCGACCAGCAGGTTCATCAGCACGAACAGGAACGCGATGAACATGACACCCCCCTGGATGAGCGGGAAGTCCCGGGCGTAGACGGCGCCGAGCAGTGTGGTGCCGAGGCCCGGGATGATGAAGATGCTCTCGATCACCACCACGCCGCCGATCAGCGAGGCGAAGTTCAGGCCCACCGTGGTGAGGACCGGCAGCATGGAGTTGGGCAGCACGTGCTTCAGCATGATCCGCCGTTCGCCGACGCCCTTGGCCCGCGCGGTACGCAGGTAGAGCTGGGTCAGCTCACCGAGCACGCTCTCCTCCATGGTGATGGTGAGGAAGGCGGTCTGCCCGACGACGAGCACCGCGACCGGCAGCGCCAGCTGGGTGATCGCGGTCGCCGGGTCCTCGAACAGCGGGGTGTAGCCGCCGGTCGGGAACCAGCCGAAGGTGAGCGCGAACAGGTAGACCGCCAGCAGCGCGAGCCAGAACTCCGGCAGGGCCAGCCCGAACTGGGTGGCCCGGTTGACGAGCCGGGCCACCCGGTTGTGCGGCGCCACGGTGACCCAGGTGACGATCAGCACGGTGAGGATGAAGCTGATCACCGTGCTCAGGATGGCCAGGGTCAGCGTGGGTGCGATGTTGTCGAAGATCATCTGCAGGACCGGGAGGTTGTACTTGATCGACGTACCGAAGTCACCGCTCAGCACGTTGCCCAGCCAGTGCAGATACTGCTCGTACAGCGGTCCGGTCAGGCCGAGGTCCTGGCGAAGCCGTTCGAGTTGCTCCGGGCTGGCCTTGGTGCCCAGGAGCACCGCGGCCGGGTCACCCGGGATCGAGCGCAGCAGGAAGAACAGTGCGGTGCCGACCACGAACAGCACGATCACCAGATCGCGCAACCGGCGCAGAATGACCCCCAGCATCAGGTGCTACCTCGCCAGCCAGGTGTTGGCGAACTCCAGGCCCCAGCCGTCATAGCCCTGCACCTTCGGGTTGTAGGCCACGTAGGACCTGGCGTGGTAGAGCGTCAGCGTGGGCAGGTTCTGCGAGGTGAACTCCTGGATCTTGTCGATCGCCTGCTTCTGCTCCTCCGGCGTCTTGGCCGCGTTGTACGCGGTCAGCAGGGGCGCGAGCTTGTCCCTCGGGTAACCCATGTTGTCCATGCCCTGGACGTTGTCGCTGTAGGACGGGACGGGCGGGTTGGCGTCGTCCATCAGCGCGAGCACGTCCCAGCTGTTCGGCTGGTTGTTCTTGCGGCCGATCAGGGTGGCGAAGTCGTAGCTCTCGACGGTCGCGTTGATCCCGATCTTCTTCAGCGAGTCCTGGATGATGACCAGGGCGTCCTTGAACTGCGGGAACTCGTCCGTGGTGATCATGCGGATGGTCTGGCCGGGGCGCAGGCCCGCGGCGGCGAACATCTGCTTGGCCTTCTCCGGGTCGTGCTGGTCCCACTTGGCCTTGCCGGCCTCGGAGTACATGGCCTTGTTGGTCTGGGTGGCGAACGCGCCGTTGCTGGGTAGCACCAGGTCGGGCACGCCCTGCGAGTCCATGATCGCCTTCTTGTCGACGAGCATGTTCATCGCGTCCCTGGCCTCGGGCTTGGAGAAGATCGAGCCGGAGTTGTGGTTGAGCGCGATGTACTGGACGTTCGCGGCGCCCTCGACGCCGATCTTGAGGTTGGGGTTCTGCTTGATCTGGTCGTACTGGTCGTAGGACGGCTCGGAGACGTCGAGCAGCCCGGTCTGCAGGCTGTTGAACGCGGCGTCGCGGTCGGCGATCACCTTGTAGGTGATGGTGTCCAGGTAGGCGCCCTTGGCTCCGGCGTACCCGCTGGACTCACCGGCCGGCGGCTTGTACTTGTCGTTGCGCTCCAGCACGATCTCCTGGCCCGCCGTCCAGGTCTTCAGCTTGTACGGCCCGGTGCCGATCGAGTGGTCCTGGGGGATTCCGGTGGCTCCGGCGGCGGCCACGTCGGCGGCCCTGCGGATGCCGCTGCCGTGGCTGGAGGCCATGAGGGCGACGAGGTTGAACGGCGCCTTCATGGAGAACACCACGGTGCCCTCGTCGGGCGCGGTGATCTCCTTGAGCACCGGCTTGAGCGAGCCCGCGTAGCTGCCCTTCTCCACCCAGTAGCGCATGGAGGCCACCACGTCCGCCGAGGTCAGCGGCGAGCCGTCGGAGAACTGGACGCCCTTGCGCAGGGTGAAGGTGTAGGTCAGGCCGTCATCACTCTTCTTGTAAGATTCGGCCAGCACGGGCTGGGGCTGGTAGTTGGCGTCGATGGCGACCAGAGACTCGAAGATCTCGTGCCCGAGATAGCTGGTTCCTGCGTTGCTGTTCTGCACCGTGTCCAGCGATCCAGGGTCCTGGGCGAGGCGGACGGTCAGGTTGCCGCCTCGCGCGGGCTGTCCCGCGTCGCTCTGTGCAGCCGGGGTGGCCGGGGTGGATGGGGACTTTGTGGCAGTGCCGCAAGCCGAGAGCAAGAGCCCTGCCGTGACGAGGGCGATGATCTTGGGTTTGCGACGTTGTCCGGTGCGATCCATTGCGGCTCCTCGCGCCTGTTTCCGCGGGTCGGTGGCGGAGAACGTAACCCGGCCCGCCCGTCCAAGATAGGCGTCGATGTCGGCTTTTATGTCACTCATGCGAAATCAGCCAACCTGTGCCCATGAGTGTGGACAGACGCCGTTCCCGATCGGCACACTGTGCCCACAGCCTTGTTAAGCGGCAGCTTTGAGGTGCAGAATCCCCGACCCGAGGTCAGGTTGGCCGACGGAAAGGATGACACCCATGTCACTACTCGAGATAGACCGCCTCTCCGTTGGAGTACTTTCCGACGAGGTGACCACCGACCTGGTCCACGAACTCACCCTCAGCCTTGATTCCGGACAGACCCTGTGCGTCGTCGGCGAGTCCGGCAGCGGCAAGACCGTCACCGTGCTGTCCATCATCCGCCTGCTGGAGTTCGTCGCCCCGGTGCGGACCACCGGCGCGGTCCGGCTCGACGACGTCGACCTGACCTCACTGAACGCGACGCAGATGCGGTCGTTCCGCGGCCGGCGGATCGGAATGGTGTTCCAGGAGGCGCTCGACTCGCTGAACCCGGCGCAGCGGATCGGTGTGCAGCTCGGCGAGGCCTACTGGTCGGCCGACGCCGCCTCACGTCGTGGTGACCTTCGTGCGCAGGGGCAGGCCAGGGCGCTTGAGCTGCTGGGGGAGGTGGGGTTCCCCGACCCCGAGCGGGTGGCGAACCTGTACCCGCACCAGCTCTCCGGCGGGATGCAGCAGCGGGTGATGATCGCCATGGCGCTGATGTCCAGCCCTGATCTTCTGCTGGCCGACGAGCCCACGACCGCGTTGGACGTGACCACCCAGGCCGAGATCCTGCGCCTGTTCCGTACGGTGCAGCAGGAACACCAGATGGCGTGCGTGTTCATCACCCACGACATGGGTGTGGCGGCGGAGATCGCCGACCGGATCGCGGTGATGTACGCGGGCCGCCTGGTCGAGGTCGGGCCCGCGGCGGAGGTGCTCAGCTCGCCCAGGCACCGCTACACGCGGGCCCTGGTCGAGTGCGTGCCGCAGGTGGGTGTGCGCCACACCCGGGGCATGCCGTCCATCGTCGGCTCCGTCCCCGAGGCGGGCGCCAAGCTCCCCGGCTGCCGGTTCGCCCCACGCTGCTCGCACGCGGGGGACCGCTGCCGCTCCGAGGAACCGCCGCTGGCCCTCGTCACCGTTCCGGTGGAGGAGATCAAGCGTGTGGAGCGTTCCGAAACGGCCGTGGTGGAGCGGCAGGCCGAGGTCGCCTGCTGGAACCCCGGCGCCGGCCCGGTCGCCCTGCCCCCGCCCGTCGTCACGGCCACCGAGGCCGGGGCCGAGGCGCGGACCGAACCGCTCCTGGTGATCGACGACGTCCGCCGGGAGTTCGTCACCCGCAGCGGCCGCGCCGGCGGCCTGCTGAGGCTGCGCCGCCGCGAGCGCATGCCCGCCGTCGACGGGGTCAGCCTGGACATCCGGCCGGGCGAGTTCTTCGGTCTGGTCGGCGAGTCGGGCAGCGGCAAGACGACCCTCGGGCAGATCGTCTCGGCGCTCGACCACCCCACCGAGGGCACGATCACCGTGGACGGCCAGCGGCACACCTCACGTGGCCTGGAAGGCGACGTCAGGGCCTTCCGCCGTACCGTGCAGCTGGTCTTCCAGGACCCGCAGAGCTCGCTGGACCCGCGCCACACCGTGGGCCGGATCATCGCCGAGCCGCTGCGCGAGCTGACCGACCTGCGCGGCGCCGACCTGCGCCGTCGGGTGGAGCGCCTGATCGACGAGGTCGGCCTGCCCAAGGCGATCATCGACAAGCTCCCCGGGCAGATCTCCGGCGGGCAGCGCCAGCGGGTCGCCATC
Source organism: Streptosporangium sp. NPDC000239 (assembly GCF_040300765.1). Taxonomy (NCBI): domain Bacteria; kingdom Bacillati; phylum Actinomycetota; class Actinomycetes; order Streptosporangiales; family Streptosporangiaceae; genus Streptosporangium; species Streptosporangium sp. NPDC000239. Next base: position 712,445 of record NZ_JBEPEI010000002.1, on the reverse strand, counting down.
GCGCGTGCCCTCGCCCCCGAGCCCCGGCTCATCGTGGCCGACGAGCCCACCTCCGCGCTCGACGTCTCGGTGCAGGGACAGGTGATGAACCTCCTGCTGGACCTGCGCCGCGAGCACAACCTGAGCTACCTGTTCATCACCCACAACCTGAGCCTGATCCTCTCGGTCGCCGACCGGGTCGGGGTGATGAAGAACGGCAGGCTGATCGAGGTCGCCACCCCCGAGAAGCTCGCCACGGAGCCGCAGCACGACTACACCCGTACCCTGCTGGCGGCCAACCCGGGCATCACCCCCTCTTCCCCGGCTTCGCCGGAAGCCTCCCCGGCTTCGCCGGAAGCCTCCTCGGTTTCACCGGAAGCCGAGGGCACCGCAAGTTCGCGTCAGTGACACTGGGAGCCGCCATGCCGTCTGTGTCGTCCATCTCGTCTGTGTCATCCACCTCGGTCTCTCCCGTCTCGTTCCCGACCCACAGCTTCGACGACCCCCTCATCGGCGACGGGGCCCCCGGTTTCGCCATCGGGTCGTTCGCCGACCTGGCGCCCTGGTCGTCCGCGCCCTACCCGCACCGGCACGAGTTCTACGAACTGGTGTGCGTGACCGGCGGCACGGGCACCCACGTGATCGACTTCGTGCCGTACAAGGTCACCCCGATGACGATGTACTTCGTCGCCCCAGGTCAGGTGCAGTTCTGGGAGGGCCACACCCCTCTTGAGGGATACATCGTCACCTTCGTCGAGGAGTTCCTGGTTCCCCAGTACGGGGACCGGGTTTCCCCGCGTCGGTCCCTGGCGCTCGACCCGCTGGGCACCGGGCACGCCCTGCACCTGGCCCCCGAGGAGGTCGAGCCGGTCACCACGCTGCTGGCCGCGCTGGTCAGGGAGTACCAGCGTCCCGGCGGCACCGACGTCTCGGTGCTCCAGGCGTACCTGCACATCCTGCTTGTCGAGATGCGCAGGTTCAGCAGGGGCGCGGACGTCCGTACCGTCGAGGAGGACAGCGGCACCGCGCTGGCCCGCCGCTACCTGCGGCTGGTGAGCGAGGAACTGCCGTACGAGCAGAGTGTCAGCGGCTACGCCAGCCGGATCGGGGTGACCCCCAAGCACCTGGCGGACGTGGTCAAACGCACCACGGGCAAGCGGCCCGCGGAGATCATCCGGGCCGCGCTGACCGTCGAGGCCAAGCGGCTGCTCAGGCACACCGACCTGACCGTCGCCCAGGTCTCCCAGCGGTTGCTGTTCGACAACCCGTCGTACTTCGGCCGCTTCTTCAAGCGCGAGACCGGAACGAGCCCGGGAGAGTTCCGCAGGCGCGCTGGCGCCGCGGATTACCTCCGTTCAGTGACAGGGCCGCCGACCTGACGAGCTATATGTGCCGCGACCTGCTGCCTAGCGTTAAGTCATGGAATCCTCAGTTGTGGGCATTAGGGCGCGGTTCGCCGAACGCCGCGTCGAGCAGCTACGTTCGTTGATCACCGAGGACCTGGTGACCGCGTGGATCCACGATCCTGAGGCGGTTCACCGGGAGCCGCTGAGTCTGCTGGCGAACTTCCTCGGCCAGCGGGCCGCGACCGAGCGCCTGTCCGTCTACGAACAGACCAGGCGCGAGGTCTGGCGGCTGGTCCGCCCTCCGGCGCGGCGCGGCGAGACCTACCGGCTCGCCGACCGGCGGGAGTTCACCAGCCTCAACGAGGCACGTGAGGCGGGCCTGCGGCGCGAGCTGTTCGACGTCTTCGGCTGGGGAGAGCCCTCACAGGACGCGATCGACGGGCCGGAGCTACGGCACGAGGGACCGGTCCTGCTCGGTTACGCCGACCGGGTGAGCGCGGCCCCCGGCGACCGGATCACGTTCATGGTCAGCGCCGAACAGGTCGCCGAGTACACCACCGAACTGGTCCGGGTGCGGCACACCGACGACAACCCGGAAAGCCCCGGTGTCCGGATCGAGCAGGTGCCCGACGTCTGGCAGGGCCGCCACACCGGCCGGGAACAGCGGGTACGGCTCGGCTCGCACATCGCCGTCCGCGACCCGCACGGCGCGACCACGGGCGCGGACGGCTTCACCGTCGCCGCCTACATCTACCCGACCTGCGTGACAGGCAGGCCGCAGGTCGTGGTGTCCCGCTGGGAGGAGGGCCCGCGTGGTTACGCGCTCGGCCTGGACGAGACCGGGCGGCTGACCCTCTGGCTCGGCGACGGCTCCGGCGAGAGCGCGGTCCACGCCGAGACCCCCCTCCCCCTGCACCGCTGGTACGGCGTCGCCGCCTCCTACGACCCGGAGACCGGGCGCGCCACACTGGTCGCCCGGCCGCTGGTGACCGGGGTGAACAGCCGGGTGAGCCCGATCGTGGTCGACGACCGGCCCCAGGTGACCGAGCAGGACGTCGAGGGCGGTTTCGCCCCGGCCGAGCACGGTGACCTGCTGTTCGCGGCCCGCACCCCCGAGGACGACCACTACAACGGCAAGATCGAACGGCCCGGCGTGTGGCCGTACCCGCTGGCCAGGGCCGCGCTGGTGGTCGCGGTCTCCGACGACCACGACGCCCCGCTGCGCTGGTCCTTCGAGCCGGGGGAGACCGCGGCGTCGCTGGTCGTGCCGTGCGTCGGCCGTCCCGGCCTGGACGGCAGGCTGGTGAACCTGCCGGTGCGCGGGGTGACCGGGCGTCACTTCACCGGCCGGATCGAGCACTACGCCGCCGACCCGCGCGGATACGCCGCGATCCACTTCCACGAGGACTCCCTGGCCGACGCCGGATGGGAGCCGAGCCACGAGTTCACCGTTCCCGACGACCTGCCGAGCGGCGTCTACGCCCTGCAGGTCACGGCGGCCGACGGCTCCTGCGAGCGGGGCATCCCGTTCGTGGTGCGTCCCCGCCCGGGAACCGCCACCGGCAGGCTCGCCCTGCTCCTGCCGACCGCGACCTACCTGGCCTACTCCAACGAGCGCGGCCTCGGCCACGTGCCGGTCGTCCCCGACGGCACGGTGTTCCTCGAACACCGCTACGACCTGGGGCACTCGGCCTACGCGAGGTACACCGACGGCAGCGGCGTGAGCTACATCTCGTGGAGCCGCCCGATCCTCACCCTGGCGCCGGGCTTCCGCGTCCACCTGTCGCCGTTCATGCTGGCCTCCGACCTGTACTTCCTGGACTGGCTCACCGAGCTCGGCTACTCCTTCGACGTCATCACCGACCACGACCTGCACGCCGAGGGCGTGGACCTGCTGCGCCCCTACGCCGGGGTGATCAGCGGCAGCCACCCGGAGTACGCCACCGAGCAGATGATCGACGCCATCGAGACGTACGTCGACGGCGGCGGCAACTTCGCCTACCTGGGCGGCAACGGCTACTACTGGGTGGTCTCCTTCCACCCCGAGCTGCCGCACGTGATGGAGCTGCGCCGCGGTGAGAACGGCACCAGGAGCTGGCAGGCCCAGACCGGCGAGCACCACCACGCCACCACCGGTGAGCGCGGCGGCCTGTGGATGAACCGCAGCCGCCCGCCGCAGAAGGTGTTCGGCGTCGGCTTCAGCGCCCAGGGCAGCGGCCCCTCCGGCCGCTACCGGATCGGCCCCGACGCCGTGCCGGAGGACCTGAAGCACCTGCTGGACGGCGTGCCCGAGGTGTTCGGCGACTCCGGGCTGGACGGCGGAGGCTCGGCCGGCGGCGAGATCGACCGCTACGACCTCTCGCTGGGCAGCCCGCCCGAGGCGGTCGTGCTGGCCACCTCAGAGGGACTGCTCGACGGCTACCAGTTCGCCGTGGAGGAGCTGAGCGGCACGCACCCGGGCCACGGCGGATCGGAGGATCCCGAGGTCCGCTCCGACATCGTCTACTTCCACACCCGTGGCGGCGGCTCCGTGTTCGCCACGGGCTCGATCTCCTACAGCGGTGGGCTTTCGGCCCACGGCTACGACAACGGGATCTCCAGGATCACCCGCAACGTTCTCGACCACTGGCTGGGTAAGAAGAATGATTGAGTCGCTCTCGGTCGACCGGATGGTCGCCATCCCGATGCGGGACGGCACCGTCCTGCGCGCCGACATCTACCGTCCGGTCGGGCAGCGCTGCCCCGCCCTGATCTTCCGCACGCCGTACGACCGCACGGGCCTGGGCATGTACGGCACGCTCGCCCTGCGGGCGGCCTCCAGCGGCTTCGCCGTCGTGATGCAGGACACCCGGGGCCGGGGCGCCTCGGGGGGCCGGTTCACACCGTTCGTCCACGAACGCGAGGACGGCTACGACTCGATCGACTGGGTCGCCTCCCAGTCCTGGTGCGACGGCAACGTGGGCATGTTCGGCGGCTCCTACGACGGGGTGACCCAGTGGCAGGCCGCCATGTCCGGGCACCCGGCGCTGAAGGCGATCGCCCCGAACGTCACGGCCTCCAGCTACCACCACGGCTGGGTCTACCGGGGTGGCGCGTTCCAGCTCAGCTTCAGCCTGGGCTGGACGCTCTCGCTCGCCGCGCACAACGCCGCCCGTGACCCCTCGGTCTCCGGCGAGGTGCGCGGGGCGCTGACCGACGCCCTGGACGACCTGCAGGACACGGTGCTGACGCTGCCCCTGGACAGGCACCCCTACCTCGACGGTGTCGCGCCGTACTACCGGGAGTGGCTCAAGCACCCCACCTACGACGAGTTCTGGGAGCGGCTCGACGTCTCCCGCGCCTACCCCCAGATCAACGTGGCCGCGTTCAACATGGGCGGCTGGTACGACACCTTCCTCGGCGGCACCCTGGCGAACTTCGCGGGCATGCGCGCCGAGGGCGGCGAGGCGGTACGCGACCGGCAGCGGCTGCTCGTCGGGCCGTGGCCGCACGAGGGCCTGTTCAGCGGCAACCCGGTCGGCTCGTGGAACTTCGGCGGACGCTCGACCGGAGGCGCCCTCGACGTGGACGGCCTGCAGCTTCGCTGGTTCGACCGGTGGCTGCGCGACGGCGGCGACTCGGCGGGGGAGGACCCGCCGGTTCTGCTGTACGCCATGGGGGCCGGTCAGTGGCGGGTCGCCGACTCCTGGCCGCTGCCGGGCACCGACTACCAGGACTGGTACCTGCACAGCGGCGGCCGGGCCAACACGCTGCACGGCGACGGACGCCTGTCCAGGGACAGCCCCGGTGCGGAGCAGCCGCCGGACAGCTACGTCTACAACCCGCGCAACCCGGTCCCCACGCTGGGCGGCTCGTTGTGCTGCAGCCCGGTGCACACCAAGGGTGGCGTCTACGACCAGCGTCCGATCGAGGAGCGCGAGGACGTGCTCGTCTACACCAGCGAGCCGCTCGGCGAGCCGCTGGACGTCACCGGCCCGGTCTCGGTGGTACTGCACGCCAGCACCTCCGCGCTGGACACCGACTGGACCGCCAAGCTGGTCGACGTCGGCCCCTGCGGCTACGCCCGCAACATCACCGACGGCATCCTGCGCGCCAGCCACCGCGACCCGAAGGCCGGGCTGAACCCGGTCGTCCCGGGAGAGATCGTGGAGTACCACCTCGACCTCGGCGCGACCAGCAACGTGTTCCAGCCGGGGCACCGCATCCGGGTGGAGATCTCCAGCAGCAACTTCCCGCACTTCGACCGCAACCCCAACACCGGTGAGCTGCCCGGCAGGTCCACCGAGATGATCAGCGCGTTGCAGAACATCCATCACGCGGGCCTCAACCTCTCCCGTGTCGTGCTGCCGGTCGTCAGCCCGGAGGCGACGCGTCCCTACCACACGGAGCACTGATGTCCATCAACGAATTCCGCCGGCTCGGCCGTACCGGGCTGGAGATCAGCTCGGTCGGCTTCGGCAGCTGGGTCACCGGCGGCCCGGGGCTGATGGGCTGGGGCTCCCAGTCCGACGAGGACTCGATCGCCGCCATCCACCGCGCCGTGGCGGGCGGGGTGAACTGGGTGGACACGGCGGCGGTGTACGGCTTCGGCCACTCGGAGACGGTCGTCGGCCGCGCCGTGGCCGCGCTGCCCGCCGCCGACCGGCCGCTGCTGTTCACCAAGTGCGGCCTGGTCTGGGACGAGAACGGCGTGGAGAGCCAGAACCTCACCCCGGAGTCGATCCGGCGTGAGTGCGAGGACTCGCTGCGCCGCCTGGGCGTCGACCACGTCGACCTGTACCAGATCCACGCCCCCGACCCGCAGGGCCCGCCCATCGAGGAGTCCTGGGGCACCGTGCTCGAACTGGTGAAGGAGGGCAAGGTCCGGCACGCCGGGGTGTCCAACTTCGACGTCGAGCTGCTGGAACGGTGCGAGGCGGTCGGTCCCGTCGAGACCCTCCAGCCGCCGCTCTCGCTGATCCACCGTGACTCGGCGGCCGACGTGATCCCGTGGTGCGCCGAGCACGACACCGGAGTGATCGTCTACAGCCCGATGGCGGCCGGTCTGCTGACCGGCACGTTCACCGCCGAGCGGGCCGCCGCGCTGCCGTCCGACGACTGGCGCTCGCGCAACGACGAGTACAGGGAGCCGGCCCTGTCGCGCAACCTGGCGCTCCAGGAGGCTCTGCGGCCGATCGCGGAGCGCCACGGGGTGCCGGTCGGCGCGGTGGCGGCGGCCTGGACGACGACGGTGCCGGGGGTGACGGCGGCGATCGTCGGCGCCCGTAACCCGGGACAGGTGGACGGCTGGCTGCCCGCCGGATCGCTCAGCCTCACCCGGGAGGACCTGGCCGAGCTGGTGGCGGCGCTGCGGGAGACCGGTGCGGGGAGGGGTCCCGTCCCGGAGGCCTAGATGTGAACGGAAGCGGGCCGGGCGGAGTCTCTCCGCCCGGCCCGTTCTCGTCCCCGGCCCGCTCCGGGTGACGTCCCACGAACGGGCGTGGGCCGGGTGGAGACTCTCCACCCGGCCCACGCCGCCCCCCAACCGATCAGGTGTGGCGCGGCACGTTCTCGTCCGAGGCGTAGGACGGGTTCAGCGACAGCGCGATGAACGTGAACGGGCGGTTCACGTAGTTGAACCCGAGCGGGCAGTGCCGGGTGCCCGCGGGGATGAACACCGAGCCGGTCGTGTTGACCGTGTGCCGCTCGCCCTCGATGTCGAGGTACAGCTCCGCGCCGAGGTCGTGGATGTTGTCGGGGTCGTTGCCCATCCAGATGAGGACCTCGTCGTAGGTGTGCTCGTGGTCGTTGACCCAGTGCACCTGCTCCGTCGTCGGGTTGATCCAGCTGTAGGCCATGTGGACCGTGCTGAGGTCCACATCGATGGAGCGCATCAGTCCGAAGGGGTCGCCGATGTTGGCCGGACGCTCGCCGCCCGCGGCGGCGCCCTCGTTCACCAGGTCGTCGGCGCAGTCCCGCATGTGATGGACGAACAGGTGATCGTACTTGCCCATGCCTCTCCTCGCTCCTTCACGTCAAGCGGTCGTTTCCGCACTTGAATGGTGCTTCTTGGGGCATAGGCGGAAAAAGACACTTATGACAGCGCTCATGTCACTGAACCTGTCATCAAGGGAACGATCCGGTCGTCAGTACCGGGCTCCGCGGCCGGAAAGGGCCATGAGATGAGCGCGAATCCGCTGGTCAGCGCGTTGGGCCGGTTCGCGGGCGAACGCGGGGGCCGGTCAGGAGATCGTCACTGAGCGGCCGACACTCGCCGTGGTCTGTCACTTTTTGCCGGTTTCTGGCGGGCCGTGCCGTCCCGGCCGTGAAGGGCCGCGCGGGCCCGGTCCGAAGGTCACGCGGGACGCGGTCACGCCGCCCCGAAGAAGGCTGCGGACATGACGGAGCACGGTGTGCCGGAGGGAGGCACACCGTACGCTCGTGCCGACGGAACACCCTGCCCCAGACCCGGGGGCGGGACACCGGTCGCGGGCTAGGAGGCCCGGCGGTTGGCCGTCGTGGTCGCGGGTTGCGGCTCCGGAGGACCCGCCGCGCGTTGCGGCGGCACCACCGGAGTCGGCCTGACCAGACCGAGGGCGACCACTTCGTTGGCCAGCCGCGTTCGGCGGTTGGTGCCCTCGGGTATCCGGAACTTCTGGTACAGCCGCAGCAGATGCTGTTTGACCGCGGCCTCGGTCACCACCAGGTCGTCGGCGATCTCCCGCGCGGTCGCGGGAGCGACGAACGCCTCGTCGGAGAGGGCTGGACGGCACAGTGATGTCAGCACGTCCACCTCCCGGCGAGTCAGCTCGGGCGCCGCTGCGCGGCGCAGTTCGACCTCTGGGGCGAAGTCCTCGCGCGGGACCCCGCCTATCCTGCCCCTCGCGGCGCCGAAGGAGACGACGTCGCCGTCGTCGAGCACCCTTCTCGCGATCGGCCTGCCGTTAACCCGTGTGCCGTTGCGGGACAGGCCCAGATCAACGACATACAGGTAGGGGCCGCGCCGGACGAATTCCGCGTGCAGCCGGGAAACACTTGGATCGTTGAGCCGGATGTCTACTCCCCGGCCACGCCCGATCGTCGTGATCTCGGGGCGCAACGGGACAACCTCGCCTGTGTCCTCGATGCGTATGAACGGCCCCTCCACGGCAGTTCCTCCCCAGGTAGCCCGCCGTAACTATTCCTACAGCTGCGGCTTACCCAAACGAGGGGAAGGGGAATCGCCTTTGCCGTGAGGAGAATCCCACGTGAAATTGGCCTTGACCTCTTGGGAAGGTTTGTCCTGCTCACAGGTAGACTTCGCTGGAAGAAAAGCGGAGGAAACAGTCATGGCGGACAAGCCCACAAAAGGTCTCGCAGATGTCGTAGCCGCGTCCACGGCGCTCAGCGACATCGACGGACAGGCCGGTCGTCTCTTCTACCGCGGTTACGACATCCACGATCTCGCGGGCCGTACGACCTTCGAGGAGACCGCGCACCTGCTCCAGCACGGCAGCCTCCCGACCAGGGAGCAACTCGCCGACTACGGCGCCGAACTCGTCAGGGGGCGCACGCTCGGCGCGCTCGCCGAGGCGAACATCCCGGAGATCGCGGACAAGCAGGCTCCCATGGAGGCGCTGCGCACGCTGGTCTCGCTGGCCTCGGGCGACGATCCGGACAAGGATTCCAACAGCCCGGAGGCCAACCTTCGCAAGGCGGCCAGGCTCACCGCCCAGCAGCCGATCCTGGTGGCCCGCTACCACGCGGCCAGGACCGGCGCCGAGATCCCCGAGCCCGACCCCGAGTTGAGCGTCGCCGCCAACTTCCTGCTCCAGATCACCGGCCGGGTCCCCGACCCGCACGCCGTCGAGATCTTCGACACCTGCCTGGTCCTGCACGCCGACCACACCATGAACGCCTCGACCTTCGCCGCCCGCGTCTGCGCCGCGACGCTCTCGGACATGCACTCGGCCATCGTGGCGGCCATCGGCACCCTGAAGGGCCCCCTGCACGGAGGCGCGAACGAGCAGGTCATGCGCACCCTTGAGGCGCTGGACCCGGCCTCGGTCGCCCAGTCCGTGCGTGACAGGCTCGCCGCCCACGAGAAGATCATGGGCTTCGGGCACCGGGTCTACAAGACGGAGGACCCGCGCGCGACGCACCTGCGCAGGATGTCGCGGGAGCTCGCCGAGGCCTCCGGCGACGACACCTACTACCGGATGTCCAAGGAGATGGAGGAGGTCGTCTTCGAGACGAAGGGCCTCTACCCGAACGTGGACTTCTACGCGGCGACCGTTTACCACTATCTCGGTATCCCGACCGACCTGTTCACTCCCGTCTTCTCGGTCAGTCGCATGTCAGGATGGACCGCACATGTCATCGAACAACACGCGGACAACCGTCTGATTCGCCCGGACAGTGAGTACGTCGGCGAGCGTGACCAGAAGTGGAAGCCGATCGACGAGCGATGAGCCGGACACGGGAAACGCAGGAGAACGGGCGCGGAGGCGAACGGTGAACGCGGGCGGTGTCCCCAGGGAACGGTGGGGACCGTACCCCGTGGTCCTGGCCGGCGCGGTTCTCGCGGTGGTCTTCGCCGTGCTGGCCGACCCCGAGTGGGGAGGTTTCGCCCTCGGCGCCGTCATGGCGCTGGGCGCGCTGCTGCGCCTGGGCGGGGGAGGGCGGCTCGCCGTACGCCGCAAGGCGACCGACGCCGTCACCTTGGCGATCTTCGGCATCGCGCTGATGGTGGGATCGCTGTTGTTGCAGTATCCGTGGCTCATGCCGCGATATGGCAGATGACAGGGGGCGTCGCAGGGCGGTCAAACCCGTCCGATAGCCTCAACGGCCAGTGAGCCTCAAGGACTGTCTGGCCAGTGTTAGTTCAGAAGGGGAACCACACGCATGCCCAAGATCAAGGTAGAGGGTCCCGTCGTCGAGCTTGACGGCGACGAGATGACCCGGATCATCTGGCAGTTCATCAAGGACCAGCTGATCCTTCCCTACCTGGACGTCGACCTGAAGTACTACGACCTCGGGATCGAGCACCGTGACGCGACCGACGACCAGGTGACGATCGACGCCGCCAACGCGATCAAGCAGTACGGCGTCGGCGTCAAGTGCGCCACGATCACTCCGGACGAGGCCCGGGTCGAGGAGTTCGGCCTCAAGAAGATGTGGAAGTCCCCGAACGGGACGATCCGTAACATCCTCGGCGGTGTCATCTTCCGCGAGCCGATCATCATGTCCAACGTGCCGAGGCTCGTGCCCGGCTGGACCAAGCCGATCGTCGTCGGCCGTCACGCCTTCGGTGACCAGTACCGCGCCACCGACCTGAAGGTCCCCGGCGAGGGCACGCTGACCCTCACCTTCACCCCGAAGGACGGCTCCGAGCCGATCGAGCTCGACGTCTACGACTTCCCCGGCGGCGGTGTCGCGCTGGCCATGTACAACCTGGACGAGTCGATCCGCGACTTCGCGCGGGCGTCCATGCGGTACGGCCTGGCCCGCAACTACCCGGTCTACCTCTCCACGAAGAACACGATCCTCAAGGCCTACGACGGCCGCTTCAAGGACATCTTCGCCGAGGTCTACGAGACCGAGTTCAAGGCCGAGTTCGAGGCCGCGGGCATCACCTACGAGCACCGTCTGATCGACGACATGGTCGCCGCGGCGCTCAAGTGGGAGGGCGGCTACGTCTGGGCCTGCAAGAACTACGACGGTGACGTCCAGTCCGACACCGTCGCCCAGGGCTTCGGCTCGCTGGGCCTGATGACCTCCGTCCTGCTGACCCCCGACGGCCGCACCGTCGAGGCCGAGGCGGCTCACGGCACCGTGACCCGTCACTACCGTCAGCACCAGAAGGGCAACCCCACCTCCACCAACCCGATCGCCTCGATCTTCGCGTGGACCCGGGGCCTGGCCCACCGCGGCAAGCTCGACAACACCCCCGCGGTGATCGACTTCGCCGAGAAGCTGGAGCAGGTCTGCGTCGAGACCGTCGAGGGCGGTCAGATGACCAAGGACCTCGCCCTCCTGGTCGGCGGCGACGCCAAGTGGCTGACCACCCAGGACTTCCTGGGGGCCCTGGACGAGAACCTCAAGAGGAAGATGGCCTGAGAGGTCGTTCCTCACGCGGAGGGGTCGCCGTCACGGCGGCCCCTCTCCTTCTTCCGTGCCACGAACGCGCAGGAAGCGGTCCCCGTGCCGGGAAACCCGAGGCCGCGCTCACGGCTCGGTCAGGTCGCCGAGCACGATCGAGTCCCCGTCCGGCAGCCCGGCGATCCGGTGCAGCCGTCCGGTGATCGCGTCGACCCTGAAGAAGCCGAGCAGGTCCCCGGTCCGCCTGTCGGTCAGCTTGACGACGACCTCGCGGACGTTCGCCCAGCCGACGACCTCGGCGGAGGTGGGGTCGCCCAGCGAGGGCATCGGCAGGTCCTTGAAGACCTTCCTGGTCCTGGCATCGATGACGTGCAGGCGGTCGCTGTCGTCCCCGCCCGGTTTGACGGCGGCGGTGAACCTCCCGCTCGGCGAGTCACGCCAGACCCGGTAGGTCTGCCGCATCCAGTCGGCCGCCTTCTCCGCGGCCGTCGCCTGGCCCGCGGGCAGCGACGTCGTGGCGCCGGTGGCGAAGTCGGTCCGCAGCCGCCGTCCGTTCAGTTCGACGACGAAGAAGCCGCCGTCGCGCGAGACGCTCACCCCGGTCCCCGTCTCGGTGTCGGAGGGGGCCAGGACCGGCGACAGGTACTTCTTCTCGCCGCTGCTCAGGTCGTGGGCGACGTAACGGCCCTCCGCGGCGCTGAGATAGGCGATACGCCGCCCGTCCCCGCTGACCGCGGGTGACAGGCTCCAGTAGCTCCAGTCGTCGCCGTGCGCCAGATGCTGGGCCGCGTCGGGCACCTTCACGGTGGACTCGCAGTGGCCGGGACGCTCGCACTCGACCGACTCAAGCGCGGGACGGCCCTCGTCGCCCCCGGCCAGCTTCAGCGTCCAGCCCGCACAGGTGACCTTCCCCGCCCGGGAGGGTGCGGGCCTGCCGTCGGTCGAGGCGCCGTCGTCGGGACACTTGTCCGGTACGGCGTAGCGGATCGTGAACGACGTACGGGGGGTCTGCCAGGCCTGCGGGCCGGGACCCACGGCCGACCCCACCCCGGCCGAGGCGATCTGGTTGCTCTCACCGAGCGCGGAGTTCCACACCTGCCCCTGCTGCAGGGTGAAGGCGATGAGACCCACCGGGATCAGGCCCGCGACCGTGGTCAGGAGCACCCCCCGGACGCGGCGGCGGCGCAGCGCCCGCACGGACCTGACGGCGAGGTCGGGGACCGACGCCTCGGCCGCCGTGGCGGCCAGCCTGGTGGTCAGCCGCTTGGCGTCGCCCTTGGCCAGGGTGGTCACCGCCTCGGAGACCTCCGTCTCCACGGCCTCCCGGGACAGGCCCAGGGCGGTGGCCACCTCCTCGGGGGTCCTGCCGTCGTGCAGGCACGCCACGGCGATCACCCGCCGGACCGGCGGGAGCCGCAGCAGGGCCGTGGCCCTCGTCGTGACGGGCCGCCGCAGATAGCGGCGGTACATCGTGATCTGGGCGTGAACGGTGGGGTTCTCCCAGAGGGTCGGGGGCCAGCTCAGCCCGACGGAGCGCAGGGACCACAGGACGAGCCGCAAGGCCTGGTCGTGGCTACCGGTCAGGAGCAGGGCCGTACCGACCAGGAGACGCTGATCGCGCTGGATGAAGTCGCGATAACCCGTGTATCGGCGCATCAAGGATTGGCTCCGCTTTGACTGAAGGAACGGTCAACGGTAGCGATCTAAGCGCGTGCCGCGCCATCTTGGGGTGGTTTGTCGGTAATCGGGCAGGTCGGCGTGTCCAGATGACCCGCCACAGACCGTACAAGACGGAGATGGGGGCGCGGGGTCGTAAAGTTTGGCTGGTCGGGGAGTCACCGGATCGTGAGGACGATGATGCCGCAGATCGCGCCGCTGGGGGCGGGGGAACCGCACCAGCTCGGGCAGTTCCGCATTGTCGGCCGGATCGGGGAGGGCGGCCAGGGGATCGTCTACCTGGGCGAGACCCCCGAGGGGGAACGGGCGGCGATCAAGCTGCTGCACGTGAAGTTCTCCGGCGACACGATCGCCAGGTCCCGCTTCGCCAGGGAGGCGCGAGCCGCCCGCCGGGTCGCCTCCTTCTGCACGGCGGGCGTGATCGACGTCGACCTGGACGGCGACACCCCCTACATCGCCAGCGAGTACATCGAGGGCAGGTCGCTGCGGGAGGTCGTCGAGGCCGAGGGGCCGCTGCGCGGCACCGCGCTGCAGCGCCTGGCCGTCGGCACCGCGACCGCCCTGACCGCCATCCACCAGGCCGCGATCGTGCACCGCGACTTCAAGCCGGACAACGTGCTCATCGCCGCCGACGGGCCCAGGGTCGTCGACTTCGGCATCGCCCGCGTCATCGACTCGACCGGCACGATCACCAGCAGGGCCATCGGCACCCCCGCCTACATGGCCCCGGAGCAGGTCTCCGGGGGCGACGTCGGGCCGCACACGGACGTCTTCGCGTGGGGGGCGACCATCGCCTTCGCCGCGACGGGCGAGACGGCGTTCGCGGGCGGTTCGATCGCGGTGGTGCTCAACCGCATCCTCAACCACGAGGTCGACCTCGGCGACCTGCCCGAGCCGCTGCGCGGCGTGGCCGCGGCGGCGCTGTCCAAGGCGCCCGGCGAGCGCCCCTCCGCCGACCAGATCCTGCTGCGCCTGCTCGGCCACCCGGAGACCGTCAACGCCTCGCCCGCGGTGCTCAACGAGGGGGCGCAGGTCGCGGGCCCCGAGGACGCCACCAACCCCATCAGGATGCCCGTCTCCGAGTCGCCGCCGACCGTGCAGATCCCGCGCCCCCCGCAGTCCTCGCTCTCCCAGATCTCCCGCCCGCGGATCCCGTCGGCCGAGCACCCCCAGGCTGAGCGCTCCCAGCCCGAACGTCCTCAGGCCGAGTGGTCCCAGACTGAGCGCCCCCAGACTGAGCGCCCCCAGACCGAGTGGTCCCAGGTCGAGCGCCCCCAGGCCGAGCGGTCCCAGCCTGAGTGGTCCCAGCCCGAACGTCCCCAGGCCGAGCGGTCCCAGCCTGAGTGGTCCCAGGCCGAGCGGTTCCCGGTGTACGGCGAGCGGCCGGCCCAGCATCAGACAGGGCCGGCGCAGCCCGCCTACGGCTCGTCCGGGGGGTACGCCGAGCAGCCGCCGAACTGGCAGGCGACGGTCGCGAACCAGGCCTCCTCCCCGGAGCCCCGGCGGCGTTCGCGGGGACGCTGGATCGCGGCGGCGGTGGCCGTCCTGCTGGTCGCGGGAGCGGGCGCGGTCGCCTACTTCTCGGGCTGGCTGCCGGGGCTGGCCGGACGCGTCCAGCAGTCGACCCTGACCCCGGTCACGCCGAGCCCGAAGACCTTCTCCTCGGTCGTGGACAAGGCGGCGAGCACCCACCGGCTGACCATCGGCATGCGTGACTTCCTGCCCGGCGTCGCGCTGAACAACGAAGGCACCTGGCAGGGGTTCGAGGTTGATCTGGCGACCGCGATCGCCAAGAAGCTCGACGTGCCGGCGAGCGGGATCACCTTCAGGGGCACCTCCCGCGAGGAACGGCCGAAGCTGCTGGCCTCAGGGGACCTCGACCTGGTCATCTCGACCTACTCGATCAACAAGACGGACGCCGTCACCTTCGCCGGGCCGTACTACGTGGCGCACGTGGACGTGCTCGTCAAGGGAGGTTCGGCGATCTCCTCCGTGGCGGACCTCGAAGGCCGCAAGCTCTGCCAGCCGGGGGCGAGCGCCTCGGTCGGTGCCCTGCAGGACGTGGTCAAGCGCCTGGACCTGGTCGCCGCGAGCACCTACACCGAGTGCATGAACATGCTGCTGGCCGGGGACGTGGACGCGATCCCCGGCGACGACCTGGTGCTGGCGGGCTTCGCCGACCGCGAGAGCATCCGCTACAAGGTGGTCGGGCTCAAACTCACCGACGAGCGCTACGCGGTGGCCCTGCGCAAGGGCGACCAGCGCACCTGCAAGGCGGTCCAGGGCGCGATCGTGAGCCTCTACCGCGACGGCACCATCAGCAGGCTGCTCGACCGTCACTTCTCCAAGGTGGACTTCTCCACCAGGGAGGACACCCTTCCCGCGATGGCCGGGTGCGGCTGAGGTCAGCCCTGTCCGGCCGACTTCTCGATCTCGGCCGCGGTCTCCTCGGCCCAGTCGTGCAGCAGACGGGTCTGCCGGATGCCCAGATCAAGGGCGTACCGTCCGAAACCGGGCTTGCGCCAGACGGAGGCCTTGGCGCGGATGGCCTCAAGCTCGGCCATTTTGGCGGCGAGCACCTCGGCCTGCCCGCGCAGCAGCGCGACGGCCTCGTGCGGTTCGATCGTGGGCAGCAGGAAGGCGCGCAGCGCCGTCTCACTGCGGTGCATGCGTGAGGGCTGTTCGTCCAGCATCCACGCGCGCAGCTCCGCCGAGCCCTCCTTGGTGATCGCGTAGCTCTTCCTGCCGCGCGGTCCGGCCTCCTCGACCGTGACCAGTCCCTCGGCGGCCATCTTGTTCAGCTCGGGATAGATCTGGCTGTGCCGGGCCTGCCAGGCGTTGCTGATCGAACTCTCGAAGAGCTTGGTCAGGTCGTAGCCGCTTGAGGGTCCCGCGGCGGTCAACAGGCCCAGGAGCGCGATCCGGAGAGACATGCCCTCATCATAGCTACGCATTGACATGTCAGGACTGACACGTCACTATCAACATGTGTCTACCGACGTATTGAATCCTCCCGTGGAGACCCGGCCCGCGAAGAACGGGCTGTTGCTGCTCGCCGTACTCGGCGGCATGTTCCTGGCCATGCTCGACCAGACGATCGTGGGAACGGCGCTACCCCGGATCGTCCAGGAACTCGGCGGCGCAGGCCTGTACACCTGGGTCGTGACCGCCTACCTGCTGACCTCGACGATCACCGTCCCCCTGTACGGCAGGCTGTCGGACACCTACGGCCGCAAGCCCCTGCTGCTGACCGGGGTCACGCTCTTCCTGGTCGGTTCCGCGCTGTGCGGCGCGGCGCAGGACATGGGTCAGCTCATCGCCTTCCGCGCCCTGCAGGGACTGGGGGCCGGGGCGCTGCTGCCGCTGTCCCTCGCGCTGGTCGCCGACCTGTTCCCGCCCGGCAGGAGCGGCCGGGTGCAGGGCGCCCTGGGCGGGGTGATGGCGTTGAGCTACATCGCCGGGCCCTTCCTCGGCGGACTGTTCACCGACCAGGCGAGCTGGCGCTGGGCCTTCCTGGTCAACCTGCCCATCGGCGTCGCCCTCATCGCGATCATCGTCGCCAGGCTGCCGCACACCGCCGGGCAGGGACGGGGCACCCGTCCCGACTACCTCGGCATCGCCGTCTTCAGCGTGGCGATCAGCGTGCTGCTCATCGGCCTGACCGAGAAGGGGATCGACGGGCACACCTGGACCAGCGCTCCCGTGCTGTGGCCCGTCCTGGGCTCCGTCGCGCTGCTGGCGCTGTTCGTCCTCGTCGAGAGCCGGGCCCAGGCGCCGATCATCCCGCTCGAACTGTTCCGCGTCCGCACCTACGCCCTGGCCAACGTCGCCTCCTTCTTCACCGCGTTCTGCCTGTACGCCGGGGTGGTCTTCCTGCCGCGCTACTTCCAGGAGTCCGTCGGCCTGAGCGCGACCGAGTCAGGCCTGCGCATCTACCCGCTCATGCTCGGGATGGTCGTGGGCAGCGCGGGCACCGGCCTGCTCATCACCAGGAGCATGCGTTACCGGCCGTGGCTGATCTGCGGGGCGTTCCTCATCGCGGCCGGGGCCCTGCTGTGCTCCGGGATCACCGCCGGGACCTCGGGTGTCCTGCTCGCCGGATGGATGGCGCTGCTCGGCCTCGGCATGGGGCCGATGTTGTCCGGCCTGACCGTCGCGGTGCAGTTCGCGGTTCCGCCCAGGTTCATCGGCACCGCGAGCGCCAACCTGACCTTCTTCCGGCAGATCGGCGGCTCGGTCGCCCTGGCCCTGGCCGGAACGCTCTACGCCTCCGTCGTCAGGCAGGAGGCGCCCCTGCGCGGACTGAGCGCGGCGCACGCGGCGGCGACCGCGAACGTCGTCCCCTGGCTCGCCGTCAGCGGGGCCGTCGTGGCGCTGATCGCCCTGATCGCGCTGCCCTCCGGCCGGATCAAGGTACTCGCCGCGAGGTCGGCGACCGTCGACGGGTAACATCCGAACGTCGCAATTCATCCTACGAGTGGGGGAAGGTCATGGCCCAGACTCCCGTAAAGGTCACCGTCACCGGCGCCGCCGGTCAGATCGGCTACGCGCTGCTGTTCCGCATCGCGTCGGGCCAGTTGCTGGGCGCCGACGTCCCGGTCAAGCTGAGCCTGCTGGAGATCCCGCAGGCGGTCAAGGCCGCCGAGGGCACCGCGATGGAGCTCGACGACTGCGCCTTCCCGCTGCTGAGCGGCATCGAGGTCACCGACGACGCCAACAAGGCCTTCGACGGCGCCAGCGTCGCCCTGCTGGTCGGCGCCCGCCCCCGTACGGCGGGCATGGAGCGCGGCGACCTGCTGCAGGCCAACGGCGGCATCTTCGGCCCGCAGGGCAAGGCCATCAACGACAACGCGGCCGACGACATCCGTGTCCTGGTCGTGGGCAACCCGGCCAACACCAACGCCCTCATCGCCCAGCAGCACGCCCCCGACGTCCCGGCCGAGCGCTTCACCGCGATGACCCGCCTCGACCACAACCGCGCGCTGTCCCAGCTCGCCGCCAAGCTCCAGGTCCCGGTCACCGAGATCAAGAAGATGACCATCTGGGGCAACCACTCCGCCACGCAGTACCCCGACCTCTACCACGCCGAGGTCGGTGGCAAGATCGCCGCCGAGCAGGTGGACGAGGCCTGGCTGCGCGACACCTTCATCCCGACCGTCGCCAAGCGCGGCGCCGCGATCATCGAGGCCCGGGGCGCCTCCTCGGCGGCCTCCGCCGCCAACGCCGCGATCGACCACGTCTACGACTGGGTCAACGGCTCCGAGTGGACCTCCGCCGCCATCCCCTCCGACGGCTCCTACGGCGTGCCCGAGGGCCTCATCTCCTCCTTCCCCGTCATCTCCCGTGACGGCAGGTGGGAGATCGTCCAGGGTCTGGAGATCGACGCCTTCTCCCGCGAGCGCATCGACGCCTCGGTGCGCGAGCTTGAGGAGGAGCGCGCCGCCGTACGCGAGCTCGGTCTCATCTGATCCGAGCGGTCGCGTTCCGCACGCGAGAGGGGGTCCCGGTCCGCCGGGGCCCCCTCTCGCGTCTCCCCGGGTGAACCGGTTCAGGTCTCCAGAGCGTCGGCGGGCGGCGTGTCAGCATGCCCCGGGAGGGTGTCTCGCGTTGAATGACCACTGACGTTCGGGGGATCGGTGTTCACAGCGTATGGTGCGGGGCGTTTTGTCGCCGCAGTTGTAGGTTTTGCCCTTTTCGCGGCTTTCGTAATGCCGGGGGCGGCTCAGGCGGAGAACAGGGGAGAAAGACCCGGTGGAGCGGACCTTTCGGTACGGATCCACGCCCTACCGGGAGTGGCGCAACCAGGGCAACCACTGTCCTACCGGGTGGAGGTGCACAACGCGGGCCCGGAGGACGCGGTGCTTCCCCTCCTCGTCGTACGGCTACCGCACGGCGTGGACGTCCTCAGCGTCAACGTCGCCGAATGCGTGCCGGGCAGGACGACCAACGAGGTGATCTGCCCCTCCCAGCAGGACGTCCTGGCCGGGACCGACGGCGGGGTGACCATCAGCGGCATCGTCAGGACCGGCGCGCACGGCCCGCTGACCGCCACCGCCGCCCTCACCTCCGAGGTGATCGACGCCGACGAGACGAACAACTCGGCCCGGCTCACCACCCAGGTCGACGAGGGCGCCGACCTGGCCGTACGGCTGGCGCGCAAGACCCGGCAGGGCCGCCTGGTGACGATGGACGCCGTGGTCCACAACCGGGGTCCCAGAACCGTCAGGGACGCCTCCGTCTTCCTGCGCACCGTCAAGGCGCGCTTCCTGTCGGCCGAGGGGGCGCGCTGCCACGCGTACGCGGGCTACGTCGGCTGCGCGCTGGGCGCGGTCGGCTCGGGCAGCCGGATCAACCTCAGACTCGCCTTCCGCGCCAGAAGAACGGCCCCCAAGGCCAAGGCGACGGTCTACTCCTCCCACGTGGGAGACCGCCGCCCGGCGAACAACATGGCGCGCATCAGGTTGTGACTCTTTGCTCCGCCTGGCGGCGTCGCGGGCTGTGTCTCTTTGCTCCGCCTGGCGGCGTCGCGGGCTTGGGCGCTTCGGGTCGGTGCTTTCCCTCGTCGTTCGTCCGCTTCGCTCCCTCACTCCTCAGTCCAAGCACCGACGCGCCCAAGCCGTGTCTCTTTGCTCCGCCTTCGGCGTCGCGGGCTTGGGCGCTTCGGGTCGGTGTCTTCCCTCGTCACTCCGTCGCTGCGCTCCTGCGTTCCTCAGTCCAGACACCGACGCGCCCAAGCCGGGCCTCTTTGCGACGCCTGGCGGCGTCGCGGGCTTGGGCGCCCTGAGTCGGTGCTTTCCCTCGTCGTTCGTCCGCTTCGCTCCCTCACTCCTCAGTCCAAGCACCGACGCGCCCAAGCCGACACCCCTCACACACGGCACCGGTAGGGCCAAGATCAAACCCCTCGCACCCGGTGCGGGGGAGGAGTTGTGGTCAGGGGGTCTGTAGGGCGGTCCAGGCGTCGGTGACTATTTCCTTGAGGGTCGGGTGCTCGGGCTTCCAGCCGAGGTCGCGTTGGATCTTCTCGGAGGAGGCGACGAGTACGGCCGGGTCGCCTGGCCTGCGGTCGAGTTCGACGGCGGGGATCGGGTGGCCGGTGACCTCGCGGCAGACCGACAGCACCTCGCGGACGGAGAAGCCGGTGCCGCTGCCCAGGTTGTAGATCCTGTGCTCGCCGGGGGAGCAGGCGTTCAGCGCCAGCAGGTGCGCCCTGGCCAGGTCGGCGACGTGGACGTAGTCGCGCACGCATGTCCCGTCGGGCGTGGGGTAGTCCGTGCCGAACAGGCTGACCGTCTCGCGCCCGCCGAGCGCGACGGCGAGGACGTTAGGGATCAGGTGGGTCTCCACGGTGTGCCGTTCGCGGTAGGTTCGCCCGTCCGGCGCGGTGTAGGCGCCGCCCACGTTGAAGTAGCGCAGGCTCACCGCGGCCAGGCCGTACAGGCCGGCGAAGGCGGTCAGGGCCGTGTCGACCGCGAGCTTGGAGGCGCCGTAGGGGTTGGTCGGCCGGGTCGGGTCGGTCTCCAGGATGGGGGAGCGCTCCGGCTCGCCGTACGTCGCGGCGGTGGAGGAGAAGACGATCCGGCCGACTCCGGCGGCCCGCATGGCGTCGAGCAGGGCGAGGGTGCCGCCGAGGTTGTGCCCCCAGTACAGGCCGGGCTTGTCGACGGACTCGCCGACCAGGGACCTGGCCGCGAAGTGCAGGACACCGTCCACGCCGGTCAGCACGCCGGAGGCGTCGGTGATCGACCCCTGGACGAACCGCGCGCCGGAGGGGACCGCGTCGGCGTGACCGGTGGAGAGGTCGTCGAGCACGACGACCTCGTGGCCCGCCTCGACGAGCTGCGCCGCCACGACGCTCCCGATATATCCGGCACCACCGGTGACCAGCAGCTTCACAAGACCTCCTGTTTGATGATGTGGGTATGTGTTTATTTTTGTGAGGACGGTGCCAGCATATGCTTGCACCTCAAATATCGGCCACAGTCGGAACGGGCGGCGGCCATGACGGAGACAATCTCGTGAACAACGTCCTGGCGAACGCGGCCCTGGTCCTGGTCTTCATCCTGGTCGGGGGTTTCTTCGCGGCGGCGGAGATGGCGATGGTCTCCCTCAGGGAGAGCCAGGTGCGCAGGCTGGAGACCCGGGGGCGCAGGGGCGCCAGGGCCGCCAGACTCGCCCACGACCCGAACCGCTTCCTGTCCGCGGTCCAGATCGGCGTGACCGTGGCGACCATGCTCTCGGCGGCCTTCGGCGCCGACACCCTCGCCAGGGAGTTCCAGCCGGTCGTGGCCGGCTGGGGGGTGCCCACGGCGGTCGCGGCCCCGCTGGCCCTGGTGCTGGTGACGCTGGCGATCTCCTACTTCTCGCTGGTGCTCGGCGAACTGGTGCCCAAGCGGATCGCCAGACAGCGGGCCGAGGGCATCTCGCTGCTGGTCGCGCCCTTCCTCGACCGGGTCGCCGCGCTGTCGCGCCCGGTCATCTGGGCGCTGTCCACCTCGACCGACGTCGTGGTCAGGACGCTGGGCGGCGACCCGGAGGCCGACCGCGAGGAGATCACGACCGAGGAACTGCGCGACATGGTCGTCGGCCACCACGAGCTGACCCAGGACGAGCGCGACCTGATCGCGGAGGTCTTCGCCGCGGCCAAGCGCCAGCTCCGCGAGGTGATGCTGCCGCGCACCGAGGTCGAGTTCATGGCGGTCGACACCCCGCTGGCCGAGGCCGCGGTGCTGGCCGCGGCGATGCCGCACTCCCGCTTCCCCGTCTACCGCGACTCCTACGACGACGTCGTGGGGTTCGTGCACATCAGGGACCTGCTCGACCCGGTGCTGACCGGGTCCATCGAGCCGATCAGCGAACTGGTGCCGATCCGCCCGGTCAAGCTCGTCCCCACCAGCAAACGTGTCCTGACCACGCTGTCGGAGATGCGCGGGGAGGGGCACCACCTGGCGATCGTGATCGACGAGTACGGCGGGACGGCGGGCATCGTCACGCTTGAGGACCTGGTCGAGGAACTGGTCGGCGACATCCGTGACGAGCACGACGTCCAGCACAAGCGGGTGGCGCTGCCCGCGGGGGAGGTCGAGCTGGACGGCCTGGCCAACCTCGACATGGTCGAGGCGGAGACCGGAATCAGGCTCCCCGACGGGCCGTACGAGACACTCGCCGGGTTCGTCATGGCCGCCCTGGGACACCTGCCCTCGACGGGAGAGCGAGTCGAGATCCCCGGGTTCGAGCTGTCGGTCACCGGAATGGACGGCCGCAGAGCGTCAAGAATCCGGATAAAGCGTCGAGCGCCCGCGTCCGGCGCACCGAACACTCCCGACAGCTGACACAATTACCAGCTATGGCCAGTCCCCGTGTCCTCTCCGGAATCCAGCCCACCGCAGACTCCTTCCACCTGGGCAACTACCTCGGCGCGGTGCGTCAGTACGTCGCCATGCAGGAGGGGTTCGACGCCTTCTACTGCGTCGTCGACCTGCACGCGATCACGGTGGACTACCAGCCCGAGGACCTGCGCAGGCGCAGCAGGATCGCCGCCGCCCAGCTGTTCGCCGCGGGTCTCGACCCCGAGCGCTCGACGGTCTTCGTGCAGAGCCACGTCCGTGAGCACACCGAGCTGGCCTGGGTGCTGATCTGCCTCACCGGCATGGGCGAGGCGGCCAGGATGACCCAGTTCAAGGACAAGTCCGCCCGCTACGGCGAGGGCTCGGCCAGCGTCGGCCTGTTCACCTACCCCATCCTGCAGGCGGCCGACATCCTGCTCTACCAGGCCGACCAGGTCCCGGTCGGAGCCGACCAGAAGCAGCACCTCGAACTCACCCGCGACCTGGCCCAGCGCTTCAACCACCGCTTCGGCGAGACCTTCACGCTGCCCAAGCCGCACATCGTCAAGGACGTCGAGAAGATCACCGACCTGCAGGACCCGACGGCGAAGATGTCCAAGTCGTCCTCCTCGCCCGGCGGCATCCTCGACCTGCTCGAACAGCCGGGGCCGCTGCGCAAGAAGGTCATGCGCGCCGTCACCGACACCGGTTCCGAGGTCCTGGCCGACGACGAGAACAAGCCCGGCGTCACCAACCTGCTGCGCATCCAGTCGGCCCTGACCGGCACGCCGATCCCCGAGCTTGAGGCCCGCTACGCCGGGCAGGGCTACGGCACGTTCAAGAAGGACGTCGCCGAGGCCGTGGTCGACACCTTCACCCCGATCAGGGAGCGCACCGAGAAGCTGCTCGCCGACGAGGCCGAGCTCGACCGGATGCTCGCCGTCGGCGCCGCACGGGCCCGCGCGGTCGCCGCGGAGACCATGGCCAAGGTCCGCGACCGGGTGGGGTTCCTGCCCACCGTCTGACGCCTCCCGCCCCGGGCCGTACGTTCCACGTAGTCATACGTACGGCCCGGCGGTATTTGGGTAGGTGACGCGCGTGACAAGCGTGCGAGAGCGGATCGTCGCGATCCGTGAGCGGGGCAGGGCGACGATCGCCTCGGAGCGGATCAGGCGTCCCTGGTTCGACCATCTGATCAGAACCGTGCAGCGTTACCAGCTCCAGTCGGGTGACCGGCTGGCCGGAGCGGTGACCTACTTCGCCTTCCTGTCGTTCTTCCCGATCATCGCGCTGGCCTTCGCGGTCTTCGGCTACTTCCTCTCCGTACGGCCGGACGCCATCGCGACGTTGCAGCAGGCCATCGACCAGTACCTCCCCGGGCTGGCCGACCAGCTGCCGATCAAGCAGATCGCCGACTCCCGCGGCAGCGCCGGGGTCATCGGCCTGTTCGGTCTGCTCTACGCGGGGCTCGGCGCGATCGACGCGCTGCGCGGCGCGCTCCGCGAGATGTCGATGACCGCCGAACCCCCGCTCAACTTCCTCCTGGCCAAGCTCAGGGACCTGGCCGCCTTCGTCCTGGTCGGCGTCACGATGATCGCTTCCGTGCTGGTCGGCGGAGTCGCCACCCAGGCGGGCGGGTTCGTCGCGGAGAAGCTGGGCCTGTCCGCCTCGATCGCGGGGAGCTGGTCACTGTGGCTGCTCGGCGTGGCGGTCGGCCTGCTCGCCGACACCGTTCTCTTCGTGATCGTCCTGCGCTGGATGGGCCGGTCGCGGCAGCCGTTCGGGGTGGTCGTGCGGGGCGCGCTGCTGGGCGCGGTCGGCTTCGGCATCCTGAAGCAGCTGGCCGCGCTGATCCTGTCGCGGACCCTCAACAACCCCATCTACGGGGTGTTCGCGGTGATGGTCGGCCTGCTGATCTGGATCAACCTCTCCGCCAGGGTGATCCTCTACGCGGCCGCCTGGACGGAGACCGCGAGGCTCGGCCCGCCGCCGGACCCGACCCCCATCCCCGACGCGGGCGCGCTGGGCGGGGAGCCGGCCTGAGGGCTCAGCCCGCCTCCGCCTCCGCGTCCGGGGACCGGCAGACCGTCCGCTCCGAGGTGAGCGGACACGGTATGGTCCCCGAACGGGTCACGACCACGACCTTGACGCCCGGCGGGACGGCGAGGGTGTAGTCGGCCCGGCAGGGCGGGGAGGGCGCCCACGGCGGGCCGTAGCCGGGGCAGTCGAGGTCGACCCGCAGCGTCTTGCCCTTCTCCCACACCTCCCGCATCGTGCGGGAGACCTGGGTCGAGGTGAGCTTCTGCCGCACCGTGAGCCTGCCCGCCGTACCGGGGGTGACGCTGACGCCGACCGGGCCGGTGGCGTCCACGATGACCCAGGGGGCGGCCAGCGAGTAGACCTTCGTGCTCTCGCCGTCCGAGGTCCCCCGGCTTTCGATGAGGGAGGAGCCGAAGGATCCGGGGTAGACGAAGTCGTAGGCGCGGGGCAGCTCGATCTGGCCCCAGGTCGTGACGGCGAGCCCGAGTACGAGGGCGACGCTGAGCGCCCCGCCGACGACGATCCAGGCGGCCCTGACACCGGTTCGCATGCCTGTCCTTCCTCAGATCTTCAGAAATCGCAGTACGGCGAGCACCCGTCGGTGGTCCTTGTCCGCACCGGAGAGGTCGAGCTTGGTGAAGATGTTGTTGATGTGCTTGCCGACGGCGCTCTCGGAGACGACGAGGGCCTCGGCGATCCCGGCGTTCGAACGCCCCTCGGCGATCAGCGCGAGTACCTCGTACTCCCTGCGGGTCAGCCGGTCCAGCGGGTCGCTGCGCCCGCGCAGCAGGAGCTGGGCCACCACCTCGGGGTCGAGCGCGGTGCCGCCCTCGGCGACCCGGCGCAGCGCGTCCACGAACTCGGCGACGTCGGCGACCCGGTCCTTCAGCAGGTAACCGACGCCGCTGGTCGCGGTGGACAGCAACTGGGTGGCGTAACGCTCCTCGACGTACTGCGACAGCACGAGGATCGGCAGCCCGGGATGCTGCCTGCGCAGCACCAGCGCCGCGCGCAGTCCCTCGTCGGTGTGCGAGGGCGGCATGCGCACGTCGGTGACGACGAGGTCGGGGGTGTGCTCGTCCACCGCGCGCAGCAGCGCGGCGGCGTCGGCGACCGCCGCGACGACCTCGATGCCGACACCGGCGAGCAGGCGGACGAGCCCCTCCCTGAGCAGCACCGAATCCTCGGCCAGGATCACTCGCATGGCAACTCCACCGTGATGGTCGTGGGCCCGCCGTCCGGGCTGTGGATGCTCAGTCTCCCGTCCACGGAGCCGACCCGCTGGGCCAGGCCGCGCAGACCGGTGCCACCGTCCTGGCGGGCACCGCCCCGGCCGTCGTCGTGGACGCTCACGTGCAACAGCCGGTCGCGGCGCAGCACCCTGACCTCCGCCCTGGAGGCCCGCGCGTGCTTGGCGATGTTGGTGAGCGCCTCGGAGACCACGAAGAAGGCCACCGCCTCGATGGTCGGGGAGACCCGTTCCTCCACCTCGACCTGCAGCTTGACCGGGACCGGGGCGCGGGCGGCGACCCCGGAGAGCGCCGCGTCGAGCCCCTGGTCGTTGAGCACCGCGGGATGCAGGCCGCGCACCAGGTCGCGCAGCTCCTTGAGCGCCTGCTTGGCCTCCTCGTGCGCCTGGACGATCACCTCGTGGGCGGGGGCGGGCAGGTCGGTGAGGGTGGTGCGGGCTATGCCCAGGTTCATCGCCAGCGACACCAGCCGCTGCTGCGCGCCGTCGTGCAGGTCCCTCTCCAGACGGCGGCGTTCGGCGTCCGCCGCGTCGACCACCTCGGCACGGCTCTCCCGCAGGCTCTCCACCCGCTGGGCCAGCAGGTCGCTCCTGCTCGGGCCGAGCAGCGCCTCGGCGGCGATCAGGTCGAGGGCCGTGATCCCGCGCGCCACCCACGGCACGGTGACGAAGAGCGCCAGCGCGATCACGACGGGCGGCATCATGTACCACTCACCGCCCGCCCGCCAGATCTGGACGGTCGTGGGGAGCGCGACCAGGCAGGCGGCCCAGCCGCAGACGACCCCGAGGAAGCCGACCAGGCCGATCAGCGGCGCCAGCAGGTGGTAGCCGAGCTGCCGCCACGTGCCGCCGTCCCTGGCCGCGCGCACCAGCAGCTTCAACGGGTTGCGGGTGCCGAAGCGGCGGTGCGTCCTGGGGATGTCCACGCCGAGGAACGCCTGGAAACGGGCCCGTTGCAGGTGGGTGAGCAGCGGTACGGCCCAGACGAGCAGCAGCAACGCCGCGATCGGGACCACCACGGTCCACACCAGCACGATCGAGGCCGCGACCAGGCCGATGACCACGCCGGAGGACAGCAGGGCGATCGGCAGTCCCGTCACCACGTGGATGGTGCGCAGCCAGGTGAGTGCCGACCAGTGGGCGCGGGCCCAGGCCCGAACCCGGTCCCAGGGGGTGAGCACCTCGTTCATGGCATCAAAGGTATGGACTGGCCGTGCTTGTGTGACAGGGGCGAGGTATCCCGGAAAAAGGTGAGGGAAACTCCACCCCGGCGAGGCTCAGGAGGACCTGCTCCGGGAACGTCTGCGCAGGCCGTACACCAGCAGGACGCCGCCGCCGAGCAGACCCGCGCCGAGCCCGTAGACGGCGGGGGAGAGGCCGCCGTTCCCGGCCGGTGCGGCGTCGGCCCTCGGGGCGGTCGAGCGCGCCACCTGGGGCGTCCTCGGTACGGCCTGGCCGGTCGGCGTCGGGGCGGCCTCGGGGAGCGGGTCGACGAGCGTGCCGACCGGCGTGACCCTGCTCCTGGCGGCGAACCCCCAGTCGAGCAGGTCGGCCACCTCGTTCCAGAAGTAGCCGTCGTGCCGCATGATCGTCACGATGATCGTGTGGCCGTCACGCCTGGCCGCGCCGACGAAGCTGCCCAGGGCCTTGGACGTCCAGCCGTTCTTGACGCCGATCATGCCCTTGTAGCGCCACAGCAGCTTGTTGTGGTTGCCGATCTCGTAGTAGCCCTTGGGGGCGGGGAACCTCCCGGTCTTCGTGCTGGTGTAGCGCTGGAAGTCGCGGTTGGCCAGCCCGGCGCGGGCGATCAGCGCCAGGTCGTACGCCGAACTGCTCTGCCCCGGTTTGTCGAGGCCGCTCGGTGTCTTGGCCACGGTGTCGTAGGCCTGCAGGCGCCTGGCCTCGGCGTTCATCTCCCTGAGGGTCTTGGCGAGGCCGCCGTTGGTCTCGGCGAGCGCCATCGCGCAGTCGTTGCCCGAGACCAGCAGCAACGCCTTGAAGAGGTCGTCCACGGTGTACAGGGGTTTGGAGACCAGGCCGACGGCGCTGCCCTCCTCGTTCACCGCGCGGCTGCTCGGCTTGACCTTCATGTTCTTGTCGAGCTTGGGGATCAGGGTGAGCGCCGTCAGCGTCTTGAGCGTGCTCGCCGGGAGGTAGCGTCCGTGCGGGTCCTTGGCGGCGAGCACCTCCCCGGTCTCCGCGTCGGCGACCACGTAGGACTTCGCGGCGGTCTTCGGCGGCGCCTTCACTCCGGAGGGGGCGACGATGCCCCGGGTGCCGAGCGCGGCGCCGCCGACGGGCGCCCTGCCGACGGAGTGCGTGGTGCCGCCGACCGGCTCGTTGTCGGCGTGTGCGGGAAGCCCGAGCAGAGCGTTCGCCGCCAGCAGCACCCCGACGGGCGCGACGTGTCTCATCCCCATAGTGATCACAGGGTAGCTTCGTACTGATTCGCATCATGTACACGACGCCCTGATCAGGGGCGCAATGGTGCGACGGAGTACTGAACGCATGCAAATGTCGCGAAAGATCGCCGGTTTCTTGGTAGCCGTCGCGGTTTTCATGATCTTCGAGTGGATAGATCTCGGTTTCAACCTCGCCGACGGCCACCCAACGGCCTTCTACGTCGTGCACGGCGTCCTGATCGGGGTCAACATCCTCCTGGGAATCGCCCTCGGGGTGATCGGGCTACGCGGGCTCGCAAAGCGCCCGTAGGGTCCTGTCGTGCAGGTCGGCGGCCTCCTGCGGGGAGTCCCCGATGCTGGTGAAGCCGAGCTTGCCGTACCTGTGGATCGCGCCGAGCAGGTGCAACACGTTCCCGGTACGGCTGTCGCGGTCGAAGCCGAGCCCGCTGTCGTTGACGAACTTGACGACATCGGCGGGCGTACGGCCGAGCAGGCCGTCCGAGGCACAGTTGTCCGTGGCCACGTAGTACTTGGGGCGGTCGCCGCTCACCAGCCCGGTCTGCCCGCCGGAGGAGGCGCCGGTGGTCAGCAGCGCGGCCCCGAACGGGTGGGTGGTGCCGCCGAGGCGCA
The DNA here is from genome assembly GCF_040300765.1 of Streptosporangium sp. NPDC000239. NCBI lineage: Bacteria > Bacillati > Actinomycetota > Actinomycetes > Streptosporangiales > Streptosporangiaceae > Streptosporangium > Streptosporangium sp. NPDC000239. Next base: position 683,740 of record NZ_JBEPEI010000002.1, on the reverse strand, counting down.
GGTTGATCTCACACAGCAGCGCGCGGTACCCGGCGTCGGTCTTGATGGCGAAGAAGTCGACACCGAACAGCCCGACCACACCGCGTCCGGCGAGCGCCCTGGCGATCCGGCCCGCGCACTCCTGGACCTCGGCGCGGTAGTCGGCCGCGGCGGGGAAGACACAGCCCTTGTAGACGTCGCCGTTCTGGCCGCCCAGGATCTGCTCGTGCGTGGCGACCACGTGGCAGGAACCGCCCGGGGTGATCATGGCCAGGGCGCTGGGGGAGCGCAGCGGGCGCTCCTCGATGAACTCCTCAAGCACCGCGCCCCGCTCGGCGATCTTCTCGGCGAAGGTCACCCATGTCTCGTCGGGGGCGGAGAAGCTCGTCGGGCTCGCGCTGAGCGGCCCGTCCCCCCTGGTCACGACGGCGTTGCCCAGCCCCGAGTAGCTGTTGTTGAGCTTGACCATCAGCCGGGCCGCGGGATTCAGCGCGCGGGCCGCGTGCTCGACCTCGCTCAGCGAGCGCAGGTCGGAGAATCCCCGCGCCACCGGCACCCCGGCCGCCTCGGCGAGCGTACGGCTCCCGCTCTTCGACCCGAAGGAGGCCAGTCTGCTCGCGGGCCCGTAGATGGGCAGGTTCAACAGCGCCGAGAGCCGCTCCTCGTGCTCGCTGACGATGAACGGCACCATCCAGGCGTCGGCCGTACGGTCGAGGGCCGTGCGGATCCTCGCCAGCAGGTCGGGGCGGCGCAACAGGGACTCGGTGAGTTGGGTCGCTCCCGTATCACCCAAATTGATCATATGTAACCGCGAACGAGCCTCAGCGGGGTCGTCAAGGAAGCTCAGGTAGTAGTCAACCGTGGCGGCGTCCACCGGCGCCGAGGAGAGGTAGACGACCTCGACACCCGGGCGCCGGAGTGTGAGCAGGAAGAACAACATGCGTTCCTCGTAGCAGTAGGCGCCCGTGATCCTGCGGAGTTCGTCCTGGGGAAGCGACAGTGAAGGGACGATCACTATGGTCCCTTCGTCCGGTTCAAAGATGCTCAATCCGGAATGCTTCTCCCCGAACGGGATGCAAGTGATCATAGGCGGAGTTAAACATGCATTCCTCCCCTTTGCATCACTCCGTCGGGTTCTATGACTGGTACCTGAGGACACGGAAATTGGCAGCCCTTCGACGTTTCAAACCCCCACAAACCTGCCACTACCCCCAGAACAGTCCCCCTCCCCACTCCCCACCCCAAACATCGCCACCCGCGACGGCTGGAAGCCCCTGATCGAGACCACCCGGGGACACCCCTCGCCGATGTGACCCTCGCCCCGTGAACGCCGACGAGGTTCGCCCCCGCCCCCTCACACACAGGGTTTGATCTTGGCTTTCTCGATGCCAGGTGTGAGGAGTGTCGGCTTGGGCGCGTCGGTGCTTGGACTGAGGAGCGAAGGAGCGAAGCGGATGAGCGACGAGGGAAAGCGCCGACTCGGAGCGCCCAAGCCCGCGACGCCGAAGGCGGCGCAAAGAGACACAGCCCGCGACGCCGAAGGCGGCGCCAAACGTCTAGTCAATCCGGGCCATCATCCCTGGTCCAAGTGGGTCAGGAGATGTGAATGGAGAGCATGGGGCGGCAAAACATTTGGCCGAGATGACGGCGAGGTGTGTCCGAGGGGAGATAAAGTCGAAGTCATCGTCAACACGCCGGTGGACTCTGACCGGCCTGCCGCTTTCGTGCTGGCGGTCCATCGGTCCGCGCCGGAACGGCTCTGGGCACCCCCTCAGGCTTGTCGGTGCGGTGATCGTTTTGTCGACTGCCCCATGATTCACGTGATTGAGGGCAGTGGCACGGTGCGTCGGGACCCAGAGCTGGCAGGCGCGGATAGGACGGTGACCAATGCGGGGGCATAATCTGCGGGGGGAACTGGACGTGTTCCTCGCCGAGACCGGGCAGGAGCTGATCGGTTTCCGGCGTGACCTGCACATGCATCCCGAACTGGCGTTCGCCGAGTACCGGACGACCCAGCGCGTCGCCGACCGGCTGATCGCGGCCGGTCTCACGCCCTCGGTGCTGCCGCGCGGTACCGGCCTGATCTGCGAGGTCGGCAGCGGCGACGGGCCGACCGTCGCGTTGCGGGCCGACATCGACGCGCTTCCCGTGCCGGATGAGAAGGACGTTCCCTACAGTTCGACGGTTCCCGGGGTGTGCCACGCCTGTGGGCACGACGTGCACACCACGGTTCTGCTCGGCACCTCCCTCTTCCTGGCCAGGCAGGCCGAGGCGGGTCTGCTGCCCGGCAGGGTCCGGCTGATCTTCCAGCCCGCGGAGGAGCTTCCCGGCGGCGCGCTTGAGGTCATGGCGGCGGGCGGCATCAGCGGTGTGGACCGCATCTTCGGCCTGCACTGCGACCCCCGGGTCGACGTCGGCAAGGTCGGTCTGAAGACGGGGCCGATCACCTCCGCCTGCGACAAGGTCTTCATCAGGGTCAGCGGTCCCGGCGGGCACACGGCCAGGCCGCATCTGACCGCCGACCTGGTCTTCGCCCTGGCCAAGATCCTGACCGAGCTGCCCGCGGCGCTGTCGCGCAGGATCGACCCGCGTTCCTCGCTGAGCCTGGTCTGGGGCCGGGTCGAGGCGGGTTCCGTGGCCAACGCCATTCCCGACGAGGGGCTGGCCGAGGGCACCGTGCGCTGCCTGGACGAGCAGGCGTGGCACGCGGCCCCCGACATGATCAAGGCCCTGCTGGAGTCCGTCGCGGGCGCCTACGGTGTCGAGGCCCGGATGGACTACGTCAGAGGTGTGCCGCCGGTCGTCAACGACGAGGTCAGCGTGCAGATGCTGGCCGAGGCGGCGGGGGGCGTGCTGGGCGAGGGTTCGGCCGAGCCGACGCAGCAGAGCCTGGGGGGCGAGGACTTCGGCTGGTACCTGGAGTCGATCCCCGGGGCCTTCGCCAGGCTGGGCACCCGTACGCCGGGGACGCCGCATCCGGGTGACATCCACCAGGGCACCTTCGACGTCGACGAGTCCTGCATCGCGGCCGGGGTGCGTTTCCTCGCGGCCACGGCGCTGACCGCCCTGTGGGAGGGGCAGCGGCCCAGCGCGAGCGAGCACGTGGCGGGGGCCATCGCCTGAGGCGTCGTCGCCCGAAGCGCCGCCGTATGAGTGCCTTCGCCTGAAGTGACGTCGCCTGAAGCGCCGTCCCGGGCGCCGGTCACCGGCGTCTGGGTGGCCGCCGGTGACCGGAGTAGGTGAAACCCGGACGGATCACCCGTGGGCCTCCGCATGGAAGACGGTGCCCTACCGTGACGCTACCGTGACGACACCCGAAGCTACCGTTCGGTAGGATCGGCCGTCCCTGTGGGTCACGAGGTGGCGTGAGCTGCATAACAGACCTGTTGCGGACTGGTGTGCTGGTTTGGTCAACCCTGGTCAACCAACTATCTTCCGTGCAGGGTTGCCGTGCGTCTCCTCGCGCGTGCACTGAACGCGAAGGGGGTCCATCTTGCTTCGGAACCGGTTCGGCAGGCTGACCGCGGCGGTGGTCGCGGGAGGCATGCTCATGGGGGCTGCCGCGTGCGGGGGAAGCGAGGAGCCGGCGACGTCGGCCAAGCCCGACGCCAGCGCGAGTGGCGCTCCGCAGGAGAAGGGACCGAAGGTCGGCCTGGCGTACGACATCGGCGGTCGCGGTGACCAGTCCTTCAACGACGCCGCGGCCGCGGGCCTCGACAAGGCCAAGACCGAACTGAGCCTGGCCGACACCAAGGAGCTCGAAGCGGGCAGCGGCGAGACCGAGGCGGCCAAGGAGGAGCGGCTCAGGCTGCTCGCCCAGGGCGGTTACAACCCCGTCATCGCCATCGGTTTCGCCTACTCGGCCTCGCTGAAGAAGGTCGCCGCCGAGTTCCCCAACGTGCAGTTCGCGATCGTCGACGACGCCGCGGCCACCGGCCCCAACATCTCCAACCTGCTCTTCGCCGAGCAGGAGGGCTCCTACCTCGTCGGTGCCGCCGCGGCGCTGAAGTCGAAGAAGGAGCACATCGGTTTCGTCGGCGGTGTCCAGGTGCCGCTGATCCAGAAGTTCCAGGCCGGTTTCTACGCCGGGGCGAAGAAGATCAAGCCTGACGTCCAGATCGACGTCAAGTACCTCACCCAGCCGCCGGACTTCACCGGCTTCAACGACCCGGCCAAGGGCAAGACCGCCGCGCAGGGCATGTTCGACGCGGGCGCCGACGTGGTCTACCACGCCGCGGGCGGTTCCGGTGGCGGCGTGTTCGAGGCGGCCAAGTCCGCCAAGGGGCTGGCCATCGGCGTCGACTCCGACCAGGCGAAGACCGCCGCGCCCGAGGTGCAGGGCGTGATCATGACCTCCATGATCAAGAAGGTCGACGTCGCCGTCTTCGACTTCCTCAAGGGCTTCACCTCCAACTCGCTGAAGCCGGGCACCACGGTCTACGACCTCAAGGCGGGCGGTGTCGACTACTCGACCACCGGCGGCCAGGTCGACGACATCAAGGCCCAGCTCGACGAGCTCAAGCAGAAGATCGTCTCCGGCGAGATCGTCGTCCCCGACAAGACCTCCTGATCCACGACCTCGAAGGGCCCGGCGGATTCCTCCCCGGGCCCTTTGGGTAACGTCCAGCGTTGCGCTTTCACCACCGTGGCCATCCGTACGGAGGGGGCCGTCATCAGCACCTCGACACCGGCCGTCGAGCTTGAGGGGATCACCAAACGGTTCCCCGGCGTCGTGGCCAACCGCGACATCTCCCTGTCCGTCCAGCAAGGCCACGTGCACGCCGTCGTCGGCGAGAACGGCGCGGGCAAGTCCACCCTCATGAAGATCCTGTACGGCATGCAGCGTCCGGACGAGGGTGAGATCCGGGTCAACGGCATGGGCGTGACCTTCAAATCTCCCTCCGACGCCATCGCCGTGGGCATCGGCATGGTCCACCAGCACTTCATGCTCGCCGACAACCTGACCGTGCTGGAGAACGTGATCCTCGGCAGCGAGCCCCGCGTCGGCGGGATCGCCATCGACTTCGGCGCCGCGCGCCGCAGGATCAGGCAGATCTCTGACTCCTACGGCCTGGGCGTCGATCCGGACGCCATGATCGAGGACCTGGGCGTCGGCGCGCGGCAGCGCGTGGAGATCCTCAAGGTCCTCTACCGGGGAGCCCGCATCCTCATCCTCGATGAGCCGACCGCGGTGCTCGTGCCGCAGGAGGTGGACGAGCTCTTCGAGAACCTGCGCGGCCTGGTCCGCGAGGGCCTGACGATCATCTTCATCTCCCACAAGCTGGACGAGGTGCTCTCGGTCGCCGACGCCGTCACCGTCATCAGGCGCGGCACGACCGTCGCCGAGGTGAACCCCGGAGACGTCACCGCAAGGCAGCTGGCCGAGCTGATGGTCGGCAGCGAGCTGCCCAGCCCGGAGACACGCGAGTCGACCGTCACCGACGAGATCGCGCTCTCGGTGCGGGACCTGACGGTCCGCGCGCCCGACGGCAGGGTCCTCATCGAGGGGATCGGCTTCGACATCCACAAGGGCGAGGTGCTCGGCATCGCGGGCGTCGAGGGCAACGGCCAGGCGGAGCTGGTCGAGGCGGTCATGGGGATGCGCCAGGCGGAGGGGGAGATCCTCCTCGGTGACCAGGACATCTCCGCCTGGACGACGCTGCGCCGCCGTGAGGCGGGCATCGGCTACATCCCCGAGGACCGGCACCGGCACGGCCTGCTGCTTGAGGCGCCGCTCTGGGAGAACAGGATCCTCGGCCACCAGACACGGCGGCCGAACGCCAGGGGACCCTGGATCGACCGCGCGGGCGCCCGCGAGGACACCCGGCGCATCGTCGAGCAGTACGACGTCCGTACGCCGGGGATCGACGTGGAGGCCGCGTCCCTCTCCGGAGGCAACCAGCAGAAGCTGATCGTCGGCAGGGAGATGAGCGGGGAGCCGGTCTTCCTGATCGCCTCCCACCCGACGCGGGGGGTGGACGTCGGGGCGCAGGCCGCGATCTGGGACCACCTGCGGGCCGCCCGCGCGGCCGGGCTGGCCGTACTGCTGATCTCGGCGGACCTGGACGAGCTGATCGGCCTGTCCGACACGCTGAAGGTGATCCTGCGCGGGCGGCTGGTCGCCGACGTCGATCCGGCGACGGTCACGCCCGAGCTGCTGGGATCGGCCATGACGGGCGCGGGGGAGGCGGCATGAGCGACGGTACGGCCGGCGGCCGGGAGGCGGGGTCCACCTTCGCCGACAGGCTGATGGGCCGGGTCAAGCTGGGTGGTCTGCTCTCGCTGGCCGCGCCGGTCCTGGCCATCGTGTTCGCGGGCCTGATCACCTCGGTCATCCTGCTGGTCACCGGAGCCCCGCCGATCGAGACGATGGGCACGATGGTCGACTACGGCCTGCAGCCCAGGCCGCTGACGCTGGCGTTGAACCTCGCCTCCGGCTACTACCTGTCCGCGCTGGCCGTGGCGATCGGGTTCAGGATGAACCTGTTCAACATCGGCGTCGACGGACAGTACCGGCTGGCGGCGCTCATCGCGGCGGCCGTCGGCGGCGCGATCACCCTGCCCGCCCCGCTGCACGTCGCCGCGATCCTGCTGGTGGCCGTGCTGGTCGGCGCGGGCTGGGCGTCGATCGCCGCGGTGCTCAAGGTCAGGCGCGGCGTCAGCGAGGTCATCTCCACGATCATGCTGAACGCCATCGCGACCGCCCTGGGCTCCTGGCTGCTCAACAAGGACCGGCTCGCGGTCGAGGTCGCGGGCAGCAACAACATCGGCACCCAGCCGCTCGGCCCCTCCGCCCAGGTCCCCGGCATCCCGCTCATCCCGGGGAGCCCGCTGAAGGTGGACGGCCTGATCATCCTGGCGGCCGTCATGGGCCTGCTCTACTACGTGGTGCTCAACCGGACCCGGTTCGGCTTCGACCTGCGCGCCACCGGGCGCTCGGAGCCGGCGGCCGTGGCCAGCGGCGTCAACGTCAAGCGGATGATCTTCACCACGATGATCATTTCCGGCGCGGTCGCGGGCCTGGCGGGTATGCCGAACCTGCTCGGCGAGTCCTACAGCTACAGCCTGAACTTCCCGCCGGGGCTCGGCTTCACCGGCATCGCCATCGCGCTGCTCGGCCGCAACAACCCCGTGGGCATCGCCTTCGGCGCGGCGCTGTGGGCCTTCCTCGACACCTCGTCGAACATCCTGCAGATCCACGAGATCTCCCCGGAGATCGTCGAGATCATGAAGGGCACGATCGTCCTGTCGGTGATCGTCGCCTACGAGCTGGTCCACCGCTACCGGATCTCGGCGGGACAGCGCAGGGTCAGCAAGGAGCTGTCCGGCGGACCCAAGGTCCAGGCCGAAGGAGCGTCGGCATGAGCGAAGGCGGTCTCACCCTGGCCAAGGCTCCCGTCGTGGAGCCGCCCAGGCCGCGCAGGTTCAGGGTCACCTGGCCGGTCCTGCTGTCCGCCTTCGGTGCCCTGGTCGTGCTGCTCTCGGTCACCAGGGCGGTCACCGGCGCCGCCGACCTCACCTCGGCGGGGGCGATCAACGCCGCCGTCGCGCTGGCGGTCCCGATCGGCCTGGCCGGTCTCGGCGGCCTGTGGTCGGAGCGGGCGGGCGTGGTCAACATCGGCCTTGAGGGCATGATGGTCATGGGCACCTGGTGCGGTGCCTGGGGGGCGCTCCACTTCGGCAACCCGTGGGCGGGTGTGCTCGCCGGGGCGATCGGCGGTGCCCTGGGCGGCCTGCTGCACGCGGTCGCGACCGTGACGTTCGGGGTCGACCACATCATCTCCGGTGTCGCGATCAACATCCTGGGTGTGGGCGTCACCGAGTTCCTCTCCAAGATCACTTTCGCGGAGATGCCGGGTGGCGGCGACTCCCAGTCGCCCCCCGTGCCCAAGCCCGGCATCGTGAGCGTGCCCGGGATCGGGGACGGCCTGGCCGCCCTTGAGTCCGGCCACTGGTTCCTGGTCTCCGACCTGGCGGGCATTGTGCGGGGCCTGCTGACGAACGTCTCGTTGTTCACGGTCCTGGCGATCGCGCTGGTCCCGCTGAGCTACTACGTGCTGTGGCGTACGGCCTTCGGCCTGCGGCTGCGTTCCTGCGGTGAGCGCCCGGTCGCGGCGGAGTCGCTGGGCGTCAACGTCTACTTCCACAAGTACGCCGCGGTGCTCGTCTCCGGCGCCCTGGCCGGTCTCGGCGGGGCCTTCCTCTCGCTGGTGGCCGCGACCGCCTACCGGGAGGGGCAGACCGGAGGCCGGGGCTTCATCGGCCTGGCCGCGATGATCTTCGGTAACTGGCGTCCCGGCGGCCTGGCCGCGGGCGCGACGCTGTTCGGCTACACCGACGCGCTCCAGCTCCGCCGGGGTGGGGAGTCGGTGCACGCGCTGCTGCTCGTGGTGGCGATCCTCGTCGCCGCCGCGGCCGTCTACCAGCTCGTCGCCCAGCGGCGCACCCGGGCCGCGGTGATCAGCGGGATCGCGGCGGTCGCGGTCTTCGTGGTGTTCGCGCTGACCAGCACCATCCCCTCGGAGTTCACCTCGGTCGCACCGCACGTCACCACGCTGCTGGTGCTCTCGCTGGCCGCCCAGCGGTTGCGCCCGCCCGCCGCCGACGGCGTGCCGTACCGCAGGGGGCAGGCGAAGTGAGCGGGGAGAACGTGGACTGGCCGTCCCTCAGGCGGGAGGCCGTACGGGTGATGGCCCACGCCTACGCCCCCTACTCGAAGTTCCCCGTCGGCGCCGCGGCCCTGGTCGACGACGGGAGGGTCGTCTCCGGCTGCAACGTGGAGAACGCCTCCTACGGCCTGGGCCTGTGCGCCGAGTGCGGCCTGGTCAGCGCCCTCCAGGCGAGCGGGGGTGGCAGGCTGGTCGCCTTCACCTGCGTGGACGGCCGTGGGGAGCTGCTCATGCCGTGCGGCAGGTGCAGGCAGCTGCTGCTGGAGTTCGGCGGCCCCGGCCTGCTCGTGGAGACCGTGGACGGTCCCAGAACGCTGGCCGAGATCCTGCCGTACGCGTTCGGGCCGGACGACCTGGACCGGGGAGACTGAGGAATGGACGCCGTCGACGTCATCGTCACCAAGCGGGACGGCCGTGAGCTGTCGACCGGGCAGATCGACTGGGTGCTCGACGCCTACACCCGGGGCGTGGTCGCCGACGAGCAGATGTCCGCGCTGGCGATGGCCATCCTGCTCAACGGCATGAACCGGCGGGAGATCGCCGACTGGACCCAGGCCATGATCCGCTCCGGCTCCAGGATGGACTGGTCGGGGCTGCCGGGCCGTACGACGGACAAGCACTCGACCGGCGGCGTCGGAGACAAGATCACGCTGCCGCTGGCGCCGCTGGTCGCCGCGTGCGGCGGCTACGTCCCCCAGCTCTCCGGGCGGGGGCTGGGGCACACCGGGGGCACGCTGGACAAGCTGGAGTCGATCCCCGGCTGGCGCGCCTCGCTGTCGGGCCGGGAGATGCTCGGGGTGCTCGGCGAGACCGGCGCGGTCGTCTGCGCGGCGGGGGAGGGGCTCGCCCCGGCGGACAGGAAGCTGTACGCGCTGCGCGACGTGACCGGCACCGTGGAGTCGATCCCGCTGATCGCCTCCTCGATCATGTCGAAGAAGATCGCGGAGGGCACCGGGGCGCTGGTGCTGGACGTGAAGGTCGGCTCGGGCGCCTTCATGAAGACCGTGGAGCGGGCCCGCGAGCTGGCCACGACCATGGTCGAGCTGGGCACGGACGCCGGGGTGCGCACCGTGGCGCTGCTCACCGCGATGGACCGGCCGCTGGGCAGGACCGTGGGCAACGCGCTTGAGGTGGCCGAGTCCGTGGAGGTGCTCGCGGGCGGCGGCCCGGCGGACGTGGTGGAGCTGACGCTGCGGCTGGCCCACGAGATGCTCCAGGCGGCGGGGATCGACGGCGACCCGGAGCGGGCGCTGCGGGACGGCTCCGCGATGGACGTCTGGCGCCGCATGATCGCCGCCCAGGGCGGCGATCCCGACGCCCCGCTGCCCAGGGCCGCGGAGACCCTTGAGGTGACCGCCCCCGAATCCGGCGTGCTGACCGGCCTCGACGCCTACGGTGTCGGCCTGGCCGCCTGGCGGCTCGGCGCGGGCAGGGAGCGCAAGGAGGACCCGGTCTCCTTCGGCGCGGGCGTCGTGCTGCACGCGGGCCTGGGTGAGACCGTACGGCGGGGGCAGCCGCTGATGACGCTGCACGCCGACGACGCCTCCCGTTTCGAGCGGGCGCTGGCCGCGCTCGACGGCGCCTACGTCATCGCCGAAGGGGGAGCCGCCGAGGCGCTGCCCCTGGTGATCGACCGGATCACGGCCTGAGCGCAGGTCTCAGCCGCCCAGCCTGAGGAGCCTGTCGACCAGGGAACGGGCGTGGTCGGGGCCGACCGGACGGTTGAAGAACATCGCGTGGTAGTACAGGGGCGCGATGACGACCTCCATCAGTTCGAGCAGCGTGGGAGGGCGCTCCCCGCGCTCGGCGGCCCTGTCGAGCATGCCCTCAAGCTGCACCGCCCGGTCGACCAGGTAGGTCGCGCCCTCGGGGCCGCGTGAGCCGATCATGGCCGCGCGCAGGTAGAGGTTGCCCAGCGGCCCCGCGACGTCCTCGGCCACCTGGAGCGCGTAGGCCTCCAGATCGCCGCGGAGCGTGCCCGTGTCGGGCACCGGGGACCCCTGGGACAGGCGTTCGACCACCACGTCGTCCACCAGCGCGTTGAGCGTGCCCCAGCGCCGGTAGATCGTGGCCTGGTGCACGCCGGACCGTTCGGCCACCACGGCGATGCTCAGGTCGTCCCAGCGGTCCTCGCGCAGCAGGTCGAGCACCGCCTCGTGCACGGCCGTCCTGACCTTCGCGGTGCGCCCTCCCGGTCGCTGTACAGGTTGCATGAGAACAGCCTAACGCGAACCGTCTTGCTTTAGCGTCGAGTGCACGCTACTTTGAAGCGAAATTACTCGCATTAAGGAGTTCGGGGTGCGTCCTCTCGTCTTCACGGAAGACACCACGTTCTGGTACGAGACACTGCGCATGTTCGGCCACATCGCCTACGGCGGCGCCGACTTCGGCGAGGTCGTCACGACCTCCCAGCGCATCACCGAGAGCGACTACGACAGCTGGCACGACGAGTGGCTGGCCACGGCGGACCGGGTGGCCGCGGAGGCGGAGCGCTCACTGGCCGCCGGGCACCGGATCAGCGCCGCCGACGGCTTCCTGCGCGCGTCCAACTACTACCGCGCGGCCGAGTTCTTCCTGCACGGCGACCCGTCGGACCCGCGCCTCGCGGTCGCCTACGCACGGCAGGTGGCGGCCTTCAGGGAGTTCGCCGCGGTCCATGACATCGAGCCGGTCGAGATCCCCTACGAGGGGACCACGCTGCCCGGCTACTTCTATCGTGGCAGCGGGGGCGCCACGGTCGTCATGCACAACGGCTTCGACGGCAGCGTGGAGGAGATGCACTTCTTCGGGGCGGCGGCGCTGCGGGAACGCGGCTTCAACGTGCTGACCTTCGACGGCCCCGGGCAGCCGGGCGCCATCAGGAAGGGCCTGGTCTTCCGGCCCGACTGGGAGAACGTGGTCGGCCCGGTGCTCGACTGGCTTGAGGCCAGGCCGTACGTGGACGGGGAGCGGGTCGCGCTGCTCGGGGCGAGCATGGGGGGCCTGCTGGCGCCGCGCGCGGCGGCGTTCGAGCCCAGGGTCAGGGCGCTCGTCGCCTTCGACGGCGTCTACGACATGGGCGTCGTCATCGCCGAGAGGTTCGGCGGCGACAGGGAGGCGGCCAGGCGGGCCCTCGACGACCCGGAGGCCGACACGTTCATGCGCGGGCTGATGGAGCGGGACGCGGTCACGCGCTGGGCCGTCGGCCACGGCACCTGGGTGACGGGCACCTCGCCGAGCGGCTACGCCAGGGCGATGCTCGACGACTACCACCTGGGCGACGGCGTCGCCGAGCGGATCACCTGCGCGACGCTCGTCTGCTCCGCCCCCGACGACTTCGCGTTCAGGGGGCAGCCCGAGACGCTGTACGCCCACCTGACCTGCGACAAGACGCTCATCGAGTTCCACGAGGCCGAGGGGGCCGACGCGCACTGCCAGTCGGGCGCCCAGCGCCTGGCGATGGCCCGCATCGGCGACTGGCTGGAGAGGACGTTCCGATGAGGAAGATGCTGCCGGTTCTGCTGTGGGACGTGCTTCCCGCGATCGCCGCCTACTACGCGCTGCGCCTGCTGGGCCTGAGCGAGTACGCCGCGCTGCTGGCCGCCACCTGTGTGGGCGCGCTGCGCGTGGTCTACGTGGGTGTCAGGGAACGCAGGCTGGACGGCTTCGCCGCGTGCACGGGCCTGGTGTTCGCGCTCGGTCTCGGCCTCTCCTTCCTCACCGGGGACGAGCGGTTCATGCTGGTCGTCAAGTCGGTGACCACGACGGTCCTCGGACTCGTCCTGATCGGCACCTGCCTGGCCGGGCGTCCGGCGGCCTTCGGGATCGCCAAGCGCCTCGGCGCGGAGGACGAGGCGACCGCCGCCCGCTGGGACAGGCTCTACACCGATCTGGCGGCCTTCCGGCGGATCTACTTCGTGATGACGCTGACCTGGGCGTTCGCCCTGCTGGTCGAGTCGGCCGTGCGGATCCCGCTGGTCTACCTGCTACCGGTGGACGTCATGGCGGGTCTGTCCACGCTGCTGCTGGTCGGCACGCTGCTGCTGCTCGGCGTGTGGTCCGCCTGGTACGGCGGTCGCGCGGAACGGGTGATCACCTCCTCCCGTTCCTGAACACCACGAGAGCGCGGCCCGTGACCACGGACCGCGCTTCTCCGGACGTGGGAGATCAGGCCTCCGCGGGGCGTGACTCCGTGGTCAGGGCGCTCATCAGCACGGCCCGGTGGGTCGGCAGGGCCTCCTTGTGGCGCGCGCGGCCCTCGTCGGTGATGCGGACGAACACCCCGCGCCGGTCGGCCTCGCACATGTTCCTGCAGACCAGGCCCGCCTTCTCCAGCCGCGCGATCAGCCGTGAACACGCGCTCTGGCTCAGGTGGACGGCGTCGGCCACCTCCTGGACGCGGTATTTGTCACGGCCGCCCTCGACCATGCGCTCCAGGACCTCGAACTCGCTCATCCCGAGCCGGTGGCGCTCGGAGAGCTCACGTTCCAGCGCGCACGAGGCCGCGGCGTGCCTGGCCAGCACATCTCGCCACAGGTGCACGACGGAGTCCTCGTTCATGTCGCGGAGCATACCATCCTCAGTCAACTAATGCACGAGAATTAAGTTCGCTTGCATTAGATGCGTCTGCATGTATGGTTGTCCGCATGATCTCCTCCACGGAAGAGCGCTGGGACGCGCGCCTCTGGGCAGCGCTCGCGGTGCTCTGCGCCGTCATCTTCCTCGACGCCCTCGACGTCTCGATGGTGGGAGTCGCGCTGCCGTCCATCCAGGCCGACCTGGGTCTTTCCACCTCCGCCCTGCAGTGGGTGGTCAGCGGCTACGTGCTCGGATACGGCGGGCTGCTGCTCCTCGGCGGCCGCACCGCCGACCTCCTCGGCAGGCGCAAGGTCTTCCTGGCCGCGCTCGCCGTCTTCGTGTTCGCCTCCCTCCTCGGCGGCCTGGTCAACGACGGCACGATGCTGATCGCCGCCCGGTTCGTCAAGGGCGTCAGCGCCGCCTTCACCGCCCCCGCCGCGCTGTCCATCATCACCACGACCTTCGCCGAGGGCCCCGCCCGCAACCGGGCCCTGAGCGTCTTCACGGCCTCCGGCGCCAGCGGATTCTCGCTGGGCCTGGTCATCTCCGGCTTCCTGACCGAACTCGGCTGGCGCTGGACGTTCCTCATGCCGGTCCCCGTCGCGATCATCGCGCTGTTCGCGGCCATGAAGGTCCTGCCCAAGCGGCGTGAGGAGAGGGCGGAGAGCGGTCACGACCTCATCGGCGCGGTGACGATCACCGCCTCGATGCTGCTGCTCGTCTTCACCGTCGTCGAGGCGCCCGCCGCGGGCTGGTTCTCCCTGCGCACCATCGGCTCCCTGGTCGGCTCCGCCGTACTGCTCGGCCTGTTCGTGCTGACCGAGTCGAAGGTCAAGCACCCTCTGGTACGGCTCGGCATCCTGCGCTCCGGGCCCATCGTCCGGGCCAACCTCGGACTGGTGATCCTGTTCGGCTCCTACGTCGGCTTCCAGTTCGTGGCCATGCAGTACTTCCAGAACTTCCTGCACTGGTCGGCCCTGGAGACCGCGCTGGCCTTCCTGCCCGCCGGAGTCCTGGTGGCCGTGACGTCGACCAGGATGGGCAGCCTGGCCGACCGGTTCGGCACCGGCAAGCTGATCGCGGTCGGCTCGGCCTCGCTTGCGGGCGCCTTCGCCCTGTTCCTGCGGGTCAACGCCGATCCCAGCCTGGCCACGCTGATCATCCCCGGCATGGTCCTGCTGGGCATCGCCTTCGCCCTGTCCTTCCCCTCGCTGAACATCCAGGCGACCAACGGCGTCGCCGACGACGAGCAGGGCCTGGCCTCCGGCCTGCTCAACACCTCGGGGCAGGTCGGAGGGGCGATCGTGCTGGCCGTCGTGACGGCCGTGCTCACCTCGAACACCGGTGCCGACCCGCTGGACGCCTTCCGCGCCGCGATCACGGTCTCCGCGATCCTCGCCGTGGTCGGCCTGCTGGTCGCCCTCACCGGGCTGCGCCGCCCCCGTTCGGAGTCCGCGGCTGTGGACGCCGGGGACGCCGGAGAGGGCAGGGTGCTGGAGACCGTCTGAGACGCGCGGGCCGTACGGCCCGCGGAACCCGGTCCTCAGGGCCGCCGACGCAGGAACCGGGGCGCGTCGGCGGCCCTGAGGCCGTGTGCCGGGTGTGGATCTTCGCAGGTGGTGAACCCGGACCGGCCTCTGGGCATCTAACCGGACAGGAGGCCATAATGAAGCGCACCCGCGTCGCACTCGCCCTTGCCCCGTTCGTCCTGCTGACCGGTTGCGGCCTGTCCGGCGGCCCGCCCTCGGCCGCTCCGGGGACGACCACCCCGACCACCCCGACCGTCACGGCCACCGTCACCGTCTCACCCTCCGTCTCCTCCGCCGCCCCGGCCTCCCCCGACTTCCCCGGGGAGACCCGGCTCGGGCCCCCGACGAGCACGCGGGAGGTCACGGTCAGGCGGACCACGGACAACCCGCCCCTCGTGCTCGGGGCGCGCTTCGCCAAACACGACGGGTTCGACCGGGTGGTGATCGACCTGAACGGCGGGCAGCCCGGCTACAGCGTGCAGTGGGTGCCCAGGCTGGTCCAGGACGGTTCGGGCGACCCGATCGACGCCCCGGGAGGGGCCTACCTCCAGGTGACCATCACCCCCGCCAACGCGCACGGCGAGACCGGCTCCCCGACCTGGGTCGGCGGCCCGGTCTTCCACGCCGGGCTGGGCAACGTGCGCAGCGTGGTCAAGACCGGAGACTTCGAGGCCGTGGTCGGCGTGGGCATCGTCCTCGACCACCGGGCCCCCTTCCGGGTCCTGGAGCAGCGCGCCCCGCAGCGCCTGGTCATCGACGTCGCGCACTGACCGCGCACACGGGCCGGCCGTACGAAGGTCCGCGTGGGGTTCGCCGGCGTGACGGCACCGACCGCGCACACGGGCCGGCCGTACACCGGCGGACCGGCGTGATCTCCGGGGACGTCCCCCGGCGGCGCGGCCGGCCCGCGCGCTGGCAGACTGGCCCGATGGTACGCAGAATCGACAACGCCACCCGCATCCCCGTCCCCGGCGGCAAGACCATCGACGAGTACGTCGGCCGGGTCAACAGCGGCGACACCCGGATCTCGATCGCCCACATGACGGCTCCTCCCGGGTGGGACGAACCCGCCCAGACGCCGGAGTTCGCCGAGTACACCCTCGTGCTCAGAGGCACGGTCGTCGTCGAGCACGACGGGGGCGTCACCGAGGTCGGCGCGGGCCAGGCGTTCGTGAGCGAGCCGGGGGAGAGGATCCGGTACAGCTCCGGCCCCGAGGGCGCCGAGTACGTCGCGGTGTGCCTGCCCGCCTTCTCCCCGGAGAGCGCCAACCGCTCAGAATGACGACCGGAGGGCTCCGGGCTTGACCTGGAGTGCACTCCACATCCCAGACTCCTTTCCCGGGGCCCGCGAACGCCGGGCCGTACCGGAAGGACACCATGAAGTACCGCACCATCGGCACCGACCCGAAGACCCGCCGCGAGGTGAGCGTGATCGCCCTGGGCGCCATGCTCTTCGGGTCGGCGACCGACGAGAGCACCTCCTACGCGATCCTCGACCGCTACGTCGAGGCGGGCGGGACGTTCGTCGACACCTCGAACAACTACGCCTACTGGGTCGACGGAGGCCTGGGCGGGCGGAGCGAGGAACTGCTCGGGCGGTGGCGGCGCAGCCGCGGCGTCGGGGACGAGATCGTCATCGCCACCAAGCTGGGCGCCCGCCCGCTCGTGCCCGGCACCGGCTACGCCGACGGCGCCGACGGGCTGTCCGCGAAGGCGATCAGGGAGTCCGCCGAGGCCAGCAGGCAGCGGCTCGGGGTGGACAGGCTCGACATGCTCTACGCGCACATCGAGGACAGGAGCGTCTCGGCGCGGGAGACCGTCGAGGGCTTCGCCGAGCTGGTCACCGAGGGAACCGTCGGGCTGCTCGGGGTGAGCAACCACGCGGTCTGGCGGGTCGAGCGGGCCCGTGCCATCGCCGCCGAGGCCGGGCTGCCCGGCTACGAGGTCCTGCAGTACCAGCACAGCCTGCTGCGCCCGCGCTACGACATGCCCTACGGCATCTTCCCCGAGGGCAGTCTCGGTCACGCAGGGGCCGAACTGCTGAGCTACCTGAAGGAGGAGCGCGACCTCACCCTGGTCGCCTACTCCCCGCTGATGGGCGGCGTCTACGCCCGGCAGGACAAGCAGCTGCCGCCGGACTACGACCACCCGGGAACGCCCGTCAGGCTCGCGGCGCTGCGCGAGGTCGCCGCGGAGACCGGGGCGACGGTCAACCAGGTGGTGCTTGCCTGGCAGCTCGGCGGGCCGTACCCGATCATCTCGCTGGTCGGCGCCTCCTCCGTCGCGCAGCTTGAGGAGAGCCTGGCCGCCGTTGACCTGGAGCTGACGGAGGACCAGCGAGCCCGCCTGGACGTGTTCTGACGGCCGTCAGGCCGTCTCCCCACGCCCGAAGGCGCCAGGGCCCGCGTGGAAGAGGCCGATGAGCAGGACGCTCACGCCGATGGAGGCGAAGGCCGGTCCGGGGTGCCGGTCGATGTGCGCCCACCACAGCAGCGCGCCGCCGAGGACGAGGCCCGCCCATCCCGCGACGAGGTTGGGGACGGGCCCGTTGCCCAGGGCGCTCGGGTAACGCCTTCTGGTGATGCCGCGGACGAAGTGCGGAAGTCCGTTACCGGCGACGAGGCCGCCGAGGAAACTGAGAACGATCGTCTGCCACATCGTGGAAGTCCTTATGGTCGGTCGAGCTGACGGCTGAGCATGGGAAGCAGCACCGCGTCCACGAGCGTGTGCAGGAAGTGGTCGTCGAGGGGTTCGCCGGTGACGAGGAGACGGGACAGCAGCGCGGCCGAGCCGATTTCGGCGAGGAGCGCGTGGTCGACCGTCTCGGGAACCTCGCCCCTGGCGGCGGCCCTGGCCAGGACGGCCGCGAACACGTCGCGTTTGTGGTCGAGGACGTGTCGCCGTACGGCGTGCGCGAGATCGGGGTCGCGACGCATCGCGACGAGGAGCCCGAGGATGAGCGCGCTGTCCTGACCGGTGAGGCCGGCTCGCAGCTCCAGCAGCACCGCCACCAGGTCGTCACGCAGGTTCGTGGTTTCGGGCGGGGCGGCCACCGGTGTTCCGGCATACCGCCGTACGGCCGTCCCCACCAGCTCGGCCTTGCCCGGCCATCGTCGGTAGATCGTGGCCTTGCTGGCGTGGGCCCGCTCCGCGACGGCCTCGATGGTCAACCGGTCGTAGCCGACCTCACCCAGCAGGCTCATGGCCGCGAGCAGGATGGCTTCCTCCCGTATCTCGCCGCGTCGGCGCGTCGGCATCCCGGCCTCCTGTCGAAACGGTGCCGTTCACATCAAGAAGTGTACGCATGCGTTTCGATTGTGCGGAAGGGATCCTCCCGGATCCGGGCGGGCCGGCCGGTCCGTTCCAGGGCGCCCGGAACGGTCGCGTGGCTGCCGCCGTCCGTTCCGGACCTCGCCCCTAGGATGAGGAGATGAGTCAGCCACTCGCCCTTGAGGAGATCCGTCAGGCTCCCAAGGTGTTGCTCCACGACCACCTCGACGGTGGCCTGCGGCCGGAGACGATCGCCGATCTGGCGCGTGATTCGGGATACGCCGGGCTGCCGACGACGGACCCGGACGCGCTGCGCGCCTGGTTCCGCGAGGCCTCCGACTCCGGGTCGCTCGAACGCTACCTTGAGACCTTCGACCACACGGTCGGCGTCATGCAGACCCGCGAGGCCCTGGTGCGGGTCGCCGCCGAGTGCGCGGAGGACCTGGCCGCCGACGGCGTGGTCTACGCCGAGGTGCGCTACGCGCCGGAACAGCACACCCAGGCGGGCCTCAGCCTCGAAGAGGTGATCGAGGCCGTGATCGAGGGGTTCGAGACCGGCTCGCGGGGCCGCGGCATCAAGGTGGGCACCCTGCTGACCGCGATGCGCCACCAGGCCAGGTCCATGGAGATCGCCGAGCTGGCCGTCCGCTACCGCGACGTGGGCGTCGCGGGCTTCGACATCGCCGGGGCCGAGGCGGGCTACCCGCCGACCCGTCATCTCGACGCCTTCGAGTATCTCCAGCGGGAGAACGCCCACTTCACCATCCACGCCGGTGAGGCCTTCGGCCTGCCGTCGATCTGGCAGGCGCTCCAGTGGTGCGGCGCGGACCGGCTCGGCCACGGGGTCCGCATCATCGACGACATCACGGTCTCCGAGGACGGACAGGCCAAACTGGGCAGGCTGGCGGCCTACGTCCGTGACAAGCGCGTCCCGCTGGAGATGTGCCCGACCTCCAACCTCCAGACCGGGGCCGCCCCCTCCATCGCCGAGCACCCGATCGGGCTGCTGCGGTCGCTGAACTTCCGGGTCACGGTCAACACCGACAACCGGCTGATGAGCGGCACCTCCCTGTCCGAGGAGTTCGCCAAGCTCTCGGAGACCTTCGGGTACGGCTGGGACGACCTGCAGTGGTTCACCATCAACGCGATGAAGTCGGCGTTCCTGCCGTTCGACGAACGGCTGGCGCTCATCAACGGCGTCATCAAGCCCGGGTTCGCACGACTCAAGTGGCGGGCGTGATTCCCCGCGGATGTGTTGAAGTCTCCCGCGATCGGGTTGGATGGAGGTTCGTGACGAGAGTGGGAGCTGTGTGATGAAACAGGCGTTCCGATCGACGGCCGTGCAGGTGCTCGGCTGGATCTGGATGGCCTTCGCCGCCTTCAACGCGGTCGATCTGATCGTCCGGTTCAGCGGGCGGCCCTCGATGATCGCCGCCGCGGTGCTGACCGTGCTGACCGCGGTGGTCCTCATCACCTGCCTGCGCCCGGTGACCAAGTTCGTCGAGGACGGTGTGCTGGTCCGCAACCCCCTCAGGAACTTCTTCGTGCCGTGGCTGCTCGTGGACGACGTCAGCGTCTCCCATTCGATCATGATCACCTCGGGAGGCAGGAAGATCCGCTGCTGGACGCCGCAGGCCTCGGGGCGTGAGCGGGTCTCCGCCATGCGCAGGGCCCTGCCTAGCAAGGGGGGCCGGCTCAGGACCGAGCCCGCGCGGTCGAAGGGCGAGCAGGCGGCGGTCGAGGCGCTGGCGGGCAAGACCCACGCCGACTGGGTCGCCGAGCAGCTGCTCGAACGAGCGCGCTCGGCCAAGCGGACGGCGTCGAAGGCCACCGGCACCGTGCCGGAGCCGGGGACGGTCAGGGTGACCTGGTCGCCGACCGCCCTGGCGGCCCTGGCCGTCTCGGTGGCCATGATCGTCGCCGCCCTCCTCTCCTGACGCCCGGCCCCAGGTGCCGGGCGCCGGAGAGCGCGTCAGAGGGTCAGAAGACAGGGTGGATGCCGAACACCGGGGCGCGGACCCCCGCCGGCAGCAGCACCACCCACTTGGGCAGCAGGCTGCGGTCCTCGACGAGGTTGCGGCCGATGTACTGGTCGGTGCCCGCCAGCCTGATCCTGGCCGTCCGGATCACCTCGCCGGGGCCGTCGGGGGTCAGGTCGGAGGTGGGGCCGGAGGCGAGGTCGTCCTCGATGGGAGTGGCCGCCTCGATGACGAAGACCGAGTGCGGGGGCACATGGCCTGGGCCGCTCACGCGCAGCTGGGTGAAGGGCTCGGTTTCGGGGACGTAGACCAGGCCGTGGGTGCGCTCGTCAAGGAACCGGACGCCGCCGCGGGCGGGCAGAAGGCGGAACCTGGTGGCCGGGGGTGAGGGCAGCAGGGCGGCGAAGACCCTGCCGTCGATGTTCACCACGTGCCCTCCGCCGATGGTGAGCGTCACCCTGGGTGGCAGGGGGGCCGGGGCGGTCTCGGCGGAGGCGGCGGTGGACAGCCCGGGCACCAGCACGGTGGCCAGAACGGTGGCCAGAACGGTGGTCAGGGCGGTGGCCAGCACGGCCAGGTGGGCTCGGAACGGACGCATACTCTCTGCCTTCCTTGTGGAGGGAGACCGGATGCGCGAACGCCCCGGCCTCGTCTGCATCAGAAAGCATGCATTCGATTACTCAGAGTAGCTGTAGCCGTGGAGTGAGGGCTGTCCTACCGCCCGGGGCCGACCGGCGGTTCGCCGGCCCGTACCGGCAGGTCGCATTTCCAAGACCGCAGGTCACGGATCCAGGACGACGGGCCGCCGGCCCGGCGTGGCGGGTCACAGGCCAAGGGCGGCGGAGAGGTCGGCGCGCAGGGCGTCGAGGTCGCGTACGGCCCGCTCCCTGGCCGCCGAGACCTCCCCCCCGACCGGCACCACGACCTCCAGATAGCACTTGAGCTTCGGTTCGGTACCCGAGGGGCGGACCACGACGCGGGCGCCCCCGGACAGGCGGTAACGCAGACCCTCGGTCGGCGGCAGCCCGTCCAGGCCCGCACCCAGGTCGTCGACCGCCTCGACCTTGCGCCCGCCGAGCTCGGCCGGGGGTACGGCGCGCAGCCCGGCCATCGCCTCGGTGATCAGCGACAGGTCGGCGACCCTGAAGGACAGCTGGGACGTGGCGTGCAGGCCGTACCTCCTGGCCTGGTCGTCAAGGAGGTCGAGCAGGGTGCTTCCCCGCTCCGCGGCCTCGGCGGCGAGCCCGGCGACGGTCAGCGCGGCGCCGATGCCGTCCTTGTCGTGGACGGGCAGGCCCGCGTCGGAGCCGACGCTGTAGCCCAGGGCCTCCTCGTAGCCGAAGACCAGCCCGGGCCCGGCCTTCATGATCCATTTGAAGCCGGTGAGGGTCTCCGCGTGGCGGACGCCGTACTCGGCGGCGATCTTGCCGAGCAGTGAGGAGGAGACGATCGTGGTGGCGACCAGGCGGTCCTCGCCGGAGGTGTGCCTGATCACGTGCTCGCCGAGGAGCGCGCCGACCTCGTCGCCGGTGAGCATCCGGTGACCCCCGCCGGGCAGGCGCACCCCGACCGCGCACCGGTCGGCGTCGGGGTCGTTGGCCAGCACGATGTCGGCGTCGATCCGCCGGGCCAGCCCGAACGCGAGGTCCATCGCGCCGGGTTCCTCCGGGTTGGGGAAGGCGACGGTGGGGAAGTCCGGATCGGGGGCCGCCTGCTCCTCGACGACCACCGGGGCGTCGAACCCGGCCGCCAGGAAGGCACGTGCCGCCAGGTCGCCGCCGACGCCGTGCAGCGGGGTGTAGGCGACCCGCAGCCGCCTGGCCTCGCCGATGGGCAACGCCGTCACCGCCTCCAGATAGGCGGCCACGACGTCGTCGCCGAGTTCGGTCCACGACGAGCCGAGCGGCAGCTCGGAGACCGGCCCGACGGCGTCGATCGCGGTGGAGATCTCCGTGTCGACCGGCGGCACGATCTGCGAGCCGTCCCCCCAGTAGACCTTGTAGCCGTTGTCCTTCGGCGGGTTGTGGCTCGCGGTGACGGTCACCCCGGCGTCCGCCCCGAGACGCCGTACGGCGAAGGCCAGCACCGGGGTCGGCAGCGGGCCGCGGAAAACCGAGGCCCGCAGCCCGGCGCCGGTGAGCACGGCCGCGGTGTCACGGGCGAAGACGTCGGACTTGTGCCTGGCGTCGTAGCCGATCACGACGTGCGCCCCGGGGCCGAGGGCCCGGGCGAGTCCGGCGGCGGCGCGCATGACCGTGACCCGGTTCATCCGGTTGGGGCCCGCGCCCAGCTCACCGCGCAGCCCGGCCGTACCGAACTCAAGCCTGGTGTGGAAGCGCTCGCGCAGCGCCTCCAGGCTCTCCGGGAACCGGTCGAGCAGATCGGTCAGCTCGGCCCTGGTCTCGGGGTCGGGGTCCTGGGCGAGCCAGGCCCGCGCGCGCCGCAGGAGATCGTCGCTCATCGTGGCCTCCCGCTACAGCTTGCAGACGACCTGGGCGAGCAGGTCGCCCATGCGCGAGGCGGTGGCGCGGCCGACCGCCAGCACCTCCTCGTGGTTGAGCGGCTCGCCGACCAGGCCCGCGCCCGGGTTGGTGACCAGGGAGACGCCGAGCACGTCCGCCCCGCCCTCCCTGGCCGCGATGGCCTCAAGCACCGTGGACATCCCGACCATGTCGCCGCCGAGAATCCTGCACATGCGGACCTCGGCGGGCGTCTCGTAGGTCGGCCCGCGGAAGGCCACGTAGACGCCCTCGGTCATGGACGGCTCGACCTCCCGGACGAGGTCGCGCAGCCGGGGGGTGTAGACGTCGGTCAGGTCGACGAAGGTGGCGCCGGTGATCGGGCTGGTGCCGGTCAGGTTGATGTGGTCACTGATCAGTACGGCCTCGCCGACCCGCTGGGTCTCCGGGCGCAACCCGCCCGCCGCGTTGGTCAGCACGATCGTCCCCGCGCCCGCCCTGATCGCGGTCCGCACCCCGTGCACGACCGGGTCGACGCCCCTGCCCTCGTAGAGGTGGGTGCGGCCGAGGAAGATCAACGCGTTCGTGCCGGACCCGGTGCGCACCGCGCGGATCCTGCCCGCGTGTCCCTCGACCGCGGGAGGGGCGAACCCGGGCAGGTCGGTCACCGGGATCTCGGCGATCGTCTCACCGATCGCGTCGGCGGCCGGGACCCAGCCCGAACCCATCACCAGGGCGACATCGAAGGAGCTCACGCCGACGGCCTTCCTCAGGGCGGCTGCGGCGTCCGTTGCGAGGGCATAAGGGTCGTTGGTCACGAACTGAGGGTACTCGTCCCGCCGTGGGAAACGGCGGGACGGAGCCGGTCAGCCTCCCGCGGACGTGCAGGGACGGCCCCGCAGCCGCCTGACGTAGTCGTCCGGCGCGCCCGCCTTCTCCGCGGCCTCGGCCAGGATGCCGAGATAGCGCGCGGACGGCAGGCCGCCCTCGTAACCGTCGATGACGTAGAACCAGGCGACGACCTCGCCGTCCAGGGTCTGCACTCGGAGCCTGACCTTGTGGTAGAGGCCGCGCGCGGCGCCCTCCCACTGGTCGAGGGAGGTCTCGTCCCACTCGGGCACGTCGTAGAGCACGACGAAGACCTCTTCGAAGGAGTCCTCCACGATGGTGGCGAGGGCGCCCTCCCAGCCGAGGTCGTTCCCGCCGAAGGTGAGGCGCCAGCCCTGAAGCCAGCCCGACCCCCTCATGGGGGAGTGAGGGGCCCGCAGGGCCATCTGCTTCGGGTCCATGTTGGTGCCGTAGGCGGCGTAGACAGGCACAGCGTCCAACACTAATCGAAGATCCGGCGGGTGCTCACGTGTGTCGGTGTGGTGTCGGTGTCTTTTGTCCCACGCCGGTGCCCACCGTACCCGGGTGTCCTTTGCCATAACCGGTCCTTCTGCGACAAGCGAAGGGGCCCCAGGGGGCGAATGCCGCAAAGGATGCGGGACAATGGGGTACGTGACGAGGATCGTGATCATCGGTGGCGGGCCCGGCGGATACGAGTCGGCTCTGGTGGCCGCGCAACTTGGGGCGCGGGTGACCGTGGTCGAACAGGAGGGCCCAGGAGGGGCCTGCGTCCTGACCGACTGCGTGCCCTCGAAGACCCTGATCGCGACCTCGGTCCGCAAGCAGGCCCTGCTCGACGCCAGCATGCTCGGGGTGCACTTCACCGGCGGCCCCGACGGGGAGGTCGGCGGTGTCATCGCCGACATGCCGCTGGTCAACAGCCGCGTCAAGCACCTCGCCCAGGCCCAGTCGGCCGACATCGCCGCGCGGCTCGCCGCCGAGGGGGTCGAGGTGATCAAGGCCGCCGGGCGGCTGGTCGACCCCCAGGTGGTCAGGGCGGGCGACCGGACGATCCGGGCCGACGTCGTGATCGTGGCGACCGGCGCGACCCCGCGCATCCTGCCCTCCGCCGAGCCGGACGGCGAGCGCATCCTCACCTGGCGGCAGATGTACGACCTGGAGGAGCTGCCCGAGCACCTCATCGTGGTCGGCTCCGGCGTCACCGGCGCGGAGTTCGCCGGCGCCTACCGCTCACTCGGCTCCGAGGTCACGCTCGTCTCCTCACGCGACCGGATGATGCCCAACGAGGACGCCGACGCCGCCGAGGTCCTGGAGGAGGTCTACCGGCGCCGTGGGATGAACGTCATGGGCCGCTCCCGCGCCGAGTCCGTCAAACGCACCGCCGACGGCGTGGTCGTCACGCTTGAGGACGGCAGGACGGCCGAGGGCACGCACTGCCTGATGACGGTCGGCATGATCCCCAACACCTCGGGCATCGGCCTTGAGGAGGCCGGGGTCACCCTCGACCGGGGCGGGTTCGTCCAGGTGGACAAGGTCTCCCGCACCTCCGCCCCCGGCGTCTACGCGGCGGGTGACTGCACCGGCGTGCTGATGCTGGCCTCCGTCGCCGCCATGCAGGGCAGGATCGCCGTCTGGCACGCGCTGGGGGAGGCCGTGCAGCCGCTGCGCCTGGCCACCGTCGCCTCCAACATCTTCACCGACCCCGAGATCGCCGCCGTCGGCGTCACCCAGAAGGCCATCGAGGCCGGTGAGATCGTGGCCAACGTCGTCAAGCTGCCGCTGGCCACCAACGCCAGGGCCAAGATGCAGGGCTTCAACGACGGCTTCGTGAAGCTGTTCTGCCGCCCGAACACCGGCATCATCCTCGGCGGCGTCGTGGTCGCGCCCCGGGCCTCCGAGCTGATCCTGGCGGTCTCGGTGGCCGTCCAGCAGCGGCTCACCGTGGACCAGCTCGCCCACACCTTCGCGGTCTACCCCTCGCTTTCCGGGTCCGTCACCGAGGCGGCCCGCCGCCTGATGCAGCCGATGACCCCCAGCGGGATCTGACCTCGCCAACCGACGGGAGCGCCATGACACGTCTCGACGTCAACGGGATCGGGCTCAACGTCCAGGTCGAGGGGGAGGGGCCCGCCGTGCTGCTCGTGCACGGCTACCCCGACAGCCACACCTGCTGGCGCTACCAGGTGGCCGCGCTGAACGCCGCCGGATACCGTACGATCGCGCCGGACCTGCGGGGATACGGCGACTCGGACAAACCGGCCGGGCTTGAGGCGTACGAGCCCCGGCTCTTCGTCGGCGACCTGCTCGCCGTCCTCGACACGCTCGGCGTCGAGCGGGCGCACGTGGTCGGACACGACTGGGGTTCGGCGCTCGCGCAGTTCCTCGCCGTGTTCGCCCCGGAACGGGTGGCCAGTCTCACCTGCCTGTCGGTCGGCCACCCCGCCGCGCTGGCCGCCGCCGGCTGGCGGCAGCGGGAGAAGTCGTGGTACATGCTGCTGTTCCAGTTCGCCGGTGTCGCCGAGCGATGGCTCAGCCAGAACGACTTCCGCAACGCCAGGGAGATGCTGGAGGGGCATCCCGACGCCGAAGAGGTCGTCGCGCGCATGCGCGATCCGGAGGCGCTCACCGCGGGCCTGGCGATCTACCGGACCGGTGTGCCCCCGGAGAGCCTGGTCGCCCCGCCCTCGGAGCCGCCCGCCCTGCGGGCCCCCACGCTCGGGGTGTGGAGCAGCCGCGACCGCTTCCTCACCGAGGAGTCGATGACCGGTACGGCCGCGCACGTCAGCGGCCCCTGGCGCTACGAACGTGTGGACGGGGCGGGCCACTGGCTGCAGCTGGAGGCATCCGACCGGGTCAACGAACTCCTGCTCACCCACCTGGCCCGCCACCCGGTCTGAGCCCGTCTCAGCGGGACGTCCTGGCGCGCAGCCTGTTCAGGGCGTTCCTGCCGTCCTGTACGGCCCGCGCGACGAAGTGCAGTTCCTCGTCCCGCCTGGCCATCACCAGCGCGTTCTTGGCCGCCTCGTAGGCGTCGAGGGCGTGCCGCCAGTCGGCGTCGGCGGTCATGCCGCCCCGCCCGCTGATCTGGAACTCGTAGTCGAGCTGGTCGATCTCCTCGCCCAGGCGGGTGATGTCCTCCTCGGCCCCGCGCCGCATGAGCGCGAACCTGGCGTTGCGCCTGTTGCGCCGCTGGGCGCTGACCCCCCAGGCCACCACGGTGACCGCCAGGCCGAGCGCGCTGAGCACGACCATGATGAGCCCGACGGACGTCCCTCCCCGTGAGGCCTGGGCGTCCGGGGTGGCCGTGCTCTCCGGCTCGTCGTCGCTCGCCTGCTCCTCGGCGGGCGTCGGCACGGAGAACGGCCCGTCGATGCCCTTGGGGGTTCCCCGGGCACCGGTCAGGTCGGCGTCGTCGGCCTGGGTGAAGGAGGCGTCGTCGACCAGGGCGCCGACGAAGGAGGCGCCGTCGAGCTCGGCCTGGTCGAACACGGCCTCACGCAGGTCGGCGTCCTTGAAGACCGCGAAGCCCAGGTCGGACTGCCCCATCTTGGCCTCGTGCAGCTTGGCCCGGGTGAAGTCGGCCTTGCGTCCCTTGATCTGGCCGGGCCTGCTCTCGTTGAGGTCGGCGTCGACCAGCTTGGCGTTGACGAAGTTGACCTGGGTCAGCACGGCCCGGGTCAGCTTCGCCCCGGTCAGGTTGGCGTAGGGGAACTCGGCCTGCCCGGCCTCCGCGTCGACCAGGATCGCCCCGCGCAGGTCGGCGTGGTCGGCGTGCATCTGTCCGAGGTCGGCCTCACTGAGGTTCGCCTCACGCAGGTCGGCGTACTTCAGCGTGGCCTGGGTGAGGTTGGCCTGCCTGAGGTCGGCCCCGCGCAGGATCGCTCCGGTCAGGTCCTTCTGGATGAGCTCGACGCCCCCCAGCTTCGCCTTGGTCAGGTCGGCGCAGCGCAGGCTGTACGGCAGCGCGGCGCCCTTGGTGAAGTCCCTGCCGCGCAGGTTGGCGCCCTGGCCGGGCCTGCACGGCCCGGCCGCGGCCGAGGCCGCCGTCTCGGCCTGGGCCGTGACGGGAGAGATCATGGCCCCTGACAGCGCGAAGATCGCGGCGAGGAGTGTCAGGGAAACGGAACGACGCACGGGAACCTCCTTGGAACAGTCCCGATCGTGTCAGTGGATCATTGCATCCCGCTAGACGGAGGCTTGCACGTCGCGGGGCGTGCCGCACCCCGCGTGCCGGATGTCATCGGGCCACGGCCAGGCGGTAGGCCTCGTCGGAGGCGAGGAGGTTGTGGTGGGTGTCGTCCGCGGTGACGGTGCCGTCGTCCAGGACGAGGACGCGGTCGGCGGCGCCGAGGAAGGCCGGGCTGCTGGTGATCACGATGGTGGTGCGGTCGCGGCGCAGCTTCGCGATGTTGTGCGCGATGAGTTGTTCGGTGACCGCGTCGACGGCCGTCGTCGGGTCGCGCAGGACCAGGATGCCGGCGTCGGCGGCGAGGGCCCGGGCCAGGGACAGCCGCTGGCGCTGCCCGCCGGAGAGGTTCGCGCCGCGGTCCCGGACGCCGTGGTCGAGACCCTCACGGTGGAGGGCGACGACGTCGGTCAGCATGGACGCCTCGACGGCCTCGTGGATCATACGGTCGCCGCCCGCCGGGACGATGTTCGTGCGGAGGGTGCCCGAGAAGATCTCCCCGTCGAACGGGTTGACCAGCATGCGTTCGCGGACCGTCTCGACGGACAGGTCCGCCAGCCTCCGCCCGCCGATCCGCACCGCGCCCTCGTAGGAACCGGGCGGGGCTTCCATGGCCAGCACCGCCACGAGGTCGGCTGCCACGCGCGGCCGGTAGGCGACGATCGCCACGAACTCCCCGGCGGGCACCTGGAACGTCAGATCCCGCAGGCAGCCGTGCCGGACGCCGTCCAGCACGAGATCTCCGCTCTCCGGCAGAGGTTCCCGCCCCGGGGTCGTCACCGCGGGCGCGGCCAGCACCAACGCCATCCGCTCCGCCGAGGCACGCGCGATCATCACGTACTTCGGCATCTCGGAGAACAGTTTCAGCGGTTCCATGATGAACTGCGCCAGGCCCACGGCCATGACGAGTTCCCCGACGGTGATCCGGCCGTCGAACGCCAGCCAGCCCGCGGTGAGGGTCACCGCCGTGGCGAGGAGGGCGTTGAGCGCCAGCGCGACGCCCGCGTACGCGCCGTTGACCCCGGCGACGGCGACCGCCTGGTCCCTGGCCTCCGCGCTGACCCTCCGGTAGGACAGGAACGCCGCGTGGTTGCCGCCGAAACCGTGCAGCGGGCGCAGGCCGGCGATCAGGTCGGCGACCTTCGCGGCCGCCCGGGCCACCCTGGCCTGCTGTTCACCGGTGGCGGTGCCGATCCGTCTGGACATCACACTCAGGACGGACAGGGTCGCGGCGGTGCCCACGATCACCAGCAGGCCGAGCCGTACGTCCGCCGTGCCCAGGGCGACCGCGGCGACCAGCACCGCGACCAGTGAGCTGACCAGCAGCGGCACCACCTCGATGATGTCGGCGGTCTGGTCGGCGTCCTCGGTGGCGACGGTCAGGATCTCGCCGGACCTGAGGTCGAGGTCCCTGGCCACGGGCTGGAGTCCGCAGGCCGCGACCCGCACCCGCCAGCGGTGCGCCTCGGCGGTGTTGGCCTTCTGCAGGATTCGCATCCCGAACCGCCATGAGAGGGAGACGGTCGTGATGATCACGGCCAGCGCGGTGATCGACAGGGCGAGCGCGCCGAGACCTCTGTCCCGCAACGTGTGCTCGACGATCAGGCCGAGCGCGATGGGAAAGGCGGTCTCACCGGCCTGGTACAGGCCCATGAGGACGGTGCCCCAGGCCATGGCGCCCGCGTTGCGCCGCAGTGCCGTACGGAGGATGCCGGTTCCCGTGTGGAACCGTCGTTCTTCTGAGGTCGTCATCTCAGGTGCGCCGACCGTCCTGTCGCCACGCGTGCCACAGCCGCGCGTACCGGCCGTCCAGGGCCACCAGCTCCTCGTGGGTCCCCTGTTCCACGACGCGTCCGGCGTCCAGTACGGCGATGCGGTCCGCCGTCGTCGCCTGGGTCAGCCGGTGGGCCACCAGCAGCGTGGTCCGGCCCAGGCACGCGGCGGACACGGCCCGTTCCAGCTCGGCGGCGCTCTGGCTGCCCGCCTCCGCGGTCGACTCGTCGAGCACGACCACCGGTGAGCGGCCCAGCACCAGCCTGGCCAGGGCGATCTGGGCGGCCCTGGCGCCGTCAAGGCGTTCGCCGCCCTCGCCGACCGGGGTGTACAGCCCGTCGGGCAGCGTCGCGACCCACGTGTCGGCGCCGCTCCCGCGCAGCGCGTCCATCAGCTCGGCGTCGGTCGCCTCCGGCGCGGCCAGCCGCAGGTCGTCGGCGAGCGTGCCGGAGAACACGTGTGTCTCCTGCGTGAGGACGCTCACCAGGGCCCGTGCCCCGGCCTCGTCCAGGTCGGCGAGATCGGTCGACCCGATGCGGACCGTCCCTGCCTGCGGGGTCACGACGCCCGCGACCAGCGCCGCCAGGGTCGACTTGCCCGCGCCCGTCGCCCCCACCAGCGCGAGCGAGCCGCCCGCCGGGATCACCAGGTCGACGTCCCGCAGGACCGGCCGGTCCGAGCCGGGGTAGCCGAACGTCACCCCTTCCACGACCACCGGGTACGGCCCGGCGCCCGCCGTGGCGGTCGCATGACCCACCAGCCTCTCCTGCGTCGCCTCGCCGAGCACGCCGACCAGCCGGGTCAGGCTCGCGCCCGACTTCTGTGCCTCGTCGAAGGTGAACATGATGGAGCCCAGCGGGTTGAACAGCCGATGGAACAGCAGTGGGGCCGCCGAGGCCTCGCCCAGGGTGACGGCGTCGGCCTCAAGCAGGACGTATCCCACCACGATGATCAGGACCAGCCCGACGAACTCGGCGCGGTTCTCCCTGCCGACGAACCGGCCGAAGAGCCGGAAGACCTCGACGCCGAGGTCGCGCACCCGTGCCGACTCGCCGGTGACCTTCTCACGGAAGGCGGCCTCAAGACGGTAGGCCCGTACCGTGCCGATCCCGTTCAGGCCGCTGATCAGCGCCTGCGCGCGATCGGCCTGGGCCTCCCGCTGCCTCCGGTACAGCGGCGCGGACCGGGGGAGGTACCAGCGCAGGGCCAGCGCGTACGCGGGCAGCGCTCCGACGCCCGCGAGCCCGAGCCGCCAGTCCAGCCCGAACATGCCGGCCGTGGCGATGACGACCAGCACTCCCGCGGAGAACACGGTGGGAACGGCCGTGCGGATGCCCTTGGACAGCACGGCCACGTCGTCGCCGACCCTGGACAGCACGTCTCCCCGGCCCGCCTGTTCGACACGCGCGCTCGGTGTTCCCAGCACCGCGCGGACGGCGCCCTCCCGCAACCTCGCGAGCAGGTCCGCGCCCAGCCGTCCGATCAGATACGTCGAGGCCGCGACGGCCGCCGCGCCGAGGAGCGCGGCGGCCAGCATCAGCGCGCCGATCGTGATCAGCGTCGACCGGGGCTCGCGGTCGATCACCCCGTCGACCACCCGGCCGAGCAGGAGCATCGGCAGCACCTGGAGGGCGGCCCCGGCCACCGTGGTGAGCACGGTGGCGGCCGTCAGCCACGGCGCCTCGCGGGAGTGCGCCGCGACCCAGCGGGCCGCCTCCCGCCCTGTCGCCGTACGCAGCGGGGCCGGGGCGACGGGGGTGTCCGCGGTGTTCACACCGGGACCGCAGCGGGACGGGGGGCGCTCATCGGTGACCTCAGCCGACCGACTTGACGAGTTCGTCGATCGCGTACGGCAGGGACAGCAGGGTGCTCTGGGACAGGGCCGCGCCGATCGCCGGGCCCTCGCTGTCCAGGAGGTAGGAGACCTTCCCGTTCTTGACCGCGGACAGGTTGGTGAAGAGCGCGAACTTCTTCAGCGCCTCCTGGTCCGCCTGGTCGGCGATGACGAAGATGCGGTCGACGTCGACGAGGTCGATGCGCTCGGGGGAGAGCACGGTGTAGAACTTGCCGCCCGCGATCTTGTCGATCTCCGTCGCGCCCTTGAAGCCGATGCCCGTCACGAGCCGTCCGCGTACGTCGGTGGTGGCGAACGGCGCGACCGAGTCCTTGTACCAGGACAGCGCGACGGCGGTCTGGTCCGCGAACTCCGGGTGCGCCTTACGGGCGGCGTCGAGTTTGTCCTGGATGCCCTGCACCAGCTGCGCGCCCTCGTCGGCCTTGCCGAGCGCCTTGGCGATGTGGAGGGCGTTGTCCTGCCACGGCGCGCTGAACGGCTCCGCCTCGCCCTTGGTACGGCCGACCGTCGGGGCGATCTTGGAGAGCCGGTCGTAGGCGGCCTTGTCGATCTCCGAGTAGACCGCGATGATCAGGTCGGGTCGCAGGGCGGCGATCTTCTCGTAGTTCGGGCCGGAGTCCCCGTTGCTCATGATGACCTCGGGGCGGGCGTCGCCCCACCTGTCCTTCACCCAGGGCCACTGGGTGTTGATGTCGGGGGTCTTGCCCGGCGGGTTCGGGTACTGGTCGACCATGCCGACCGGCTTCACGCCGAAGGCCAGGATGGCCTGGTCGTCGGTGTAGCCGACGGAGACGACCCGTTGCGGGGCCTTGGTGATCTGCGTGGACCCGAACGCGTGCTCCACGGTGACCGGGAACGCGCCTCCCGGAGCGGCGGCCACGTCGCCGGCCGGCTTGTCCGCGGGTTCGGAACCGCATCCCGCGAGGAGGCCGACGCCGAGGGCCGCGGCGGAGAACGCCGTGGCGAACCGCCGCAAGGTCTTCGTGGCCGTTGTTCGGTGGAGGAGCATCCCGGAATCCCTTGCTTTCGTACAATCCGCCACAAAACTAACCAGCGGTGGGGAAACCGTAGCATGGAGGGATTAGGCAAGCCTAACCTCACCTC
Organism: Streptosporangium sp. NPDC000239; assembly: GCF_040300765.1. Classification (NCBI taxonomy): domain Bacteria; kingdom Bacillati; phylum Actinomycetota; class Actinomycetes; order Streptosporangiales; family Streptosporangiaceae; genus Streptosporangium; species Streptosporangium sp. NPDC000239. The sequence continues at coordinate 651,531 of NZ_JBEPEI010000002.1, read as the reverse complement.
GGTTGGCCGGTCATCCCGCCCTGAGGTTCGCCCGCACCAGCAGGTAGACGAGGAAGGGGCCGCCGATCGCGGCGGTGACCACGCCGACCGGCAGGGAGATCGGCAGCACCGTACGCGCCACCAGGTCCGCGCAGATCAACAGCAGCGCGCCCGTCAGCCCGGAGGCCACGAGCGGCGGCGCTGGGTACCGAACCAGGCGCATCGCCACCTGCGGCGCCACCAGCGCGACGAACGGGACCGGGCCCGCGGCGCTCACCGCCATGCCCGCCAGCGAAACCGCGCACAGCAGCAGGATCGCCCGCACCGTCGAGTGCCGGACGCCCAGGCCTGTCACGACGTCGTCGTCCAGTTGCAGGGCCCTGAGATGGGGGGCGACGCACACCACGACGGCCACGAGCGTGAGCGTGCCCCACAGCGCCACCCGGACCTCCGCCCACGACCGGTCGTTCAGCGAGCCGACCAGCCACGCCTGGGCCCGTGCCACATCCCTGATGTCGGCCGTGACCAGCAGCCAGGTCGTGACGGCCTCCATCACGGCGCTCACCGAGATGCCGATGAGGATGAGCCGGAGACCGTTGATCCCACGCCGCCACGCCAGGAGGTACACCAACAGGCCGGTGCCGAGCCCGCCGGTGAGCGCCGCGGCGGACAGACCGACGGAACCGGCGATCGTCGCGGCGGCCCCGCCGGAAACCGTCACCAGGGTCACCGCGACCGCGCTCGCGCCTCCGGTGATCCCCAGAACGTCGGGGCTGGCCAGCGGGTTGCGTGCGATGGACTGCGTGATCGCCCCGGACACCCCCAACGCGATCCCCACGACGAGCCCGGCCAGGGCACGTGGCATCCGAAGATCCATGATCACGAACTCGTCGACCTGCTCCCCCCGGCCGAGGAGGGTGGCGACCACCTGGCGCAGGCCGATGGGGAAGTCGCCGACGCCGATGGACAGGCAGAACGCCACGAAGGCGGCCGCCGCCAGCAGCAGCGTGACGAGCACCATCCAGGGCCGCCACACGAACGACACGGGACCGAGCCGCACGCCCGGTGCCGACGACCGCTTCATCGTTGTCTCGTTCATGCCGTCTTGAACTTTCCACGCCACACCAGCGCCGCGAAGAACGGGGCGCCGACGAGGGCGACGACGATGCCGGCCTGCAACTCGCCGGGCCGTGCGACCACGCGCCCCACGATGTCGCAGACCAGCAGGACAAGGGCGCCGAGCAGGCCCGCGCACGGCACCAGCCAGCGATAGTCCGGTCCGATGAGATACCGGGCCACGTGGGCGACCATGAGGCCGAGGAACGCGATGGGGCCGCACGCGGCCGTCGTCGCGCCCGCCAGCAGGGTGATGGCGGCGATGCCGACCGTCCGGCTCAGCGTGACGTTCACCCCGAGCCCTCGTGCCACGTCGTTGCCCAGGCTGAGCAGGTTGACGGCGGGCAGCGTGACCGCCGCCAGGGCCAGCCCGGCCACGACGAACGCGGTCAGCGGCCAGATGACGTCGAATCCGACACCGGACACCGAGCCCGCGTTCCAGAAGCGCAGCGCGTTCAGCGAGGCCTGGTCCGTCAGCGCGACCGCCGTGGTCATCGCGGCCAGGAACACCGCGACCCCCTGACCGGTCAGCGCGAGCGTCAGCGGGCTGCCCGCTCCCCGGCCGAGACTCGCCAGCCCGAACACGATGACCCCGGCGATCCCCGCCCCCAGGAAGGCGAACCAGACGTACTGGTACGGATTGCTGATCCCGAACAGAGTGATCACCGAAACGACGGCGAACGAGGCGCCGGAGTTCACCCCAAGCAGCCCCGTGTCGGCGATCGGGTTGCGCGTGTATCCCTGGATCAACGCCCCGCCGACCCCCAGGGCGACTCCGGCCACGATCGCCAGTACGGTCCTGGGTATCCGCACGGTCTGCACGATGAGCGTTATCTCGGTGAGCCGCCGGTCGGAGCCCGGGGCCGTGAACAGCCCGTGCCACACCTCCGCAGGACTCAACGCGCGGGTACCGACGGCCAGCGAAACCGTCCCCACGAGCAGGAGAACGACCACGAGCGCGCCCAGGCCCACCCCTTGCCGTCGCCGGCGGACCCCCGTGGCCGCAGACATGGGACGTTTCACCACAGACGCACTCATTCGACGTACGTTATCCCTTTGGTCCGCCAGGGAATCCCTCCGGTCCACGGGACAGACGGCCGCAGGCCCCTCGAACGGCCGGGGCCGTACGGCGCGCGAACGACGACGGGCGCGTCCCCGAGGGAACGCGCCCGTCCTGATCTCTGGCCGGCGAGGGCTCTCAGCCGGTGACCGTGGTGGCCGCCGGATCCGTCAGCGGTGACTACCAGTCGCCGCCACCGAAGTCACCACCGCCGAAGTCGCCGCCGCCGAAGTCACCCCAGCCTCCGCCGCCGAAGTCGCCTCCGCCGCCGCCGAAGTCACTGCCGCCACCGCCGTCGGCCAGGCCCTGCTCGTAGCCGGCGCCGTAACCGCTGTGGCCCCAGCCGCCGCCCAGCATGCTGCCCATCATCGTGCCGACGAGCATCGCGCTCATGACGTCGCCGAAGCCGCCGTAGTAGCCGTAGGCGTAGGGCTGGTAGGCCGGGCCCGCGTCGTAGTAGGGGCGGTAGTGGCCGTCCACCATGACCTGGCGGGTCTGCGGCTCGAAGCCACGCTCGATGGCCTCGGCGTCGGCCGCGCAGGCGGGCACGTCGCGCACCGCGCCGCCGGGCGGGGCCCAGCGGACGTCACGGACCGAGGGACCGTGCTGCGGGTTGAAGAAGCACGGCGAGCGCCGCTCGGGGAGCGGCTGGTTGTTCACGCGCGCCTTCACGCAGGCCAGGGCGTAGCGGCCCTCCTCAAGCGCGGTGGTCACGCCGCGGAGCTCGTCGGGGCGGTTGACCGCCGCGAGCTCCACCTTGGCCCGCTCGTAGGAGTCGAGGGCGCGCTGCCAGTCCTGCAGGTGATCGGAGCCGTTGCCGAGCAGCTTGACGTCGGTGTCCAGGTCGGTGATCTCCTCACCGAACTTGGTGACGTCCTCGTCGACGGTCTGCTTGACGGCGGCCAGCTCGGCGGCCTCACGGGCCTCGCGCTGCCGCTTCTTCTTACGGGAGTAGAAGAAGATGCCCAGACCGCCCGCGACGGCCAGCACCAGGATGCCGATCAGCACGCCGCCCGAGGAGCCTCCGGAGGAGCGGGAGGGGCTGGAGCCCAGCCCGGCACCGGTGGCCGCGTCGTCGGCCAGCTTCACGAAGTTGACGATGTTGTCCGTCGGGCTCGAGGTCGTGGCGGCCCTGCGGAGCAGCTCGTCCACGTCGATGCCCTTGACGTTGGAGACACCGAACGGCTGCTTGCCGTTCATGACCAGGATGGTCGCCTTGCCTCCGACGTCCTTGCGCAGGGACGTCAGCAGAGTCTTCGCCTGGGACTGGCTGGTGATCGAGCCGGAGGGCAGCAGTGCCACGTAGACCGTCGAGGTCTGCTCGGCGGCGCTGCTCATGGCGTCCTGGGCGCTGGCGGGGATGTCCGCCGCGGGGTCGGCGTAGAAGTGGTCGCCGTCCTTCAGGCCGGACGCGATCGTGCTCGGGTCGGGCGCCGCGGCGTTCGCCGCCGGGGCGATCATGAAAATGGTCAGCAGCCCGGCGAGCAACGCGATGATCGCGGCACCGAGGCGACCTGACGCTGTTTGCTTGGTGGTCACGGCAGAAAGCCCTCCTTCGCCCTGGAAGACGAGCGAGTGGACGTCAGAGTTCCCCCCTGACCGTAATCCTTTCCAAACCTGGACGCGTCACCCGGGAGAAGGAGGGGTCAGTTGTCGCGGATGTCACAGATGGCGGCACCCGCCGTGACGGTCTGCCCGACCGCCGCGTTCAGCCCGGCGACGACTCCGGCCCGGTGCGCGGTCAGTGGCTGCTCCATCTTCATCGCCTCCAGGACCACGATCACGTCTCCGGCCGCGACCACGTCCCCGTCGGCGACCGCGACCTTCACGATCGTGCCCTGCATCGGGCTGACCAGTCCGTCCCCGCTCACCGCCGTGGCACGTCCGGCGCCCTGGCGCCTGCTCGCGCGCCTGCCTCCGGCGCCGCCCTGGGCCGTCACGCCCGCGCCCTGCCCGCCGACCAGCCCGGCGGGCAGGACGACCTCAAGCCGCTTGCCGCCGACCTCGACCGTGACCCGCTCGCGTTCGGCCGTCCCCGGCTCGGCGACCGGCCCGGCGTACGGCTGGACCGGGTTGACGAACTCGGTCTCGATCCAGCGGGTGTGCACCGCGAACGACGACGCGCCGTCTGGCGCGGTGAAGGCCTCCTCCTCGACCACGACCCGGTGGAACTCGGCCACCGTCGGCATTCCCTCAAGGTGCAGCTCGGCGAGAGCCCGCCTGGCCCGGGCCAGCGCCCGTCCCCGGTCGGCCCCGGTCACGATGACCTTGGCCACCAGCGAGTCGAACGCGCCGGGGACGGTCATGCCCGCCTCGTATCCGGCGTCGACCCGCACGCCCGGCCCGGAGGGCCAGCGCACCGCGGTGATCGTGCCCGGCGCGGGCAGGAAGCCCCGTCCCGCGTCCTCGGCGTTGATCCGGAACTCGATGCTGTGCCCGCTCACCCGCGGGTCGTCGTAGCCGAGCGGCTGCCCCTCGGCGATCCGCAGCATCTCGGAGACCAGGTCGAGCCCGGTGACCTCCTCGCTGACCGGGTGCTCGACCTGCAGCCGGGTGTTGACCTCAAGGAAGGAGATCGTGCCGTCCTGGCCGACGAGGAACTCGCAGGTGCCCGCCCCGACGTAGCCCGCCTCCCGCAGGATGGCCTTGGAGGAGGAGTACAGCAGCTCCATCTGCTCGTCGGTCAGGAACGGCGCCGGGGCCTCCTCGACGAGCTTCTGGTGCCTGCGCTGCAACGAGCAGTCACGGGTGGAGACCACCACCACGTTGCCGTGCGTGTCGGCCAGGCACTGCGTCTCCACGTGCCGGGGCCGGTCGAGGTAACGCTCGACGAAGCACTCGCCCCGGCCGAAGGCCGCGACCGCCTCGCGGACCGCGCTGTCGTACAGCTCCGGGATCTCCTCAAGGGTCCTGGCGACCTTCAGGCCCCGCCCTCCACCGCCGAAGGCGGCCTTGATCGCGATCGGCAGGCCGTGCTCGGCGGCGAAGGCCACCACCTCCTCGGACCCGGAGACCGGCTCGGCGGTCCCGGCGACCAGCGGCGCCCCCACCTTCTGCGCGATGTGCCTGGCCTGCACCTTGTCGCCGAGGGCGACGATCGCGGCGGGGGGCGGCCCGATCCAGGTCAGCCCGGCGTCGATCACCGCCTGGGCGAAGGCCGCGTTCTCCGCCAGGAAGCCGTACCCGGGGTGGACCCCGTCGGCGCCGCTGGTCTCGGCGACCGCGAGCAGTTTGGCGATGTCGAGGTAGGTCTCGGCGGGGGACTGGCCGCCCAGCGAGTGGGCCTCGTCGGCGAGCTGGACGTGCAGGGCGTCCAGGTCCTGCTCGGCGTAGACCGCGACGCTGGCCAGGCCCGCGTCCCTGCAGGCGCGGATGATCCGTACGGCGATCTCGCCACGGTTGGCGACCAAGACCTTCTGCACCGACATGGTTCCCTTCATCACGTGCGAACGGGGGGCTGGCGGGCCTCCAACGGAGTTTAGGCGCCGTACGGAGCCTGGGAAGAGCGGGGTCCCGCCCGCCGGGATTGGGATATGTCATGGGTTGTTTTTGGATGGCCGTATTGGTGATGATCCCCGTGTGCCGGAGTGGGCACGGCCGCCGGCACATGGCGCCTCTCGGATGACGATTCCCGGTATGACATGTGACTTACGGCGAATGACGCGTTATCCGGTCCGTGGGTATGGGAAGATCCATAGCCGCTCGGCATAATCCGAGTATCTCCGTGATCCACTCACCTATCGTGATGTCGTTTGGTGAGCCCCCGACACCGATCCAGAAGGAGTGCTGGCATGAGCCAGAACTTGCTTGGTGGCAATCCCGCGGAAATGCAGCAGATGGCCACCCAGTTCACCCAGCAGGCCGACCAGGTGAGGGCCACGATGGCGGCTCTGGACCGTGAGGCGGGAAAGGTCGGCACCGCCTGGACCGGCCCGGGCGCCCAGCGTTTCACCGAGGCCTGGCAGAACTACCGTGCCGCCTTCCAGCGCATGTCCGAGGAGCTCGCCGAGGCCTCCCGCGTGATCAACACCTACCGCGGCAACATCGAGTCCGCCACGCGCTGATTCGGCCGCCACGCCGCCCCGGTCTCGTGAGACCGGGGCGGCGTTTTCGTTGCCCCGCCGTACCTCAGCCCGCCGTACCTCAGCCGGGCAGGGCCGTCTGGACGGCGGTGGCCGTGCCCAGCGTCACCAGCAGGCCCCGTCCCGGCGGGCCGCCGACCGCGCCGCGGGGGAGCCGGATGGTGAACAGGTCGCCGTCCGCGGGGCTCTGCACCGAGAGCAGCAGACCGGTGCGGGCCTTCCTGGCCTCGGCGACGAAACCCCGGTAGGCGGTGGTCAGGTCACCCGTCGTACCGCCGATGACGAGGCCGTGCTCGCTGTCGCGGCCGGTGCGCAACACCTGCTCAAGGGACATGCCCAGGGGCGAGTCGGGGGAGACCAGCTCCGCGTCGTCCACGATCGCCACGTACCGTTCGTGCCCCGCTACGGCCCTGTCGAGGTCGCCGTCCGCGCCGAGTACGGCCAGCACCCCCTCCTGCCCGGCCAGCGTGCTGAGCGGGCTGCGCCTGGGGGTGACCACCACCACGGGCGTCCCCCTGTCGAGCAGGGAACGGGCGGCGGTCAGCAGCGCCGAGGAACGCCCGGAACGGGACGGCCCGGCGACGACCGCGCCGGGTCCCTGGGCGAGCAGGTCGACGCCGAGCGGGGTCAGCGAGTCGCCGCCGACGCCGAACAGCGCCCACAGCGGGGAGGGCGGCTCGAAGGAGGGCACCAGCTCCAGCGCCTGCGCCGAGGTGATCCGCATCGGCAGCGCGTCGACCCGCAGTGGCGGCTCGCCGTTCCACGGCCACCGCCCCGGCTCGGCCGTACCGGGGGAGGCGCCGAAGCGGCCGGGCACCTCCCTGGACAGCGCCTGCAACGCGGCGACCTGGGCGGGGCCGGCGGGATCGTCGCACAGCAGCGCGATCTGGCTCTCGACGATCCCGTGCTCCCCGGTGGCCAGCGCCCTGCCGGGGGCCAGCGCGGCGGGCAGGTCCTTCACCGGCAGCCCGGCCAGGCCGTAGTCGGAGGGGTCGGCCAGGCGCAGGATCAGCCGGTCCTCGAAGACCGTGGAGATCTGCCCGAGCAGCACCGACCTGTCCCCGGTCACCACGGCGCGCAACCCGACCGCGGGTCCCTCCCTGAGCAACTGCATCGCCGACTCGATCAGCCGCCCGTAGTCGTAGCCCTCGAACGCGGCGACGAACCCCTCCCACCGGTCGAGCATCAGCACCATCCACGGCAGCCTGGGCCCGGTCGCGGCGGCGCGCAGCTCGGCCAGCGACGCGTAGCCCGCCTCGGCCAGCAGTTGCTGGCGCCGCCCGACCTCGGCGCGCAGCCGGGTCAGCAGCCGTTCGACCCGGTCGAGCTGGTCGCGGGTCACCACGGCGCCGCAGTGCGGCATGGCCATCAGCGGCAGCAGTGCCCCGGAACCGCAGTCGATCGCGTGCAGGTGCACGTCCTCGGGGGAGGCTCCGGCGGCGATCGCCCCGGCGAGTGTGCGCAGCGCGGTCGAACGCCCGCTGCGGGAGGCGCCCGCCAGGAGCAGGTGACCCCCGGCGGCCAGGTTGAGCGCCAGCGGCCTGCGGGCCTGCGCCCACGGCAGGTCGGTCGTCCCGAACGCCAGCGGCGGCACCTCCTGGACCCCCACCCGGTACGGCGGCGCGTCCCCGGGGGCCACGGTGACCCCGGGGGCCACCAGCAGGTCGTCGAGCGGCGGCAGCCAGGGACTCGGCTGCCTGGGGACACCGGTGACACGGGCGGCCTCGACCAGGGCGTCGACCAGAACGGACAGGTCGGTGACCGCGGCGTTCTCCGTGGCCGTCTCCGGCGGAGCGAGCGGCTGCCCGAGCGCCCGCCAGCCGACCTCCGTCACCCTGGCCCGCACCTCGCTCTGCGCGCCGGGCCCGCGTCCGCCGATCCGCGCGGTCTGCACCGCCGTGGGCGTGCCGACGCCCGACTTCACGTAGCACCGTCCCGGGGTGGCCTTGGAGATGTGCGCGGCGTCCGGCCTGTCGATGACGTCGGAGGACTCCGCGGCCTCCGTCACCCGCAGCGCGATGCGCAGCGAGGTGTTGGCCTGGATGTCGGCGGTGACCACGCCGCCGGGCCGCTGGGTGGCCAGGATCAGGTGGATGCCCAGCGAACGGCCCCGCCTGGCGATGTCCACCAGGCCGGTCATGAAGTCGGGCAGCTCGCTGACCATGGCCGCGAACTCGTCGATGACCAGCACCAGGCGGGGCAGCGCCGCCAGCGGGTCCGCGCGCAGGGGCAGCTGCCTGACCGCCGAGCCCGCCCCGGCCACCATCAGGTCCCGTGAGGCGCGGGCCCGCTGCGCGTCGCGCAGCTCGTGGTAGTCCTCGATGTCCTTGGCCCCGGCGGCCAGCAGCAGCCGTTCGCGGCGGCGGATCTCGGCGGCCAGGGAGGCCAGCGCCCGCTGGGTGAGGTGGCCGTCGAGGTCGCTGACCATGCCGACCGTGTGCGGCAGCCGTACGCACTCCTTGAAGGCGGCCCCGCCCTTGTAGTCGATCAGCACGAACGTCATCTCGTCGGGGCGGTTGGCCACCGCGAGGGAGCAGATCAGGGTCTGCAGCAGCTCCGACTTGCCCGCGCCGGTCGTTCCCGCGATGAGCGCGTGCGGACCGTCGGTGCGCAGGTCGACGGAGAAGACGCCGTCGGGGCCCGCGCCGATCACCGCCCGTGTCGTACGGCCCCAGCGCTCGGCCAGGACGGCGCCGGAGACCGAGGGCAGGTCGAGCAGGTCGAGCAGCCTGGCGGAGCCGGGCAGGGCCAGGGCGGCCTCGTCCCGGCTGACGTCGCGCACCGGGGCCAGGGAGCGGGCCAGCCGGTCGCACCAGGAGGAGGAGACCTGGTCGGCCAGGATCTCGCCGAGCCCGTCCAGGCCGCCTCCGCGCAGCCGTACGGTGCCGTCCCCGGCCACGTCCGCCACGGTGGCGCACTCTTCGGGCAGCAGCCGCTGGTCGTCGTCGAGGGCCAGGGTGTAGACGCCCGCCCTGGGGCCCTGGCGCAGGACCTGCGGCATGCCGGGCAGGGCGCGCAGGACCTGGGCGCCGTCCAGGACGACCAGCACGTCGTAGGGCCGCTCGTCGTATACGGGCGCGACGTCGGCGCCTGCCGGGGCGCCGTCGCCCCATCCGGAGGCGATACGGCCGAGCTTGGCCGCCGACCCCTCCTCCTCGCCCTGGCGTCCCTCGATCAACGCGGTCAGCTCGGTCACCCTGCGGGCGGCGGCCTCGGGGTCGGCGCCGACCAGCGCGACGCAGTCCTCGCCGCCGCGCGGGGCGCAGTGCGGCAGCCAGCGCACCCAGTTCCAGTTCTCCTCCCCGTCGCGGTGCGCCGACAGCACCACGATCGCCAGGTCGCGGGGGCTGTGCAGGGCGGCCGCCTGGCCGACCAGCCACCTGGCCAGCCCCGTGACGGCCGGTCTGTGCCCGGTCAGGCCGGCGACGCCGAGACGACGCATGGCCAGGGCCACGGGCACCGCGTGGCAGTCGGGCGGGTCGGGGAGCACGCAGTCGGCGGGGGCGGAGCGCTCCGGGGTGAACTCCAGGTCGGCGGGCAGGTCGGCGAGCCCGACCCGCAGCCTGAGCGCGTCCTGGTCGTGGTCACGGCGCTCCCACAGCCGCCGTCTCGGCCCGGTCGCGGTGAGCAGCACCTCGGCCGGGTCCGGCGCGGCGGTACGGCGCTCCGCCTCGTCGTCGGCGCGGGCGCGCTCGACGTCCGCCTCGAAGTCCTTCAGGCGCTTCCTGTACTCCTTCATCCGCTGGCGGTACTGCTTGCGGCCGTGCCGCCGGTCGCTCCACCACTGGCCGATCATGATCAACGGCGTCATCAGCGCCATCAGCAGGAAGTACCAGACGTGCAGGGTCCAGGCCATGACCACGCCGAGCGCGGCGGGCAGGAAGGCGGTCAGCAGCTGCAGCCGCATGGTCTCGGCGCGTTTGGGCTCCGCGGGGACCTCGAAGCGCCGTGTGCTCGGCGGGGTGCGCAGCCTGGGCGGCCGGTTGTAGGCGAGGCCGCCGTCGGGCTGGGCGTCCAGGTGCGCGTCCGGAGGCTCGACGGCCCTGAGGGTCAGCACGCTCGCGCCACAGGTCAGCACGGCGTGCTCCCGCCAGGGCGCCGGGCCTTCGAGCGGTTCCCGGTCGAGTCTCGGCGTGGCGCCCTCCCCCGCCTCGACGGTGATGGCCTCGGGCGTGAGCCGGACGACGGCGGCCCTGGGGGGCAGCATGGGGTCGGCGACGGAGACCGCGCAGGCCGGGTCGGAGCCGATGGTGTGCACACCCAGGCTGATGCGGTGCACGGACCCGGCGGCGGGCCCGCCGACGACCCGGATCTCCACGATGCCGCCCGGTTCCTCGGCGAGTGTCGCGGCGGCCAGGTCGCGTTCGAGGGTGACGAGGTCGCCGTCGCGGAGCAGGCCGAGGGCGGGCGCGGACGGTTCGAGGAGGCGGCCGTCGAGCCACATGGGCGGGGGTTGTGACCCGATGTCGCGGTCCAGGCCGTAGGGGGCCTTGCTGCGCGTCAGCCGTACCACGTTGCTCGGCCGCTCACCGCCCTGGCCGGCGAGCGCCTCGGCGAGCCTGGCGACCGTGGTCGTGTCGTCGCCCTCGACCACGACATCGCGGTCGGTGTGCTCGCTGAGCACGGTGAGCATGATCCGCATCGACGCTCTCCTCGGGTCGGAGCCCCGGTCCACGGTACAGAGTGGCACTTGTCGCGAAGGAGTGGTTTGCGGCAATGCCATGGGTTGTGGAGCGGTATGTGGAAAACGTGGCGGCCTGTGGAAAACCGCCTGATGACAGTGGCCGGTCGTGCCGTTTTAAATGGGCGTTCGCTCATCGGGCCGCGCACGGGAATGGCCGGGTGGGGCTGTGGAAAACTCAGGCCGCCGCCTCGCCGTACGGCCTGACCTGGGAGGTCGTGGCGGCGGGACGCGGACGGCGGGCAACGGGAGACGCCGTCTTCGCGTATGTGGTTTCGCGGTGACACGGGTGATCCGTTTTCCTGAGGGGGAACCGCATCCGGTGTGGGGCCGGGGCGGCGTACCCGGACCACTTCGCCATGACGCAAGCCATGACGCAAGGATGACACACGGTGAACGGCCTTCCGGCCGGATGGTGAAGGGCGCGGGTCTTTCCCGCCGAATGAGCCCCCTAAACGCCGGGGTGGACGCCGTACGAGTTAATCAGATGCCCTTATCACCCCGATAAGTCTCTTGTCATCTCACCGAACCGTCAGCATCCTTGCGATCGGCGTTGACAGACCTGTTCCTATCAAACGAGCATGGGACCTGGATTTTGTCTGCCTGTTCATCGGTGCGGTGCGCATAATGGCGTAAATTCGAGCAGTAGTCCCATTTGCGAAGACTCTGGGAGTCCCCCTACCCATGAGGACCAGTGAGAAGCCGGGCGGCCGCCCCCCGGCGAACGCCGAGCGGCCGGGCGCGCAACCAGGGCTTTCCGGCCCGGCGTCGCGCAAACTCCCCGTGTCCCCGCGTGAGCGCAAACCCGCGCTCGCGGCCCTCGCCCTGTTGCTCATCCTGGGCGGCGCGCTGGCCACCACCCTCCTGGTGCTGCGCAGCGGAGACCGGGTCTCCGCGATCCGGATCGTCAAGCAGATCGGCGCCGGGCAGCAGATGCTCGTCACCTCCATGCAGGAGGTGCAGATCGCCGACACCGGCATCGACTACGTTCCGTGGTCGCAGAGCGCCCAAGTCGCCCATGACTTCGCCAGCGTCACCCTCCTGCCGGGCACCCTGCTGACCCCCAGGATGGTCGCCTCGGCGAGCGGGGAGCTCGGGCCGGGCAAGGCCATCGTCGGCCTGTCACTCAAACCCGGCCAGCTGCCCATCACCCTCGACGAGGGCGACCGGGTCCAGGTGATCTACGTGCCGGGCCGGGGCGGCGACGGGACGCAGAGCCGGGTCCTGGCGCAGAGCGCGCTCGTCCACCGGATGACCGCGACCAGCAGGGGAACCCCGGCCGGTCCGCTGGCGATCGTGGTGGACGTCAAGGACGCCCCCCTGATCAGCACCTACGCCTCAAGCGGCGAGGTCGCGGTGGTCGAGCTCCCCGGGGCCCGCTGAGATGGCGCTCATCGTGCTGGCGGCCGACAAGGGGGCGCCCGGGGTCACCACGGCGGCCACCGCGCTCGGCGCGGTCTGGCCCCGTTCGGTCCTGCTCGCCGAGTGCGACCCGGCGGGAGGCGACCTGGCCTACCGCCTGCCCGCGCAGGACGGCGGCGTGCTCAACCCGGGCAGGGGCCTGCTCACCCTGGGGGCCACGGCCCGCAGGGGGCTGCAGCCCGAGCAGATCCACGAGCATACCCAGCGGATCGTCGGCGGGCTCGACGTGCTGGCCGGGCTGACCCACGGCGAACAGGCCGCGGGCCTCACCTGGCTGTGGGGGCCGCTCGGCCGCGCGTTCGCGGCGCTGCCCGGCGCCGACGTGCTGGCCGACTGCGGGCGCCTGGGCGGCCACCCCGAGATGACCGAGCTGGTCACGGAGGCGGCCCTGGTGGTGCTGTTCACAAGGGCGAGCCTCGACCACGTCGCCCACCTGCGCGAACGCCTCCAGGTGCTGCCCTCGTCGGTGCAGACCGCGGTCGTGGTGATCGCCGACCCCCGCCAGTACCGCACGACGATCGACGACGTCCGCCGGATCGTCACGGCGACCGGCAGGCAGGTCGCCTTCGTCACCGGCATCGCGCACGACCCCAAGGGCGCCGAGCTGCTGCGCGGCCAGTGGGGCGGGCGCCTGGACCGCTCGCTGCTCATCCGCACCGCCCGTGAGCTGGCCGGACGCCTCGCCGCCCAGATCCGCGCCCCGGAGCACGTCCTGTGACCATAGACCACACCCTGGTGAAGCGCTTCCGGCAGGAGGTCGGCGACCGGCTGGCCCACCAGCGCCGCCTCGACCAGGCCAGCGGCCTGCCGCCGATGAGCGGCGAGGACGAGCGCCAGTTCGCCCGCGCGCTGATCGCCCAGGTGCTTGAGGAGTTCGCCCGCGGGGAGATCGGCGTCGGCCGTACCCCGCCGACCGCAGAGGAGGAGGAGGCCCTCGCCGGTGGAATCCACGCCGCGCTGTTCGGCGTCGGCCGCCTGCAGCCGCTGCTCGACGACCCCGACGTCGAGAACATCGACATCAACGGCTGCGACCGGGTCTTCGTCGGCTACGCCGACGGCCAGGAGCTCATGCGGGAGCCGGTCGCCGACTCCGACGAGGAGCTCATCGAGCTGATCCAGGTCCTCGCCGCCTACAGCGGCCTGTCCAGCAGGCCGTTCGACACCGCCAACCCCCAGCTCGACCTGCGCCTGCCCGACGGGTCCCGGCTCTCCGCGGTGATGGACGTGACGGTCCGCCCCGCGGTCTCCATCCGCCGCTCCCGCCTGGGCAAGGTCTTCCTCAGCGACCTGGTCGGCAACGGCACCGTGACCCCGGAGATCGGCCGCTTCCTCTCCGCGGCCGTCGCGGCCCGCAAGAACATCATGATCTCCGGCTCGACCAACGCGGGCAAGACGACCCTGCTGCGCGCCCTGGCCAACGAGATCCCGCCCCACGAACGCCTCATCACCGTCGAACGCGCCCTCGAACTCGGCCTCGACCAGTTCGCCGAGCTGCACCCGAACGTGGTGGCCTTCGAGCAGCGGCTGCCCAACTCCGAGGGCCAGGGCGAGATCTCGATGGCCGAGCTGGTGCGCCGCTCGCTGCGCATGAACCCCTCCCGGGTGATCGTCGGAGAGGTCCTCGGCGACGAGATCGTCACCATGCTCAACGCGATGACCCAGGGCAACGACGGGTCCCTGTCCACCATCCACGCCAACTCCTCGATGGAGGTCTTCAACCGCATCGCCACCTACGCCCTCCAGGCCGCCGAGCGTCTGCCGATCGAGGCGACCCACATGCTCATCGCGGGCGCGATCGACTTCGTGGTCTTCATCGAGAAGCGCAACGACTACGCCAAGGGCGGCAGACTGCGCCGCTTCGTCTCCAGCGTGCGCGAGGTCGCCGGTGTCGACGGGCGGGTGCTCTCCTCCGAGGTCTTCGCCACGGCCCCCGACGGCCGGGTCCTGCCGAACGCCCCCCTGTCCTGCATGGAGGAGCTGGCCCACCACGGCTACGACCCCGGAGGCTGGGCGTGAACGGCCTTCCCCCCGGCCTGTTCGACCCGCTGGTCATGCTCGCGGGCGCGGCGCTCGGCGCCGGGCTGTTCCTGCTCGGCCTGGCCCTGTACGGCCTGCGCCCCCGGCCCGCGACCCCGGGCAGGAAGGCGGGAAGACGCGAGCTTCTCAAGGCACTGTCCACCCGCTCGGCCATCGGCGCGATCGTGGGCGTCCTGGTGCTCGTGGTGACCGGATGGCCGGTCATGGCGGCCGGGGCCGTACTGCTCGCGCTCGGATGGCGGGGCCTGGCGGGCGGCGCGGCCGAGGAGCGTACGGCGATGCGGCGCCTTGAGGGCCTGGCCGCCTGGACCGAGTCGCTCCGCGACACCATCGCCGGGGCGGCGGGCCTGGAACAGGCGATCCCGTCGTCGATCAGGGCCGCCGCGCCGACCCTGCGGCCGCACCTGCTGTCGCTGGTCGACCGGCTGCACACCAGGATGCCGCTGCAGGACGCGCTCAGGCTGTTCGCCGACGAGCTGGACGACCCCTCGGCCGACCTCGTCGTGGCCGCGCTCATCCTCAACTCCAAGCTGCGCGGCCCCGGCCTGCGCGACGTGCTCGGCGCGCTGGCCGTCTCGGCCCGCGAGGAGCTGGACATGCGCCGCCGCGTCGAGGCCGAGCGCCGCTCGACCCGGCGCAGCGTGCAGATCGTGGTCGGTACGGCCATCGCCTTCGCCGTGGCGCTCGTGGTGTTCAACCCCTCCTACGTCGCCGAGTACGACAGCGCCCTCGGGCAGGCCGTGCTCGTGGTCGTGGCCGGGTTCTTCGGCGCGGGCTTCGCCTGGATGCGGCGCCTGGCCCGCTTCGACAAGCCCGCCAGACTGCTCGGCCTGCCCACCGGAGGGGCCGTGGGAGGCACCATGGGAGGCGAGGCGCGCGATGCCGACTGACGCGCTGTTCGCCGGGGGCGTGTTCGGCCTCGGCCTGTTCCTGCTGATGCGGGCGCTGTTCCCGGCCAGACCGGGGCTGGTGACCAGGCTGCTGGCCCTCGACGCGGCCAGGGAGGGCACCCAGGCGCCCAGGGCCAGGCTCATCCTGCCGGACGAGGACGTCAGCGCCCTGCGCAGGGAGCTGGGCGTACGGCTGGCCCGCCTGTACGCGGCCAGGGGCTGGCAGGCGCGCTCGGCCAAGTCCGACCTGGCCCTGCTCGGCAGGTCGTTCGAGGCGTTCCTGGCCACCAAGGTGCTGCTGGCCGTCTCCGGACTGCTGGCCTTCCCCCTGCTGGCCGGTTGGCTGGCGCTGATGAGCTGGGACGCCTCGCTCACGATGCCGCTGTGGGTCGCCCTCGCGGTCTCCGGGGTGTTCTTCGTCCTGCCCGACCTCCAGGTCAAACGGGACGCCGCACGGATGCGCCGCGACTTCCGGCACGTCGTCGGAGCCTTCCTCGACCTGGTCGCGATGAACCTCGCGGGCGGCCGGGGCGTGCCGGAGGCGTTGCTGATGGCCGTCTCCGTCGGCGCGCCCGCCGGGGACGAGGAGGAGGCCAACTGGGCGATGGCCCGCATCCGTGAGGCGCTCGGCAACGCCAGGATCGTCGGCATCACCCCGTGGCAGGCCCTCGGGCAGCTCGGCGACGAGATCAACGTGGACGAGCTGCGCGACCTGTCCGCCGCCCTCGGGCTGGTCGCCGACGACGGCGCCAAGGTCCGCTCGTCGCTGACCGCGCGCGCCGCGACCCTGCGGCGGCGGGAGCTCGCCGAGATCGAGGGGCAGGCGGGTGAGCGTTCCCAGTCGATGCTCGTCGCACAGCTTCTGCTCTGCGCCGGCTTTGTGATCTTCCTGAGTTTTCCGGCAGCGATGAAGATGTTGGGGTCCTGACATGCTGAACCATCCGTGGATCGTCTACGCGACGACCTTCCTGAGTGTGCGGATCGACCGGGCGCGCAACGCTCCGAGCAGGGGCGCCTCAGCGGTCGAGTGGGTCATCATCACCGCCATCATCGCCGGGGTCGCCCTCGGCCTGGCCACCCTCATCAGGACCCTCGTCGAGGGCAGGCAGGGGGAGATCTCCGACCAGTTCGGCGGCGGAAGCGGTGGCGGTGGCGGGGGCGGCGGCACCGACGGCGGAGGTGGCCCGGTTGGCGGCAACGGCTGAGGCGCCCGCGCGCCGCTCCCGGCGCGTGCGCGGACGGGACGGCGAGCGCGGCGCCTCCGTCGTCGAACTCGCGATGATCATGCCGGTCGTGCTGGCCGTCGTGCTGCTCGTCGTGCAGTTCGCCCTGTGGTTCCACGGCCGCCAGGTGGCCGACGCCGCGGCGCGGGAGGGGTCACGGCTGGCCAGGATCGACTCCGACTCCTGGCAGGATGACGCGACCTCCAAGGCCGAGGAGGTGCTCAAGGCCATCGGCCCCAAGCTTCTCAACGGCGCGAAGGTGACGACCTGGGAGGAGGGCGACCAGCGGGGGGTCGAGATCACCGCGACCGCGGTCCAGGTCGTCCCGCTGCTGCCCTCGACGAGCCTCACCATCACCTCGCGCTTCGGCGGCCCCGTCGAGTGCTTCCGGCCCGACGACGGCGGTGAGGGGTGTCAGGAGTGACCAGGAGAGCGGGCGGGGACCCCGAGCGGGGGTCGCTGTCGGCGGAGGCCGTGCTCCTCGCACCGGTCTTCCTGCTGTTCCTGCTGTTCCTGGTGGGCGCCGGACGGATCGTCGAGGCCCAGGGCGAGGTGAACGGAGCCGCCAGGGACGCCGCGCGGGCGGCCTCCGTCGAACGCACCCGCTCCGACGCGGAGAGCGCCGCGGACGAGGCCGCCAAGGGGTCCCTGTCCGGGCAGTGCGAACCGGACGTCAGCCTCGCCGGCACGGACTGGAAGGCGGGCGGCCAGGTCAAGGTGACGGTGACCTGCTCACTCGACCTGGACTTCCTCGGCTTCGGCGCGGCCAAGGACATGCGGGGGGACGCGGTGGCCCCGCTTGAGCAGCTCCGGAGGGTGGAGAAATGACCTCTGCCCGCCGACCCGGAGACCGGGGGTCGATGTCGGTCTTCACGGTGATCTTCTCGGTGATGGTCTTCATGCTGGCCGGGCTCCTCGTGGACGGCGGGGGCGCCATCAACGCCAGGCTGCGGGCCGCGGACATCGCCGAGCAGGCGGCCAGGGCCGCCGCCGACAAGATCGACGTCGAGTACCTCAGGGAGACCGGTCAGGCCCGGCTGCTGGGCGAGGACGAGGTCTGCGCGGAGGCGAAGAAGATCGTCTCCGGCTACGCGGGCTCCGACGTCCGCCTCGGCGAGTGCTCCCTCGGCGGCGGGCAGGGCGAGGTCACGGTCCGGGTCTCCGCGGCCTGGACGTCGTTCTTCCTGGCCGCGCTCGGCTTCCCCGGCTCCGACATGGAGGCCTCGGCAACCGCGGGGCCCGACATGGGGGACGACGGGTGACGGGCGCGGGCCGTACCGATTGAGGCGAACGGCTGGCGGAGCCGGCTGAGGACGAAGAACCTGGACACGAAGGGAGACGCATGCCCACGCGACAGCCAACGCGCATACGACCGAGACGTACGGCGGGCGACCTGGCCGCCGGTCTCGGCGCGCTGGTCGTGCTGGTCGCACTGGTCGGCGGGGTTCCCTACGCGCTGCTGAGGCTGGCCGGGCCGCCGTTGTCGCCCGAACTGCTCCACCTGAACCTGCTGACCAGCCAGGTCGGTACGAGCATGATCGTGGCCATCCTCGTGCTGCTGGTCTGGCTGGCCTGGCTGCAGCTGACCGTCTGCGTGATCGTCGAGATCTACGCGGGGCTGCGCCGGGTCGGCATGCCCGCCAGGGTGCCCTTCTCCGGCGGCACCCAGATGCTGGCCAACCGGCTGGTTTCCGCGGTCCTGCTGCTGTTCACCGTCTCCGCGGTCGTCGTGCCGATCGTCAGGCCCACGGCGACGCCCGCCGCCCCCGCGACCGCGGCGGCCTCGGTCACCACCCCGGAGCCCGAGGAACGGGCGCCGCTGGTGCACGTCGAGAAGGCCAGGAAGGTCTACGTGGTGCAGCCGCCGCACGGGCGCCACCACGAGAGCCTGTGGGAGATCGCGGAGAAGTGCCTCGGGGACGGGCGGCGCTATCCGGAGATCTACCGGCTCAACCAGCACAAGGAGCAGCCCGACGGCAGCCGCCTGCACATGGCCGACCTCATCAGGCCGGGCTGGGTGCTCGACATGCCGGACGACGCCAGGAACGTGCACATCGTCCCGGCCTCCCAGCCGCGCGGGGAGACCCTTGAGGACCACCCGGGCAAGCCCGCGGAACTCGACGGCCACACCCAGGACATCTCGGCCAAGGGAGGCTCCGACCTGCCGGGCGAGGCCCGGCAGGAGGCGGGCGGCGGGGAGAACAGGGGCGAGGCCCGCAGACCCGCCGACTCCCGTGAGGAGAGCGCCGACAGCGGCAGGCGGGAGCCGTACAGGACCAAGGACCAGGGACAGGAGCAGAGCCAGGACCAGGGCCGCGACCAGGGGCAGCAGCAGGGGCTGGAGCTGCTCGACTACCTGGCCGGGGCCTCGCTCGCGGCGGCCGGGCTGCTGGCGGCCCTGGGCCGCAGGCGCAGACAGCAGCTGTGGCACAGGGCGTTCGGGCGCAGGATCGCCAGGCCGAAGGACGACGCGGCCAAGGCGGAGGTGGCGCTCAGACTGGGCGCCGACGCCCCGGGCAGCCGGATGCTGGACATCGGGCTGCGGCTGCTCGGCCGCTCCCTGGCCGCGCAGAAGCGCATCCCGCCCACCATCTACGCCGCCCACCTGTCGGCGCAGAGCCTCGACCTGTGGATCCACCCGCCCGTGGCCGAGGCGCCCGCGCCCTGGAGCGCCCACGACGGCGGCCAGGTGTGGAAGCTGCCCGCCCACGAGGGCAGGATGCTCGACGAACGGGCGCTGTCCGAGGCGCCCGCGCCGTACCCCGGGCTGGTCTCGCTCGGGTCGAACGGCGAGGGGCGCGTGCTCGTCGACCTGGAGGCGGCGCACGGCCTGATCAGCCTCGACGGCCCGCGCAGCACCGAGGCCCTGGCCGCCCTCGCCGTCGAACTGGCGACCAACCGCTGGTCGGATCTGATGACCGTCACGCTCGTCGGGTTCGGCGAGGAGCTGACCGTGATCGCCCCCGACCGGGTCAGGCACGTCGCGACCCTCGCCGAACTGCTGCCCGAGCTTGAGGCCAGGGCCGCGGAACGCGGCCAGGGCGGGGACGTGCTGACCGGCAGGATCCAGGGGCGGGCCGCAGAGCCGATCTGGCCGCCGCACTACGTGCTCTCCGCGCTCGTGCCGAACGAGGAGGAGGGGCACCGGCTGGCCGTGCTCGCCAGGAAGGGCGTCAGGACCGCGGCCGGGTACGTCGTGGCGGGGAAGGTCCCGCACGCCACCTGGAACTGGGAGGTCACCGAGGACGGCAGGGCGAAGGTGGACGCGCTCGGCTTCGAGGTGGACGCCCAGTTGCTGCCCCGCCGCCACTACCGTGCCCTGATCGACCTGTTCGAGACCGCGGGACGGCTCGACGGCGAGCCGATGAGCGACCGGCCGGAGCCCGTCCCGGCGAACGCCTCGGTCGAGGTGCGGGTCCTCGGCCCCGTGGAGATCGCGGGCCCCTCACCGATGGAGGAGGGACGGGCCACGCTCGCGGTGGAACTCGTCGTCTACCTCGCGACCCACCCGGGCGGCGTCCACCCGGTCGTGCTCGGCGGCGTCCTGTGGCCACGCGGCGTGCAGGCGGCGGTCAGGGACGCGACCATCGCCAGGGTCGTCGACTGGCTGGGCACCGACGGCGCGGGGCGCCCCAACCTCTACGCCGACGAGGCGGGCAGGTTCCGCCTCGGCCCCGAGGTGCGGACCGACTGGATGGTCTTCCGCGATCTGGTCCGCCGCTCCCACACCGACTCCGGGGTGCGCGCCGTACTGCTCGAACGGGCGCTGAACCTGGTGCGCGGGCCGCTGCTCAACGGCCGCCCGCGCGGCCGGTACGCCTGGCTGGCCGACGACGACCTGGAGTACGACGTGACGGCGGCCGTCGCGGACGCCGCGCACCGGCTCTGCGACATCCGGATCGAGGAGGGCGACGGGGGACGGGCCGTCGCCGCGGTGCGGGCGGGCCTGCTGCTCGCCGCCGACGACGAGGGGCTCTGGCGTGACCTGCTGCGGGCCACCCACCTCACCGGAGACCAGGCGCGGCTGCGGACCGTGGTCGAGGCCCTGAGCAGGAGGGCCGCCGCCCAGCCGGGCGGGAGCGGGATGGCCCCGGAGACCGAGGCCCTGATCGACGAGCTGCTGCCCTCGTGGCGGATGCGCTCGGCGCCGTCCGCATGAGGGCGGGGAGGGCCCTGGCGGCCGGGGTCGCGGTGGCAGGAGTCCTGCTCGCGGGCTGTACGGCGGAGCCGGACAGGTTCGTCCCGCAGGGCGACGCCGGTGGGGCGAGCGCGACGCCGGACCTCTCAAGGGCGCCCGTCGCGACCCCCACGGCACGGACGGAGACGGTCGAGGTCGCCCCCGGCGTACGGCTGGTCGTCGAGTGGCCCGCCGCCCCCGACCGGGACACCGCCGGGATGGTCGCCGCCTTCCGCGACCACCTGGCCGGGTCGTTCAGGGCCGTCGTCACCGGCGGCAGGGACATCGGCTATCTCGACGCCGTCACCGGTGACGCGGCCGGCGAGCTGAGCACGTGGGTGGGGGAGTTCCTCGACCAGCACCGTTCGGTACGAGGCACCGCCCGCGTCTACGCGCTGACCGTCGGCCCCGTGGACGGCAGAGGGGCGCAGATGGAGGCGTGCATGGACGAGTCCGGCATGCGTCTGCTCGACACGGCGACCGGGAGGCCGCTCGCCCGCCAGCCCGCGTGGACCCGTGAGCCCTTCCTTCAGGCGGCCGGGATGCGGCTCGGCGACGACGGGGTGTGGCGGGTCGCGCTGCTACGGCACACGGAACTTCCCAGCGAACGGGTGAAGGGATGTTTGCGATGATCGGGAGAACGGCTGTCGCGGGGCTGGCCCTGCTCGCCGTCACGAGTCCCTCCGTCGCCTTCGCGGCCCCTCCCGGAGGGGGCGGCGGTCCCGAGGCCACGGGCTTCCAGGGGGGCGAGGGCAACGAGAAGGTCGGCGTCGTCCTGAAGGACTCACGGATCGTCGTGTCCGGGAACGGGACGGGCGGCAAGAGCGACGGCTACCGGGTCAAGCGCCCCTGCTGGTACGAACCTGGCGGAAACGCCGAGGACATGCTGAAGAAGCAGGAGGGGAGCAAGCCCGAGTGGATCCCCGAGACGGAGTGGCGCAGGCACCTGGACGACCTCAAGCAGTTCAAGGACAAGGTCGGCAAGGAGGGGAACTGGTGGACGCGCGCCTACAACGCGGCCGACCCGAACGCGCTGTCCTGCCTGGCGGGGCTCGAACCGTACGTGTTCGTCCCGCCGAACACCACCCCGCCCGCCGGGATCACCGTCAGGGAGCTGGCCGACATCGCCAGGGCCGCGCTGACCGTGCCCAAGCCGAAGATCGAGGTCAATCCGAACGTCAAGAGCTACGTCAACCTGGACACCTGGGTCTGGCTCGGTGACACCGGCGCCAAGACGCGCTCGGTGACCGCGACGCTGCCCGGCGTCATGAGCGCCACGGTCACGGCCACCCTCGGGAGCCTGCAGATCAAGTCGGGCACCACGGGCGATCGCGCCGACGTCAAGCAGAACTGTGCGGGGGGCGGCAAGCCGTACAGCAAGGGGGAGAAGGACAGGTTCAGCTGCGGGGTGACCTACCGGCGGGCCTCGGCCGACCAGCCGCGCGGGGTCTACACGATGACCGTGACCGCGGTGTGGCCCGTCACGGCGCCGGGGGTCGACTTCGACTACGCCCCGGTCCAGGTGAGCGCGGACCGGGACGTGGCCGTCGGCGAGGTGCAGAGCGTCGTCAAGGGAGACGAATGAGGCCGGCCGGTCAGGGCAGGAGGGCGCCCTCATGGGTGAGCAGCCACCGCTTGACCGGGACGCCGTAGTAGTAACCGCCGAAGCCGCCGGTCGAGGGCAGGACGCGGTGGCACGGCACGAACGGGGCGATCAGGTTCTGCGCGCAGGCGCCCCCCGCGGCCCTGGCCGCAGTCCTGGGCAGCCCCGCCCGTTCGGCCAGCTCGGCGTAGCTGACCGTGACGCCGGGCGGGACCTGCCGCAGGGCGTCGAGCAGCCGCTGCCGTTTCGGGGTGCCGGGCTGCGTCACCTCGACGCTGTCGAGGGCCTTGAGGTCGCCGTCCAGATAGTCCCGTACGGCCCGCGCGGGCAGGCCCAGGTCGTCGGTGACGACCAGGTCGAGGGCCCTGAGGGCGGGCGGGAGCCGTACGAACATCTCCTGGGGGTCGGCGGTGAAACCGGCCGCCACGACGACGCCCTCGCGCGCGAGCAGCGCCAGCGGGCCGATGGGGGTGGGGAGGACCTGTGCCTCGACGGTCATGCGGCGCTCCAGAGGTGTAGCGCGGCGTAGGCCCGCCAGGGCCGCCACCGCTCGATGTGATCTTCGGGGATGTCCAGGCGGGCCATGGTCCTGCGCAGCACCAGGTCACCGTCGGGCCAGGCGTCCGGGTCGCGCAGCGCCCGCAGCGCCACGTAGCTCGCCGTCCACGGCCCGATGCCGGGCAGCGGCAGCAGCCGGGAGACGACCTGGGCGGGTTCCTGCGCGCCGTCCAGGTCGATCTCGCCCTCGGCGACGCACGCGGCGAGCGCCCTGAGCGTGGCGACCCGCCGCCCGGTCAGCCCGAGCCCTTCGAGGTCGGCTTCGAGCAGCTCGCCGGGGGCCGGGAACAGCACGCCCCCGTGGCCCGCGCGGGCGACGATCCTGCCCAGCAGGGTACGGGCGCCCGCGACGGAGATCTGCTGGCCGACCACGGCGCGCACGGCGACCTCGAAGCCGTCCCACGCGCCGGGCACCCGCAGGCCCGGGTTGGCGGTGACCAGCGGGCCCAGGGAGGTCCCCCCGAGCGCGTCGGCGATGGCCTGCGGATCGGCGTCGAGGTCGAGCAGACGGCGGCAGCGGGCCACGACGCGGGCAAGCCCCCGGGTGTCGTCGAGTTCGACGTCGAGCCGCACGTGGCCGGGCAACGGGGTGAGGGTGACGGCACCGCCGGGGACCACCCTGCTGTAGGAGGTCTCGTCGACGGTCTCCAGGCCGGGGATCGCCCTGGCCCGCAGGAACCGCAGCAGCGCCCGCGAGTCGTACGGCTCGCGCCGGTGCAGCCGCAGCGTCAGCGAGGTGTCGGCCACGGCCCTGCCCCCGTTCCTGCCCCCGTCCCTGCTCGCGGTCGCCCGCAGCTCGCCGGGCGTGAAGCCGTACGTCTCCTTCATGGTGGCGTTGAACTGGCGCACGCTGCCGAAGCCGGAGGCGAAGGCCACGTCGGTGATCGGCAGGCCGGTCTCGGTGAGCAGCTGTTTGGCCAGCAGCAGGCGTTTCGTCCTGGCGACGGCCAGTGGACCGACGCCGATCTCGGTGGTGAACAGGCGGTGCAGGTGCCGTTCGGTGATGTGCAGGCGACCGGCCAGCCTGGCGACCCCGCCGTCGTCGGCCACGCCCTCGTCGATCAGCCGCAGTGCCCTGCCGATCAGGTCGCCCCGGTGGTCCCAGCCGGGGTCTCCGGGGCTGAGCTCGGGGCGGCAGCGTTTGCACGGCCGGAACCCGGCCGCCTCGGCGGAGGCGGCGTGGCGGTAGAAGCGCACGTTGCGCGAGGCGGGTGTGCGGGCGGGGCAGATGGGCCTGCAGTAGATGCGGGTGGAGGTGACAGCTGTGTAGAACCGCCCGTCGAACCGGGCGTCCCTGGCGGTCACCGCGCGGTAACAGGAGTCGAAGTCAAGCTCTGCGACGGACATGTCCTCAACGATATGAGCAGCGTAGAGGGTGTGACCGGCGGGATTCGGACGTGACCGTGGATCACCGCGGGGAGATCACTTCGAGGAGATGCCGACCCCGATCTCGAACTCGCGGTAGACCCTGGCCCAGAAGCCGTCGCGCAGCCAGACCCTGGCCTCGGGGTAGGGGCGCAGGGAGTGGCCCAGCTCCTTCTCGGCCTCGATGAGCAGCTCGGTGTCGATGACCGTGGGCAGGATCGGGCCGGGCAGCAGGTCGCGGATGTTGTCGCGGCCCCGGGTGAGGATCCACTTCTGGGCCACGTGCTCGCCGACGTCCTCGACCCGGGGGCGGCTCGGCCCGAGCTTGGCGGGCTGACCGGCGGGGGCCTTCGGCTTGGCGGCGGTACGGCCGGCGAAGACCTGGGCCGGGGAGGGCGTCACCGGCGGCACCGGGACGGGGACGGGCGCGGGGGCGCGGCTGAAGAAGGAGCGCAGGAAGTCGGCGCTGATGATCTCGACGGTGTCGGACTCCCAGACCAGGCGCTCGGCCTGGTTGGTGCCGTAGGGCGGCTCGACGCCCCACAGGTGGATGCGCACGCCGTAGGCCTGGGCCGCCTCGACGGCGGGGACCATATCCTCGTCCCCGGCCAGCAGGATGGTGTCGCTCACCGCGTGGTGCCTGGCCAGGGCCTCCAGGTCGCTCCTGATCTGGGCGTCCACGCCTTTCTGCTGGCCGCGGGCGTTGAGGTTGCCGAGCCGGACCTTGACCCAGGGAAGCTGGGCGATGACGCGCTGGTCGACGGTCGGCACCCGGTCTCTGGCGGCGTCGTACCAGTAGATCCGCAGCAGCTCGCCGTGGATGCGCGCCTCGGCGTGCTTCTGCAGCGCCTGGATGAGTTCGTCGGCGGCGACGCGGTACTCCTTGCGCTCCTTGGCGCCCAGGAGGACCTCTCCCGCCGCCGCGTAGAGATAGCCGACGTCCACGAGGACGGCGTACTTGGCGGCGACGGGATGCGTTGTGAGGTCCAGGATGGTCATCTCGTCCTCCAGGCCTCGGAACTCACTGATCGGGCTGACTATATGCGCCCATTTCTTAGATAGTCCCAAGTCTCGTGCAACTTGACACCCCGTTCCATGGATCTAACGAGGCAGTCCGCTTGATCTCCAAGCACCATGTCCGGTGGGCAGATACTTTCGCATGCGGTGTGAGGGATTACGCCAATTTTCGCGCTTTGGTACTGCTTTCGCCGCCGGGGCCGTCCGTGCGGCGAGGGCGACCACCAGCGCGACGACCTCCTCCTGTGTCGCTTCTCCATGAACGATCTTCAGGTGTGTCATAGCGGGATGTTCCCATGCTTCTTGGGGGGCAGGACCGTTCGCTTGTTGCGCAGGGCGCGCAGGGCCCTGACGACCTGGACTCGGGTGTCGGACGGGCGGATCACGGCGTCCACATACCCTCGTTCGGCCGCGAGATACGGGTTGGCGAGGGTGTCTTCGTACTCGGTGACGAATCTGGCCCGCTCGGCGTCGGGATCGGCGGCCGAGGCCAGCTCACGCCGGTAGAGGATGTTGACCGCGCCCTGGGCGCCCATCACCGCGATCTGCGCGGTCGGCCAGGCCAGGTTGACGTCCGCGCCCAGGTGCTTGGAGCCCATGACGTCGTAGGCGCCGCCGTACGCCTTGCGGGTGATCACGGTGACCAGTGGGACGGTCGCCTCGGCGTAGGCGTACAACAGTTTGGCCCCGCGGCGGATGATCCCGTTCCATTCTTGATCAGTTCCCGGAAGGAATCCCGGTACGTCCACAAAAGTAAGAACGGGAATGTTAAAGGCATCACAAGTACGGACAAATCTGGCGGCTTTCTCGGAGGCCGCGATGTCCAGCGTCCCGGCGAAACTCATCGGCTGGTTGGCGACGATCCCCACCGAACGTCCCTCGACCCGGCCGAAACCCACCAGGATGTTCGGCGCGAACAGCGCGTGCACCTCAAGGAACTCGCCGTCGTCGAGCACGTGCTCGACGACGGTGTGCATGTCGTACGGCTGGTTCGCCGAGTCGGGGATCAGCGTGTCCAGCTCCCTGTCCTCGTCGGTGGTCTCCAGGACCGGCTCCGCGTCCAGCACCGGGGCCTCGTCCAGGTTGTTCGAGGGCAGGTAGGACAGCAGCGCCCTGGCGAACTCCAGGCAGTCGGCCTCGTCGACGGCCTCGTAGTGCGCCACGCCCGACCTGGAGTTGTGCGTGTGCGCGCCGCCGAGTTCCTCGAACGTCACCTCCTCGCCGGTGACCGTCCTGATGACGTCGGGGCCGGTGATGAACATGTGCGACTTCTCCGACACCATCAGCACGAAGTCGGTGAGCGCGGGGGAGTAGACCGCGCCGCCCGCGCACGGGCCCATGACCAGCGAGATCTGCGGGACGACGCCGGAGGCGTGCACGTTCCGCTTGAAGATCTCGGCGTACAGGCCCAGGGAGACGACGCCCTCCTGGATGCGCGCCCCGCCGGAGTCGTTGATGCCGACCACCGGGCAGCCGGTCTTCAGGGCGTGGTCCATGACCTTGACGATCTTCTCGCCGAAGACCTCGCCGAGGGAGCCGCCGAACACGGTGAAGTCCTGGGCGAAGATCGCCACCGGCCTGCCGTCGACCGTGCCGTGCCCGGTCACCACGCCGTCGCCGTACGGCCTCTCGCGGTCGAGGCCGAAGTTGGTCGAACGGTGCCTGGCCAGTTCGTCGAACTCGACGAAGCTGCCCTCGTCCAGGAAGGAGAGCACACGCTCCCTGGCCGTCATCTTGCCTTTGGCGTGTTGCTTGTCGACCGCGCGCGCCGAACCGGCGTGAGCCGCCTCGTCCAGGCGGCGTTCCAGGTCGGCGAGCTTGCCCGCGGTCGTGTGGATGTCGATCCCCGGGGCTGTCGGCTCGGCGCTCATCGGGTCCTTCACTCCTCGCTGCGTTCGTGACAGGCGCGTCCGGGCGTGGCGGCCGTTGTGCGGCCTGACGTTCCCGGGCGCGCGGGCGCTTTCCCCGCTCGTTTCCAGCAGGGTAGCCCTCCGGTGATCCCGGAACCCAGAGGGGTCCCGGACCGTTCTGAGCTGGGAGGTATGACTTCCAAAAGGTTAATTCTGGCAAAATAGAGGTCATGATGGACAGCGCCGAAGCGGTACGAACACAACAGCTCTTCAAGAGATTCGGGCAGCAGGTGGCTGTCGGCGGTGTCGATCTCGTCGTGCCCCGCGGCAGTTTCGCCGGACTGGTCGGTCCGAACGGCGCGGGCAAGACGACCACGCTCAGCATGGTCACCGGTCTGCTCCGCCCGGACGGCGGCGCCATCCACATCGACGGCCTCGACGTCTGGCGCGACCCGGTCCAGGTCAAGGCCCGTATCGGTGTGCTGCCCGAGGGGCTGCGCCTGTTCGAACGCCTGTCCGGCAGGGAACTGCTGTCCTACAACGGCCAGCTCAGGGGCATCCCCAAGGCCGAGATCGAACGCAGGGCCGAGGAACTGCTGCGGGTCATGGACCTGACGGAGTCGGCGGACAAGCTCGTCGTCGACTACTCCACCGGCATGCGCAAGAAGATCGGCCTGGCCTCCGCCCTGCTGCACAACCCCAGGGTGCTCTTCCTCGACGAGCCCTTCGAGGGCGTCGACCCGGTCAGCGCCAACACACTGACGGAGGTCCTGCGGCGCTACACCGAGTCCGGCGCGACCGTCGTCTTCTCCAGCCACGTCATGGACCTCGTCGAGCGCCTGTGCGACTGGGTCTCCGTGATGAGCAGGGGCCAGATCGTCGCCCAGGGGCCGCTGGACCAGGTCCGCGCGGGACGCAGCCTCAACGAGGCCTTCCTCGGGCTGGTCGGCGCGGGCGGCCACGGACACGGCGACGGCGGAGGGGAGGGTCTGTCATGGCTGGGCGCGACCTCGGCGTGAACGAACGGGCCGCGCGGGTCGGCCCCATGCTCTTCGTACGGCTCAAGCTCAGGCTGATCGCCGGGAACCTGCGCGGCAACGGCGCGCGTGTCGCCGGGTTCGTCTTCACCGTGCTCGCCGCCGTGGTCGTCGCCGGTCTCGGCTTCGTCGGGGTCTCCGCGCTGCGGTTCGCCCCCGCCGGGATCGCGGCCGACGTCGGGGTGGTGCTGTTCACCGTCTTCGTGGTGTGCTGGGCCATCGGGCCGCTGCTGGTCTTCGGTCTCGACGACACGCTCGACCCGTCGCGCCTGGCGCTGCTGCCGCTGACCACCGGCAGGCTCGCGGCCGGGATGTTCGCCGCCTCGATCACCGGTGTCTGGCCGATCTCCGCGCTGATCGTCATGTCCGGCGCGGTCGTCGGCATCGCGAGCGGGATCGGCGGAGTGCTCCTCGGGGTCGTCGCGGTGCTGCTGCAGTTCGCGCTGTGCATCGTCACCTCACGGCTGGTCACCACCTCCCTGTCCGGCGTCATGCGCACCCGCAGGGGACGCGACGTGCTCGCCGTCTCCGTCGTCCTGTTCGTCCTGGCCGGGCAGATCCCCAACCTGGTGCTCAACGGCGGCTTCTCCGCCGACCCGGGGCGGATGCTGCACGCCGTGGCCTCGGTGCTGCGCTGGACCCCGCCGGGCCTGGCCGCCCATGCCGTCGCGGACGGCGGCCTGGTCGCCGTCGCCGAACTGCTGGTGCTGGCCGTACTGGTGCTGGTGATCGGGCGGCTGTGGATCGCCGCGCTGCGCAGGGCGCTGGTCACCCCGGACGCCTCGACCCAGGGCGCCTCGGTGCGCAACTCCCGGGGCCTGCTCGCCAGGTTCCTGCCGGACGGGCAGCTCGCCGCGGTCGCGACCAAGGAGCTGAAGTACGCCCGCCGCGACCCCAGGGGCAGGGTCGTCTGGTTCACCTCCCTTGTGGTCACCGGCATCATGGCCTTCTCCCTGAGCAGGGGAGAGGGGATGGGCGGTGCCGGCCTGGTGGTCGGCCCGGCCTGCCTGGGCGCGGTGATGATCGCCCTGCAGTCGGCCAACTCCTTCGGCATCGACGGCCGCTCGCTGTGGATGAACGCCGTGGTCTACGGCACCGGCGGAGACTGGCGGACCGACCTGGCCGGGCGGCACCTGGCCGTCGCGACGATCGCCGTGCCGCTGCTCGCCCTGGTGGCCGTGATCGCCTCCCTGCTGGCCGGTGACCCGATGCTGGCGATCCCCGGAGCGCTCAGCGGCTGGGGCGTCCTGGGCGTCGGGCTCGGGGTCGGCGCCCTGACGAGCGTGCTGGTGCCGTACTCGGTGCCGGAGCGGCTCAACGCCTTCACCGGCGCGGTGCCGGGACAGGGCGGCCTCGCCTTCGTGGCCTCCTTCGGCGCGATGATCGGCGGCGGCCTGCTGTCGCTGCCCGTCGTCGTGCCCGTCCTGCTCGGCGTCACCTGGGTCAGCGTGCTGGCGGTGCCGTACGGACTGCTGGTCGCGTGGGCGGGACGGAGAGTGGCGGGGAGCGTCGGTTTCCGCAGGTATCCGGAGCTCGTGGGGGCCGTCTCCCGAGGGGGTTGATTGGTCTAGTCCAATAGGTGGGACCGGTCTGCGGTGAAGAATTCGGACTGACTACGCTGACGATTATGTCCGCTATCGCGAACACCGCAGAACGTTCATCCGCTGTCACCGAGATGCCCGACGAGCTCCGCGCGGATGTGCGGCTGCTCGGTGGGCTCCTGGGGCAGGTGATCGCCGAGCACGGAGGCGACGACCTGCTCGCCGACGTCGAACGCCTTCGCAAGGCCGTCATCGACGCCCGTCGCGGGAAGGTCTCCGGCGACGAGATCACCGAGATGGTCGCGCAGTGGCCGGTCGACAGGGCGGTGCTGATCGCCCGCGCCTTCACCTGCTACTTCCACCTCGCGAACCTCGCCGAGGAGCATTTCAGGATCCGCACCCTCCGTGTCCGTGACACGGGGGAGGAACCGCTGCCGGAGTCCATCGCGCAGGCCGTACAGGAACTGGGCGGTGAGCGCGTCGCCGAGCTGGTCGAGGGGCTGCGGCTGCACCCGGTGCTGACCGCGCACCCGACCGAGGCCCGCAGGCGCGCGGTCGTCACCGCGATCCAGCGGATCAGCGGCAGGCTCGCCGCCTACAACAGTCCCGACCGGGGCGCGGCCGAACGGGCCGAGACCCGGCGGCGGCTCCTTGAGGAGATCGACCTGCTGTGGCGGACCGCGCAGCTCAGGTCGACCAAGCTCGACCCGCTCGACGAGGTGCGCACCGCCATGGCCGCCTTCGACGAGACGCTGTTCCGGGTCGTGCCGCTGGTCTACCGCTCGCTGGACGCCGCGCTCGGCGAGGGCACCGGCACCCGTGAGCCGCTGGCCAGGGCCTTCATCCGCTACGGGAGCTGGATCGGCGGCGACCGCGACGGCAACCCCAACGTCACCGCCAAGGTGACCAGGGACGCCGTGCTCATCCAGTCGGAGCACGTGCTGATCGCGCTGGAGAACGCCGCGCTCAGGATCGGCAGGTCGCTCACCCTGACCTCCTCCTACGCGCCCGCCTCCGCGGAGCTGCGGGCCGCGCTGTACGCGGCGGAGAACGACCACCCCGAGCTGGTCTCGGAGATGGCCACCCGTTCGCCGCAGGAACCGCACCGGCAGTGGCTGCTGTTCGTCGCCGCCAGGATCGCGGCGACCAGGAAGCGCGGCCTCGACCTGGCCTACCGTTCTCCGGAGGAGCTGCTGGCCGACCTGCGCCTGGCCCAGGAGTCGCTGGTCGCCGCCAAGGCGTCCCGGCAGGCCTACGGCGAGCTGCAGCACCTCGTCTGGCAGGTGGAGACGTTCGGCTTCCACCTGGCCGAGCTTGAGGTGCGCCAGCACTCGCAGGTCCACGCCCAGGCGCTGGCCGAGCTGGCCGAGGGCCGTACCTCGGAGCGCACCGACGAGGTCCTGGCCACCATCAGGACGATCGGCTGGATCCAGGAGCGGTTCGGCACGACCGCCTGCTCCCGCTACGTGGTCTCCTTCACCCGTTCCGCGGACGACGTCGCCGCCGTCTACACGCTGGCCGGGCACGCCCTGGGAGATCGGGCGCCCAGCCTCGACGTGGTCCCGCTGTTCGAGTCGGGCGCCGACCTGGCCAACGCGCCCGCCGTACTGTCCGGCATGCTGGACATCCCCGGCATCCAGGACAGGCTCGCGGTCAACGGCCGCCGGCTTGAGGTCATGCTCGGCTACTCCGACTCCGCCAAGGAACTCGGCCCGGCCGCCGCGACGCTGAAGCTGTACGAGGCGCAGGAGGCGCTGACCGCCTGGGCCGCGGAACACGACGTACGGCTGACGCTCTTCCACGGCCGGGGCGGCGCCCTGGGCCGGGGCGGCGGTCCCGCCAACCGCGCCGTGCTCGCCCAGGCGCCCGGTTCCGTCGGAGGCAGGTTCAAGGTCACCGAGCAGGGTGAGGTCATCTTCGCCCGCTACGGCCACGCCGCCATCGCCCGCCGCCACATGGAGCAGGTCACCTCGGCGGTGCTGCTCGCCTCGACCCCGACCATCGAGGACCGTACGGCCAAGGCGGCGGGACGCTTCCGCGGCCTCGCCGAGCAGGTCGCCTCCGCCTCGGAGCGGGCCTACCGGTCGCTGACCGAGGCCTCCGGCTTCCCCGAGTGGTTCTCCCTGGTCAGCCCGCTTGAGGAGCTCGGCCTGCTGCGCCTCGGCTCCCGCCCCGCCAGGCGCGGCCTCGGCGCGCCCAGGTCCCTGGACGACCTGCGGGCCATCCCGTGGGTTTTCTCCTGGGCGCAGACCCGGGTCAACCTGCCCGGCTGGTACGGCCTGGGCAGCGGCCTTGAGGCGGCAGTCGCCAAGTCGGGCATCGACGAGCTGCGCGCCGCCTACCGCGAGTGGCCGCTGTTCGCCTCGCTGCTGGACAACGTGGAGATGTCGCTGGCCAAGACCGACCGGGACATCGCGGCCCGCTACCTCGCCCTCGGCGGACGGGACGACTTCGTCGAGCAGGTGCTCACCGAGTACGACCGCACCCGCCGTCTGGCCCTTGAGGTGACCGGCCACAGCCGCCTGCTGGAGAACCGCAGGGTGCTCTCCCGCGCGGTCCAGCTCCGCGACCCGTACGTGGACGCGCTCTCGCACCTGCAGCTGCGCGCCCTGTCCGCCCTGCGCTCCGGCGACACCCTGACCGAGGAGGAGCGCGAGCGGCTGTCCACGCTCCTGCTGCTGTCGGTCAACGGCGTGGCCGCGGGCCTGCAGAACACCGGCTGACCGTTCGAGCGGGTGACCGGGTCCTCACCCGGTCACCCGCTCGGCACCCGCGTAGAGGTTGAAACGCTCCTCACGCAGGAAGCCGACCAGTGTCATCCCGAACTCCCTGGCCAGGTCGACGGCCAGGGAGGAGGGGGCGGAGACGGCGCAGACGACCGGGACGCCCGCGCTCAGCGCCTTCTGCGTGATCTCGTAGCTGGTGCGCCCGCTCACCATCAGGACGTGCCCGGTCAGCGGCGTCATGCCCTTCATCAGGGCCCAGCCGACCAGCTTGTCCAGCGCGTTGTGCCGTCCCACGTCCTCGCGCAGCGCCACCAGGTCGCCCTCCGGGGTGAACAGCCCGGCGGCGTGCAGCCCCCCGGTCTTGCCGAACACGCCCTGTGCCCGTCTGAGGCTCTCCGGCAGGCCGTACAGGGTCTCGGGGGAGACCCGCACGTCACCGGCGGGCAACGGGGCGCACCGGTCGCGCAGCGCGTCCAGGCTGGCGCTGCCGCAGACGCCGCAGGCGCTCGACGTCACGAAGTGCCGGTCGAGGGAGGGCAGGTCGGGCAGCGGGCCGCGCAGCCGTACCGTGACGGTGTTGTAGCGGGCCTCGGGCGCCACGTCCTCATCCGTGCAGTAGGCGATGGAGGCGATCTCCGCCGCCGAGGCCAGGCCCTCGCCGTGCAGGAACCCGGCCGCCAGCTCGAAGTCGGCCCCCGGCGTCCGCATGGTGATCGCCACCGTACGGCGCGCGCCGTCCGACTGGACCCTGATCTCCAGCGGCTCCTCGGTCGCCAGGTCGTCACGCCTGTCCCGCACGACCCCGCCGGCCACCTCCCTGACCCGGGTCCTGGTGCTGGGGCCGGGGCGCCGGACGACCCCTCCGGGCACCGGATGACGTGAGTCTTCGTTCATGGTTCCCATCCTGGCGCTCCAGGCGTGCGTCGTCGTCACCGCCCCGGTGTTGCCTGCTCATTGCCCTGCTTCGGTAACGGATGGTCGCCTGGGGAGGGAAGATGGACGGGTGCTCGACTCGCCCTTCTCCGATCTCGACCGCCCGCCGCTGTCCCAGACGGCGCTCACCCGCGCCCTGGTCCGTCCCGGCGGTCTGTGGTCGGACATCACCGTCGTCGGCAGGACCGGCTCGACGAACGCCGACCTCGCCCAGGCCGCGCGCGACGGCGCCCCACAGGGAACCGTCGTCGTCGCGGAGGCGCAGTCCGCGGGCCGCGGCAGGCTCGGCCGCGTCTGGAGCGCGCCGCCCCGGTCCGGGCTGGCCTTCTCGGTGCTCCTGCGCCCCGAGCCGTCGCCGTCGCGGCAGGGCTGGCTGCCGCTGCTCGTCGGCCTGGCCGCGGCCTCGGCCGTCCGCAGGATCGCCGAGGTCGAGGCCCGCCTGAAGTGGCCGAACGATCTGCTGGTCGGGGAGCGCAAGCTCGCCGGGGTGCTCGCCGAGCGGGTGGACGGCGCGGTGGTCGTGGGCGTCGGGCTCAACGTGAGTATCCGCGCGGAGGAACTGCCCGTCGAGACCGCGACCTCGCTGGCGATCGAGGAGGCCGCCTGCGTCGACCGCGACCCGCTGATCAGGGCGGTGCTGCGGGAGATCGAGACCCACTACCACGAGTGGTCGCGGGCGGACGGCGACGCCGACGCGTGCGGGCTGCGGGCGGCCTATCTGGGGCTCAGCGCGACGGTCGGCCGCGATGTCCGGGTCGAGCTGCCGGGAGAGCGGGTGCTCACCGGGCGCGCCGTCGGCGTCGACGGGGCGGGACATCTGCTCGTCGAGTCGCAGGGGAGCACGCACACGCTGAGCGCGGGAGACGTCGTGCACGTGCGTCCGCACCTCCCGTGACTAACGGGGTCGGGACGTGCCACGATTTGCCCCATGGGTCTCGCTGATCACCACCTGGCGGAGGGGGAACTGCGCATCCGCACGTTCCACCCCCATTGGAAGCGCCTCGTCACGCCGTTCCTCGCGCTGGTCCTCATCGTTCTGGGGTCCGGCGCCGGGATCTTCTTCATGCCGGTCTTCGCCTACGACGGCTACGCGCGCATCGCCGTCGCGGTGATCGCGGTGGGGCTGCTGACGGTGTGGTCGTTCGTGCCGTACCTGCAGTGGAAGAACACCACCTACGTGCTGACCTCGCACCGGCTGGCCATCAGCAGAGGGGTGCTGAACAAGTCGACCGAGGACATCCCGATGACCAAGGTCAACACGGTCAGCGCCGACCAGACCCTGCTCGAACGGCTGTTCGGCTGCGGCACGCTCAACGTCGAGTCGGCGGGGGAGCAGGGACACGTCACGCTGCGCGACATCCCGAACATCCAGGACGTACGCGCCGACCTGTTCCGCGCCGTGGACGAAGCCGACGACGAGGAACCCCGCGAACCCCGCCCTGTCTGAGTCGCAGGGCCGGGCGGGACAGAACGGTTCCGGTGAGGCAAGTTCTTGGGGCGGGCCCTTGTCGCTCGGTAGCATCGGGAGCATGCTCCAGGAACTGCGTGAACGCGCCGCGCTCGTGGCGCTGTTGCAGCGCCCTGGCGCCAAATGGCAGGACATCGCGCTGGACGTGCTTGAGGTCGGCAGCGCGGTGACCGTGCTGGAGCGGGGGCTCCGCCTTCAGGAAACGTTGTTTCCCGAGGCCGACCCCGTGACGTCCGCCCTCGCACAGGCCGCGACCTCGCTGGCCGGGTGGGAGTCCGCGGGCATCGGAGTCCACGCCTGCTTCGACCATGACTATCCGAGCCAGCTCCGCGGGATTCACCAGATGCCTCCGCTGCTGTTCTCCCGGGGCGTTCCCGCCGAGGACCGGCGCGCGATCGCCGTGGTGGGCACCCGGCAGGCGAGCGAACAGGGCCTTCGGATCGCGTCGGTGGTGGCCAGGGAGCTGGCCCTGAACAAGGTGACCGTGGTCAGCGGCCTCGCCAGAGGCATCGACACGGCCGCGCACACGGCGGCGCTCGAAGCGGGCGGCCGGACCGTGGCCGTCATCGGAACGGGCGTCAACCGTTTCTACCCGAATGAGAACCAGGCGCTTCAGCGGCGGATCGCCGTCGAAGGGGCGGTGCTCAGCCAGTTCTGGCCCGACGCCCCGCCCAGCAAGCAGAGCTTCCCCATGCGTAACGCGGTGATGAGCGGTTACGCGGCCGCCACGGTCGTGGTGGAGGCTCCCTGGAAGAGCGGCGCCCGTATCCAGGCGCGGCTGGCTCTTGAACACGGCCGCCCCGTCGTGATGCCCGACCGGCTTCTGGAGCACGACTGGGCGCGGGAATACTCCCAGAGGCCCGGAGTGCATGTGGTTTCCGGCCTCGGCGAGCTACTCTCGGTGGTGGAGCAAGTGATCTCGGACCTGCACACCGGCCCCGAAGCGCTTCCGGAGACCGCCCACCTTGTCGCAACCAACTGATCCATGGCAGTTCGTTCGCGCCCGAGTCGCCCAACAGGCCTTCTACCTCCGCAATCCCCTCGACCCCTCACCCTCCGTCTGTTACGTGTGCCGAGGACCGGTGAACCCAGGCTGGTCCCGCTGCCACCCCTGTGAACGGCACCTGAGATCGGCGGGGGCGGGGGTCGCCGATGTCGTGGTCCCCATCTCCTACGCGGAGAAACGGACCCAGCACGCCCACAACCTCGCCGTCTATAAGGCGAGGTTCCCCTCGGGAGAGATCCAGACCGACCTGCTCAGTCTGTTCCTGCTCTTCGTCAGGGACCACCTCGGCTGTGTGGCCCAGGCCGCCCGCGTCTCCACCTGGAGTCATGCGGCGGTCGTTCCCAGCACCAGGAACCGGCCGGGTGATCATCCGC
This sequence comes from Streptosporangium sp. NPDC000239, assembly GCF_040300765.1. Taxonomy (NCBI): domain Bacteria; kingdom Bacillati; phylum Actinomycetota; class Actinomycetes; order Streptosporangiales; family Streptosporangiaceae; genus Streptosporangium; species Streptosporangium sp. NPDC000239. The sequence goes on along the minus strand of NZ_JBEPEI010000002.1, from coordinate 615,386 downwards.
TGCGGTCACTTGTCGGAAACCGGCTTGGACTGCCGTGGGTCGAGTTGTCGGTGAATCCGGACATCCCCTCGGAGGTGCGGGAGTTCCGCGCCGACTGGTTCCGGGTTTCCGGCGGAGACGTCGGGGGTGCCCGTGTCCTCCTGCTCGATGACACCTGGACCACAGGCGCACGCGTTCAGTCTGTGGCGTCCGCGCTCAAACGGGCGGGCGCGGAAAGGGTGGCCGCCGTGGTTCTCGGCCGTCATGTGAACCCCGGCTGGGACGGCTGGAGGCCCATCCTCCGCGAGACGAAGGACAGGCCCTTCAGGATGGATCGGTGCGCCGTCCATCCAGGATGAGCTGGGGAAAGGCGGGCCGGGGGAGGTGCGGCCCCCGGCCCTTCCCTCAGGGAGAGCCCACTCCCTTGAGGGAGATCGGGGTCACAGGCCGAAGGCCAGCAGGACCGAACCGTGGTCGGGGTTGGGGTACGGGGTGAACATGTAACCGGAGTTGACGTAGACCATCCCGTGCGAGACGACCGCGCCGCCCGCTCCGGAGACGGCGCCACCGCGTCCGGGCAGGCCGTTGACGCCCTGGACCTCGGTGATCGTGTCGTGGGTCCACAGCACCTCACCGGTGCGCGAGGAGTAGGCCCGCATCTTGCCGTCCATGCTGCCCAGCCACACCAGACCCGGGGTGGTGGTCACCGCGGGGCCGTGGCCGAGCTGGCAGACGTTCGGGTACTGCGCGGCACCACCGGTGGTGCAGCCGTCCGCCGGGTTGGGGGTCTTCCAGATGATGTGGCCGTCGGCCGGGTTGATCGCGAACAGGGTGCCCGGCCTGCCCATGTAGGTCGAGACGTACAGGCGCCGGCCGTCGAAGCTGGTGCCCCACTGGATGCCGGACAGGCCGCCGCTGGGCATCGGCTCGGAGAGCTGACGCTGCCAGACGATCTTTCCGGTCCTGGCGTCGAGCACGTGGTAGACCCCGGCCTTCTGCCCGATGCCGACCAGGTGCCTGCCACCGGCCGTGAACAGGTTGGGCGCGGCGCCCAGGTCGAAGTCGAGCGCGGTTCCCTGGTCGAGGTTCGGGCAGTACTGCTTGTCCTCGGGGGTACGGGCCGAGCACTCGATCCGCCAGGTGTCGACGTCGGTCATCTTCCTGGTCCAGCGGGCCTTGCCGGTCGTGAGGTCCAGCGCCAGGACCGAGTCGTAGTTTCCGGCGCTTCCGGTGTAGTTCTGCCCGGTCCCGACGTACAGGGTGCGGGTGACCGGGTCGATGGCCGGGGTGCTCCACACACCCGCCCCGGACGGCTCGTACCTCGGCACGCCGTTGGGCCAGGTGCCGTTCTGCTTGGGCTCGGGCACCGTGTAGTAGCGCCAGACCTGCTCGCCGGTCTCGGCGTTCAGCGCGTCGATGTGGCCGCGGAAGGTGCAGCAGGGGAAGGTCTTGCCCATGATGTTCTGGCCGCTGGAGACACCGACGTAGACGCGTCCGCCGAAGACGATCGGCGAGCTGGTCACGCCGGAGGAGACCTCGGTGTCGATCTGCCGGGCCCAGGCCAGTTTGCCGGTGCGCTGCTCAAGGGCGTAGAAGTAGCCCCGGCCGTCACCGAAGTAGACCTTGCCCCCGGAGACGGCGGCCCCGTCCTGCACCACGGCGCGGAAGCTCGCGGGACCGACGGTGCTCAGGTCGAAGTCCCACTTCGCGGCGCCGGTGCGCGCGTCCCGGGCGTAGAAGTGGCCGTCCGGAGCGCCGAAGTAGATCGTGTCGCCGACGACGGCGGGCTGACTGTGCGGTGTGCCCGCGTTCTTGGGGAAGGCGAAGGCCCACTTCAGCTTGAGCTGCCCCACGTTGGCCGGGGTGAGCCTGCGCTCGAAGGGGTTGGAGCGCGAACCGCTCAGGTCCTTCTGCCAGGACGCCCAGTCGCCGGGGAGGGAGTGCCCGCCCCCGCCGAGTGCCTCGGTGGTCTGCGCGGTGTCGTCGGGGGGTGCGGCGTTCGCCGTGAGAGGCGTGTTCAGCAGCAGGGTCAGGCACGACGCGGCGACGACCGCGGTCGATCTGAGCACTCTTCCACTGCGGATGGAACGTGTTCCCATGATCTTCTCTCCATGTGTGGTCCCGGCGGCGGGGCGCGCCGTACCGGGAACGGGGAGGCCGGTTGTCGCGTGGGCCGGCCTCTTTCGGTACGGCCCACGGGACCCGGGGCGGTCCTTTGGGCCGGTTACGACGGGCGGGCACGATGGTGGAGGACGGTCAACCGGCACGCGGAGGCAGGGCGAACAGCCGGTGAGCCGGGCCGTACACGGGAAGGTGTGCGTCGGATCGTCCGGTCACCGGCTGTGGCGTGCCGCTCAGCGCGTGAAGGCCGCGTACTTCTGCCAGAAGCCGCAGTGGTGCTGCTTGGCGATCTCCTCGGTCAGCTGGCTGTCACCGGCCGGCACGAGCGACATGACCGTCGGGTGCGAGCGGGTGTACCTGGACCAGTACGGCGTGCCGTCCACCGTCGGGTTGCCGGTCTTGGCGAACCCGGTCCACTGGGAGACCAGCTGCCTGCCGAAGGTCTGCTGGTTGCCGCTCAGGTCGGTCCTGGGGAAGATCAGGAACGGCACCTCGTTGATGTGGTACGACCCGTTCGGCTTGGTCGCGTCGAGGAAGAACAGCGGCGGGGCGTCGGCGTTGTCCACCTGGAAGCCGAAGACCGGGATGTGCCGGGACAGCCGCTCGTCGTTCAGCAGGGCGGGGCAGACGGAGTTGGAGTCGGCCACGATGGTGCGGTAGGCGATGAACGCCGCGGGCTCGGGGAAGCGCTTCAGCGGGTAGCGCTTGAACACCTCGGGGGCGAGGGTGTCGTACTGCTCCCTGACCAGCCTCTCGTAGTCCGCCGGGGTGTTGGCCCCGGGGAGCTGGGTCTCGTCGCGGTCGACGCCGTGCATGAGGGAGACCCGGTTTATCCGGCCGGTGGCGAACGCCTCGGCGGGTGACAGGGGCAGCACCGTGCCGTCCACGATCGGGGCCAGCGTGCCCTTGTCGGGGCCGAGGCCGTCGCCGGCCTTCTCCAGCAGGGTCTTGGCGGGCACCGCGCGCAGGCAGGCGGCCACGTCCGCGGCGTCCCCGCAGCCGACGGCGGCGGCGAACCGGTCGCCCGTCTGCTGCGCCTCCGCCTCGGTCGGCAGGTCGGCCTTGCAGTCCTGGGTCTGCCACATGGCCTCGTGGCCGCGCAGCGAGTTGTACTCGCCGCTCTGCGAGATGCCCTTCTGGAACAGCCCCCGCGACAGCGGCGAGGTGGTGTGGGCGCACACGCTGGACCCTCCGGCGGAGGCGCCGTAGATGGTCACGTTGCGCGGGTCGCCGCCGAACCGGGAGATGTTGCGCTGGACCCAGCGCAGCGCCTCCTGCTGGTCGCGCAGCGCCCAGTTGCCCGAGCGGGCGCCCAGCGCCTTGTGCGCCAGGAAGCCGAGGATGCCGAGCCGGTAGTCCACGCTGACGTGGACGACACGGCCCGCGCCGGCCAGGTAGGTCCCGTCGGAGGAGGAGCCGAGCCGGAACCCGCCGCCGTGGAACTCGACCATCACGGCCAGCGGCGTGCCGCCCGCGTCGGCGGGAGCGGCGACGTTCAGCTTCAGGCAGTCCTCGTTGAAGGTCTCGGGGGTGAGGAACGCGGGCTGCGGGCAGGGCGTGGAACGCTGGGTGGCCTGCAGGGTCTCCGTCCACGGGGCGTGCCGCTCGGGCGGCGCCCAGCGCAGTTCGCCCACGGGCGGCGCGGCGTAGGGGACGCTGAGCCAGGACTTGACGCCGTTGGTGACCAGGCCGCACACCGGACCCTGGTCGGTCTGCACGGTGGTGTCGGGGGCACAGTCGGGGGCCGCCGTCTGCGGGGCCGCGGCGGTCGGCGCGCCCGCCGGAGCGCTCGGCGCGGCGGAGGCCAGAGCGGTGGGGACCGAGGAGGTGAGGGTCAGGGCAGCCGCGACGAGTGACACGCCCACGGTGAACGTGAAGTGCCGTTTCTTCGTCTTCATGTTGGGTTTCCTTTTGGGACCGACAACAGAGCTGGGGGGATCGGCCGGTGGGGCCGACTTCGATCTGCCGGGCAAATGAACACGAGAGGGCACCCTGACCATAGGACGGGCCGATGGTACGGAACAGGCATGCTGTGCCGGGGTGGACGAACGGCGTTCCCGGAGCGCTCACCGGTCCCGCCGCGTCGGTGAGCGGTCGAATCACATCGACCAGCGGTCAGGGGAATCCTGACCGTTTCATGACAACGGTGGTAACCGTCGGTGGTGCGAGGGAACACGGTCGGCGACGACGGTCACGGGGTCGCGGGCACCCCGGCGGGTGATGCCGCAGGTCAGACGTCCGAGCGCGGACCCAGGCGGTCGACGGCGGCTGCGGCGTGCACCGCGTGCTCGCCGAGAAGCCGGGCGTGTGCCGCCTCAAGACTGAGGACGACCGCGCCGAAGACGGTGGCCAGCTCTCCGATGACGCTGCCGGAGACCACCAGGAACTCGTGCAGCGGCCGGGCAGCGGCCTGGACCGCCTCGACGACCTCGGGGACGTCGCCGATCTCGCCGCCGATCACCACGATGTCGGGATCGACGACGGCCGCCAGCGCGACACACGCCCTGGCCACGTCCCGCACGTACTCGTCGAGGACGGCCCGCACCTCGGCGGGGCCGGTCGCGACGTCGGCCAGGATCGCCCGCACCACGTCGCCGACGGAGGAGTCCTGGGCGCCGGGGGTGCTCGACCGGTAGGCGTCGACCAGGCGGGAGGCCGCGAGACGGTCCTCCATCGCGTACCGGGAGGCCTGCTCGGCGCCGTCGGCCCAGGGGAACGGCAGCCGGGAGAGCTCACCCGCCGCGCCGTGGGCGCCCCGGACGAGGTGGCCCTCGTTGATGATCCCGGCGCCGACGCCGACGCCGAGCTGCAGGTAGGCCAGGCTCGGCACCTCGGCGCCGACCCCGAGCCGCATCTCGGCCACCGCCGAGCAGTTGACGTTGTTCTCCAGCCGGACCGGGCCGTCGTAGTGGTCCGCGAGCGCGCGGAGCAGGGCCGCGACGGCTCCCCGCTCCCGGTCGGCGTCGGCGGCCGAGACCTGGCGGCGGCCCGCGTCGACGATCTGCGGGACGGCGATCGTCACCGCGCGCAGCCGCCGCAGCCGGTCGGGCCGGGCGCACCACTCGGTGAGCTGCTCGACCGCCCGTTCCACGACCGAGGCGGACGGCTCCCGCCGCCGCGCGGTCCCGGGACCGCCGGGTTCGGTGACGGAGACGTGCGCGCGGTCCGTCCCGGCGAGGTCGACGGCCATCAGCTCGATGTGGGAGCTGCCCAGGTCGACGCCGAGCGCCCAGCCGACCTCCTCGGCCGCCTCGAACACCACGGCGGGCTTGCCCGTCGCCGGGACGTGCCTGCCGTTGCGGCGTACGTATCCGGCGCCTTCGAGCGAGCTGACGGCGTCGTTGACGCTCGGCTTCGACAGGCCCGTCGCCGCGAGCAGCCGGGGCCGGGTGGTCGACCCGTGCCCCAGCGTGTGACTCAGGACGTGCCGCTGGGTGGGGGGCAGTTCCAGGGGACGGACGTCGTCATGCAATCGAGGTCACACCGTCTCGGTCAGGGCGCGTACTGCGGCGGCCGAGCTCGCCCTGGACGCGCCGAAGGTTCGGATCACGCCGGTGGCGTGGGGGTACTCCGTCCCCGGGTATCCCATGTCGACGACGACCAGGCGCGGGGCCCGCAGCCTCTCGAAGACCTCCGCGCTGCGGGGGTGCAGCGGCAGGTCCCGGACCACCGCGACCACCACGTCGGACGGCGCGACACCGGACAGGTCGGGAAGGTCGTGGATCGGCGGGCTCAGGACCAGGTCGTGGAACGGGACGCCGGCCGCGCGCAGCTCAGGCCCGATGCCCCACGGGACGGGTCCCGCCGCGATGGAGGTCCGGTCGTCGAAGGTCAGGACGTGCACGGCGCCCCCGGCGATCGAGACGTCACCCTCGCGGACGGTCGCCCCCCACGCGGCCTCAAGGGCGATGGAACGCTCGGCCGTCGTGTCGGTCGCGCCCGGCGCGTCCGGCGTGCCGGGGTAGGCGCGGGCCATCGCCTGGATCCGCCGGTTGGCCTCCTCCAGCCGCTCGACGGGCAGCGCGCCGGACTCCGCCGCGGCGACGATCGCCTCGACGACGGCCCGGGTCGCCTCCTCGTACTGCTCGGCGCCCAGGCACAGCGCGTCGACACCGGCGCGCAGCGCGCCGACCGCGGCGGCGGGCAGCGACGAGGCGTGGTCGAGGACGCCGCGCATCTCCAGCGCGTCGGAGATGACGACGCCGTCGTAGCCGATCTCGTCGCGGAGCAGGTCGCCGATCACAGTCTCGCTCAGGGTGGTGGGGACACCGGGGTCGAGACAGTCAATCACGACGTGGGCGGTCATCATGCTCGCCACGTTCGCGCCCGCGGCCCGTACGAAGGTCCGCAGGTGCTGCGACTCGAAGTCGGCGCGTTCGGCGGTGACCCGGCCGAGCGAGAGGTGCGAGTCGAGCAGGGATCCGCCGAGCCCCGGATAGTGCTTCAGGCAGGCCGCCACGCCCGCGCTCTGCAGGCCCTCGATCCAGGCCGCGGCGTGTTCGGCGTTGGCCTGCGGCGTACGGCCGTACGAGCGGGTGGTGATCGGGCTGGTCGGGCTGGTCACGTAGTCGCCGATGGGCGCGAGGTTGAAGTTGACGCCGAGGTCGCGCAGCTCGGCGCCGATGCCCCTGCCGACCGCCCTGGTGGCGTCGAGGTCGTCGTTCTCGCTCAGCACGCGGTTGCCGGGGTAGGGGCTGCCGCTGTCGTGGTGGATCCGGGTGACGTCGCCGCCCTCCTCGTCGATCCCCACGACGGCGTCGGGGCGCGCGTCCAGGATCTGCCGTACCAGCGCCGCGACCTGGGGCGGGGAGACGATGTTGCGGCCGAACAGGATGACGCCGCCCAGTCCCTCCCGCAGCAGGTCGAGCAGCCACTGCGGGGCCGTGGTCCCCTCGAACGCGGGCAGTACGGTGCCAAGGGCGAGATGACGCAGATGGGATGTCATGTCAGTTGTTCCTCATCGTTGCATGAAGCAGCGTTGCGCAGGGCCAGTTTGGCGAGCCGGACGGCCCCGAAGACCGGCTCCGTGTCGAGAACCGACAGCGGCAGCGTCACCTCCTGGGCGACCAGCCCGGAGGCGAACGCGGCCCGGAAGGAGGGCTGCTTGACCATGATCGCACCGGCGCCGACGACGGCGTCGGCCCGGACACCGAGGCGCAGCGCCGTCACGACGTTGCCCGCGAGCCGCCAGGCGTTGTCGGTTATGGCCTGCCGGGCGCAGGGCGAACCGGCCTCGGCGCACTCGAAGACGCCCGGCGCGAGATCTCCGAGGGTCTCCCGGGCGCGTCGCACGGCCCCGGGGAGCCTGCGGTCCTCGGTGACGCCGAGCGCCCCGGCCACGAACCGGCCGAACACCGGGTCGCTCTCCTCACGGTCCAGGCCCGCGGTGTAGAGCCGGAGCGCGTCGACCACGATGCGCGGCGCGCTCCCGTGGTCGCCGAGCAGCCAGCCCCAGCCGTCGGTGAGCACCGTGACCCCGTCGGCGGTCAGCCCGCCGACCACCGCGCCGGTTCCGGCGATCACCGAGAGCGCGTGCTCCCACCCCCCGGCCAGGCCGACAAGCAGGGCGTCGTTGCAGACCCGCACGGCCACGCCGGGACCGAACTCGGCGGCGACCGCGGCCTCAAGCTCCCTGGTCAGCGCCTCGGAGTCACATCCGCGCGCCCCGACGCCGACCGCGGCCAGGATGTAACCCCCGGGGGTGACCCGGCGCAGCGCGCCGTGGACCAGCCGGGCCCGCTCCACGGGCGACAGGTCGTTCCAGCCCGTGTTCGACCTGGTCTCCGTGACGAGCGGTTCGCCGGTGACCGCGTCCTCGACGCGGACCCTCAGGTACGAGCCGCCGATGTCGAGGCCCGCGACGCCGCGACGCGGCCGGTCGACCGTGCTCACGCGGCCGTCACGACCTTCGTGTCGAGGCGGGTGAACACCGGGTCCTCGGGGTGGCGGCCGGTGGTCGCGCAGGCCTCCTGGACGACCATCTGGAAGATCACGCTCGCCGCGATGGACAGCTCGGCGTCGGACAGCCCCGGCAGGTGGATCTGGTGCAGGGGGCCGCCTCCGCCGTACTCGATCGGGTCGGCTCCGATGAGGTGGACGGTGGAACCGTGGTCGGCCAGCTGCCGGGCGAGCAGTGCCTCCGACCCGCGGTTCACGATCAGGTGGACGGTGCCCGGCTTGGCGCTGTCCATGAAGCCGTGCAGGTAGGACCGGGTGTCGAAGGCGGAGGCGGGGATCGTGAGGCCCTCACGGAACAGCAGCGAACCCCCCTCGGCCGCGGCCAGCCCCGCCCCTGAGGAGACCAGGTCGACGTGGCCTGCGGCCAGCAGGTCGGCCGCCATCCGGCTCGCGGCCCCGCGCCACCGCGTCACCGTGGCCAGCCGTCCGCCGAAGGAGCGCCAGCGCTCCTCGTCGACACCGCCGGTGAGGTGCTCGGCCAGCAGGGCCAGGGCCAGAGCGGTGGCGGTGTAGCCGACGGTCGAGACCCGGGAGTCCGCGACGTCGCCCAGCCACAGGTGCCGCGGCGTCAGGTCGGCCACCGGCGAGGGCACCCGGTTGACGACGCTCATGCGCGACTCGGCGGGAGCCACCGACAGCGCCCGCACGATCTCGACGCTGCGCCCCGACTGGGAGATCCCCAGGTACGTCGTCTCCGGCCGCACGTGCTCGGCGGTGAAGTCGGCCCCGGTCAGCAACTCGCACGAGACCCCCCGCGCGGTGAGCCCCGCCGTCAGCACGTGGGCCGCGGCACGGCTCGCCCCGATCCCGAACACGACCAGGCGCCGCGTCTGTGGCGCGGTGTGGCGGCGGAGCAGGTCCGGCAGCGTCGTGGCGAGCCGCGTCAGCGCCTCGGGCTGGCTGTCGAAGGCCTGGTCGAAGGTGTTCCATGGCGGGCTCTGAGGATTGCCGGTTGCTGTAGCCATGTTAGTAAGGTAGCTTACCTTACTCAGGATCGTCAAAAGCTCAGGATCCTGTGGAGGTACATCTCATGAACGACCGTCCGTCTCCGCTCCAGCCGACCCGTCGCTCGGTTCTGGCGCTCCTCGCCCTCTCCCCTGTCGCGGGCGCGCTGGCCGGCTGTGCCACCGGCGGCACCCGGCAGAGCGCCGCCCCGGCCGCCACTCCGACCGGGGCCGCGGCCGCGGGCAACCCGTTCGGGGTGGCCCAGGGCGCGCCCATCGAGGTCGTCGTCTTCGACGGCGGCTACGGCCAGACCTACATCAAGCTGCCCGTCGAGCTGTACCAGGGCAAGCATCCCAAGGCCAAGATCACCCAGACGGCGACCCAGCAGATCCAGCAGTCCCTCCAGCCGCGCTTCGTCGCCGGAAACCCGCCGGACGTGGTGAACAACTCCGGCTCCAACGCCATCGACTACGGCGCGCTCGTCAAGGACGAGGCACTGCTGCCCCTCCTTCCGCTGCTGGACGCCCCCTCGTGGAGCGATCCAGCGGCCAAGGTGCGCGACACCCTGCGCCCCGGTGTGGTCGAGGTGGGTACGCACGGCGGCCAGTTCACGGTCCTGAACTACTCCTACGGCGCCTACGGCGCGTGGTACAGCTCCGCGCTGTTCAAGGAGAAGGGGTGGACCTACCCCCAGACGTGGGACGAGTACCTCACGTTGTGCGACAAGATGGCCACGGCGGGCATCGCCCCGTGGACCTACCCCGGCCAGTTCCCGTACTACATGTTCTGGTGGCTGGCCTCGATGATCTACAAGGTGGCCGGCAAGGAGGTCATCGACAAGATCAACAACCTTGAGAAGGACGCCTGGACCGACGAGCGGGCCGTCGCCGCCCTGAAGGCCTTCGAGGCGATCCCCGCCAACGGCTGGGTGCTCAAGGGAAGCTCCGGGCTGAACCACACCGACGCGCAGATGCAGTTCCTGCTGGGCAAGGCCGGTTTCGTCCCGGGCGGCTCCTGGCTGGAGAAGGAGATGGGCGACAGCGTCCCGGCGGGCTTCGACATGTCGATCTGCCGCGTCCCGTCGATCACCGCGAACGACGACCGGCCCTTCGGGGCCCTGTGCGCCAAGGCGGGCGAGCCGTACATCGTCCCGCGCTCGGCGAAGAACACCGCGGGCGGCCTGGAGTTCCTGCGGGCGATGCTCTCCGACGAGAGCGCCGCGAACTTCATCGCCCAGGCGGGCACCCTGTCCTCCAACCGCAGGGCGAAGCTGCCCAAGGACGCCAAGCACGGTCTCGTGTCGATCGACGCCGCGCTGGCCGAGGCGGGCGACAACGTCTTCGGCGTCACCCTCGACACCCGTGACAGCCGGCTGTGGGGCGACATCGCCAAGGTGATGGGACGCTTCATGAACGGTGACGTGAAGGCGGACCAGCTCGCCAAGGAGGCTCAGCGCCTCACCGACGCGGCCCGCGGCTAGGACGAGCACCCCATGCGCAACCGGCACCAGAGCCGTGTCATCGTCGGCTTCCTCGCCGCGCCCGTCGTCCTGTACACGGTGTTCGTGGCCTCGCCATACGTGCAGGCGTTCTACATCGCCCTCACCGACTGGCGGGGCCTGTCAGCCGAGGTGGACCTCGTCGGCCTGGCCAACTTCGCCGAACTGTCCGGTGACCCGGTGTTCTGGAAGGCACTGCTCAACAACCTGATCCTGCTGGTGACCCTGCCCGTGGTCACCATAGGACTGGCGCTGTTCCTCGCCTTCATGCTCAACGCCGCGGGCGGGCCCCGCAGCGGAGAGATCCGGGGCGTGTGGGGCGCCGGGTTCTACCGGGTCGTCTACTTCTTCCCGTACATCCTGTCGATCGCGATCATCGGTGTGCTGTGGACGAACATCTACAACCCCATCAACGGCCTGCTCAACGGCGCGCTGCGCGCCGTCGGCCTCGAACAGGTCCAGCCGTCGTGGCTCGGTGACGAACGGCTCGCCTTCTGGGCCGTGCTCGCCGTACTGGTCTGGAACGGCGTCGGCTTCTACGTCGTGCTCTTCACCGCGGGCATCAAGGCCATCCCGGCCTCGCTGCTTGAGGCAGCGGTGCTCGACGGCGCGTCGAGAACCCAGATCTTCTTCCGCATCACGATCCCGCTGATCTGGGAGAACGTCCGGACGGCGACGGTCTATCTGGGAATCGCCGCACTGGACGCCTTCGCCGTGGTGCAGATCATGACCGCCGGCGGGCCGAACGACTCGACCCAGGTCGCCTCGTTCTACCTCTACCAGAACGCGTTCTCCTACGGCCGTTTCGGCTACGCCTCCGCGATGGGCGTCGTGCTCTTCGCCGTCACCCTCGCCCTGTCCGCCTTCACGCTCCGGGCGACCCGTAGAGAGAGGATCGAGTTCTGATGGCCACCGCCACGGGCCCGCGAAGGTCGTCCGGCCCCACGATCGCCGTCGCCCAGGTGTTCCTGGTCCTGTGGGCCGTGATCTCGACCGCGCCGCTGCTGTGGGCCGTCGTCAGCTCCCTCAAGTCGGATCCCGAGATCGTCGCCGACCCGTGGTCGCTGCCCGCGGCCCTGCGCTGGGAGAACTTCGCCCGGGCCTGGGACAGCGCCTCCATCGGGACGTACTTCGGCAACACCGTCATCGTGGTCGGCGGCGGCGTCACGCTGACGCTCCTGCTGTCGGCCATGGCCGCCTACGTGTTCGCCCGCTTCGAGTTCCGTCTCAAGGGAGTGCTCTACTACTTCTTCGTCGCCGGGATGACCTTCCCGGTCTTCATGGCGCTCGTCCCGCTGTTCTTCGTGGTCCAGAACCTGGGGCTCGGCGACTCGCTGCCCGGTCTCATCCTGGTCTACACGGCCTACTCGCTGCCCTTCTCCATGTTCTTCCTGGTGGCCTTCTTCCGCACGCTGCCGGGGGAGATCGCCGAGGCCGCCACACTCGACGGCTGCGGGGAGATCGCGACCTTCTTCAGGGTCATGCTGCCGATGGCCAAACCGGGACTCATCAGCGTCGGGATCTTCAACTTCATCGGCCAGTGGAACCAGTACCTCATCCCGCTCGTCCTCGTCAGCGACGACAGCAAGTTCGTGCTGTCACAGGGACTGGCCAACCTGGCGGTCGAACAGGGCTACGCCGGTGACCGCTCGGGCCTCTTCGCGGGCCTCACGATCGCCATGGCGCCGATCCTGATCGTCTACGCCCTCCTGCAGGGCAGGGTCCAGGCGGGGATGACGGCCGGTGCGCTCAAATAGGAGCTCGCCGGTCTGACCCGGAGAGTGCGGGCGGTGGCGTAACCTCCTGGGCGGAAGCCTGAGCACGACGGAGGGGACGGCGAAGAGGAACGTGGCGCAACGTCCGACGGCCGAGCAGATCGAGCGCCTGTTCGTCGGCACCTCGCCCCGCTACACCCGGGTCGAGGTCGCCGAGCTGGCGCGGCTGCCGCAGGAACTCACCGAACGGATCTGGCGAGCGCTCGGCTTCGCCACGCTGGCCGACGACGCGGTCGCCTTCACCGACGCCGACGTGGCCGCGCTCGGCCGGGTCAGGGCGATGCTGGAGGACGGCCCGCTGGACGAGCGGGCCGTCATCAGGATGACCAGGGCGATCGGCCAGACGACCGCCAGGCTGGCGCAGTGGCAGGCCGAGATCATGGTCGGCGCCGTGCTCGACGGGCAGGGACGGCCGAGCGACGCCGACCTCGCCGCGGTCCTGGAGGCCTCCCGCAGGCTGTTGCCCGACTTCGAGCAGGTGCTGGTCCACGTCTGGCGGGCCCAGCTCGCCGCGGCCGGGACCCGCCTGCTCGCCACGACCGACCTCAGCGAGGAGATCGTGCCGAACCGGCTGACCCTCGCGGTCGGCTTCGCCGACCTGGTCTCCTTCACCCAGCTCTCCCGCGAACTGGACGAGAACGGCCTGGCCGACCTGGTCGAGGGGTTCGAGTCGCGCGCCGCCGACGTGGTCGCCACGTACGGCGGGCGGCTGGTCAAGACGCTCGGGGACGAGGTGCTGTTCACCGCCGCGGAGCCGCGGACGGCCGCGGGGATCGCGCTCGGCCTGGTCGAGGCGATCCGCGACTACGGCCCCGAGGTACGCGTCGGGCTCGCCTACGGCCCCGTGGTGCCGATGATGGGCGACGTCTTCGGGACCACGGTCAACCTGGCCGCGCGGCTGACGGCCATCGCCCGTCCCGGCACGATCATCGCCGACGGCGAGCTGGCCGAGGCCGTCGAGGGGGCGGAGGGGGTCACGGTCCAGCGCATGCGCCGCCGTCCCGCGCGCGGACTCGGCATGGTCCAGCCGTACGTGCTCAGAAGGGCCTGACGGGAGCCCGGTCCGGCCTGGTAAGCATGGACACCGGGGTGCCCGGTGAGGCACCGCCACGATGCCAGACGATCAAGGACGAGGTGCAGACATGCCGTACACCGTGCAGGGCGTGGTCGCGCGAGGCAAGGGGGAGCCCGTCTCCCTGGAGACCGTCCACGTGCCGGACCCGGGTCCGGGTGAGGCGGTGGTGAACGTCCAGGCGTGCGGGGTGTGCCACACCGACCTGCACTACCGCGAGGGCGGGATCAACGACGAGTTCCCGTTCCTGCTCGGCCACGAGGCCGCCGGGGTGGTCGAGGCCGTCGGTGAGGGTGTCACCGACGTCGCGCCCGGCGACTACGTGATCCTGAACTGGCGGGCGGTCTGCGGGCAGTGCCGCGCCTGTCGCCGGGGCCGTCCGTGGTACTGCTTCAGCACCCACAACGCCACCCAGCCGATGACCCTTGAGGACGGCACGCCGCTCAGCCCGGCCCTGGGCATCGGCGCCTTCGCCGAGAAGACCCTGGTCGCCGCCGGGCAGTGCACCAAGGTCGACCCGGCGGCCCCGGCGACGGCCGCCGGGCTGCTCGGCTGCGGTGTGATGGCGGGCATCGGCGCCGCGATCAACACCGGCGGCGTGACCAGGGGCGACAGCGTGGCCGTCATCGGCGTCGGCGGAGTCGGCGGCGCCGCCGTGCACGGTGCCCACCTGGCGGGCGCGACGAAGATCATCGCGGTGGACATCGACGACCGCAAGCTCGCCTGGGCCAAGGAGTTCGGCGCGACCCACACCGTCAACTCCCGCGAGAGTGACCCGGTCGAGACGATCAAGGAGCTCACCGGCGGCAACGGCGCGGACGTGGTGATCGAGGCGGTCGGCCGTCCCGAGACCTACCGGCAGGCCTTCTACGCCCGCGACCTGGCCGGGACCGTGGTCCTCGTGGGCGTCCCGACCCCGGAGATGACGATCGAGCTGCCGCTGCTCGACGTCTTCGGCAGGGGCGGGGCGCTGAAGTCCTCCTGGTACGGCGACTGCCTGCCCAGCCGTGACTTCCCCATGCTCATCGACCTCTACCTCCAGGGACGGCTGAACCTGGACGGTTTCGTCTCCGAGACGATCGGCCTCGGTGACGTCGAGGAGGCCTTCGCCAAGATGCACCGCGGCGAGGTGCTGCGCTCGGTGGTGGTCCTGTGATCGACCGGGTCGTCACCTCGGGGACGTTCTCGCTGGACGGCGGGACGTGGGAGGTGGACAACAACGTCTGGCTGGTCGGTTCCGAGCGCGAGGTCGTGGTGGTCGACGCCGCGCACGACGCGGCGGCCATCGCCGGGCGGATCGGCGACCGGGAGGTCAGGGCGATCGTCTGCACCCACGCGCACAACGACCACATCGACGCGGCGGCCGACCTGGCCGCCCGGGTCGGCGCGCCGATCATGCTCCACCCGGCGGACCAGGTCCTGTGGGAGATGGTCTACCCGGACCTGCCGTACACGCCGCTCGGGGACGGGCAGGTGATCACCGCGGGCGGCGTCGAGCTGACCGTGCTGCACACCCCCGGCCACACGCCGGGCGCGGTGTGCCTGCACGCGCCCGAACTGGGCGTGGTCTTCACCGGCGACACGCTGTTCAACGGCGGCCCCGGGGCGACGGGCAGGTCCTTCTCCTCCTTCGAGACGATCATCGGGTCGATCGGGGAGAGGCTGCTCACCCTGCCGGGCGAGACGGTGGTCGAGACCGGCCACGGCGAGTCGACCACGATCGGCGCGGAGGCCCCGCATCTCCAGGAGTGGATCGCGAGGGGGCACTGATCGTCTGACGCGCCGGGACACGCGCGGCGGGGAAATGTTCTTCGTGTGGTCTACATCACATAGGAAAGCCTTACTGAATGCGTTATGTTAGGTATGCCTTACCTAGTTTGTAGTGCACCTGAGAAAGGCCTTTTCCCGCCGTGTATGTCTGCGTCTGCCGCGCTGTCACCGAAAACGAGGTGCATGACTGCATAGCGTCGGGAGCCCGCAGCGCGCGCCAGGTTCGTGACCGGACCGGTGCGGGTGGTGACTGCGCCTCCTGCGTGCGGAAGATCTGTGCGATCCTGAAGCGGTCTGAAGACTTGTTGCCGACCGCTTAGCCCGAGGAGCCCGCCATGCAGGGCGACAAGAAGATCATAGAGTTGCTGAACGAACAGCTCACGGCAGAGCTGACCGCGATCAACCAGTACTTCCTGCACGCGAAGATGCAGGAGAACTGGGGATACACCAGACTCGCGAAGTACACCCGCGAAGAGTCCATCGACGAGATGCGCCACGCGGAGAAACTGACGGATCGAATCCTCTTTCTCGAAGGCCTGCCCAACTATCAGCGGCTCGGTACGCTGCACATCGGCCAGACCATCGAGGAGCAGCTGAGATCCGACCTCAACATCGAGCTTGAGGTCGTCAACCGGTTGAAGCCCGCGATCATTTTCATGCGGGAAAAGGGCGACGCCACCTCCGCTCGCCTCTTCGAGGAGATCCTTGAGGACGAGGAACACCACATCGACTATCTGGAGACGGAGCTGGGGCTGATCAGCAGCCTGGGCGAGCAGCTCTACCTGGCTCGCTACGCCGAGCCACCGTCGGCCTCCTGAGGTTGATCGTCCGAACACGCCCGCCGAATTCCTTTCGGAGGGCGTGTTCTGTTTTGTCGGAAACATTTGAGGGAACGGCCGGCGGGGCTGCCCTTTCCAGGCGGTTCTGATGCGGGAGCGCTACCGCGAAGGCTCCAGCCGTTGCGGGACGACTATCCGGGATTTATCAGTGTTTGCCCAGGTCAATGGATAGGTCAATGACGAGTCAAACCGCGCGCTGTGCCCGGGAAACGATCCCTTAAGGTCCTACGATCGCAACATGACCTGTGTACTTCTCGCCGAGGACGATACCTCGATCTCCGAGCCACTGGCGCGCGCGCTGCGTCGGGAGGGCTACCAAGTCGAGGTGAGTCCCGACGGCCCGCAGGCCCTGGAACGGGCGCTGTCGGGTGGCATCGACTTGATTGTTCTTGACCTGGGCCTTCCTGAGATGGACGGCCTGGAAGTCGCAAGACGCATACGCGCAGAGGGGCACGGCACGCCCGTGCTCATCCTCACCGCCCGTGTCGACGAGGTCGACACCGTGGTCGGCCTCGACGCCGGGGCCGACGACTACGTCACCAAGCCGTTCCGGCTCGCCGAACTCCTGGCCAGGGTTCGCGCGCTGCTGCGGCGCGGCACCTCTGAGACGCCCGTCGTCCAGGGGGTGCGCATCGACGCCGACTCCCGTCGCGCGTGGATGGGGGACAAGGAGCTCCACCTGACGACCAAGGAGTTCGACCTGTTGCGCGTCCTGGTCCGCGACGCCGGGAAGGTGGTCACCCGCGAGCAGATCATGCGCGAGGTGTGGGACACCAACTGGTGGGGCTCGACCAAGACCCTGGACATGCACATCTCATGGCTGCGCCGCAAACTGGGGGACGACGCCGCCAAGCCGCGATACATCACGACCGTGCGAGGGGTTGGCTTCCGCTTCGAACGCGAGTAGGGAATGCGCCGCCGCCTGCTCTCCTCAACCCTGCTTGTCGCCGTCATCGGGGTGTTGCTGCTGGGCATCCCCCTGGGCGTCGCGGTGAACCGGCTGATCGAGGAAGAGGCGACCCAGGAGCTTTCCTCCCAGGCCAAAAGCCTGCTGGGGGAGGTGGAGTATGCCCGGATTCAGGACCAGCCCGTCGATCCGGAGCAGCTCAAGCGCAAATACCCCGACCGATATATCCAAGTCTATGCGAAAGGGACTCCCCCCCAGGTGACGATGGTGGGGACCGAGCCCCCCGACAGTCGCAAGATGACCCAGGACGCCCAGTCGGAGAACGGCGTGTACGTCGCGGTCAGCCGGGACAAGACGCAGGTGGAGCGGGAGGTCAGGGCATGGCTCCTGCTCATCCTGGCGCTGGCCGCCGCGGCCCTCGCGGTCGCGGTAGGGCTCGCGGTCGTGCAGTCACGCCGGCTGACACTGCCGCTCAGCGACCTGGCCATGATCGCCGAGCGGCTGGGCTCCGGCGACGCGAGACCCAGCAAGCACCGCTACGGCATCCAGGAGCTCGACCGGGTCGCCGAGGTGCTGGACCGCAGCGCCACCCGGATCTCGGACCTGCTGGCCAGGGAACGGGAGTTCGCGACCGACGCCTCGCACCAGCTCCGCACCCCTCTCACAGGTCTGACCATGCGACTTGAGGAGATCGTGGCGGCCGCGCACGAGCCGGGAATCGTCAAGGAGGAGGGCGAGGCGGCCATCGTGCAGGCGGAGCGGCTCACGGCGGTGATCGACGAACTACTGGCGGCGGCGAGAAGGCAGCGGCAGGCGCAGGCGGACGCCGTCACTCTGGACGACGTGCTCGACCAGCAGTTCATCGAGTGGGGCCCGGCCTTCCGCAGGGTGGGACGCAAGCTGAAGCTGTCCGGGACGCGCGGTCTGCAGGCGCTCGGCACCAGCGGAGGCGTCAGCCAGGTGATCTCCACGCTGCTGGAGAACTCCCTCGAACACGGCGGCGGCACCGTGACGGTCACCACCAGTGACAAGGACAGGTCGATCGTGATCGAGGTCGCGGACGAGGGGCAGGGGGTCTCCGACGAACTCGCCGGACGGATCTTCGAAAGGAACGTCAGCGGAGGTGGGGGCACCGGACTCGGGCTGACCCTGGCGCGGGCGCTGGCCGCCGCGGACGGCGGCCGTCTCGAACTCATCCGTCCTCGCCCGGCGGCCTTCGCGCTGTTCCTGCGCCAGGTGGACGACACCACGAGAAACCGGGTGGTCAGCGGCCCCGCGTGAGCCCTAGAGGACCCGGGTGTTCTCGTTCGGGAGCTCCCTGGGGATGTCCTCGGTCGCGGCCAGGAAGACCCACTTCTTGTAGGACCAGAACCTGAAGAGCGTCCCCAGGCCGACACCGACCAGATTGGAGATGTTGAAGCTCAGCGGGTCGGTCAGTTTGAGGGTGTACTGGGTGAAGCCGATGCACAGCAGCCCGATCAGCAGCCCGATCCCGTTGAGCAGGAAGAACAGGAAGTACTCCCTGGCCAGGCCGCTCTGCTCGCGGTGCCTGAAGGTCCAGTAACGGTTGCCGAGGTAGGCGAAGGTGGCGGCCACGGTCGTGGCGGCGACCTTGGAGGTCAGCGGCCCCTGGTGCAGGACGTACTGCATGAAGTTCAGCCCGCCGGTGTCGATGACGAAGGCGATGGCTCCGATGACCCCGAACTTGGACAGCTCGTGGATCAGGCCGACGAGCTGCTCGTAGGCGCGTCGCAGAAACAGCACGTCTCCCACACGGTCCCTTCGGATGGCTGAGGCCGTCGCTGGGAGGACCTCGGACGTTGTTCTGTCAGGTTACCGGCGCACCCGCTCGTCCCGTGTTTCGGCTGACCAGATGTTCCGCAAGCAGTCAGTTACGGTGTTTCAAGAAATATCGGATTTATGGCGATAAATCTAGGCGTATGGCGTTATTCCGGCCCGGGATGTCACACCTGGCACTCAGGGCAAAACATGACCGGCCCCACGCCGTACCCGGTGGCGCGGGGCCGATGCCCCTGCCGGTTCCCGTGCGGAGGGCCGGTAAACTCGACCGACGTGAGCAGCCCTTCCCCGGTCAGTCCCATCGGTCCCGTCGTCGGCGTCATCGGAGCAGGTCAACTGGCCCGGATGACCCAGCAGGCGGCCATCGCCCTCGGGGTCGAGCTGCGGGTGCTGGCCAACTCCCTCGACGAGAGCGCGGCCAGGGTGATCGCCGACACCAGGCTCGGCGACTACCGCGACCTGGCGGTCCTGCGTGACTTCGCCAAGGGGTGCGACGCGATCACCTTCGACCACGAGCACGTGCCGACCGAGCACGTCCGGGCGCTGACCGAGGACGGCTTCGCCGTACACCCCGGTGCCGAGGCGCTGGTGCACGCCCAGGACAAGGCGGTGATGCGTGAGCGGCTGACCGCGATCGGCGCTCCCTGCCCGCCGTGGCGGCGGATCGCCTCCGTCGAGGACGTGACGGAGTTCGCCGCCGAGCACGGCTGGCCGGTCGTGCTCAAGGCGGTGCGCGGTGGCTACGACGGGCGGGGCGTGTGGGTCTGCCGGTCGGCGGAGGAGGCCGCCGAGGTGCTGGCCGGCGGGGTGCCGCTGATGGCCGAGACGTTCGTGCCGTTCGAGCGCGAGCTGGCCGTCCTGGTCGCCAGGTCGCCGCACGGACAAGGTGTCAGCTACCCCGTCGTGGAGACCGTCCAGCGTGACGGCATCTGCGTCGAGGTGCTCGCCCCCGCCCCGGGGCTCGACCCCGAGCGGGCCGCGCAGGCGCAGCGGATCGCCCTGAAGATCGCCCACGAGCTGGGCGTGACCGGGCTGCTGGCCGTCGAGATGTTCGAGACCGCCACCGGGCTGGTCGTCAACGAGCTGGCCATGCGCCCGCACAACAGCGGCCACTGGACCATCGACGGTGCCCGCACCTCCCAGTTCGAGCAGCACCTGCGCGCGGTGCTCGACCTGCCGCTCGGCTCGCCCTCACTGGCGGCCCCCGTCGTGGTGATGGCCAACCTCCTGGGCGGCGACGACCCGGACCTGTTCTCCCGCTACGAGCACGTCATGGCGCACGACCCGGGAGTCAAGATCCACTTCTACGGCAAGGACGTACGGCCCGGCCGCAAGATCGGCCACGTCACCGCCCTCGGCACCGACCTGGACGAGGTCAGGGCGCGCGCCCAGCACGCCGCGGTCTACCTGTCCGAGGGCCGCTACACGTGAACGTCCGTAAGCGCGGCCGCGGGCCGCGAGGCGAGGAGAGAGCATGACCGCCGTCGGTATCGTCATGGGCAGCGACTCCGACTGGCCGGTGATGCGGCTGGCCGCCGAGGCGCTGGCCGAGTTCGACGTCCCCTTCGAGGCCGACGTGGTCTCGGCGCACCGCATGCCCGAGGAGATGATCGCCTACGGCAAGCAGGCGGCGGGGCGCGGCCTGAAGGTGATCATCGCGGGGGCCGGGGGCGCCGCCCACCTGCCCGGCATGCTCGCCTCGGTGACCCCGCTGCCGGTGATCGGTGTCCCGGTGCCGCTGAAGTATCTCGACGGCATGGACTCCCTGCTCTCGATCGTCCAGATGCCCGCCGGTGTCCCGGTCGCGACCGTCGCCGTCGGCGGCGCGCGCAACGCGGGGCTGCTGGCCGTACGGATTCTGGCGGCCTCGGATGAGGCGCTGCGGGTCCGGATGGAGGGCTTCCAGGAGTCGCTGCGGGACCAGGCCCACGCCAAGGGCGCCAAGCTGCGCGCCGAGGCCGCCTCCCTCGGCGGCTGATCCCTCCCTCCTCATCCGTGTGGATATCTCCCGCCCTTCGGGGCAGGAGAGGACCTTCGGCGGGATGAGGAGGGAGGAATCATGAGAAACGTGATACGGACCACCCTCGGGGTGACGGTCCTGATCCTGGCGGTCCTCGGCGGCATGGGAGCCGGCACCCGCCGCCCCCTCACCTCAGGGCAGGCGGCACTCCCGGCCCCCACGCCGGGAGAAGTGGGCAACAGCCGGATCCTCCAGCGGCGCGCCCCCGACGGGCTGGTCGAACACCCGGCGGGCCGCCACGTGCCCGGTCACCGCGACCCTGGGCTTCGGCCGGCGTGGTGACCGGTCACCGGGCAGGCACTCCACGCACGACGCGGGGCGGCGCGGGCGGGTGGGAGACGGCCTAGCGGGAGCCCGTCGAGGCGGGCGGGGCAGGGGCGGAGCCGTACGCGAGGGCGGCGGCGACGCAGAGGTACGGCGCGGCGAACAGCGCGAAGATCACGCCATGCGCGGCGAACGGCGAAAGAGCGGCGTAGACGCCGTAGACCACCACCGTGCCCGCGTCCATGCCGATGCCCGCGAACGAGGTCACCGTGGCCCGGCTCGGCCCGGTGATCCGCCGCTGGAGCCTGGCGTCGGCGATCACGCTCGCCAGCTGGAAGACGCAGAAGCCCGCGCCGACCGCGACCAGCCCGGCGGGCCGCTCCGTCAGCGCCCCGGCCGCCATGACGAGCGAGGCCAGGGTGAGCACCGCGGCGAAGGCCCTGACCGGCATCCTGTTCGCGACCCCGGCCAGCAGGCCGCCGACCGCGACGCCACCCCAGACGATCAGCACGAGCAACGGCACGGTCGCCTCGGAGACGCCGGTCGCCGCCGCGAGCAGCGGGACGTACTCCTCAAGACCACCCCAGACCGCCGTCACCACCGCGACGAGCAGCAGGGCGCCCCGGACCGGCCGGTTGTCCCGCACCTCGCCCAGGCCCGCCCGCAGCACGGCCACATACCCGCTCGCGTCCTCGTGCCGAGCCGAGGCCACCCGGTGCTCGGGCAGCGCCATACCGGTCAGGGCGCACAACACGCAGGTCAGCACACTGGCCACACCGAGGGCGAAATACCCGCCGACGCTCAGCACCGGGGTCGCCGCCGCGGTGGCCGCCGCGACGGCGACGAGCCCGACGGCACGGACCCTGCCCATCACCGTGGCATAGCGCCCGGCCTCACCCAGATGGTCGAGCTCCTCGTAGACGAGCGCCTCCATCGAGCCGGAGCGGAGCGAGGAACCCGCGCTCCAGAGCACGAACCCGAGCGCGAACGACCAATAGGCCGGAACCAGGAACCACAGGGCGTAACCCACCGCGGACAGCAGCGGCCCCACCGACAGCAGCAGACGACGGGAGACGGCGTCGGCCCACGCGCCCGAGGGGACCTCCAGCAGCATGCCGCAGACGGCGCCGATGACGAACAAGGAGGAGATCTCGGGCACCGACAGGCCGTGGTCGGCGAACAGCAGAGCGTAGACCGGATAGAGGAGGACGAAGTCCTCAAGGGCCGCGTAGAGGTAGAGGGGACGGGTCAGCCGCTTCACGCGGGTGCCCGACGCACGCGGAGAAAGTGCGATCATGAGGTCTTTCCACGAGACGAGATGGGACGGGGCTCCAGGTGCTCTGAGGCGCCAGGTGGCCCACGGCATCCGCTCTCGTTTCGACCTCTGGTCGTTCATCAATGTCGTCGGATCATGCCAGGATTATACGGACGTTCTGCCCGTGTCCGTCCTCCCGTTTTTCCCCTCGGCCGTCCGGCGGAACGCCCCGTCAGCCCTTGACCAGGTCAAGGATGTCGTTGTTCAGCTGCTCGCTGTGGGTGGCGAACAGGCCGTGGCCGCCGGTGGGGTACTCCTCGTAGACGCAGCCCGGCACCAGCTGCGCGGTGCGCCTGCCGGTCATCTCCACGATCGCGGACTGGTCGGCCGTGCCGTGCACCACCAGCGTGGGGACGGTGATCGCGCGCAGGCCCTCGCGGTGGTCGGCGTGGAAGGTCGAACGCCACACCTCGATCGTCGCCCACGGCGCGGTGTCCAGGCACCGCCGCAGCGTGAGGTCGACCAGCGCGGGCGAGGCGTCGTTGCCCAGGTGGGTGGCGTAGAACCCCTGCGCCCGCTGGGCGAACCACTTGGGCCGGTCCTTCCTGAACTGGGCGATCACCGCCTCGCAGAGCATCTCGGGCGCGCCCTGCGGGTTGTCGTCCGTCCGCTTCAGGAACGGCAGCACCGCCGAGACGAACGCGACCCGCGAGACCCGCTCCTCACCGTGCCTGACCAGGTAACGCGCCACCTCGCCGCCACCGGCGGAGTGCCCGACCAGGGTGATCTCCCGCAGGTCGAGGTGCTCGACCAGGGTGGCGAGGTCGTCGGCCCTGGTGTCGATGTCGTATCCCCCCGAGGGACGGTCGGAGCGGCCGTGCCCACGCCTGTCGAGGAGGACGCACCGGTAGCCCTGCTCGACGAAGAACGGCACCTGGTACTCCCACATGTCGGCGCCCAGCGCCCAGCTGGCCACGAACACGATCGGCTTGCCGGTGCCGTAGTCCTCGTAGGCGAGACGGGTGCCGTCGGCGGTCTCGAAGTACGGCATGGCAATCTCCTCAGGATCTTTCGGTTGTTTCGCTGATCAGAACGTTATTGAAGTCAATCAAGGGAGGAATCAGTCATCCGTTAGGTAATCGCGTACGGTCCTGTCCGTCGCCGGTCGTCGCCGCGGATACTGTGTGCGGGAATCCGGCGCGGGGGAGAACGTCACCGGTCATCCTGGATCTCCGTATGGAGGTGCCCGGCGCGGCACCGACCCGACAGCGAAGGTGATGAGAGATGGACGTTGACCTGAGCAAGGCCGTCTGGCGCAGGGCGGTCACGGGTGACGACCCCACCGAGGACTGCGTCGAGGTGGCCGTGATCGACCCGGTCGACTCCGGCCACAAGGCGGGCCTCGGCTCGCTGTACGTGCTGCGCGACTCGAAGAACCCCGAAGGCCCGAAGCTCTTCTTCACCCGCTCGGAGTGGGAGGCCTTCGTGGGCGGCGTGAAACTCGGCGAGTTCGACAACTGACCGACGCCGGGGTCGAAGTTTGGGTCTGGTGGCGGGCCGGGTGAGGATCAACAATCCCGATCGTGACCTTGACTTCGATCGTTCTCGCCCTGTCCCTCGCCCTGCCCGGCGCCCTGTCCGGTGTGTCCGCCCCCGCCCAGGAGGCCACCTGGTGTCCTGAGGTTCCCGGCCACCGGGTCGAGTGCGGAACGCTTCCCCGGCCCCTCGTCCAGGGAAGGCCGGACCTGGGCGCCGTCACCGTCGGATACGCACGAATCCTCCGGCGGGAGACGGCCGGCCCCGCCAAGGGGACGATCCTCGTCAATCCCGGTGGTCCGGGAGGACAGGCGATCGCCCAGCACGAGACGTTCACCGCCCTGCTCGGGGGCCTGCTCACCGACCACGACCTGCTGCTCGTCGATCCCCGGGGAGTGGGCCGGTCGGGCCCCCTGACCTGCGGCGTTCCCGCGGGTGCCGTGGTGACCGAACCACGGGAGGGCCTGTTACGGCTGGTCGGCCGCTGCGCGGACAACCTCGGCCCGCGCGCCGCCGGCTACACCTCGGCCGCGACCGCCGACGACCTCGACGCCGTCAGGGCCGCCCTGGGCATCCCCAAGGTCATGCTGTACGGACTCTCCTACGGCACCTACCTGCTGCCCGTCTACGCCCAGCGGCATCCGGAGCGGGTCCAGTCGGCGGTGTTCTCCGCCGCCTACCCCATCGGCCTCGACCCGCTGGGCAGGGAGAGCGCCCAGGCCGTCTCCCTGACACTGCGGCGGATCTGCGAGCGGAGCGGGGCCTGCGACGGGGAGCGGGCCGTACGGGACCTGGGCAGGGTGGCCGCCAGGCTGCGGGCCGTACCCGCGCGGGTGCCCCTCACCGTCGGCGGACGGAACAGGTGGGTCGCGCTCACCGAGGACAGGTTCGCGCAGCTGGTCTACTCCTCGGCCAGCGTCGCCGTCGGGGCGGTGCCCTCGGAGGTCCCGGTCGTAGGCAGGCTGCCCAGGGCGTTGCGCGGCGCGGCCCGGGGGGACGACCGTGAGCTGGTCGCCCTGATGGGGGAGATCATGGCGGGAGACCTGGCGGCCTACGAGGGCATGGACATGGGCATCGCGGCCACCGTCTCGTGCAACGACTACCCCCGCCCGTGGCCGGTCGGGGCCTCGCTCGCCGAACGGCGCCGCCACTTCGAACGCGCGGTCGGACGGGCCAGGCCCGGCGAGTTCGGCGCGTTCAGCCCCCTGGGATTCGCCAGGGCGCAGGCCGACGCCGGGGACTACTGCCTGCGCTGGCCCGCCAAGGGCACCGGCAGGCCGTACGTCTCGACCGGGAGCTTCCCCGACGTGCCGGTGCTGGTGCTCAACGGCGACCTGGACGGCATCACCGCCGAGGCCAACGGGCGCAAGGCCGCCGCGCAGTTTCCCCGGGGGGTCTTCGTGTCCGTGCCCAACGTCGGCCATGTGTCGGAGTTCGAACCCAGCGGGTGTGTCGCGGGCGTTGTGACCGCGTTTCTTCGTGACGGCCGGACGCCGGACACCTCGTGCCTGGCGGCCATCCCCCCGGTCAAGGTCTCTGGGTGATCGCCGGGGTTTCGCTTTGCTGATCTTGACGTGTTTTGGGGATGCGCTTCCAAACGAGACGGTGTCACATTACCGTGCGTGATGCAGTTGTCACTGAAGGCATGATCGTGTCCCCTGATGACCGGTCATGCTGCGATACCGGTGTGAGACGTAAGACAGGAGTTCGGATGCCATCGTCGCGTGAGCTCGACAGCGGGTCAGGCCCGCTGGCGTTCTTCGCAGCAGAGCTTCGCCGCCTGCGCGACCAGGCCGGATGGACCCAGGAGCAGCTCGCAGAGGCGATCTCCTCCTCCGTCTCCCTGGTCGGGATGGTCGAGACCGCCAAGCGCAATCCGTCGCGTGACTTCATCGAGCGCTGTGACCGGATGCTCAACACCGAGGGGACGCTCATGCGGATCTGGCCGATTCTCAGCCAGGCCGCCTATCCCGTCTGGTTTCGTCCATGGGTGGGGATCGAACGCAGGGCGCACGTTCTCAAGAACTGGCAGCCGCTGGTCTTCCCCGGCCTGCTGCAGACCCCCGACTACGCCCGCGCCCTGCTGAAAGGCAGGCGGACGATGCCGGAGGAGCGGATCGAGGAGCTGGTCGCCGCCAGGATCGAACGGCAGAGCCTGCTGCACGGCGCCAATCCACCCCTGTTGTGGGCGGTGCTGGACGAGAGCATGCTCTACCGGCGGGTCGGCAGCCCCGAGATCATGCGCGGTCAGATCGCGGCCGTCATCGCGGCGATGGAGAACCGTCACATCTCCATCCAGGTGATGCCAGGGGACGCCAGCGTCACGGCCGGTCTGAGCGGGGCGTTCGTCATCGCCGGAATCGAGGGCACCACGGACACCGCCTACGTGGAATGCGCGATCGAAGGGCGGGTAACGGATCATCCGCGTGACGTGGCGGAGGTCAGCAGACGCTACGAGGAGCTTCGCACCGAGGCCATGTCCCCGGGGGCGAGCATCGATCTCATGACGAAGGTGATGGAGACATGGAAGCAGACCTGAGCGGGGCCGTGTGGCGTAAGGCGTCGTTGAGCAGCGACAACGGCGGAGAGTGCGTCGAGATGGCCGCGGTCGGCCCGCTGTTCGCGCTACGTGACTCCAAGGACCCCGACGGGCCGAAGCTGATCCTCACCCGTACGGCGTGGCGGGCGTTCCTCGGTGAGGTCAGGCAGGGTTCGTTCGACGTCTGATCAACCGGCCCCCTGACGCTCTCACGCGCAGGGGGCCGTCGCGTGTGTCAGGGGCGCCCCAGGGCGCGGTAGTGCCAGCCGGCCTCGCGCCAGACCTCGGCGTCAAGGGCGTTACGGCCGTCGACGATCTTGCGCCTGGCGACCACGGAGCCCAGGGCCTCGGGGTCGAGGTCGATGAACTCCTGCCACTCGGTCAGCAGCAGCACGACATGGGCGTCGCGGGCGGCGTCGAGGGCGGATTCGCCGTAGGCGAGCTGGGGATGTGCCCGGCGGGCGTTCTCCTGGGCCGCCGGGTCGTAGACGGTGACCTGGCCGCCCTGCCGGCTGATCGTGACGGCGACGTCGAGGGCGGGCGAGTCGCGGATGTCGTCGGAGTTCGGCTTGAATGCGGCGCCGAGGACGGTCACCGTACACCCGTGGAAGGAGCCGCCGGTCAGCTCGCGGGCCAGGTCGACCATACGGGCGCGGCGGCGCATGTTGATCGCGTCGACCTCGCGCAGGAAGGTCAGCGCCTGGTCGGCGCCGAGCTCTCCGGCGCGGGCCATGAAGGCGCGGATGTCCTTGGGCAGGCAGCCGCCGCCGAAGCCCAGGCCGGGGTTGAGGAACTTGCCGCCGATGCGGTCGTCGAAGGACAGCGCCAGCGACAGCTGCTTGACGTCGGCGTGGGCGGCCTCGCAGACCTCGGCCATCGCGTTGACGAAGGAGATCTTGGTCGCGAGGAAGGCGTTGGCGGCGACCTTGACCAGCTCGGCGGTGGGGTAGTCGGTGATCACCAGGGGGGTCTGGCGTTCGAGCATGGCGGCGTAGACCTCGCGCATGACCTTCTCGGCCTTCTCCGAGGCGACGCCGAGCACGATCCGGTCGGGGTACAGCGTGTCCTTCACGGCGAAGCCCTCGCGCAGGAACTCCGGGTTCCAGGCCAGCTCGGCGCCGGAGCCGATGGGGGCGAGCCGTGCGAGCTTCTCTGACAGGCGTTGCGCGGTGCCGACCGGGACCGTCGACTTGCCGACCACCAGGCACTCACGTTCCAGGAACGGTGCCAGCGACTCGACCGCGGCGTCCAGATGGGAGACGTCCGCGCCGTACTCTCCGGGCTTCTGCGGGGTGCCCAGGCACAGGAAGTGCACATCCCCGAAGGCCGCGGCCTCCTCGTAGGAGGTGGTGAAGCGCAGCCGTCCGTTGGCGAGATTGCGCCGGAGGATCTCCTGAAGGCCGGGTTCGTAGATAGGCAGGTCCCCGGCCTGCAGGCGGGCGATCTTCTCCGCATCCACGTCGACGCCGAGGACTTCGAAGCCCAGCTCCGCCATGCATGCCGACGTCGTCGCACCCAGGTATCCGGTTCCCACCATCGTCAGGCGGTAGGCCACTGGTGTTCCTTTCGGTTTCTGCCCGATTCTGTGCCGTCAGAGTAGCGGCATCCACTTGTCTGTACTCTCACGCCACCTGCACAAACATCTAGCTGCACTGATCTACCACCCTGGAGCGGTCCATATTTTGTTGGACGTCCTAGTATTTCTCCATGAGCTTCCCTCTCTACGAGTTGCCCGAAGAGCACCAGATGCTCCGGGAGACCGTCCGTGCCCTGGCCGACGAGAAGATCGCTCCGCGGGCCGCCGAAGCCGACGAGACAGGGGAGTTCCCCTGGGACGTCTACAAGGCACTCGTCGCGGCCGACCTGCACGCCGTACACGTCCCGGAGGAGTACGGCGGCGCCGGGGCGGACGCGCTCGCGGCCGTCGTCGTCATCGAGGAGATGGCGCGGGCGTGCGCCTCGTCCTCGCTGATCCCCGCGGTCAACAAGCTGGGCACCGTCCCGCTGCTGCTGTCGGCCTCCGAGGAACTCAAGCAGCGTTACCTGCCGCCGGTCGCGCGGGGCGAGGCGATGTTCTCCTACGCCCTGTCCGAGGCGGAGGCGGGCAGCGACGCCGCGGCGATGAAGACCCGAGCCGTGGCCGACGGCGACCACTACGTGCTCAACGGCGCGAAGATGTGGATCACCAACGCCGGGGTCTCCGAGTACTACACGGTGATGGCCGTGACCGAGCCGGGCGTGGGCGCCAAGGGCATCTCCGCCTTCGTCGTGGAGAAGTCGGACGAGGGCGTCAGCTTCGGGGCCAAGGAGCGCAAGCTCGGCATCCGGGCCTCCCCGACCCGTCAGGTCATCCTTGAGGACGTCCGCATCCCGGCCTCCCGCATGATCGGCGCCCCGGGCACCGGCTTCAAGACCGCGCTGGCCACCCTGGACCACACCCGCGTCACGATCGCCGCCCAGGCGCTCGGCATCGCCCAGGGGGCGCTTGACTACGCGATCGGCTACGTCAAGGAGCGCAAGCAGTTCGGCAGGCCCGTCGCCGACTTCCAGGGACTCCAGTTCATGATCGCTGACATGGCGATGAAGCTGGAGGCGGCCAGGCAGCTCACCTACGCCGCCGCCGCCAAGTCCGAACTGGCCATGCACGGCAAGCCGCAGAAGGACCTCACCTTCATCTCCAGCGCCGCCAAGTGCGCCGCCTCCGACGCGGCCATGGAGATCACCACCGACGCGGTCCAGCTCCTCGGCGGGTACGGCTACACCAGCGACT
The DNA here is from genome assembly GCF_040300765.1 of Streptosporangium sp. NPDC000239. NCBI lineage: Bacteria > Bacillati > Actinomycetota > Actinomycetes > Streptosporangiales > Streptosporangiaceae > Streptosporangium > Streptosporangium sp. NPDC000239. The sequence goes on along the minus strand of NZ_JBEPEI010000002.1, from coordinate 586,338 downwards.
ACCCGGTGGAGCGCATGATGCGCGACGCCAAGATCACCCAGATCTACGAGGGCACCAACCAGATCCAGCGCCTGGTCATGGCCAGGCAGCTGCTGAAGTAGGTCGCTGAGAACCGTCCGCCGGTCTTCGTGGCCTCCATGAGGCTCTGTTCCGTCCCCGTTCCGTGAGACGCGGAGCGGGGGCGGAACGGGGAGAGCCCCGTGTCTCACGGAGCGGGGGTCGTCACGATGGATAAGGTCACCGGAACGGTCGTCCCGGGGACTCCGAGGAATCCGGCCTCCCCAGACGTTCCGGGGTGTGGGTGCACGAGACCCTGTCCGGCCGGTACCGAACCTTCATTCTTCGACGTGCGGTCGTCGAACCGGGAAACCGGCTTGGTCATGGTGCGGACGGCTTCAACAATGAGTGGCATGCCACAGATCGTTGTCGAGTACTCCGCATCCCTCGCTGAGGCGTTCGACCGGCGCGGATTCGCGTCGGTACTTCATCCGGCCGCGGCCGAGTTGATCGGCAGTGCCCTGCCGGATTTCAAAACACGCTTTCGTCCGATCGCCGAAGCGGTCATCGGTGGCGGCGCCGCCACCGAGGCGATGGTCCACGTAGATCTGGCGATCCTGCCCGGGCGCGATCCGGAGGTCAAAGCTCGTCTGGGAGATCTGACCCTTGCGACGCTGTGCGACCACCTCAGGCCCGGGACGGGACTGAACACCCAGGTCACCGTCGAGGTCCGGGACATTGAGAGCTACCACAAACGGGTCCTGACACGATAACCGCTGATGGAATCCGGTCATATCGTGGAGGGCTTTTTTTGGAAGTCTCCGAACCCTGCTGAAGATCGGTGACCACAGCTGTGAACTCCTCACAGAACGATCTTTCGGGGCGTTGTGACGGTACGGTGTGCCGATGGGAGACGTCTACGAACTCGTGCTTTCGGCGGACATTCGCGCTGACGTGACCGATGACGAGCTCGCCGAGCTGCGGTGGCATGTGGGGGAGGGGCCGCGGCCTGAGCGGCTGCCGATCGGCTCCGACAGATACGTGGAAACCTATCCACTCGGTGATCCCGATGACCCCGATTGCGAATGGGAGAACGCGGAGGCGGAGCCCGTGTTCGCGCAGCGGGGCGCTGCCCGGTGGGTGGGGGGCGCGCTCGTCGCCGAGTTGGTCGCGCGAGAGCGATCGGACGGCTGGGCGCTGACGGTACGCCAGGAACTCCATCCCGACGACTTCTACCGGCTCCGGACATTGCTGGACTGGCTTGGCCGGTGTTCGGTTGACGCACATGCTGGCGGCGCCGGATTCTTCGTCGGTTACCTGCGCTTCCACGAGAGCGTTGAGATCGCGCCACTTGTCCTGTCGAACGGGCGGATTCACGTGCCGGAGGACATCGAAACGCACACCCCGTACTGGGAGGACACCGGGTTGTGACCGGTCGGGTCCGCGACATGCCGGAGGAGAAGAAACGGACATGGTGCTACCGGCAGATGTTCGTTCTGGGCGCCGCATTGCTGCTCACAACCGGAGACCATATGACCGACCGCGACGATCCGGTGAAGGCGAGACAATCGGTGGTCACACCGGCAGGGAAGGACGACACGTCGAACGCTAAGGTCATCGACAAGGACCAGCTCGTCGAGATTGACGAGAACAGCCCGCTTTGGCCGCTGTTCGAGGGGCTTTCTTACGGCGATTCCACCGCCACGGATTCCAAGAAGGAATGACCGCCGGTCTCCGGAGAAATCATCGAACGATCATGTTCCGGGTGACTGTGACCGAGGGGTTTTCACGGTTCGGAGCAGGTGCCTGATCGCTTTCCTGAAGCAGGCGGCTTTCGAACCGGCCATCGCCGCATGAAGGGCGGCCTTTGACGACCTCATCTGAATCCAGGGCCGGGTCCGCTGGTGGAAGAGCCCCAGGGTGATCGCGAGGAGGGCGCAGGCCGCGGCCGTCGTGGTCAGCACGGACCAGGGGAGGGTGCCTCCTGCCGTGATGGAGATGAGGAACAGGCCGTGCCAGGCGGTGATGACGATCACCAGGGCGGTCATGGCGAGCAGGGGGACCGTCAGGTGCCACCAGGCGGCGGGCCCGGAGGCGTCGCGGTCTTCGGCGAAGCCGATCCAGGCGGCCTGGAGCAGCGCGAACACTCCCACGAGGCCGAGCAGTGTCAGCCACGTCCCCAGCCCGGTCCGCCGGACCGCCCCGTCGATCCAGCCGCCGCCCGGGGCGGTGGTCTCCAGCACGGGCAACGTCGCGTAGGCCGCTCGGGCGACCTGCGGGTACTGTCCCCTGGTGTCGCTGACGACCACGACCAGGTTCCTGGTCCGTTCGGTACGGCCCCGGCCGACCTGGCCGGTCAGCGTCCGGATGCCGTACCAGCTCCGGAGCTCCTTCAGCCTGTCGTCCTCGTGGTTCCCGGGGACCAGCGCGCCGGTGCACGGCAGTTTCAGCATCCGGAGCGTCCGGCACGGCCCGACGAGCGTCGCGAGCCTGCCGTCCTCACCGATCGTCAGCACCGCGAGCGCCGACGTGCGGGGAAGGGCCAGGGAGAACCTCTCCAGGTCCGGGCGCCCCGCCGTACGCACGACCAGGAGGGTGTCACCGATGCGCCGCTCCGTCGTCAGGGCCGCTCTCGCCGTGTCTCCGATCCGTCCCTCCCAGACCTGGATGAGGGTCAGGACCCCCAACAGGACGACCAACGCCGTGAACAGGCGCACGAACGGGGCGGGCCGCGCCGCGAGCCGCAGACCGCCGGTGAGGAGTCCGGGGCGCCCCGAGTCCGCGCCGCGCCTGGCGAGTTCGCGGCCCCCGGACACGGCGAGCGCGGTGGCCGCCGAGGGCAGCAGAACCCACATGCCGACCGTGCCCACGGCGAAGGCGATCAGTTTCCCGGCCGGAGGGAAGTACTGGCTGAGGGCGACGGTCCCGACCGCGAGAGCGCACGCCACGAGGCGCCGTTTCGGAACGGAGTACGGCGGGGCGCCGGGCCCTCTTTCCGCCTCTCGGTCTCCTTTCTGTGCCGTCTGGTCGTCCGTTCGCGCCTCGGGGGTCTTTCTCGCCGTCCGGCGCGGGGCGGCCACGAGGACGAACCCGGTGGTGAGGCTCGTGAGGATCGCCGCACAGCCGAGAGGCCAGGCGGCGCGGACGTCGGCGGAGTTCAGCACGTAGCCGGTGGCCGGCACGGGCAGGTCGACGCACGCGGCCAGGACGAGCACGAGACCTCCCGCCGCGCTGCCGATCACGAGCGGCGGAACCTCCTCGCCGAGCCCCGTCAACGCCCGGCGCCACCGTGGTCCGGTCCGCTCGCTCCGACGCGATCCGGTCCGCGGGCGCCACCGTGGTCCGGTACGGTTCCCGGTCCGCGGGGCGCGTCGGGCGGCGACCGTCATGAGCGCCAGGGCGGGCACCAGCGTGAACGTCCCGAGCGCGAGCAGCACCTCGGACAGGTCACGCTGGTCCAGCGTCTCGACCAGCGGGAAGGGCCGTCCGAACCCGGTGATCGGCAACCATGATTCGCGTTCCACCGCGTTCGGGGAAGTGGGCGGGCGAACGTAGGCGAGCCGCTCCGAGGGTGACAGGAGCCCCTCCGGCCCGATGAGCCCGCCGAAGCGCCCGTAGCGGGTCCCGACCTCCTCCGTGGCCCCGCGTCTCAGCAGCTCCGGGGAGAGCATCGCCTCTCCCGGCGCTGGCCATCGGGTCAGCCCGGGAGGCGGCGGCGCCGAGGCGTCCAGCGGTTCGACGAACACCACGCTGTGCTGCAGGCCCCCCACCGCGTCGAATCTCGACGCCCACCAGGCGACGGCGTCCCGTGCCGTCTCGGCGATGACCGGGCCGCGCGCCCGGTCCCTGGCCGCGCGCCCCTCGTACGTCGCGACCGCGAGAACCATGGCCGACATGACCACGGCCAGCACGCACGAGGCGGCCAGAAGCGCCCACCGGCCCGTCACGGGACCGGACCCCAGGTCTCCGGGGCTCGTACGGCTCCGCGGTACGCCATGGGAACGCACTTGCCTCCCGCCGTCGGTTCCGGGTGTCAGGACGAAGGCCGGGTCGACGGTGCCGGCCCGGCCAGGTGATGGACTTCGGGTCAGGGGGAGACCCAGGGCCCGACGTCGTCGGGGGCGTGGTTGTTCTCGTCGATGGCGCGAAGCTTGATGATCTTCGAGCCGCTCCCGGAGTAGACGGTTCTTCTGTAGCCGCTGTGGTTCCAGAGGGTCCGCTTGGTCCCCGGGCTGCTCTGCCGGTAGTACTCGGCCTTGACCGGGTCACCGTCGTCGCTGTTGTCCTTGACCGCGATCTTCCCCGGGTTGCCCTGCGCGGGCGCCCAGGCGTGGGCGCCGCCGCCGTAGGAGCTGACCGCGACCGCGTTGGCGGTCGGAATCACGAGTCCGGCTGTGAGCACCGCCCCCGCGACCCATCTGATCTTCACCATAATGCCTCCCGTAGCGCCGTTCTGGTTTTGGAACCACTCGAACTTGATTTGGAGAGTGGTCAATTAAAGAGAGCGGCTGTAATAACAGTATGTTTTTGCCGCGCTTCGTCAAGGCGGTGTGTGTTGTGAATCGGGTGGGCATTGAATTGTGTCCTGGCCGGTCAGAATGGCGCGGTGGTTGTGCCGTTGTTTATTTGTCTGCTTATTTCCATATAAAAGGGGATGTGGAAGAAGGCGGCGGACCCGGCCGGAGGGTGTTTCCCGTTCTGTGGAATACCGGCCCTGGTCGCCGGTCGGCTGATCGGCCGAGGCGTTTTCACGGTGACGGGCACGGGCGGGGCCGTCGGGGAGAACGCGTGGTCGGCATCGGGGCGGCGACTCGCTAGGGTGGGGCCTTCGATCTTGACCCCCTTCGATCTTGACCCCGGGAAGAGCCGCATGTTACGTCGTCATCGTTTCGGTGTTCCCGCCCTGCTCGTCATGGGCGTCTACCTCGTCGCGGTGGCGGTCGCCGCCGGGGCCGCGTGGGTCACCGGTGATCTCGGTGTGCTGTGGTGGCTGACGGTGTTCACCGAGGCGGGCGCGGGCGCGGCGGTGACGTGGCCGAACGTGATCGTCCTGGTCCTGGCCGGAGCGCTGTGGGCCTGGGCGCTGTGGCAGTGCCTTCGCGGGCCGCTGGCGGGGCCGTCGCCCACCCTGGACCGGGACGAACGGCGGCTGAGGGCGGCGCTGTACGCGTCCGCGGCGACCTGGTTGCTCTACTTCGCCGTGCCGTCGTGGCCCTGGTGGGTGACGGTGCTCGACTCCCTGCTGATGGTGGTGGTCGTGCTGCTGTTCCGGCCGGTGCTGACACGCGGCGTGAAGGGCGCCGACCGCACGGGGGCCGTGGGCGTCCTGGCGTACGGGGGCGTCGCCGTCTCCGAGGTGCTCGCCCTCCTCGGCCGGGACACGCCCGGTCAGCTGAACCTGATCTGCGCCCTGGCGACCCTGGTCTGGACGGTGCTGGTGCTGCGGGCGCAGTGGATGGACGGCCGCTGGCGGACGGCCACCGTCCGGTACGGCATCGCCTCCCTGCTGCTGCCCGTTCTCTGGCCGCTGGCCGGGCTGCTCGTGGGAGGGGAGGCCGTCCGCGACGCCCTGACGGTCGTCGACGCACTGGGCATGGTCTGGCTGATCCGTTCCGCCCATGACCTGGCCGACCCTCGGCCGTCGGCCGACTCCACGCCCCTGCCGGTCGCGGCGGAGGGCTCATCACCTCACCGGTGAACCCGGGAGGTGCGGGCGGATCTCCTCGGCGCCGGGAAACGGCTCGGCCGTCGTCCCGCTCTCCCGCAGGTTGAGGAAGTCGACCTCGAAGGAGACCGACAGGTCGTCACAGCGGGCCGTGAAACGCTTGACGTGCTCAAGCTCGCGGTGCGCCTCGAAGGCGGCGCGGTCACGGTACGGCTCGTGGAAGATCCGCCGGAGCGGCCGCCCCTCGACCGTGTGCGTGGTGTAGATCAGCGTGTCGGGTTCGCTCTCCCGGACCTTCGCCACGGTCCGGGCGGTCAACCGGTCGAACCGTCGGCGCCCGCCTGGTCCTCGCACGTGAAACGCACCATCGATCCGAACACGGGTCTCTCCCGCGTCAGCCGGTGGGGAAGGCGATCACGCCTGCCTCGGCGCACAGGACATCCTGGGCGGGGGTGGCGCCGCTCACGCCTATGGCGCCGACGGGATCGCCGTCGTGTTCGAGGAGGAGACCACCGGCCAGGGTGGTCGGGCGGAAGGGCAACTGGTCGCCCGCCAGGTCGAACACCTCGGGGTAGTTCTCCCTGAGCCCGGTCAGGTCGGCGCTGTCGCGGCGGAAGGCGGCGGCCGTACGGGCCTTGCAACGGGCGGCCTCGGGGGTGAACCAGGTGGCGCCGTCACCGCGGACGACGAGGACGTCCCGGCCGAGGGCGTCGACCACCGCGACGCTGACCCGCAGGTCCTCCTGGGCGGCGCGGGCCAGCGCGGCCTCGGCCATCGCGCGTGCCTCGTCCAGTCTCAGTTCCCGTGCCACGACATGTCCCTCCCGCGTCGAGTCGTACCGTCCCACTATGTAGGACATCACAGCAAAAGTCGTATACGACCGGACCCGGTGGGAATCAGGGAAATCGGCGTCGTGATACTGGTTCTGACCCGAGCGCCCCGCCGGCTCCCGCACGGACCGGAACCCCGCGAGAAGGAGATCCATGAACGTCGGCACCCCCGGCCAGGACGGACGGCACCAGGACGGGCGGACGCGATGACGGTCGCCGCACGGCCCGCCGCGCTGTCCGGGCTCCGGCGGGTACGGGTGCTGGTCACGCTCGGCGCCCTCTCGGCCTTCGGCCCGCTGTCGATGGACCTCTACCTGCCGGTCCTGCCCGAGCTCGGCAGGGCACTGCGGACCACCGACGCCCTGGCCCAGATGACCATGTCGATGTGCATGGTCGGGCTGGCGCTCGGCCAGCTCCTGGCCGGTCCCATCAGCGACCGGATCGGACGCCGCCGCCCGCTCCTGCTGGGGGTCGCGACGTACGCGGTGGCGTCGGTGCTGTGCGCGCTCGCCCCCGGGATCTGGTCGCTGATCGGCTTCCGCCTGGTCCAGGGACTGGCCGGGGCGGCCGGGCTGGTCATCGCCAGGGCGATGGTCCGCGACCTGTTCGACGGCGACGAGGCGGCGAAGGTGTTCTCGCTGCTCATGCTGGTCGGCGGCCTGGCGCCGGTGGTCGCCCCGCTCGCCGGTGGCCAGCTCGCCCGCTTCACCGACTGGCGGGGCATGTTCGTCGCGCTCGCCGTCATCGGTGTGCTGCTGTTCCTGGCCGGGCTCACCCTGCCGGAGACGCTGGAGAAGCAGGCGCGGCACACCGGCGGGCTGCGCGAGACGGGACGGCAGTTCACGGTGCTCGTGCGCGACCGGGTCTTCGTCGGCTACGCGATGCTGCTGGCGCTGGCGGGCTGCTCGCTCTTCCTCTACATCACGCTCAGCCCGTTCGTGCTGCAGGAGGGCTACGGGGTGACCGCGCAGACCTTCTCGGCGATCTTCGCGGTCAACTCCGTCGGCATCGTCCTCGGCGGCAACGTCAACGGTCTCCTGGTCGGCCGGTACGGCGCCCGCCGGATGCTGGGCTCGGGACTCGTCGTCGGTCTGGTCGGGGCGGTGGCCGCCCTCGCCGGGGTGCTGGCGGGCTGGGGCCTCTACGGCCTGCTGCCCGGCCTGTTCCTGGCGGTCGCGAGTGTCGGCATGTCCACGCCGAACGCCAACGCGCTGGCCATGACGCCGCACGGCGAACGGGCCGGGACGGCCTCGGCGATGCTGGGCGTGCTGCAGTTCCTGCTCGGCGCCGTGGTGCCGCCGCTGGTCTCCCTGGCGGGCGCGAGCGCGCTGTCCATGACGCTGGCGATCTGCGTGACCTCCGTCACGACGCTGGCCGTGCTGTTCGCGACGCTCCGGGCGCGGCCCCACGCCGCCTGAGCTGGGGTACGGCCCGGCGCTGGGCGCGGGAGACCACCTCGCGCAGCACGTCGGGCCGGTTGGTGATGACGCCGTCGACCCCCTGGGAGATCACCCGGCGCATGGCCTCCCGGTCGTCGACGGTCCAGGTGAACACCTCCATGCGGTGGTCGTGGACGTTCCTGACGTAGCCGGGGGTGAGATCGCCGTACGTCGGATTGATCTGACGGGCGAACCTGGACGGATCGTCGAGCCGGGAGGCCGGGGGCGTGCCGAGCAGGCCGATCGGGACCTGGGGCATGATCCGGTGGAACGTCCGCATCGAGTCCCAGTCGAACGACTGCACGACGAGCCGTCCCGGGGCCAGCCAGGCCGGATGGCGGCGGAGCTCGTCGGCGACGCGCTCCTCGACGCCCGGATACAGGCTGGGCGCCTTGATCTCAAGCAACAGGCCGAGGCCGCTGTCGTCCATCGCGCGCAGCGCCTCACCCAGGGTGGGCACCCGCTCGTCCCGGTACTTCGCGGCGAACCACGAGCCCGCGTCCAGCCTGCGGATCTCCGCCAGCGTGAAGTCCCCGACCCGCCACGGCGACCGGCCGGGGAAGATCCGCTCGACGTCGGTGGTGCGGTTCAGGGTGGTGTCGTGCACCACGACGAGTTCGTGGTCCCTGCTCTCCTGGACGTCGAGCTCGAACAGGTCGGCGCGCTGCTCACGCGCCAGTTCGAAGGCCGTGACGGTGTTCTCCGGCGCGTACGCCGACGCCCCGCGATGGGCGACGACGCTCACCGGCCGTACGGCGGCAGCGGCGGGGGCGGCGGGGGTGGCCGTCAGCGCCGCCACGAGTGCGGTCGTGACGAAGAGGCCGAGTCGTCGGAACATGGGTCTCCTCGGGTCGGAGGGATGACCTACGATTCCAAGCTGACTGAGGCCTGTGACAACGAGTTGAGGAACAAGTAACCCGGCGATGCCGGGCAGGTGAGCAGACGCGACGGCGGTTTACCCGGACCCGGGCGGATCTTCCCCTCGGGGAGGGGAAGATCGCCGGTCTCAGCGGCGGCCGGACAGGTTCGCGGTGTAGGTGGAGTAGCCACAGGGGTAGCCCCCGAAGCCACGTATCGAGATCCGTCCGGAGACGGTGCCGTCGTTGCGGAAGGTGTAGGAGGCGCCGCCCTCCGTCGGGAAGTAGACGCAGCTGGTGAGGGTGCCGGTCGCGGTGAAGTTGTTCGAGCCCGAGGCGCTGATCCGGCTGTCGGGGGAGACGGTCGCGGTGTTCCCGCTGGTCCTGACATAGGCCATGTCGAGGGCCGCGGTGCCGCCGAAACAGGCCGAGTTGCTGCCGTACCAGATGGCGCCGACCTGCGGGGCTCCGGCGGGGAAGCCCGACTTCAGGCAGACGTCGACCGGGTTGGTCCCGTTCGTGGTGACCCGGGTGACGGTGCTGCGCAGGACGAGCGTGGCCGAACGCCGGAAACTCCTGCCGCTGACGGTGCCCGAGATGACGACGCTGTAACTGACGGCCGTGCTCGACCGGCCGGTGGCCGTGCCCGCGTGGGCGGTCGTGGGGAGTGTCGCGGCGATCAGTGCGGCACCGGCGAGGGTGGACGTGATGACGCGTGTGCGCATGGTGTGCTCCTGACGGAAAGGGCGGACCCCCAAGGGGATTTTGGGATGGCCGCTCCTTGGGCCGCCATCCCCAAACATGGGGATGCCATCGGGGGAGGGGGAGCCGGGAGGATCAGCACAGGCGCAGTTCCATCGCCCAGCGCAGCGCCGCGGCACGGGGGGAGAGATCCTTCTCCCCGGGGTGGGAGGCCAGGTACTTCCGCTTGGCCGCCTCCAGGTGGTCGGCGACGGTACCCGGCCTGATCCCCAGCTCCCTGGCGGTCTCCTTCAGGCCCAGGCCCCGGCAGCCGACGACGGCGACCACGTCCAGCTCACGGGGGGAGAGGCGGTTGATCCTGCGGCGGCGGGCCGTCAGGGCGAACGCCCCCGCGAGCGCGGCCTCAAGCTCTGCCTCACCGGTCCCCGAGACGGTCTCCGAGACGGGCCCCGAGAGGTTTCCCAAGGCGGCGAGGACCTCCTCGTGGCCGTCGCCCTCGGCCAGCGCGCGCAACGCCGTACGCTGCCTGGCCGACAGGTCGCCCGCGCCCAGCGGGCGGGCCGCCGCGTCGTCGAGCAGGAGGGCGGCCAGCAGCGGGGAGACGTGGTGACGGCCCGCGCTGACCAGGCCGACGGCGTGGACGTACTCCGCGTGGGTGGTGAAGCGCTTCTCCACGTATCCCCAGGCCCCGGCGGCGACCACGTCGAGCACCTGGGCACGGCCCGCGACCCCGGAGGTGGCCAGCACCCGCCAGCCCCTTGAGGTCAGGTGGGCGACCGCCTCCGCGCCCGAACGGCCCTCGGGAAGCGAGTGGTCACAGACGGCGACGTCCCCCGGGCCGCCCTCAGGCAGGGACTCCACGGCGGTCACCGGTTCGAGCACCGTGTGCCCGGCGCGGCGCAGGGCGTCGGCCAGCGGGTAGGACACGATCGGATGGTCGTCGACGATCCCGACCCGTGCCCGGCTCACCCCCGGTCCCCGGGCCAGCGCAGGACGACCTTGGCGCCACCGCCAGGGGGGCACTCGATCGTCCAGCTCCCGCCGTGCCGTTCGACGGCGGCGAAGCTGCGCGACATCCCGCCGCCCCGCCGTACGGGGCTCTCGGGCAGGCCGCGGCCCCGGTCGCGCACGACGACGGTCACACCGTCGTCGTGCGCCTCGGCGTACAGGTGCACGCCGTCCGGGTTGCCCGCGTGCCTGGCCACGTTGTTCAGCGCCTCACGGGCGGCGGAGGCGAGCGCCGCGCCGACCTCGGGGGGAGGGTCGTGGTGGACGCGCAGCACGTGGGTGAGCTCAAGTCCCAGGTCGGCGGCGCTCTCGGCCACCTCGGCCATCAGGTCGGCGAACGCCGTCGCGTGCTCGTCGGTGATGAACCGCCTGGCCCGCTGGGCGGCCCTGCGGGCGGCACGGGCGGTCGGCGGATCGAGGGACGGGCTGCCCGCGACCCGTTCGACGATCGGCAGCAGGTCGTCGTGGATGGCCCGGTGCGCCGACTCGCGCTGGCGCGCCGTCTCCTGGCGGCGTTTGTACTCGGCGATGAGCTCCTGGCGTTCCTCGGCCAGTCGCTGCGCCAGCACCGTCTGGCCCGCCAGGTCACGCAGCTCCCTGCCGATCAGCACCGCGATCAGGAACCACAGCGTGAAGCCCAGCAGGTCGGACAGCAGCTTCTGGGTGAGGTTGGGATAGATGGAGGCGGTCCACGCCACGGCCAGTACGGCCACCGCCGCCACGGCCCTGCGGCTCCAGCCGAACCCGAAGCCCAGCACCGCCGAGGTGGCAAGGCAGAAGGGCAGCAGGGCCGTCAGGACGACGTTGCGTTCGTGGGGGAGAGCGGCGCGTGAGCCGATCGTCATCACGACCAGGCTCACCAGGACGTCGGCCCAGACGAGCGGCGGGTCGTGCAGGGTGCCGTGCCAGGCCCTGGCCGTGAACCACACGGCCTCGACGGCGGCCAGGAGCGCCACGCAGGCCGCCGCCCAGGGAAGGGCGAGCCGGTCCCACGAGACCAGCGGGACGAGCAGGAACGCCGTGGTGCCCGCCCTGGCGTAGACGATCATCCTGGCCATGCGCCGTTCGGTGGCGGCCTGGACGTCGTGCCGTAGCAAATCCACGTCTAGGCGACGTGCCTGGGCCCTCGGCCGGGTTACCGCGTGCCCTGATCGTTACCCCCGCGCGGGCGCGCGCCCTGTTGTACGTGACCCCCGCGCGGGCGCGCGGGGGTCAGGCGACGGACAGAGCCTCCCGCAGGCTGCCCCGGGTCTCGATGTACCTGTCGAGATTGGTCATGGTCAGCAGGCGGGCGACCATGCCGGGCCGTACGACCAGGATGAGGCGGCCCTGGGCGTCCCTGGCACGGGTGAGCGCGCCGACCAGGACACCGAGGCCGACCGAGTCGCAGAACGAGATCTCGGTCAGATCGAGCACCAGGCAGGGATGTTCGACCATGCCGAGGGCACGGCCGATCTCCGTGTCGAGACGCGGCGCGACCGACATGTCCAGTTCCCCCGCGGCGTGGACCACGACACAGGGACCCCTGCGCCATCTGCGGACCTCAAGAACCGTCATGGCCATCACCTCCTCACCGGGTCCCTGCCCCGGGAGGAGCCGGACTCACTTCCTGCAGATGTTCTCGGTCGCGGTCTTCGCCTCGGGAAGCGTGCTCGCCGAGGGGCTCGGGGTCGGAGCCGGGGTCGCAGAGGGGGCCGTGACGGTGACCTTCCTGGCTCCCGGGTACTTCTGGCCGACGACCACCTCGATCCGGTCGCCGAGGTCGTCGACCACGCGCACCTCGGCACCCGGCAGCGCGGCGGCCAGGGTGCGCGCGGAGTCCTCGCGGCCGGGGCCGTACCGGATGAGGGTCTTGTCGTGGTCACGCTCGCGGGTGTCCCCGGCGGGCTGCGGCACCCGGAACCCGGCCTTGATCAGGTCGTTCCTGGTGCGCGCGCCCAGGCCCCTGATCAGGGTTCCGTTGAGCACCTTGACGGCGATCCGCGACGGCGGCACGGTCAGCGGGGTCGCCGACGGCTTCGCGGACGGCTTCACAGAAGGGGTTACGGAAGGTTTCACGGAGGGGGTCGCCGAGGGGCTGTTCGTGGGCTTGGCGGGCTTGGTGAGCGGGTCGTCCGCGGCGATCCTGCGGAACATCTCGGCCGCGGCCTCCTTGTCCCACAGCACGGCCGACTCACCGGTCGGCGTCTTGTAGTCGACGTCGGCGAGCGGGACCGTCGCGAAGGAGACGTCGTCGGTCGAGACGTTCTTGAGCTGTTCGGCCAGGCCGAGCAGGTCCCTGCGGAGCGCGTCGTCGACACTGAGCGTGCCGAGGGTGCTGTTGACGAACGCGCTGAGCCTGACGGGATTGGCCAGCGTGCCGCCGCTCAGCGCCCGCTGTAGCAGGGCCGAGATGACCTGCTGCTGACGGTCGATGCGGTCCAGGTCGGAGCGGGCGGTGGCCCGGGTCCGGGCGTAGGACAGGGCCTTGGCGCCGTCGAGGGAGTAGTTGCCCGCCTGGAGCTGCAGCCCGGTCTTCGGGTCGTCGATGGCCACGGGGGTGCAGACGTCCACGCCGCCCAGGGAGTCGACGACCTGGATGAAGCCCAGCACGTTGACCTCGACGTAGTGGTTGATGGTCAGCCCGGTGACGTTCTGCACCGTCCGTACGGCCAGCTTGGGCCCGCCGAGCTGGTAGGCCGCGTTGATCTTGCGCATGCCCTGGCCGGGGATCGTCGTCCAGGTGTCACGGGGCAGGCTCACCACGGTGACGCGGGTGTGGTCCTCCGACAGGTGCAGGACCATCATGGTGTCGGTGCGCTGCCCGCTCTCCCGGCCGAGCTTGAGCTCGTTCTGCTGCTTGCGGGTGAGGTTGTCGCGCTTGTCCACGCCGACGACCAGGATGTTCATCGCGCCGGTGGCCTGCGAGCCGGGCACCCCCGCGTCGACCGACTTGATCTGGCTGCCCACGTAGTTGGTGAACGCCCAGGTCGTCCCGGAACCGCCGAGGACCAGGCAGGAGAGCGCGCCGGCCAGGATGAGGCCGCGCCGCCGTGACCGGGCACCCCGGGCGGGCCTGCGCTCACGCCGGGGGGCGACTCGGACCTTGCCGTAGGCGTCGCCGCCCACCCGCACCCCCGAGTCCTCTTCTCCCGACTCGCGCATGCGTGGCCCCCTAGGCTTGCTGGGTCGATGAGGTACCCGTCCGTACAGTAGCGTGAGCGACGCCATGAAGCAGTTCCCCGACTCGCCCGCGCCGGCGTCGTCTCCCGAGACACGTGTCTGGCCGCCCATCTCCATCGTCATCCCGGTGCTGAACGAGGAGCGCCATCTGCGGGAGGCGGTGCGCCAGGTCCTGTCGCAGCGTTACGACGGCCCGATCGAGGTCGTGCTCGCGATCGGGCCCTCGAAGGACCGCACCCAGGAGGTCGCGGACGCGATCGCCGCGGAGGACCCCCGGGTGGTCGTGGTCCCCAACCCGACGGGCCGCACGCCCAACGCCCTCAACGCCGCCATCGCCGCCTCGCGCAACGCCATCGTCGCCCGGGTCGACGGCCACGCCATGCTGCCCGAGGACTACCTCAAGGTCGCGGTCGAGACCCTTGAGGAGACCGGGGCCGACAACGTCGGCGGTGTCATGGCGGCCGAGGGCGTCACGCCCTTCGAGCAGGCGGTCGCCCGCGCCATGACCTCCAAGATCGGCGTCGGCGGGGCCAGGTTCCACACCGGCGGAACCGCCGGGCCCGCGGACACGGTCTATCTCGGGGTGTTCCGCAGGGAGGCGCTCGAACGCGTCGGCGGCTACGACGAGCACTTCCAGCGGGCGCAGGACTGGGAGATGAACCACCGCATCCGCGAGACGGGCGGCCTGGTGTGGTTCCAGCCCAGGATGCGCGTGTCCTACCGGCCGAGGCCGAACGTCAAGGCGCTGGCCAAGCAGTACTTCCACTACGGCCGCTGGCGCAGGGTGGTCGCCCGCACCCACGAGGGCACGATCAACCTGCGCTACCTGGCGCCGCCCGCCGCGGTGCTGGCCATCATCCTGGGGCTGGTCGTCTCGCCGTTCTTCTGGCCCGGCCTGCTGCTGCCCGGTGGTTACCTCGCGGCGATCCTCGCCGGGTCCGCGCTCACCGGGAGCGGACTGCCGACCTCCGCCCTGCTCAGACTGCCGCTGGTCTACATGACCATGCACATGTCGTGGGGGTGGGGCTTCCTGACGAGCCCGCGCAGCCTGGTCAAGCCCGCCAAGGGCTGAGGTTCCCGGCGGGCCGTACGGCTCACCCCGGAGTCTCAGCGGGCCGTGCGGCTCCTCCGGAGTCTCAGCGGGCCGTACGGCTCACCCCGGAGACGAGGACGTCGACCACCGTGCGGGCGACGTCCGCACGCGACGGCTCGGGCGCCGGTGCCGTCAGGGGTCCCGCCGGTTCTGGGGCCAGGCAGCTGACGCGCACGCCCTCGGCCGCCCACTCCCCGGCCAGCGCCCGGGTCAGGGCGACCACCGAGGCCCGCGCGGCCGACCGCAGGGCGTGCCCCGCCCCGGGGTACGGCACGGCGGAGTGGAACAGCAGGTGACCCCGCCGCTCACGCAGGTGGGGCAGGGCGGCGTCGGCGACGACGACGGGACCGAGCTGGGCGGCGCCGGTCCTGCCCAGGTCACCGGCGGCCGGCGCCTCGACCACGCCGACGACGTGGTCGATCCCGCCGCTCTCCTCGGCCACGCGTGCCAGGGCCTCCTCGACGGAGCGCGGGTCGCTCACCAGCGTCCAGGGGAAGGAGAACACCGCGGCGCCGTGCCGTCCGGCCAGCTCGGCCACCGCCGCGCCCACCCCGTCCCCTTCGCCTTCGCTCTCGCTCTCGCCCTCGCCGAAGATCACCACGGTTCCGCCGTTCAGCGCCGCGCCGTACGCGGCGGGTGGCTGCTCCGGCACCCGCTCGGCGGCGAGCTGGAACAGCCGCTCGGCGATGAACACGTCGACCGGGTGGGTGACCTTCATGTTGCGCTCACTGCCGGGCACGACGTGGATCGGCACGTCGGGCAGGTAACGCAGCACGACGCCGCAGTCGTCGGTCGGCGGCCGGTCGGCGAAGCCGGGATCGGCGAACGCCCGCTCGTAGGCCTCGCGGATCACCGGCAGGCGGAAGCACTGCGGGGTCTGCACGCGCCGCAGCGCCGCCCGGTCCGGGACCTCACGGACGACCTCCCCGTCCGGTCCCCGCCCGACGACCACGATCGTGTCGGAGGTGGGGATCGCGACCTCGACGGCCCGGTGGGTCCGCAGCGCCTCGACGCACTCGGTGATGACGCGCGGTTCGAGCAGCGGCCGTACGGCGTCGTGCAGCAGCACGTCGCACTCGCGCTCTTCGTGCTCTCCGTGATCTTCAAGGGCCCGCAGCGCCCGCCAGGTGGTCTCGGTACGGCTGGCGCCGCCCTCAAGGACCCGGCTGACCTTCGTGAACCCCCCCGCCGCGACGACGCGCTCCACGTCCTCGGTGAAGCCGGGCGTCATCAGCACGAGGATCTCGTCGATCTCCGGGGCGTCCTGGAACACGGTCAGCGTGTGCTCGATGATCGACCTGCCCGCGATCTCGACGAGCTGTTTGGGGGTGTCGAGCCCGACCCGCCTGCCGACCCCGCCGGCCAGGAGAACCCCGACGGTGTGCGGGCGTGGTTCAAGAACGGTCAAGGTCTGACTCCTCCAACGGTCTGGATACGGCGAGCGTAACGGTTGACCGTCCGATCCCGGCCCGCGGTCCCGTGCTATGCGGTCAAGATCTCGCTACCCTGAGTGCGCACTCCCCGATTCGTACGGCGAAGCCGTCGGATACGAAGGAGCTCTTCTTGCCCGATCCCGATGCCTCCCTCCCCGCGGAGGGCCTCCCCCCAGACATTCCATCCGACGGCTCCACACCTGTTCCCGCCGCCCGGACGGCCACCGTCGTGCTCGCCACGACGGACGCCGCGGGACTGCGCGGGCAGGGCGGCACTCTGCTCGACCGGCTGACCGCACAGCTCTCCGGGCTGCCCACCGGGGACGTGCACGTGGTCACCCGCTCAGGTGACGTCATCCGCGCGCCCGGCGGCGCCTACATGATCGGCTCGGAGGGGTCCGGCGGCCTGGCGGACGACCTGCGCAGGGTCGCGGGCGTAGCCCGTACGGCCACGGGACCGGTCGCGGTGCTCGCCGGGAACCTGGTGGCCCACACCGAGGCGCTGGCGCTGCTGCTCGAACGCCCGGGACGCGACACCGGCGCCCTGGTCACCAGGGGGGACGGAACCCCGCCGGTCAGGATCGACAGGGGGCTGGTCTCCGCGGCGGGGACCTCCCTCCACGACGTGGAGGGCCCGAACGGCGCCTTCCACGGTGCCTTCCAGGTGGGCGCCGACGACGTGCGGACCCTGGCGGCGACCGCGGAGACGCTGGCCGACCTGGCCGAGGCCGGTGGCCTCGGGACGACGGACGGCGCGGAGGCGGGCGAGCTGCTGCTGTCCGGCCTGCTGCGCTCCGGTGTCGCGGTGCGGGCCGTCGGGCTCGGACGGCTGCGCTGCGACCGGGTGACGACGCAGGAGGAGGCGAACGCGGCCCTGCGGCGGCTGAGCGAGGTGGACGAGTCCGAGGCCCGGCTGGACGCGGCGATCAAGAGCGACGACGGCTTCTTCGCCACCTTCTTCGTCAGCTCGTGGTCCGGACACGTGGTCAGGGTCGCGGCGCTGCTGGGCCTGCGGCCGAACGCGGTCACCGGTGTCTCGGTCGGCCTGGCCGTACTGGCCGCCGTCTGGTTCTCCGCGGGCACCCGTCCCGCGCTGGTGACCGGGGCCGTGCTGGTCTACCTGTCGTTCGTGCTCGACTGCGTCGACGGCCAGCTCGCCCGCTACACCCGGCTGTTCTCCCCGTTCGGCGCCTGGCTCGACGCCACCTTCGACCGGGTCAAGGAGTACGTCGTCTATCTGGGACTCGCCCTCGGCTACCAGGGGGAGGGCATCTGGCCGCTGACCGTGGGGGCGCTGATCCTGCAGACGCTGCGGCACACGGTCGACTTCTCCTACGTGGGCGCCAGGGCGGACGCCGAGCGGGCGGGCCACGCCTGGGCGGGGGCCGCGGGTTCGCCGGCCGCCAGGAGCGACGTGGCCGTGGCCGTCGAGGGGCCCCGGCGGCGGGGGCGCGATCCGTACGGACCGGTCGCGACGCCCGCCGAGCCGCCGGTGCCCCCAGCGCCCCCGGCGTCTCAGGTGCCTCAGGAGCCGCCCGCACGGCGGGGCAACGCGGTCGTACGGCTCTCGCACCGTCTGGAGCAGGACTCCCTCACCCGCTGGCTGAAGAAGATCATCGTGCTGCCGATCGGGGAGCGGATGGCGTTGATCGCGGTGACCGCGGCGCTCTTCGACGCGCGGGTGACGTTCCTCGCGCTGCTGGGGTGGGGCTGCGTCGCCATGCTCTACACGCTTTCCGGCCGGGTCGCCAGGTCGATGAGCAGGTGAGAGGGGAGCCATGGTCACCGTTCACATGACGCCGGTGCCGCGCGGCAACGTGGTCGCCTACCGCGACGACGGGGTGCTGTCGCGGGGGATGGGCGCGCTGGTCGTCGGGCAGTTGCCGCCGCTGCCGCCCGTGCTGGTCGGCACGTTCGTGACCGGGGTGCTGCTGCTGGTCGGGGTCGCGGGCACCGACGGGCTGGCCGTCCTGGCCCCCGCCGTCGCGCTGCTGCTGGCGGGCCCCGGCAGCTCACACCCGCACGACGGCCGCCTCGACTGGCTGGTGCCGCCGATCCTGCGCCTGACCGAGTACGGCTTCGTGGCCTCGGTCGGGTTCGCCCATGACGTGCCGCCCTGGCTGATCTTCACCCTGCTCGGCGCGATGGCCTTCCACCACTATGATCTTGTCTATCGTCTGCGGCAACGCGTCTATCCGCCGCAGTGGCTGGCGACCTTCGGGCTCGGCTGGGACGGCCGGATGCTGCTGGTCGCGCTCGGCGGGCTGACCGGGCAGGTCACGCTGGTGTTCGCCCTGCTTGCGCTGTATCTGTGGGGTCTGTTCGGGTGGGAGAGCGTTACCTGCTGGCTGGCCGTACCCCGCTCGAAGGCGGGCTCGGCCGGCCTGGAGACGCATGACTGAGAACACCCGGCAAACCTCCGATTACACGATCAAGGCCTGAAGGCAACTAACCTTTGGGACCAGGAGTGCCCGTCGAGGGGCTCACTTGGATGAGGAGTGCACGTTGCTGGGAATGGTGCTGGCCGCCGGGGCCGGACGACGCCTGCGGCCGTACACCGACACGCTGCCCAAGGCGCTCGTGCCGGTCGACGGTGATACCACGATCATGGACATCTCGCTGCGGAACCTCGCCGCGGCCGACCTCCGTGACGTCGTGGTCGTCGTCGGATACCAGGCGCAGGCCGTACACGAGCGCAAGGCCGAGCTGGAGCGGCGGCACGGCGTGAAGCTCACCCTCGTGCACAACGACAAGGCCGAGGAGTGGAACAACGCCTACTCCCTGTGGTGCGCCCGTGACCACTTCGACCAGGGTGTGCTCCTGGTCAACGGCGACACCGTGCACCCGGCCTCCGTCGAGGAGACGCTGCTTTCCGCGCCGGTGACCGGCGACATCCTGCTCGCGGTCGACAACGTCAAGAAGCTCGCCGACGAGGAGATGAAGGTCACCCTCGACGACGACGGTCACCTCAAGCTGATCACCAAGCTGATGGACCCGGCCGCCGCGGCCGGTGAGTACATCGGCGCGACGCTGATCCGTCCCGGTGCCGCGGAGCGGCTCGCCGACGCCCTCAGGGCCACCTTCGAGCGCGACCCGCAGCTGTACTACGAGGACGGCTATCAGGAGATGGTCACCCGCGGCGAGAAGATCGCCGTAGCCCCGATCGGGGACGTCCCGTGGGTCGAGGTGGACAACCACGACGACCTCGCGAGGGCCCGGGAGATCGCGTGCCGATACTAGCCAGGATGCTGCCCGCCCCGCTGACCATGGAGGTACGGCGGGGCGCGGTCGCCCAGCTCGGCACGCTGCTGGCCGACAGCAGGGTGGCGACCTCGGGGCGGGTCGCGGTGGCCGTCGGAGTGGGGCAGGGCGACCGGATCGCCTCGGTCATCGCCCCCTCACTCGGTGAGGCCCAGGTCTTCCGGGTGGCGAACGGCTCCGTCGACGCCGCGGTCTCGCTCGGCGCCGACCTGCGCAAGGGCGCCTACGAGGCGGTGGTCGGCATCGGCGGAGGCAAGACGATCGACGCGACCAAGTACGCCGCGTCGCTCGCCGGGATCCCCATGGTCGCGGTGGCGACCAACCTGTCGCACGACGGCATCTGCTCGCCGGTCGCGTCGCTGACCCACGACGGCGGCAAGGGCTCCTTCGGTGTGCCCATGCCGCTGGCCATCGTGGTCGATCTCGACTTCGTGCACGACGCGCCCGACTCCCTGGTCCGTTCCGGGGTCGGCGACGTGGTGAGCAACCTGTCGGCGATCGAGGACTGGCAGCTCGGCAACACCGAGCGGGGCGAGCCGATCGACGGTCTGGCCTGCGCGATGGCCCGCACCTCGGCCGAGGCAGTGATCGGCAGGAACGACTCCATCGAGTCCGACGCCTTCCTCACCGTGCTGGCCGAGGCGCTCATCATGTCGGGGATGGCGATGGTCATCGCCGGGTCATCCCGTCCTTCGAGCGGCGGAGACCATGAGATCCTGCATGCCGTGGATCAGCTTTTCCCCGGCACCTCGAACCACGGCGAACTCGCCGGAATCGGTGCCGCCTTCTGCTTCTTCCTCCGCGAGGACTCGCGGAGACTGACCCAGGTCGTCGAGTGCCTGCGCGGGCACGAGCTTCCGGTCACCCCCGGCGACGCCGGACTGACCGAGGAGCAGTTCACCGAGGCCGTCATGCTGGCGCCCTCGACGCGTCCGGGACGTTACACGATCCTGGAGCACCTGCGCCTGTCCGAGCCGGAGATTCGCGAGCGGGTGGGGGACTATGTCCGGGCCGTCGGTCGCTGAGTTCCGCGCGGTCGCCCAGCCGCAGTCGACCATGGGTCGCAACAGCGGCGAGCACTGGGCGGGCTCGCTGTACATGCGCAAGCTGTCGATCTACGTCACCTGGTTCCTCGCCAAGACGCCGATCACCCCCAACCAGACCACCTGGCTGATGATCCTTTCCGGACTGCTGGCGGGCGTGGTGCTCACGGTGCCGGGGTTCTGGGCCGCGGTGGGCGCGGCCCTGCTCATCCAGCTCTACCTGCTGCTCGACTGCTCCGACGGGGAACTGGCCCGGTGGACGGGCCGTACCTCGATCACCGGTGTCTACCTGGACCGGGTCGGGCACTACTTCGCCGAGGCCGCCCTGCTCATCGGTCTTGGCTTCAGGGCCTCGGAGGTCCTGCCCGACTGGTACACCGTGCTGGGCTTCGCCGCCGCGCTCGGCGCCATCCTGATCAAGGCCGAGACCGACCTGGTCGACGTGGCGCGTGCCCGCTCCGGGCTGATCGCGGCGACGGAGAGTTCGGCGGAGCAGTTCCGCTCGCGGGGCCTGGGCATGGCCCGCAGGGCCGCGGCGGCGCTGAAGTTCCACCGGCTCGTCCAGGCGGTCGAGCTGTCCCTCATCGTGGTGCTCGTGGCCCTGTGGGACGCCCTCAGCGGCGGTCTGGCCGCGACGCGGGTGCTCATGGTCGCCTGCGTGGTGGTCGCCGTGCTGCAGACCGCTCTGCACCTGGTGAGCATTCTGGCCTCCAGGCGGCTTTCGTGAGGAACCGGATGGCGTTTCGGTGCGTCGTAGGTGCGGACGTCCCACTGTTTGGTGGGTGTTCGCCGGAGGTTCCGATACGCTTATTTCCCGGTAAATCAGGAAGTTGTACTGAAGCCAGAATCGCCCCACCCAGCAGACTCGGTGATCATGAAAGTATGCCCCGCACGTGCTCTCGACGCGTCAAGGCGATGACGCGTTGAAGATCTCGTGCGTCATCCTCACCATGGGCAACCGGGTCCCTGAGCTGGCCCGGGCCGTCGAGTCGGCCGTCAACCAGGTCGACGGCGATGTCGAGATCGTCATCGTCGGCAACGGCGCGGACGTGCCCGAGCTGCCGGTCACCGTGCCCGCGGGATCGGCGGCCTCGATCAGGACCGTCCGGCTCAGCCACAACACCGGCATCCCGGCCGGTCGCAACCGCGGCGTCGAGGAGTGCTCCGGCGACGTCGTCCTCTTCCTGGACGACGACGGCTGGTACGGCGAGAGCAACGTCATCTCCCACCTTCGTGAGCGCTTCTCGACCGAGCCCGACCTGGCGGTCGTCTCCTTCCGCGTGATGGATCCCGAGGGCGGTGTCGGTCAGCGCCGTCACGTCCCGCGCCTGCGCGCGGGCGACCCCGAGCGGTCCTCACCGGTCACCACCTTCCTCGGTGGCGCCTGCGCCATCCGCCGGTCGGCCTTCCTCCAGGTCGGCGGCCTCCCCGAGCGTTTCTTCTACGCCCACGAGGAGACCGACCTGGCCTGGCGGCTGCTCGGCGAGGGCTACCGGATCGAGTACGACGCCCAGACGGTCATGTACCACCCGCAGGTCCCGCCGACCCGCCATGCGGACTTCTACCGCCTCAACGCCAGGAACCGCGTCTGGCTGGCCCGGCGCAACCTCCCCTGGCCGCTGGCGGCTTTCTACCTCCTCAACTGGATCGTTCTCACCCTGCTCAGAGAACGTTCCCGTCCGGCGCTGCGCGCCTGGTTCACCGGCTTCACCGAGGGGATGCGCGAGCCCGCGGGCGAGCGCCGTCCGATGGGCTGGAAGACCGCCTGGCGCATGCTCCGCCTGGGCCGTCCCCCGATCGTCTGAGCCGTCAGCCGGGCGCGGCGGCGTGCGGCTGACCGAGATCGTCTTCTCCTTGCCGAGGAGCGGTTCCACCGGTTTCGAACCGGTGGCCGCACGGGCGCGACCGGTCGGTCATATGCCTCGGGCGTGCGGATCCTGCGGGGCTGTCAGGAAAGGGGCGAGGCGTTCGAGCTGGTCGACGGCGGAGACCAGGTCGTCCGCCAGGGGATGCACGAGGACGTGGTCGGCGCCCGCCTCCAGGTGGGCGCCGAGCCTGCCGGCGACGGTCTTCTCGTCCCCCCAGCCCAGGATGGCGTCGATGAGCCGGTCACTGCGTTCACCCGCGAGGTCGTCGTCCCCGTAGCCCAGGCGCCTGAAGTTGACGGTGTAGGGGGTCTCGACGTCACGGAACCGGGCGGGGGTCAGGGCGCGCATCCGTGCCCTGGCGGAGACCGGGTCGGTGTCGAGGACGACCGCCTGGTGAGGGATCAGCAGTTTGCCGGGCCCCAGCCGCTCGCGCGCGATCGCGGTGTGCTCGACCGGCTGCATGAACGGGTGCGCTCCGTCGGCGTGGTCGGCGGCGAGCCGGTGCGCCCGGGGCCCCAGGGCGGCCAGGACGAGGGGGTAGCCGATCTCCGGGAGCAGCGTCGTCGCCGCGGTCGCCATCGCCTCTAGATAGGCCTGTAGCTCTCCCAGTGGGCGGTCACCGCCGTGCCCGCCGAGACCGAGGACGAACCGCCCGGGGTAGGCCTCGGCGAGGGTGGCGGCGCCGCCGTGTGCGGCGAGGGGCTCGCGCATCCGGATGTTCGCCACCCCCGTTCCGACGACGATCCGGTTGGTCGCGGCCAGCATCACGGCGTGCTGGGTGAACACCTCACGTCCGGCGCCGAGGGAGGTCGCCGGGGGTTCGCCGCTCCACAGTGAGCCGTAGCCGAGCCGTTCGACGCGGGCGAACTGCTCACGTTGCACGCCGACGGGGGTCCTCAGCAGAGTGGGCGGGGCCAGCCAGACACCGAACCGGCCCAGCCTCAGACGTGTCTCTTCCACGGTCACGATCGCCTGCCTCCGGGGTATGGGAGGACTCCCCACTATTCGGAGAGGCCCTCCGTTTTGTGTATACCACAATACGGAGGTTGCCTCCGATTGGCAATCGATGCACGTCGTCGAGCGGCCTGTCACAAGGCGGCTGCTGTGTCGTGAGGAGAGGGAAGCCCTGTTCCAAGCGGCCGGGTTGCCCGGCCTCTCCCGAGGGCGGGTTGCCGGGGCCTTGTCCTGAGGAGGCCGGGTGGGGGCACCTTGCGCCATGGGCGGGCCCCGGGGCGACCGGAGGGGGTCGCGGTGGGGCGGACGGAGGGAGCCGTCGGCCTGGGCGCACCGGGCGGAAGGCGCCGGGTGGGGCGCGTCGAGTGGGGGCGCCGGGTGGAGGGCGCCGGGTGGAGGGCGCCGGGTGGGGCGCGTCGAGTGGGGGCGCCGGGCGGAGGGTGTACTCGCCCACCTCGACCAGCCGCTGTTCCGGGTGCCGCTGCCGGTCGAGGTGGGCGAGACGCCGATGGCGGCCGTCCGGGTCGGGCGGCCGCCATCGCTGTGGTCCGTGGACCAGCTCGTGGGAGGGACTAGGGAATCCAGTTGAAGGTGTCCGGGTCGGGGCCGACCCGCTCGTCGCGGTTGAGGGCGGAGATCGTGTTCATCTCCTCCTCGGAGAGCTCGAAGTCGAAGATGTCGAAGTTCTCCTGCATGCGCTCGCGCCTGAGCGACTTGGGGAAGACGATGTCGCCCCGCTGGATGTGCCAGCGCAGCGTCACCTGGGCGGGTGTCCTGCCGTGCCGTTCGGCGATCCGTACGATCGTCGGGTCGGTGAGCACCTTGCCCTGCGCGATCGGCGACCACGCCTCGGTGGCGATGTCGTGCTCGGCGTCGAACGCCCTGATGTCGTCCTGGGTGAGGTACGGATGCGCCTCGATCTGGTTGACCGCGGGCACGGTCTCGGTCTCCTCCAGGACCCTGCGCAGGTGGCTCACGTGGAAGTTGGAGACGCCGATGGCCCTGACACGCTCCGAACGGTAGATCTCCTCCAGGGCCCTCCAGGTCTCCACGAAGTCACCGACGGCGGGCAGCGGCCAGTGGATGAGGAACAGGTCCAGGTAGTCGAACCCCAGCTCCTCCAGCGTCCGGTCGAACGCCTTCAGGGCGTCGTCGTGGGCGTGGAAGCCGTTGTTCAGCTTGCTCGTGACGAACACCTCGCCCCGGTCGAGACCGGACGCCCTGACCGCCTCGCCGACCTGTGCCTCGTTGCCGTACATCTCGGCGGTGTCGATGTGCCGGAAGCCGACTTCGAACGCGGACAGCACCGCCGCCTTCGTCTCGCCAGGTTTGATCTGGTAGGTCCCGAATCCCAGCTGCGGGATCTCGACGCCGTTGTTCAACCTGATGATGGGTACCGAAGTCATCCGATTTCCCCTTGATGTCTGTGTGTTGAGCCCCAAGCATGCCGGTACCCGGCTTTGTGCCGTTTAACAGGTACCCCCTCGACATCGCCGACCGGCATCGTGACCCCGCTGACCTGGAGAGAAGGGACAAATTTCCCTTATGTGGTGATAAGTGGTGAGAAGCGGGAAGGGGTGCGGCACCCAAGGGCGGGGAAGAGCCCCCGGGCCGCAAGGTCCGCCGAAGCCGTACGAGGGCGGCGCCGGTGGTCGTCCGGCCCGGGGGTTCCGCGCGCTTCGCGGCCTCTCCGGGGTTCACGCGGCGGCGTCTGCGGGCTCCGGGTCGGAACGGGGAGACGGGAGGGGGCCGGAGGGCTCGGGAAGCCTCAGCGTGATCAGGACGGCCACGGCCAGGACCGCGACGAGGCAGACCAGCACGGTGCGCACCCCCCAGGCGTCGGCCAGGGCGCCGAAGGCGGGGGAGAGCAGGCCGCCGACCGACAGGGTCAGCCCCAGGGTGAGCCCGCTGGCCGTTCCCACCCGGTTGGGAAGGTAGTCCTGAGCCAGGGTGACCTGGGCGGCGAAGGGCACGAACAGGGCGGTGCCGAACAGCGCCGTACAGCACAGCACCCCCGCCAGGCCGGGTGAGAACACGACGCCCGCCACCGCGAGCGCGGCCGTCAGATAACCGAGGCGGATCGTGCTCAGCCGTCCCCGTCGTTCGGCGAGCCATCCGCCCGCGAGGGTGCCGACCACGCCGCCCGCGGTGAAGACGGTGAGCGTGGCCGTCCCGGTGGCGGTCGAGACGTGGAAGCGGCCGATGACGTTCAGGGCGGCGAAGGAGCCCATGACGACATAGGGGATCGACCAGAAGACCGCCAGGGCCGACAGCCGGGCGAACGCCCGCCAGTCGTCGCGCCCCGTGGCCCCCTCCGCGCTCGCCGGGGCGGTCGCGGTTGCCGGGCCGGAGTCGGAGACGCGCCGGGCCAGGAGGTAGCCGACTCCGGCCACCACGGCGGGCACGGCAAGCAGCCAGGTGCCCCGGGTTCCGGCGGCGTTGAGGACGAGGGCGACGAACAGCGGGGCGAGCGCGCCTCCCACGTTGCCGCCGACGGAGAAGACGCCCATCGAACGCGCGGAGCCGCCGCCGGCGACCCGTGCGGCCTTGGCCGCCGCGGGATGGTAGGCGGCGACGCCCAGGCCGGAGACCGCGATGGCGAGCCACGTCCACGCGTAGTCGTCGACCAGGCCGGACAGGCCGACCCCGACGCCTGCCGCGATCATGCCCACGGCGACCAGCCAGCTCATCCGGCGGCGGTCCACGGCCACGCCGAACAGCGGCTGCACGACGCTGGACAGCCCCGTGGCGGCCACGACGATCCCCGTGGCCAGCGCGTAGCTGTAGCCGCGCTCGGCCACCAGGAAGGGGAGCAGGGCGGGGACGGCGCCCTGGTACATGTCGTTGACCCCGTGGGTGACCGTGAGCAGCCCCAGGGCCCTGCGGTTCTTCACTCTCTCGTGCGTCCTTCTCATGAAAGTCCGAGGACTGTCCTCAGACCTCAGACAACATAAGGTGTCGATCGTCCCTGGAGTTCCGCAACTCCAGGGACGAGGTCAGGGGGTCGCCAGCAGGGTGGCGGCCTTGGCGCTCCAGCGGCCCTCGCTGCGGGTGATCCGCACCGGGTGGTCGAAGCACGCGCTGATCAGGTCGGTGGTCAGGACGTCGTCAACCGGGCCGGAGGCCAGGCAGTGGCCCTTCCTGAGCAACATCGCGTGAGTGGTGCTCGCGGGAAGCTCCTCCAGGTGGTGGGTGACCAGGACCGTGGCCAGCGAGGGATGCTCGTGCCTGAGCAGGTCGATGCTGCCGAGGAGCTGCTCGCGGGCGGCCAGGTCAAGGCCCGTCGCCGGCTCGTCGAACAGCAACAGCCGTGGCCGGGGCATCAGCGCCCTGGCGATCAGGGCCCGGCCACGCTCGCCCTGCGACAGCGTGGGCCAGCGCGCCTCACCCCTGGCGCCCATGCCCAGCAGCTCGATCAGGTGGTCGGCGCGCTGGGTCTCCTCGGCGGTGGGCGCCCAGCGGGGCACGAGCGCGATGGTGTTCGTCAGGCCGGTCAGGACGACCTCTTTGACCCGCAGCGGGGAGTCGGGGGCGTGACGCGGGTCGACGTGACCCAGGTAGGAGCGCAGCTCCCGCATGTCGACCCGGCCCAGCCTGCGCCCGAGCACCTCGACGACGCCGCGGGTGGGGTGGGTGACCGCGCCCAGCAGGTTGAGCAGCGTGCTCTTGCCCGCGCCGTTGGCGCCGAGCAGGGCCCAGTGCTCACCCCGGTGCACGGTCAGGGAGATCTGCCACAGCAGGTGGTTGCCGTCGCGCACGACGTCGACCTCCTGCGCGTGCAGGACGGGCCCGGTTTCCGAGGGCTGGGAGACGATCATCGGTCGGCCATCTCCGCCCTGATGAACGCCATGGTGCCCTCCAGGTTGTCGGCCGTGGCGGCCACCGCGGCCTCGGCGTCGCCGCGCGCCAGCGCCTCAAGCACGTCGGCGTGGGCGCACGAGACGTCGGGCAGGGCGGCCTCGTGGGTGACCATCTCGATCAGCGCCGCGCGCAGCACGGGGCGCACCACGTCGAACAGGCCGACGAGCACGGCGTTGCCGGACAGCTCCACGATCGCGTGGTGGAAGTCGAGGTCGGCGTCGACAAAGGCGGCAGGGTCACCGCCGACCCGCTCCTGGCGCTCGCGCAGCCTCGCCCTCAGCCGCTCGACGTCCTCGGGGCGGATGCGCCGCGCGGTGAGCCTTGCGGCCTCGACCTCAAGGGCCCTGCGCACCTCGTAGGCCTCAAGCAGCCGGGCCCGGCGCAGGAGCTGGCGCACGTCCGGCCCCTCGTGGGGGATCGCGGACAGGTCGGTGACGAACGTGCCCGAGCCGTGCCGTACGTCGACCAGACCGTCACGGGCCAGCAGGCGGATGGCCTCGCGCACCGAGGAACGGCCGACGCCGAGCTCCTCGGCGAGCCGCACCTCGCTGGGCAGCCGTTCACCGGCCTTCCAGCGCTGCTCCCTGAGCAACTCGCGCAGCAGGCTCTCCAGTTGCGGCACGACGGGTCCGTGCCGCAGGCCGGGTGACTCGGCCATCTCCCACCTCCCATGGGCTCTCCTCGATGCGAGAACCCTAACAGGTCCTCAGACCTCTGAAGACCGACGAAGGTCTTCCGGGAGCACATGAAGGCTTCCCGGGCCCCACGAAAGCTCCCAGGACCATGAGGCTCCGATAGCCGGGAAGGCCTTCCTGGCGAAGGCTCCCAGCACCCCTGGAGGTCAGAGCACGCGGAGATCACCGGCCGGTTGCTGTTGTGCTCCCTGGGGAGAGCGGGACGGGGAGAATCGCTAGAGTTCGAAAATCCGAACATGGCTCCATCGGCGTCCTACGGCGCCGCGAAAGGTTCCGGCGTGGACGTCTACACCCTCGGCGAGGCCTTCGCCATCGTCAGCAGCAGCCGGATCCGTCACGAGAACGAGGTCAGGCTGGACGTCACGGGATCGGAGTTCACCGTCGCGGTCGGCCTGGCCAGACTCGGCCACAAGGTCGCGTGGCTGGGCAAGGTGGGCGCGGACGAGCTGGGCCAGCGGGTGCTCACCGCGCTGCGCGGCGAGGGAGTGGACGTCTCCGACGCCAGGACCGAGGACGGCTCGGCGACCGGGATGATCCTGCGGGAGACCAGACCGGGGCAGGCGGCCAAGGTCACCCACTACCGGGGAGGCACCCGGCTCGCCCAGGGGAACGTTCCCATAGACCGCATCGCGGCCGTGCGCATCCTGCACGTCAGCGGGGTCACCGCCGCGCTGAGCGCGCGCGACGCCATGCAGGCCGCGGTACGGGCGGCACAGGCGGCGGGGGTCGTCGTCTCGGTGGCCGTGGACTACCACGACCGGCTCTGGCCCGACCTGCGGGAGGCGGAGGAGGTCCTCGGCGCCCTGGCAGGCTCGGCCGACCTGCTGTTCGTACGGCAGAGCGAACTCGACCTGGTCAAACCCGCCCTCGGCGGCGGCAGGCAGGTCGTGGTGCTCAGGGGGACCAGGGGGGCGAGCGTGCGGGTGGACGGCGTCCGCCACGACGCCCCGGGCATCGTGGCGCCCGTGGTCGACCCCGGAGGGTGCGAGAACGCCTTCGTCGCGGGCTATCTCAGCGCCCTGCTCGACCGGCTGCACCCGACGGACAGGCTGCGCAGGGGCGCCCAGCTCGCGGCCTTCGCCGCGTCGAGCCCCAGCGACTGGCAGGGCCTGCCGACCCGCGCCGAACTGCCGCTCCTCGAACTGGAGGGCTGACCTACAGCTGCTTGGCCTCGCCGAGCGTCATGGCCAGGTGGGAGACCGTACCGGTCAGCACCGCGCGCCTGGGCAGGCCGAGCTCGCTCAGCTCCTTGGCGATCGGGTGGTTGCCCAGGCGGATCAGCGCCCCGCCGAGGCGGGCCCGGACCCCGCGCAGGGTGGCCGACCAGGGGACACGGCGGGTGACACCGTCGAGCTGGCCGTAGGCCCTCGGCGGCGTGACCCTGCCCACGAAGGGGACGGCCGCCCCCGGCTTGACGAGCAGGTCGAGCACCAGGCGGCCGTCCCTGCGCACCACGCACCGCTTGTACGGCGAGGCCATCCGCAGGTCGATGTCGGCGACCTCCCGGGGGAAGCCCCAGATGGCGCGTCCCGCCTCCGCGGCGAAGTCCCGGTCGGACGGCAGCCAGTGGACGAACGACCCCGCCCCGGCCCGGCGCAGCTCGGCGAGGTTGGCCCGCAGGCCACGAGCCCTGGGCGGCGGCCCGGCGTCGGGCGGCCTGGTCAGGAAGGAGACGGCGAACTCCCGGCAGGCCTCCAGGTCACCGTCGGCGTGCTCGGCGAACGCCAGCGTGCACAGGGCCCTGCCCGGCAGCACCTCGGCGACGTCGAACCCCGAGTAGGCGATCACGGCCCGGGCGGCGTCCGCTCTGACGAGATAGGAGGCCGCGCACGCCACCGCGTCGCGGACGCGGACGGGGGTGGATATCTCACGTCCCTGGATCAGATGGCGTGCCATGCCTCCAGTACACCAATCTCCACGGCGGACGTCACCGGTTTGCCGGCCCATTCCTCAAGGCGGCCGACGAACTCACCCGCGTGGTCGGGCCAGTGGTGCTCGTTCAGCGCCTGCTCGTACCCGCGCTTGCCCATCGCCGTGGCCCCGCCGGGGTCGTCCCGCAGCCCGAGCACGGCGTGCAGCGCCGCGTCCACGTCCCCGAACGGCACGACGACGCCGCAACCGACCCGCTCGACCATCGAGGCGGCGGCGGGCAACGGCGTCGTCACCACCGGGACCCCCCTGGCCATGTACTCCACGACCTTGGTCGGCATCGACTGCCGGTAGTTGGGCACGTCGTGCAGCAGGGAGAGCCCGGCGATCGCCCCCTCGGCCATCCGCAGCGCGTGCTGGTTGGGCACGTAGCCGTACCAGTCGAGCACGCCCTCCCGCTGCGCGTCCCGCAGCAGCGGCCTGATCTCCTGGTCGGCCGCCCCGACCAGGTCGGTCCTGATCCCGTGCGGCAGCAGCCGCCTGGCCAGCTCGACCAGCTCGACGGCCCCCCTGGCCGCCGACAGCTGGCCGACGTAGATCACCCGGTTCCCCCCGGGCGGGGCGGGCGGGCGCCGGGGCACGTAGGTGGTGTTGAGCACCACGGGATGGGGCCTGGAGAAGCGCTCCTGGTAGGCCTCCTCGGCCAGGATCAGGTGCATGCGCCGCTCGGCCCTGGCCTCGACCCCGCGCACCAGCGACGGCAGCGTACGGCGCAGCACCTCGGGCAGGTACGGCTTGGCCTCAAGGGCGGCGGCCGTGTCCTCGTGCACGTCCCACACGGTCGCGGGCCTGCGCCTGGGCAGCCGGAACAGCAACTCGATGTCGTGGACGATCAGCAGGTCGGCGCCCTCGATCCCGCGTTTGAGGGCCTTCCTGGCCGCCTTGAGCGCGCGCCTGCGGCGCCGCCCGGTCGCGCGGGGAACGTCGATCGCCCTGATCCCGGGATCGGGCGTGACGTTGCAGTCGGTGAAGGGCGCGACATAGGTGATGTCATGCCCGGCGTCGAGGAGCGCCCGGATCTGCCGATGCATGATCCGGGCGTCTTCGGGGTGATGGACGATCGTCCCGACACATACCCGCATATGCCGATGCTGAGTGCCGGTTCCGTCCGCACCGGATGCGTTGAGTGAACTACCGGGGAACGGCGGCTGAACTCTCCTTCGAGGAGGGCCTGCGGTACAGCCAGACCAGGCGGGGTTCGAGCAGCCATTTGAAGAGCGTGCGGGTCTGCGGCAGGCTCAGGATGATCGCCAGTACGAGCGAGCTCGACGCGATCGCCAGCACGCCGAGCGGGCCGTACAGCCAGGGGAAGCTCAGCCACTTCTGGTCCTTGGCGATGAGCACGACGACACCGTGCAGCAGGTAGGTGTAGAGCGTGCGGGTGCCCAGGTCGGAGAACCAGGTCTCGCGCCTCGGCACGAGCGCCAGCAGCGCGACCGAGAGCGCCAGGCCCGCCAGCAGCATGGCCGCGCGCACGCTCAGGCCCATCCACCAGCTGAGGTGCATGTACTTGAAGCTGTAGCGGTAGTAGACCGGGTCGAGGCCGACCCTGGGGGCGAGGTAGACGGCCACCGCGACGCCTCCGGCGACGACGAACCCGGCGGCGATCCGCACCCAGAACGGCTTGAGCAGGTCGAAGTGCTCGGGCTTGAGCAGCAGGCCGAGCACGTAGAACGGCAGCAGGCCGAAGAACCGGTCGAGGCTGAAGTCGCCGGATATCTCGGAGAAACCGGCCACCATGTATATGGTCACCGCGACCAGCAACGGCTGGCGCATCCGCGTCCAGATGGGGGTGGAGATCCGCCAGAGCACCAGCGCGACGAGATACCAGTTCAGCCAGGCCGGGTCGATGATCGTCAGGGTCCACTTCTGGCCGAGCGCGTAACGCAGCAGGGCGTACCCGATCTCGATGAACGCGTACGGCACCAGCATGGTGTCGACCAGCTTGTTGATCTTCGCGTTCGAGTTCCAGAAGTTGCGTCCCAGATAGCCGCTGATCAGCACGAACGCCGGCATGTGGAACGTGTAGATGAACAGGTAGGCGGCCCTGGAGGAGTGCGCGGCCAGGGTCGGCACCAGCGAGTGCCCGATGACCACCATGACGATCAGGACGAACTTGACGTTGTCGAGGTACGGCTCACGCTTCTTCTTCGCCGGGGGAGCGGTGGGCTCCTCCTCGGCGTAGGCCCGCTGCTCCCACTCCAGGGCCGCCGGACCTCTGACGGACGAGGGGGCGACGGCCGGTCCCGCGGCGTGCGCGCCGACGGGAACCGGGGCCCTCTGCTGCTCGGTGACCTGGGGGTGTTCGTCCAGGTAGGCAGGGATTCTGGGCCGGGCGTTCAGGTGCGAGGCCGCCCGTGAGCCCCGGCGGCGCGGCGTGGTCCGCTCGGGGAGCTCGGCGGGAGCCGGTGCGGTGTACCGGGCCTGCTCGGCGGGCGCGGGGGGTTCCTGAGACGGGACGGGGTGGGCCTGCTCCCAGGGGGAGACGGTCGCCTCTCCCCACGCGGAGGGCCGACGGTCGGCCTCCTGGGGCTCGGGCTGCTGCCGGGCGGAGTTCTCCCAGTAGGAGAAGGTCTCCGAGGAGGGGGGCTCGGACGGGGTGCCCGAGGTCCACGCCCGTGCCTGGGCCGCGCCGAACTCCTGAGCCCACCGCGCGTCCCGCTCCCGGGACCCCGGCCTCTGGGGCAGGGGCTCCCGGGCCTCCGGCCTCTGAGAGGCGGGTTCCTGGGACGCGGTGGTGTGCGGGGGGTCGTGAGGGCTGGGGTAGGGGCTGCGCGCCTGCCGTGCGGCGGACGGCGCCGCGCCCGCCCCGGAGGTCTCCTCACTCCCGAAAGCGGAGGACCCCTCCCAGTACGGCGTGCTCGTCTCCCCGCCGGGCGTGTTCTCCGGCTCCCGGTAGGCGGGGTAGCCCCACGCGGTCACCTCGCCCGCCCCCTCCGCGGGGTCGGGGGCCGGAGGCTGGGGCCACGGCGCCGCCCTTCCGTCCTGCCCGCCGGTTTGCCCGCCGCCTCCGGCGCCACTGGCGCCGTCGTCCCATGGGGCCGGTACCGGGGAAGAGGGTCGGGTGTCGCTCACGAGGAAAACGCTCAGCTATCTGTCGGAGACGGGGAAGCGGACCGGCGAGATCGCCCGGGACACGGACGGATGACGGAGTCGTCCACCGGTCGGACCACCATAAACGCTCTTGGACGCCCTGTCGCACGAGCTCGCCGCGTTTCACGGGGTTTCGTGACCGTCGGGGCGGCCCGGAGCTGGGAGAACGGCCCCGTTCCCGGAGGAACGGGGCACGGGGCGGCACCGGCGGTACCGGGGACAGGGCTCAGAGACAGGGGTTGGTGTTGGCGTCGACCACGTCGCCCTTGATGCTGTCCGGGATCTTGATGGGAGCGGCGACACCCTGCCAGTCGGCACCGATGACCAGCTGGATGACCGGCCCCTGGCCGTCCGTCGTGGTGGCCGGGGCGCTCGCCGTCGGCGTCGCGGTGGGCGCGGTCGAGGCCGTTCCCGTGGCCGACGGGACGTACGGCTCGCTGCCGCCCGGCTTGAGCTTGCCGCCCTCCGGCTTGACCTTCTCCTTGTTGAGGAGCTTGGCGGCCACCGGGGCGGCGTAGTCGGCGCCGTCCTGGGCGTTCCTGGCGTACAGGATGCGTGTCTTCGGCTGGTCGGCGCCGCTGGGCAGCCGCGCGTTGCCGACCTCGGTCACCGTGAAGCCCTGGGCGGCCAGCGCGTCGGCCACCTCCTGCGCCCTGCCGGCGACGCTGGTGCCGTTGAGCACCTGGACCCTGACCTGGGAGGGCTTGATCGCGGGTTTGGCGGGGGCCGAGGTCTGGCCTGGGCTGGCCGAGGGCTTCGGCGTGGCGGTCGGCTGCACCTCGATGTCGCTGCGGATCGCGGCGAAGAGCTGGTCGGCCTTCGGCTGGGCCCACTCGACCCGGCCGGGGTCGGGCGCGTACGGCTTCCAGGGGACGGTGACGGACTTCAGGCCCTTGGCGTTGAGGGAGGCCGCGCTCTGCGCGATCTCCAGGAGCCGTCCGGTGGTGAGGTTGCGGTCCATCGTCACCGAGGAGGTCGCGGCCTCAAGGAAACTGGTCAGCTTGCCGAGGTCGGTGAGCAGGTCGGAGCTGGTCGCCTTCTTCATCACCTGGGTGAGGAAGACCTGCTGGCGCTTGATGCGGCTGATGTCGCTGCCGTCGCCGAGCGTGTAGCGGGCACGGACGTAGGCCAGGGCGGTCTCGCCCTTGACGATGTGCTTGCCCTTCTTCAGTTCGAGCTTGGCCTTCTTGTCCGTGACGTCCTTGGGCAGGCAGATCTCGATGCCGCCGAGGGCGTCGATGATGCCCTTGAACCCGGAGAAGTCGACCTTGACGAAGTGGTTGATGTGGATGTCGGTCAGCGTCTCGATCGTCTTCCACGTGCAGGTGATGCCGCCGTCGTTGAAGGTCGCGTTGATCTGCCGGAGACCGGCGGGAATGATCGCCTTGGTCTTGGGGTTCTGGCACTCGGGCGCCTGGACCATCGAGTCGCGGGGGAAGCTGATCAGCGTCGCCTTGTCGCGGTTCGGGGAGATGTGCAGGAGGATGATCGTGTCGGTCCGCTCACCCGTTCCCTGCAGGTGCTGGCCGTACTTCTTGTTGCCCGCGCCGTCGCGGCTGTCGGAGCCGACGACGAGGACGTTGAGCGCGCCCGTCTCCGGCGGGCGGTCGGCGCCCAGCTTGCCCTCGACGTCCTCACGGGTGATGTTGCCCTCGATGTCCCGGTAGAACTTGTAGCCGGTGAGGGTGCCGACCACCATGACGCCGGTCAGCGCGACGCTGACCCAGGCGCCGACGCCGAGCTTGGCGGCCTTGCCGCCCGACCCTCTCGACCGGCCGCCGCCGTTCCTCCTGGGAGGTTCCTGGTAAAGAGGGGAGATCTCCTCAGGCGTCACGCCGTTCCCGGCCGCGCGCCTGGACGCCCTGCGCCCAAGGGCCGGCTGGGTGGTGTGATCGCTCATGGCGACGTGCCGCTGGTCGCTCATGCGATCTCCTTGCTCGGCGGCGACACCCGCTGTCTCGGCTCGCTCATAGCGCCCAAAGAGTAGGTCACGAAGTCGGCGTGGGGAGTCGTGATGGTACGAACTCAGCCATGATCTCCCCCGGGGACTGCGCGGTGATCCGGCCGCCCAGCATACTCAAATACGGACATTTCTTGGAATGTTACTGAAGGAAGGTTTACTTGCGGCGAAAGCCGCAGCAAGGCAGGCCAGTGGTACGGCGGGCAGCACGTAGCGGTAGTCGAACTCCGCCACCGCCGCGGGCATGACCAGCAACGTCACCGCCGTCGCCCAGGGCAGCGCCCACACCACCGGGACGGATCCGGCCGACCTGGCCCGCCGTACCCCCGCGACGACCGGAGGGAGGAGCAGGATCACCAGCAGCGCGGCGCCGGGCAGCGCGGCGACGCCCTGGTAGGCCCGCATCCAGCCCGCGTACGGCTCGACCACCTCGGTCTCGATCGGCCCCCGCTCGTAGAGCCGGGCGAAGGAGGCGCCGACCAGGGCCGGGTAACGTCCCGGCGGCTCGGGCGTCGCGGCCGGGAAGAGGTAGTGGTCGTAGATCTCCTGGTCGGGGTAGACGGGCCGGTCCAGCGTGAAGGAGCGGCCGAGCTCCGTCAGGACCGAGCCCAGATAGTCCAGCGGCTGGCTGCGGATGGCCAGCGAGGCGAACTCCCCGGCCAGCGCGTCGGTCTCCCGGGTGAAGGTGATGCCGGGCAGCCTGACCAGCGGGGAGTCCTGACCCCAGAGATACTCCTGCGAGGGGGGCCGCGACGCGGGCGGCCGGGGGTCGCACAGGACGGCCAGGTCCGCCGACGGCCTCATCACCGCGCAGTCGGCGAACGTCATCGTCTTGGCGTACAGGAAGGCGCCGTTCGCGCCGACCAGGCCGATCCTGCCGGTGGTCGCGTGGAACCAGACGCCGTAACCCAGGATCGGCAAAGCCGCCGCGGCCAGCGTCACCGCCGCGACCGCCACCCGGCCCCGCTGCCGGTAGAGCAGCCACGCGCCCAGGAGCGCGACCAGCGGCAGCCCGACCGTCCTGGTCAGCGTCGCCGCCGCGACCAGCAGGCCGATCGCGCACGCCCCGGCCATCCGCCCCCGCTGACTCCCGGGCTCCCGTACGGCCAGGCAGACGGCGGCCACCACGAGCGTCGTGAACAGCGTGTCGGAGACCAGCAGGTGCTCCAGCTCGATCTGGTAGGCGTCCAGCAGGACGGGGACGCAGGCGAGCGTCGCGGCCCAGGCGGGGGCGCGCAGCCGCCTGGCGGTGAGGTAGACCATCACGCCTGTCAGGAGCCCGAGCAGGTGCTGGACGCCCGCGACGAGGGCGAAGCTGTGCAGGGGCTCCAACAGCCGCAGGAACATCG
The DNA here is from genome assembly GCF_040300765.1 of Streptosporangium sp. NPDC000239. Taxonomy (NCBI): domain Bacteria; kingdom Bacillati; phylum Actinomycetota; class Actinomycetes; order Streptosporangiales; family Streptosporangiaceae; genus Streptosporangium; species Streptosporangium sp. NPDC000239. Next base: position 550,139 of record NZ_JBEPEI010000002.1, on the reverse strand, counting down.
AGTAGCCCGCCGGGCGCACCAGGTCGGGCCTGGGCCGCATCGCGGTGACCACGTAGGTGTAGGAGTCGGGGAACCACAACGCGGGCCGGTAGCCGAGCATGGCGAGCGCCCGCAGGACGACGCCGAGACCGAGCACCACCAGGAACCACCGCTGCCTCAGCGGTTCCAGCGCGGCCCGCTCCGGCACCGGGAAGAGCCCCCTGCGCCCCCGCACCCACCCGACCACTACCGCCCCCTTCGCATGCTGCGCGTACGCTACCGGCTCGGCCCGCCCGTCGCGCGTCCCCGTCGCCGTCACGCGGCGGGGCCGCTACGCTCGGGGCCAGCCATGAGGATCGGCCCGTGGGACAGCGCGCGCGGACCCACGGCGGGCAGGGTGCTCGCCGTGCTCTCGGCCGTGCCCGCGCTCGTCCTGGCGGGCTGGCTGCTGGCCGGGTTCGCGCTGCTCATGCTGGGCTGGTTCAGGCCGGTCGCCGCGCTGCCGCTCGGCCTGCTGGTCGCGGCGCTGCTGTGCCGCTACGGCCTGCGCCGCCTGCCGGAGACGGTCGAGGCGACCGCCGGGCAGACGGCCGCGGTCGTCGCCGTCGCGGCCGGTTCCGCGATCTTCAACACCGTGTTCGGCAGCGAGCAGCTCATCGTCCGCCGCGACCCGGCGACCTACGCACAGTACGCCGTCTGGCTGGCCGAACACGGCTCGCTGCCGATCCCGTACCAGGAGGCGGCCTTCGGCGGGGCCGACCCGGCGCTGGTCTTCGGCAGCATGGGCTTCTACGACTTCGGCGGCGTGGTCGTGCCGCAGTTCATGCCGGGGCCGCCGATGATCCAGGCGCTCGGCCACTGGCTGGGCGGGCTGGGCGGCCTGCTGCTGGTCCCGCCGCTGCTCGGCGCCATGGCGGTGCTGGTCGTCGCCGGGCTCGTCGCCAGGTTCGTCGGCGCCCGCTGGGCGCCGCTGGCCGCCCTGGTGTTCGCGGTCAGCCTGCCGATCCTCTACACCTCGCGCACCACCTTCAGTGAGATCCCGTCCCTGATCATGCTCTTCGGCGGGCTCGTCCTGCTCCACGACGCACGGGCCAGGCTGCGCTCGGGCGTCATGGGGCTCGGCTACCTGCCACCGGTCCCCTCGGGGGAGCGGCCGGGGCTGGTCCGCGCGGCCCAGGCCTACGGCGCCGTCGCGGGCGCCGACCTGGCGGGCCTGGTGTTCGGGCTGGCCGTGCTGGTCAGGATCGACGGCCTGCGCGACATCCTGCCCGTGCTCGCCTACGCCGGGCTGCTGATCGCCATGCGCAGGGTCGGCGGCCGTCAGGAGGGACGGCTCGGCCTGCCGCTGCTGTGCGGGCTGGCCGTGGGAACCGGGGTCGGCCTGGCCGCCGCCTACTTCCTGTCCCGGCCGTACCTGACCTACCTGGGAGCCTCGGTCAGGCCGCTGCTGGCCATCTGCGGGGCGGTCCTGGCCCTCACCCTGGTGGCGGCGGCCCTGGCCCCGGTGCTCGCCCCGCCGCTGCGGCGGGCCGTACGGCTGCGCGGGCTTCCCGAGATCGCCGCGGGCCTGGTGGTGCTGGTCGTCGCGATCTTCGTGGCCCGGCCCTGGCTGCAGACCGTGACCCGCATCCCGGTGACCGCCGACGACGCGCTGAACGCCGCGTTCATCCAGCGAACCCAGGCGGACAACGGCCTGGCGGCCGACCCGACCCGGCTCTACTACGAGGAGTCGCTCTACTGGGTGATCTGGTACCTCGGCGTTCCCGCCGTCGCCCTGGCCACCATGGCCGCCGCCCTGCTGACGCGCAGGCTGGTCAGGCGGCGCGGGTTCGGCTGGCTGCTGCCGCTGGCCGTGATCGGCTGGACCACGGTCGCCACGCTGATACTGCCCTCCATCACCCCCGACCACCCGTGGGCCTCCCGGCGCCTGGTGCCCGTCGTCATCCCCGGGCTGGTGCTGCTGGCGGTCTGGGGGCTGCGCTGGGTCAGGGACAAGGCCCGCAGGCTCGGGTACGGCAGGCCCGTGCAACGCGGGCTGGTCGTCGCGGGCGTGCTGCTGCTGCTCGTGCCGCCCGTGGTCACCTCGGCGGGCGTCGCCTTCACCCCGGTCGAGCGCGGTGAGCGCGCCGCGGTCGAGGCGATGTGCGCGGCCCTGCCCGCCAACGCCTCCGTGCTGATCGTCGAACGGGTCACCGGTGACCGGTTCACCCAGGTCGTCAGGGGCACCTGCGGCGTGCCGACCGCCAAGGTCTTCCACCGGCAGGGCGCGGACATCCCCATCCCCTCCGACGTCAACCGTCTGGTCGGCCGCGTCCGGGCGGCGGGCCGGGTGCCCGTCCTGCTCGCGGTCAGGGCCGACCAGCTCGCTCCGTACGGCGATCCGGTCCAGGTGATGAAGCTGCGGGCCCGTCAGGACGAGCGTTCCCTCGTCGAGCCGCCGAACGGCACCTGGTCGATGGCCGTGGACGTCTGGATGACCGTCCCGCCCGCCTCCTGAAGGCCCGTAGGTAACGGTTTCGCCCGCCGGGGACCACCTCGTCAAGCGGTGATCGAATCCGTGATATCCATTCATGGCTGTTGTGAAGGACATCTGGTTATCGCGGTGGGTGACGCATTGGACACGATTGTTCCCGGGAGCGGGTCCGGTGGCTCGCGGAGACGGGCACGGGCCCGCCGCGCCGTACTGAGCGGGGTCGCGGCCGTGGCCGTACTGCCGGTGCTCCCGCCGACGGCCGCGCAGGCGGCGCCGTCCCCCAAGGCGCCGTCCCCCGAGGCGTCGGCTGCCAGGGCGTCGGCTCCCCGGGCGGAGTCCCCGCAGGGACGCTCCCCCAAGGCCGCGACTCCCACGGCACGGCCTCCCAAGGCGCCGTCCCTCAAGGCGCCGTCGCTCACGACGGGGTCCTCCGCGACCGGCCAGAAGTTCTCCCCGCCGCCCGCCGGTCCCTGGCCGAAGGGCGGGACGTTCTCCGTCTTCCTGTGCTGGGACGACGCCCCGTGGGAGAACTGCCACGGCAGGGCCGTGACCGCCGAGCAACGGCGTGCTCTCGGGGAGAGGCTGCGGGCGATGCCCCAGGTGAAGGACGTGCGGTTCGTCTCCCGCCAGGAGGCCCTGGCGGACTACCGCAGGGCCTACGCCGGGGACGAGGTCATGCTCTCCGTCCTCAAGGCCGGGGACCTGCCGGAGTCGTTCGTCGGGACACTCCGTGACCGGGCCGACATCGCCCCCTTCCCCGCCGCGCTCAACCGGGCTCCGGGCGTCGCCAACGCCGGTGCCTTCGGCCACCCCTTCTGGCGGTACAAGGCCGACGCCTACCTCACGCTGTGCGGGGCGGACGACTGCGCGGGACGCGGCCGGGCCACCTCCCAGGAGAGGAAGGCCGTCGAGGCGAGGCTGGCGGGCATGGAGGAGGTCGAGCACGTCTACGTCGAGGACGCCGCCCACGCCCGGCGCGTCCTGTCCTTCATGTGGGCAGGGCGCCTGCCCGACTCCGCGACCGTGTCCGAGGGATACTTTGTAAAGCTCGCCGACCCGACGGACGCCCGGTCATTCGCCGCGACGATGGAGGAACTGCCGGGCGTCGGCGGCGCCGGTGTCGTGGAGACAGGCTGAGCCGGACGGCGAAGTGCACTCGCCTCCCAGCCGGGCAGAGTATCCTCGCCCGTCGTGAGCACGCCCGAGACGCCGAAGAGTGGAACCGCCGTGGACGCAACACCGTACGTCACAATCGTCCTGCCCTGTTACAACGAGCAGAACCACGTCATCGACGAGGTCGAGCGCATCTGCCGGGCGATGGACGACAGCGGTTACACCTACGAGCTCGTGGCCGTCGACGACTTCTCGACCGACGCGACCCTGGCCAGGCTGCACGAGGCCGCGCCGCGTTTCCCCAACATGCGGGTGCGGGCCTTCCACCGCAACGGCGGCTCGGGCACCGTGCGCAGGATCGGCACGCAGGAGGCCCGGGGCGAGATCGTCGTGTGGACCGACGCGGACATGACCTACCCGAACGAGCGCATCCCCGAGCTGGTGGCGATCCTGGACAAGGACGCGGCGATCGACCAGGTCGTGGGCGCGCGGACCACCGAGGAGGGCTCGCACAAGTTCCTGCGGGTGCCCGCCAAGTGGTTCATCCGCAAGGTGGCCGAGCGGCTCGCCGGGCAGAAGATCCCCGACCTGAACAGCGGGCTTCGGGCCTTCCGCAAGTCGGTGGCCAAGCCGTACCTGCGGCTGCTGCCTCCCGGCTTCTCCTGCGTCACCACGATCACGCTGTCGTTCCTGTCGAACCAGCACGACGTCTACTATCTGCCGATCGAGTACAGCAAGCGGGCGGGCACGTCGAAGTTCAGCTTCGTCTCCGACGCCTACCGCTACATCCTGCAGGTGCTGCGGATGGTCATGTACTTCAACCCGCTCAAGGTCCTCATGCCGCCCGCGCTGTGGCTGGTCGGCATCGGCCTGGTCAAGGGCGTGGTCGACATGATCCGCTACGGGTTCTACCTGACCAGCAACACCATCGTCATCTTCCTGTCCGGTCTGCTCATCGGCTCGCTCGCGCTGCTGGCCGACCTCATCGTGCGCTCCAGGAGCGAGTAGATGCGCGTCGCGATCGTCGGGCCCGCCCACCCCTACAAGGGCGGCGGGGTCGCGCACACCACGGAACTGGCCCACCGTCTGCGGGCGGCTGGGCACGACGTGCTGATCGAGTCGTGGCGGGCGCAGTACCCCTCCTTCCTCTACCCGGGCACCCAGACCGTGGACACCCCCGACGGCGCCCCCTTCCCCAACGTCCTGCGCGACCTCGACTGGCGTCGTCCCGACGGCTGGGTGCGCGCGGGGCGCCGCCTGGCGGGGGCCGACCTGGTGATCCTCGTCGTGCTCAGTCCGGTGCAGGTGCCCGCCTACCTGGGCATCCTGTACGGCCTGCGGCGCCGTACCCGGGTCGTCGCGCTGTGCCACAACGTGCTGCCCCACGAGCGCAAGCCGTACGACGTGCCGTTGATGCGGGCGCTGCTGCGCAGGGTCGACGGGGTGCTGGCCCACTCGCGGGCGCAGGGGGACCTGGCCCGAGGGCTGACGCCCGCTCCGGTGACGGTGGCCGAGATGGCGCCGCACCTGCCCGCCGCCCTGCGCGGACGTGCCCGGGGAGCGGGTGAGGAGGTGGCCGGGCGGCTGCTGTTCTTCGGCCTGGTCCGTCCGTACAAGGGGCTCGACGTGTTGATCAGGGCGCTGCCCGAAGGGGTCTCGCTGCGTGTCGCCGGAGAGTTCTGGGGCGGTCTCGACGAGACGAAGGCGTTGGTCGCGCAGCTCGGGCTGACCGACCGGGTCGAACTGCGACCGGGTTACGTGGCCGACACCGAGGTGCCGGAGCTGTTCGCCGACGTGGACGCGCTGGTCCTGCCCTACCGTGGCGGTACGGCCAGCCAGCAGGTGTGGCTCGGCCACGAACAGGGCGTGCCGGTGATCGCCAGCCGGGTGGGGACGCTCGGCGACCACGTGACCGACGGCGTGGACGGCCTGCTGGTCGAGCCGGGCTCGGTGGAGTCCCTGCGGGCCGCGCTTGAGGCCTTCTACCGGCCGGGAGAGCCGCAACGGCTGCGGTCCGGGGTCAAGCCGGTCGACCCCGAACCCTACTGGGACGCCTACCTGGCGGCTCTGGTCGGTGACCGGTAAGGGACACGGCACGCCGGTACGCTTGGGCCGCGCGCCCCGGCGGGCAGGGGCGGGCCGTGATGGCGACGAGGAACGGTGAACGGACGATGAGCGGCGAGCGGGTTGCGCAGCTGGAGTACTCCGAGTTCCAGGCGGCCATGCTGGACGAGGAGAAACGCCGCCGCAAGGCCGCGAAGATCGTGGCGGTGCTCGGCCACTTCCTCGGCAGGAGGGAGCGGGTCCTCGAAGGGCTGACGGTCGCCGACATCGGCTGTTCGGCCGGGTTCATCGCCGACGAGTTGGCGGCGGCGGGCGCGCGGCGGACGTTCGGCGTGGACATCGACGTGCCGGGCCTGCGCAAGGCCTCGGCGCGGTTCGGTGAGCGGGTCAGCTTCGTCTGTGCCGACGGTACGGCGCTGCCCTTCCCCGACGACTCCATCGACGTGCTGGTCTTCAACCACATCTACGAGCACGTGGTGGACCCTGACGCGATCATGGCGGAGATGCGCCGGGTGCTGGCCCCCGACGGCGTGCTCTACCTGGGCCTGGGCAACCGGCTCGGGGTGATGGAGCCGCACTACAGGCTGCCGTTCCTGTCCTATCTGCCGCCCGCGCTCGCCGACCGTTACGTGCGCCTGTCCGGGCGGGCCGACAGCTACTACGAGCGCTACCGGACCCGCAGGGGGCTGCGCCGGATGGTCAGGGGGCTGCGGGTGTGGGACTACACCTTCCCGGTGCTGGCCACCCCGGCGGAGTTCGCCGGGTCCGAGCTGTTCCCCGGCGCGGTCGGCCGGGCCGCGGAGGGTGTCCTGTCCCGGCTGCCCCGGCCGGTGCTCGGCGCGCTGCTGCCGGTCGTGCCGACCTACCTGTGGGTGGCGACCAAGGGGCGACGCCGTCCCGCGGGGGCCGCCCTGCCGCAGCCGCCGGAGCCGGTGCTCCCTCTGTGAGACCCCTGTGAGATTGGAACCGTGAGAGCGTGAAACGCCTGGTCCGGATCGCGTTCCTGGTCGTCGCGCTCGGCTTCGGCGCGTGGGCGGTCGCCCGGCAGTGGGACGACATCCGCGCCGGGTTCGCCCGGCTCTCCTGGCCCGGCCTGGTCCTGTCGCTGCTGGCCGTCATCGCCGCGCTGGGCGGCGGGATGATGACGTGGCGGGCGCTGCTGGCCGACCTCGGCTCGCCGCTGCCGTTCCGCCCCGCCGCGAAGGTCTTCTTCGTCGGCCAGCTCGGCAAGTACATCCCCGGCTCGCTGTGGCCGGTCCTGGCCCAGATGGAGATGGGCAGGGAACTCGGCGTGCCCAGGTCGCGCAGCGCGGCGGCGTTCTTCCTGACGATGCCGGTGCAGCTGGGCAGCGGGCTGGTGGTCTCGGGGGTGACGCTGCTGGCCGCCATGCCGGGTTCGGCGGCGCCGTACGCCTGGGTGTTCCTGCTGATCCCGGTGCTCGCGGTGGCCTTCGAGCCCCGGGTGGTCAACGCGGTCCTCGGGTTCGGGCTGCGGAAGCTGGGGCGTGAGCCGCTCGAACGCCCGCTCACCCGCGGGGGCATGCTCACCGCGCTCGGCTGGGCGCTGCTCGGCTGGACCGCCTACGGCCTGCACCTGGCCGCCGTCGTCCGTGACTTCGGCCCCTCCGGGCTTTCCGCGATCGTCTTCTCCATCGGGGCGTTCGCGCTCTCCTGGTGCCTGGGCATCATGACGTTCGTGGTCCCGGCGGGGGCGGGGGTGCGCGAGGTGGCCATGGTCGCGGTGCTGGCCCCGGTGCTGAGCCAGGGACAGGCGATCACGGTGGCGCTCTGCTCCAGAATCGTGATCGTGGTCGGTGACCTTGTTTGCGCCGGTGCGGCCGGGATCGCGGCCCGTCGTGACGTCGGTCCCACGCACGATCAAACAACGGGAAAACCCGTGTGATATACCCCACGTTTTCGAAGACGCTCGCAATAGAGTGAGGGGGAAATGGGAGAAGGAGCCCGCGCTGACCCTTGAGGGGGAGTGATCGTTCTTGACGCCCCGAGTGCTCGTCGACGCGGCCGCGGTTCCGGCTGACCGTGGTGCTCTGATCAGATATGTCGACGGACTTCTCGCCGCGCTTGACCGGGCGGGAGCCGACCTGGCGATCGTGTGCCAACGCGCCGACGCCGAACGTTACGCCGGGCTCGCCCCTTCGGCCAGGATCGTTCCAGGGCCGCTCGGCATCGCCAACCGGGCCGCCAGGATCGCCTGGGAGCAGACCGGGCTGCCGGTCGTCGCCCAGCAGGTGGGCGCCCAGGTGATCCACGCCCCCTACTACTCGATGCCGCTGCGTTCGGGGCTGCCCGCCGTGGTGACCGTGCACGACGTCACGTGGTTCACCGAGGCCTCCCAGCACGACACGGTCAGGGCCTCCTTCTTCCGTTCGGCGACCCGCACCGCCGTACGGCACGCCGCGCGGGTCGTCGTCCCCTCGAAGGCGACGAGGGACGAGCTGGTCAGGGTGCTGACCGCCGACCCGACGAGGATCGACGTGGCCTACCACGGGGTCGATCCCCGGCTGTTCCACCGGCCCTCGGAGCGGGAGCTGGCGCACGCGGCCGACCGGCTCGGGCTGCACGGCACGCCGTACGTTGCCTTTCTCGGCCCGATGGAGCCGCGCAAGAACCTGCCGAACCTGATCAGGGGGTTCGCCAGGGCGGTGCGCGAGCTGCCCTCGCCGCCCGCGCTGGTGCTGGCGGGCGGGGTCCACGAGGCCGACGTGGACGCCGCGATCGACGAGGTGCCCTCGGACGTCAGGGTCGTCCGTCCCGGCTTCCTGGCCTTCTCCGACCTGTCCGGTTTCCTCGGCGGCGCGCTGGTGGCGGCCTTCCCCTCCCGAGGGGAGGGCTTCGGGCTTCCCGTCCTTGAGGCCATGGCCTGCGGCACACCGGTGCTGACCACGCACCGGACCTCGCTGCCCGAGGTCGGTGGGGACGCGGTCGCCTACACCGAGCCCGACGAGGCCAGCATCGCCGACGCGCTGCGTTCGCTGCTGACCTCGCCGGAGCGCCGCGCGGCGCTTTCCGAGGCGGGGCACTCCAGGGCGAAGGAGTTCACCTGGGACGCCTCGGCCGAGGCCCATCTGTTGTCCTATCAGCGTGCGCTCGATTAGCGAAAGAATCGATCTTCCATCGGTTAATGGGCTATTCAGCACGCCGTTGAACGGTGAGCTAATCTCGCGGGATGATGGAGACCTCTTTGTCGGAGCTTGAGGCGATTCTTCTTGTCGGAGGACAAGGAACGCGACTGCGTCCGCTTACCCTGGGCACCCCGAAGCCGCTGCTGCCCACGGCGGGGGTCCCCTTTCTGGCGCACCAGCTGGCGCGGGCCCGTTCGTTCGGGGTACGGCGCATCGTGTTCGCCACCTCCTACCGGGCCGAGATGTTCTCCGAGGCGTTCGGGGACGGCTCGGCGTTCGGGCTCTCGCTGGAGTACATGACGGAGGAGACGCCGCTGGGCACCGGCGGCGCCATCAGGAACGCCGCCGACGCGCTGACCTGCGGCCCGGACGCCCCGGTGCTGGTGCTCAACGGCGACATCCTGTCCGGCCACGACATCGGCGACCAGGTCGCCAGGCACATCGCCAGACAGGCCGCGGTGACGTTGCACCTGACCGAGGTCGAGGACCCCTCGCGGTTCGGCTGCGTGCCGACCGACGGGGACGGCCGGGTGACCGCGTTCCTGGAGAAGACACCGAACCCGGTCACCAACCGGATCAACGCGGGCTGCTACGTCTTCACCCGCTCGGTGATCGACACCATCCCGGCGGGGGAGGTCGTCTCCGTCGAACGGGAGACCTTCCCCGGCCTCATCGAGGACGGCGCCCTGGTGCTCGGCTACGCCGACGCCTCCTACTGGCTGGACGTGGGCACCCCCGCCGCGTTCGTCCAGGGTTCCCGCGACCTGGTCCTGGGCCGGCTGGCCTCCCCGGCCCTGCCCGGGCCGACCGGTGACCTGCTGGCGCTGCCCGGCGCCGTGGTCGACGCGGGGGCGAAGGTGGACGGCGGTTCCGTCGTCGGCGCCCGCGCGGTCGTCGAGGCGGGGGCGCAGGTCTCCGGCAGCGTGCTCGGCGACGACTGCGTGATCCGCGCAGGGGCGTCGGTGACCGACTCGGTCGTGGGCATCGGGGCCAGGGTCGAGCCGGGCGCGGTCCTGCGGGACGTGGTCGTCGGTGACGGCGCCGTCGTCGGGCCGGGCAACGAACTGCTCGCGGGCAGCCGGGTCTGGCCGGGTGTCGTGCTGCCCGAGTGCGCCATCCGTTTCTCCAGCGACCGCTGACCCGCTCCCTTGGCGGAAAGACGGTGGCGGCCGGACCGGCCGCTCGATCTCAGGGCGACTCTGCGTCCGTTGCGGCACGGTCCCGGGGACCCCGCCTGGCGGCACACCCCCGACGGGGCGTTCTGGCGCACCTGCGCCACCCCCGACGGACCGGGCACGCTGCGGGTCGCCGTCGCCGACGGCCGCGTCACCGGTGCGGCGTGGGGCCCCGGAGCCGGATGGCTGCTGGAGACGCTGCCCGCGCTGCTCGGCGAGGACGACGACGTCTCGGGCTTCGTCCCGGAGCACGAGGTGGTACGGCGCGCGGCGAAACGGCACGAAGGGCTCAGGATCGGACGGACCTTCCGGGTCTTCGAGTCCCTGGTGCCCGCCGTACTGGAGCAGAAGGTGGTCAGTGAGGAGGGCTGGCGGGCGTGGCGGTGGCTGCTGTACCGCTACGGTGAGCCGGCTCCGGGGCCCGCGCCCGAGGGGATGCGGGTCTTTCCCGGACCTGAGGTGTGCCGGTCGATCCCCTCGTGGGACTGGCACCGGGCGGGGGCCGAGGCCGTACGGGCCAGGACGATCGTGAACGCCGCCCGGTACGCCGCGAGGCTGGAGGCGGCGGGGGACAGCGCCGCCACCGATCTGCTGCTGCGGGCGCTGCCGGGGATCGGGGTATGGACGTCGGCCGAGGTGCGCCAGCGCTCACACGGCGACGCGGACGCGCTCTCCGTCGGCGACTATCACCTGTCGTCGCTGGTCGGCTGGGCGCTGACGGGGCGGCGGACCGACGACGCGGGGATGTTGCGGCTGCTCGCCCCCTACCTGGGGCATCGTCACCGGGTCAGCAGGTTGCTGAGGTCGGACGGCGAACGCCCGCCCGCACGGGGGCCGAGGGCACGGGTGCGGGACTACCGATCCTTCTGACGGGGAGCCTTCTCCTGGACGTGGCAGGGTCGTCGTCGCGCCAGTCACGGCCGTCACGGGTGTCGGTGCCTATCAGCGGGGCCAGCGCGGACACGGCGAGCAGGGCGAGGAGGAACCAGAGCATCGTGAACTCCTGTGGAGCGGTTTCCGGGGATGCCTCCAATATATGCAGGTGCAATAATTTACGTCTATCGAGATTTGCTTGAGGGTCCACTTAAGCAGTGCTGAAGTCGGAGCCGTACCCCGCGCCCGGTCCGTCCGGAGCAGGGTCGTAATGTGCCGTCATGAGCGACAACCCCACCGACAGCGCGATGCGTAGGGCGCTGGCCCGCGCCCGTGACGGCAAAGCTCTTGATCTCACCGAAGCCACCGTCCTTCTGCACGCCAGGGACGGTCATCTCGACACCCTGCTCGAACACGCGGGCCGAGTCAGGGACGCGGGTCTCGAAGCCGTCGGACGGCAGGGAACCATCACCTACAGCCGCAAGGTCTTCATACCGCTGACCCGCCTGTGCCGTGACCGCTGTGGGTACTGCACGTTCGCCACCGCTCCGCACAAGCTGGAGAGCGTTTTCCTGAGCCCCGACGAGGTGCTGGAGATCGCCAGACAGGGCGCCGCCATGGGGTGCAAGGAGGCGCTGTTCACCCTCGGCGACCGTCCCGAGGACCGCTGGCACCAGGCCCGCGAGTGGCTGGACGCGCACGGCTACGACGACACGCTCTCCTACGTCCGCGCGATGGCCATCCGGGTCCTTGAGGAGACCGGCCTGCTGCCGCACCTCAACCCGGGCGTCATGACCTGGCGTGACCTGCAACGCCTCAAGCCGGTCGCGCCGTCGATGGGCATGATGCTGGAGACGACCTCACGGCGCCTGTTCGAGGTCAAGGGCATGCCGCACCACGGCTCTCCCGACAAGGACCCCGCCGTACGGCTGCGCGTCCTTGAGGACGCGGGCCGCAGCAACGTGCCCTTCACCACCGGCATCCTCATCGGCATCGGCGAGACTGTCGAGGACAGGGCCGAGTCGCTGTTCGCGCTGCGCAGGGTGGCCCGCGAGTACGGCGGTCTCCAGGAGACCATCATCCAGAACTTCCGCGCCAAGCCGGACACCGCGATGCGCGGCATGCCCGACGCCGACCTGCAGGAGCTGGCCGCCACGATCGCGGTCTCCCGGCTGGTCCTCGGCCCCCGGATGCGGGTGCAGGCCCCGCCGAACCTGGTCGACGCCGAGTACGACCTGATGATCAGGGCCGGGATCGACGACTGGGGCGGTGTCTCGCCCCTGACCCCCGACCACGTCAACCCGGAACGGCCGTGGCCGCAGATCGAGGAACTCGCCGCCCGTACCGCCGCCTCCGGCTTCACGCTGCGTGAGCGGCTGACGATCTACCCCGAGTACGTGCTCGCGGGTGAGCCCTGGCTCGATCCCCGCCTGCACGCGCACGTGGCGGCCCTCGCCGACCCGGAGACGGGGCTGGCGCGGGAGGACGCCGTCCTCGTCGGCCGTCCCTGGCAGGAGCCCGACGGCGGCTTCGTCTCGGCGGGCCGTACCGACCTGCACACCGCGGTGGACACCGAGGGGCGGACCGCCGACCGTCGCGAGGACTTCGACGACGTCTACGGTGACTGGGACGCGCTCAGGGAACGGCTGCCCGTGGCCGCCGCTCCCTCCGTGCTGGTCGGGGAGGTCGGCCGGGCCCTGCGGAAGGCCGCGGAGAGCCCGGCCGCGCTGACCGAGGAGGAGGCCGTCGCCCTGCTCGACGTGGCGGGCGACCAGAACGGGGCAGGGGCCGACGACGCGGCCCTCGACGAGCTGTGCCGGATCGCCGACGACCTGCGCAGACAGGCGGTCGGCGACGACGTGACCTTCGTGGTCAACCGCAACATCAACTTCACCAACGTCTGTTACACCGGCTGCCGCTTCTGCGCGTTCGCGCAGCGCCGTACCGACGCCGACGCCTACACCCTCAGCCTGGAGCAGGTCGCGGACCGGGCCTGGGAGGGCTGGCAGGCCGGGGCGACCGAGGTGTGCATGCAGGGCGGCATCCATCCGGACATGCCGGGCGACGCCTACTTCGACATCGCCAGGGCGGTCAAGGCGAGGGTGCCGGGAATGCACGTCCACGCCTTCTCCCCGATGGAGGTCATCAACGGTGCGAGCCGTACGAACCTGTCCATCGAGGACTGGCTCGTCGCGGCCAGGGAGGCGGGGGTCGACTCGCTGCCCGGCACCGCGGCCGAGATCCTCGACGACGACGTGCGCTGGGTGCTGACCAAGGGCAAACTGCCGGCCAGGGAGTGGATCGAGGTCATCTCGACCGCGCACCGGGTCGGCATCCCGACGACCTCGACGATGATGTACGGCCACGTGGACACCCACGCCCACTGGGTACGGCACATTCAGCTGATCCGCCGCATGCAGGAGGAGACGGGCGGTTTCTCGGAGTTCGTCCTGCTGCCGTTCGTGCACCACAGCGCGCCCATCTATCTGGCCGGGATCGCCAGGCCGGGACCGACGGCGCGGGAGAACCGCGCCGTGCACGCGCTGTCCAGGATCCTGCTGCACGGCGCGATCGACAACATCCAGTGCTCGTGGGTCAAACTCCGTGACGACCTGTGCCGTCAGGTGCTCCAGGGCGGCGTCAACGACCTGGGCGGCACGTTGATGGAGGAGACGATCAGCCGGATGGCGGGCTCGGAGAACGGCTCGTTCAAGACGATCACCGAGATCGGGGAGATGGTGGCCCCGACCGGGCGGCGGATCCGTCAGCGGACCACGGAGTACGGCACGCCGGACGCCGAGCGGCTGGCCGCCTCGGCCGCCAGCGACGGCGTCTGCCGCAGCGTCCGGGGCCTGCTGCCCCTCGAACAGGTCTGAGTCGCTGGGCGGGGCCCCTCGGCGGGGTTCCCGCCCGGCGTGTCATCTCCTCCGCGTGAGTCCGTCGAGGATCAGGTCGAGCCCGAAGTCGAACTCGTCGCCGAAGTCGTAGCCGGGCTTGAGAACGTGCTCGGTCGCCATCTCGACGAGGTGGGGATATCCCTCGGCGAAGGCCTGCTGCGCCATCGGCTCGACGATCTCGGTCACGTTCCGCGGGCCGTCGAAGGGCAGAGACGCCTCCTGGAGGGCGAAGCCGTACACGTAGCTGTCGAGCAGCGCGTAGGCGTGGGCGGCCATCCGCACCGGGAAACCCGCCCCGCGCAGGATGCCGAGGACCGCGTCGTGGTGCCGCAGGGTCGCGGGGCCGGGGGTGGTCCGCGACTCCAGGAGCCCGAGCGCCCAGGGGTGGCGCCGCAGCACGAGACGGGCCGAGGACGCCCGCCGCCGGATCTCCTCTCGCCAGTCGCCGTCGGCCGACGGCAGCTCGATCTCCTGGAAGACGAGGTCGACGATGCCGTCGAGGATCTCCTCCTTGCCGGCGACGTGATGGTAGACCGACATCGGTTTGACACCGAGCTCCTGGGCGAGCGAGCGAATCGTCAGCGACCCGATTCCCCCCGCGTCGGCGACCGCGAGGGCGCCGCGCAACACCCGTTCACGGCTGAGCTGAGCCATCGCGCCCTCCTGGACGATTGTCGTTTCGTACTTAGTACGTTACCGTGACCGTACTTAGTACGAGCGCACTCCGGACCGGGCTTCTCCGGGCCCGGTGACGTCCGGGTCCGGTGAGCCCGGCCCGGTGAAAGAGGGAAGAGATGTCAGCCAGAGCAACGGGACGAGCCGTGGGTGCTCTTTTTCTGCTCGCGTTCGTCGTGTACATCCCCGGCAACGCCCTGACCGGTGCCGCCGCCGACCAGATGCGGACGTCGGCGGGAGCACTGTTGATGCTGGTCAACTCCGTCGCCGTCGCCGGCATCGGAGTGCTGATGTTCCCCGTCCTGAAACGCCACCACGAACTCTCCGCCCACGCCTACCTGGTCTCCAGGGTCGTCGAGGCGGTGATGCTGGCCGTCGGGATCGTCTTCCTGCTTCTGCTGGTCCCCCTCGCGCGGGACACCTCCCTTTCCCCGTCGTTGGCCGCCGTCCTGCGGCAGGGGAACCTTTACGCCTACCAGATCGCCATGGTCTCCCTGGGCCTTGGGAGCCTGCTGTTCTGCCGCGTTCTGTTCCGGGCGAAACTCGTGCCCGGATTCATGGCGGTGTGGGGGACGGTGGGCTACGCCGTTTTCGCGGTGGGTGCGATTCTCGAAATCCTCGGGTACGGCGTCGGCACGGCCCTTTCGGTTCCCGGCGGCCTTTTCGAAGTAGGCCTGGGAGTGCTGCTGACGGTGAAGGGATTTCCCGCCGAGTCCGAGGAGGCCGAGGCCGAGAAGGCCCGGGCCCTACCGGTGCTTCCGGGGTGATCGGCCTGGCCGTCGCAGCGTTCGCCTGAGCGTCTCGAAGGCGGTCGGGCGCGGCAGGTCCGGCAGTGCGTCGCTGATCCGGACGGCGCATTCCCGCGGGCTGTGGACGCTCGTGTCGACGTCGATGTCATGCAGTTCGTGGGAATGGACCCGGTGGTACTGCAGAGCCGCCAGCCCGGGTTGCCGGTCGCCACGTTCGGCCTCACGGCGCTCCAGTTCGGGCAGCGGGCAGCGCACCGCCACCAGCACCGTGTTCTCGGGCACGAGCACATCGAGAAGGTCCAGCAACCGCCAGCGCCGGCTGAGCGGATGGTCGACCACAAGGTTGTTCCCCGCCGCGGCCATACCGGCGACGGCGCGGTGGAAGCCCTTCACGGTGCGGTCGACCTCGGCCTGCAGGTCCTCCTCGGCTATCTCACGCTTGCACCGCATCGCGTGAAAGGCGTCAACCGGCATGTGGAACCACGTCCCGTCCAGGACGTCGAGCAGTTCCCCGGCGATGCTGCTCTTGCCGGAACTGGACGTGCCGTTGAGCAGAATGACCCTGCCGCCGGCCGGGGTTCCGGGAACGGAGGCGTGATCCGGATCCTGCGCCATGTCACCTTTCCCCTGGTGATCGCCGAACTCGATCATCGTAGACGGGCAAGATCCACCGGGGCGACCGCGAGACATGCGGTGCCGCCTTCGGATGACCGTACGGCCGGTCGCCGGAACTTCGCCACACGCGTTGCCGAGCGACACGAACCTCTTTCCGGTGGTCGTGCGGGACTACTCGACGACCTTGTTCAGGAAGTTCGTGAGGTTGGTGGCGGTGCGGGTTATCAGTTCCTCCAGGGTCAGGGACTCGTGGAGGCGGGCGCCGGGGGCGGCTTCCTTCTTGCCGCGGAGGTAGAGGGAACAGGCCAGGTCGGTGCAGATGTAGGCGCCGACGGAGTTGCCCTGCTGCCCGGTCTTTCCCGCCCTGCGGGCGGTCAGCAGGCTCACGCCGTCCCCGGGGTGCACGGTCAGGCACAGCGAGCACATGCTGCGCCGTACATGACCGGCGTGGGGGGCGGCCTGGCGCAGGGCGATCGCCACGAGGCCGTCGCCGGACTCGGCGACCATGTAGGCCCGCTCCGGTGAGGCGGGGTCGCGCCAGCCGAGGAAGTCCAGGTCGTCCCAGGGCCGCGTGGCCAGATCCCGGGGTACGGCCAGCCGCTTCGCCTCTCCCTTGGTGCAGTTGACGAAGGCCGCGCGGATGTCGCGCTCGGTAACCGGTCTCATGGTTGGGACGCTATCCTTTCCTAGGAACTCTAGGCAAATGGTTAATTCATCTAAGTTGTGAGAGGGAGGCGTATGGCGCGCGCGGGAGTGACCGTCGAACGGCTGACGCGGGCGGCGGCGGACCTGGCCGACGAGATCGGCTTCGAGAACGTGACCGTCTCGGCGCTCGCGCGGGGATTCGGCGTCACGGACGCGGGCCTGTACTCCCACGTCAAGAACGTGCGCGACCTCAGGACGAGGGTGGCGATCCTCGCGCTGACCGAGTTGGCCGACCGGGCCGCCGCCGCGCTGACCGGGCGTTCGGGCAAGGACGCGCTGGTGGCCTTCGCCAACGCCTACCGCGACTACGCCAGGGAACATCCTGGGAGATACGCCGCGGCGCGCTTCGAACTGGACCCGGAGAACGCCTCCGCCGAGGCGGCCACCCGGCACTCGACGATGACGCGGGCGCTGCTCCGCGGCTACCACCTGCCGGAACCCGCCCAGACGGACGCCGTACGGCTGCTGCACGGCTTCTTCCACGGGTACGTCAGCCTGGAGACGGCGGGCGGGTTCAGCCACTCGAAGGCGATCGACGAGTCCTGGGCCAGAAACCTGGACGCCCTCGACGTCCTCCTGCGGAACTGGCCGTCGCAAATGTGAGGTCCGAGGAGCGCCGGTGCCCGGGTGCGGGCGGTACGACGATGGCGGCATGGGATATGAGATTCGGGCGATCGACGCCCAGGTCGTGAAGGAGTTGCTGGAGGGTGACGACGCGGGCCGCCCGCCCCGGGTGTCGACCGAGCGGGAGGGCGCTCCGCTGCGCTGCTGCCTGACCAGGGCGGGAGCGGGGGAGAGGGTCGCGCTGCTGTCGTACGCGCCGCTGCGCCGGTGGGCGGCGGAACGGGGAGTGGACCCGGGCGCCTACGACGAGCAGGGGCCGATCTTCGTGCACGCCGGCGGCTGTCCCGGCGCCGGGTCCGACGGCTGGCCCGCGGGGCACGAGTCGCACCGGATGCTCCGGGCCTACGCCGCGGACGGGCACATCCTGGGGGGACGCTACCTGGCCGCCGGCGAGGACCCGGACACGGCGCTGCGGGAGGTGTTCGAGGACCCGGAGACGGCGGTGGTCCACGTCCGCGCGATCGAGTTCGGCTGCTTCCACTTCGAGGTACGGCGCGGCTGAGGACAGACCGCACACGGTGACGATGTCAGGTGTGGTATGAATCCCGGCGGTGTTTGACGACCTGAACCGTCACCGTGTGCTTGTCCTCATCGATGCGGTAGATCACCCGGTAGGTCCCGCGTCGGGCGACGTGGAGTCCCTCATATGGCTCCTGGAGGGGTTTGCCGACGCGCCACGGTTCTTTGGCGAGCGCGCCGGTGATCAACTCCCAGGCCGCGACCGCCACTGTCTCGGGCAGACTCGCCGTCAGGGCACGTCGTGCGGGAGGGGCCAGGAGGACGGTGTAGCGGTCGCTCACGCGCTGGCCCTGCCAAGACGGTTCGCCATGATGGCGGCCATCTCCTCCTCGGTGGTCACATCGCCGCGGGCCTCGGCGGACGCCGCCTCGACCAGGTCGGCGCGCATCTGTGGGTCGGCGAGGATTTCCAGGGTCTCCTGGAGGGACTCCCACTCGGCCACGGACACGATCACGGCGTGTGGCCGCCCGTTCCGGGTCAGGGTGAAGTGGTCATGCTCGCGAGCGGCCCGGTCGGCCAGTTCGGTCAGCCGATCCTTGGCCTCACTGATCGGGATGATCTCCATACGTCCATGATATCTGCTTGGCCGATATGGCGGCCAGATTCTCGGCCATTGCCCTCCCTGGGCGACGTCCACGTGACCTGGAGCCCCTGGGGATCGGGTCCGGGGAACACGGTTCGGCGCCCGACGTGGTTTTCGTGGGATGGCGCCGTGTGACCTGGGGCTCAGACCTCTGGCGGAAGGGTTCAGCCCTCCGGGTAGAAGAGGAAGAGGGTGCAGCCGACGGTCGTCCGGGGGACGTGGGAGGAGCCCGCGGGGGCGTGGATGAAGGTGCCAGCGGGGTAATCCCGGTCGCCGTCGTTGAAGACCCCGGAGACCACGAAGACCTCCTCGGGGCCCGGGTCGTGGACGTCGATCCCCTGCCAGGACGTGTTCGGGTCCATCTGGAGCACGTAGGCCTTGGCGCCGTCGCCCCCCTTCCACAGGGAGTGCAGGCGGATGCCGGGGAAGAGCTCACGAACCGGGGCGTCCTGGACGGTGGACCACACATACCGCTCTGTCTGCTCTGTCGTCATGGGGCCAGCCTGGTGGTCGGCCGTCTCCCTGCCGAGTGTCAGGAATGACGTTGTACGGTACTTTCTTGCCATGCATCGGATGACGGCGCTCGTCCGCCCCGGGCAGTCGACCTTCGAACTCGCCTGCGCGGCCCAGGTGTTCGGGGTCGAACGGCCGGGCCTTCCCGTCAGGTACGCCTTCGGCGTGTGCGCGGAGCGGCCCGGCCCGATCCCGACGCTCGCCGGGTACGACATGCTCGTGAACGACGGGCTGGAGGCACTCGACCATGCGGACACCGTGGTCGTCCCGGGCTGGCTGCCCGTCGAGGAGCCGCCGTCTTCCGAGGTCGTCCGGGCGCTGCGTCGCGCGCACTCCCGTGGCGCGCGGGTGGTCAGCATCTGCTCCGGCGCCTTCGCGCTGGCGTACGCGGGTCTGCTCGACGGACGGCAGGCGACCACCCACTGGGCGTTGGCGGGGGAGTTCGCCAGACGCTTCCCGCATGTCCGGTTGGACCCGGACGTGCTGTACGTGGACCACGGCGACGTGGCCACCAGCGCCGGGGCGGGGGCCGGGTTCGACCTGTGCGTGCACCTGGTCCGTGGCGACCAGGGGGCCCGGTACGCCGCGCACATCGCCAGGACCATGGTCATGCCGCCGCACCGTGAGGGCGGGCAACTGCAGTACTCGGCGCCGCCGCACCCCGAGCAGATCGACGGCACGCTCGCGCCGTTGCTGGAGTGGGCCGCCGGGAGGCTCGACGAACCGGTGACCGTCGAGGACATGGCCGGGTGGGCGGGGCTCTCGGCGCGCACCCTCGCCCGGCGGTTCACCGACCAGCTCGGCACGAGCCCGGGACAGTGGCTGCTCGCCCAGCGGATCGCCGTCGCCCAGGACCTGCTGGAGTCCTCCGACCTCCCGCTGGAGGCCGTCGCCCGCCGGGCCGGCCTCTCCTCCTCGACCAACCTCCGCAGGCGGTTCCTCACGGCCCTGGGCACGACCCCGGGCGCCTACCGCCGAGCGTTCCGGGCCCGGTCGCGGTGATCAGACCATGAACAGCAGGGCGGCGCTGAGGAGGACGGTTACGGCGGTGGCGAAGTGGATGCCGAAGGCGACGGCCTTGGTGCCGCCGTGGCGTAGGACGATGACCGTGTCCACGAACGGGACGATCGCGACGACGAGCATGAACCACGCCTCGGCCCTGGCGCCGGCGAAGGCCAACAGGGCCAGGCCGAGGAGGCCGTAGGTCAGGTCGCGCAGCCCCTTGATGGTCAGGTAGGCGGCGTCGCCGTTCTCCTTGGCGGGGACGCCGTAACCGGCGGCGGCGGGGCCCGGCGTCAGGAGGAACCTGAGGCCGATGAAGGCGATGAGGAGATCGAGGAGTACGGCCAGCCCGTAGGCGACGGGGGTGAGCATGAGCATCTCTCTTTGCTAGCAACGCTAGGAACAGGAGTGAAGCTAGCATGCCTTAGGCAGGAAATCTAGCGGCGCTAGAAATGGGGTGGGGTGCTCCTGGAGGGCGGACGGCGACGGCCTCCGGGAAACGGGGACGAGTTGTGTGGGGGGTGATGGCGGGGTTCCCGGGAAGGCGACGGCTCCTGGGGAACGGGGCGAGTCATGCGGGAGGCGACGGCCTCGGAGGGGGCGGCGCTTCGGAGGGCGTTCCCGGAGGGGGAGCGGGCGGTTGTGGCGCCTCGGGAAAGGGGTGGCGAGCCGTGGGTGTGGCGGTGTTCCCGGTGGAGGGAACGTTCCCGAAGCTCATTGAAAAGAGCGGCTGGCGCTTCCCCGCCGATGTCTCCGGATTATTCGCGTGGCAATGGTTGACATATTCTTGAAAAGAATTCCTTCGGTCCGGAGTCGATGGGCGACGGAGAGTGATACGCCTTCGTCCGTCCTGTCTAATAGGCGGATCGGATGCCGGGAGGAGGGGTGGAAGAAGAGCGTGTGGCCTGCGTGTTACGCCGAAGTTAACGCTGTGAGGTGTGTCGTTCCGTAGTGTGGGGGACACGGGAATGAATCATCGTGTATTTTTCACGGTCAAGATCATGATGTGGTCACATGGTTTCACAGATGGATGTGTGTAAGGCTCTGAGGGTGCTGGACAGGGAGTTGAAGACGTCAGATGTAAAGTACCTGTAAATAGAAGAGGGGGTTATCTGTTGGATATCAGTGTCCTTGGTCCGCTGAGAATCAGTGAAGGCGGAATCTCCGTGGTGCCGAGCGCGGGCAAGCCACGGCAGGTCCTCTCCCTTCTCGCGCTGCGCGGGGAACGGGTGGTCCAGGTGTCCACCCTGATGGAGGAACTCTGGGGGGACCGCATACCGCGCAGCGCCTCCACGACCCTGCAGACCTACGTGCTCCAGTTGCGTAACAAGATCGCCGCCGCGCAGCCCAGGGAGTCGGGACGTTCCCCCAAGGAGCTTCTTGTCACCTGTTTCGGCGGCTACATGCTCAAACGCGGCCCGGGGCTCTCCGACGCCGAGGAGTTCGAGGCGCAGGCCACCGCGGGCATCGCCGCGCACGAGGCGGGTGACCCCCGGGCACTGGCCACGCTCGAACGGGCCCTGCGGCTGTGGCGGGGGCCGGCCCTGGTGGACGTCCCGCACGGCAGAATCCTGCAACGCGAGGTCATGAGCATGGAACACCTGCGGATGAGCGTGCTCGAACAGCGGATCGACGCCGCCCTGCAACTGGGCAGACAGGCCGCGCTGCTCCCCGAGCTGAGTGTCCTGGTCGCCGAGCACCCCATGCACGAGGGCTTCCGTTCCCAGCTCATGCTGGCGCTGTACCGCACGGGCAACGTGTCACGGGCGCTTGAGGAGTTCCACCGGCTGCGGGCCAAGCTCGTCGAGGAGCTCGGCATCGAACCGTCGGCCCGCCTGCGCCGCCTGCACCTGGCGATGCTCGCCGGGGACCCGACCCTCGACCTGGTCACCGACGGCGGAGGCATCCGGCCCAGGCCGTACGGCGTCGGCCTCCCCGAGAGCTTCTCGACCAGGGTTTGAGCGCGCTGCGGCACTCTGCACGTGAGGTGTTCGCCGAAGCGAGGGAGCCGAGTTGACCGACACGACCGACATCACGCCGACCGACCGTCCCGCGCGTCCCGTCGCCCTCGTCACCGGGGCGACCAGCGGGATCGGGCGGGAGATCGCCGAACGGCTCGCCCGCCGTGGCGCCGCGGTCTTCGTCTGCGCCCGCGGGGCCGAGGACGTCGCCGCGACCGTCAAGTCCCTGCGTGAGCAGGGGTACGAGGTGGACGGCACGACCTGTGACGTCTCCAGGCCCGAGGAGATCCGCGCGTTCGTGCGCACGGCCAGGGAGCGGTACGGCCCCGTCGACATCCTGGTCAACAACGCCGGGCGCAGCGGGGGCGGAGCCACCGCCGAACTCGACGACGACCTCTGGTTCGACGTCATCAACACCAACCTCAACAGCGTGTTCCTGATGACGAAGGAGGTGCTGAACGCGGGCGGGATGCTGGCGGCGGGCCGGGGCCGCATCATCAACATCGCCTCGACGGGCGGCAAGCAGGGGGTGGTACACGCCGCGCCGTACTCGGCCTCCAAGCACGGTGTGGTCGGTTTCACCAAGGCGCTCGGCCTCGAACTGGCCAGGACCGGCATCACCGTCAACGCGGTCTGTCCCGGGTTCGTCGAGACGCCCATGGCCGAGCGGGTGCGCAAGCACTACGCCGCGATCTGGGGGGTGGACGAGGAGGAGACCAAGAGCCGCATCACCACCCGCGTCCCGATCGGGCGTTACGTGGAGCCGAAGGAGGTGGCGGCCATGGTGGACTACCTCGTCGACGACGACGCCCAGGCCGTGACCGCCCAGGCCCTCAACGTCTGCGGCGGCCTGGGCAACTACTGACGGCTCCCGGCCGGGCCTGACCTGACGAGGAGGGGCGGCGCCGCTCAAGGGCGGGGCCGTCCAGGACGGGATCGCCACGGCGCGATCGCCCTAGACGGACAGTGCCAGACGGACAGTGCCAGACAGACAGCGCCAGACAGACGGTGCCGCCCCGGAGCCCGCTCGGCTCCGGGGCGGCGTCATGTCATCGGGGTGTCACCGGGCGGCCCTGGCCTGGGCGGCGGCCGCCTCCAGAGTGGCCAGGCTGTTGCGGCTCAGCGCCGTACGGACGTACTCCCGGGCGTCGGCGAGCGTACGGCCCGGCCCGAGGACGGCGGGCACCGCCTCCGGCGAGATCACCGCGGTGTGCCGGGAGGTCACGACCGCGCCGCCGGTGCCGCCGGTGCCGTCGGTGAACGTCCACAGCCCGCTGTGGCCGAGCAGCAGGGCCGGGGTGAGCTGCTGTTTGTAGGCGATCCAGGCCCCCGGCTCGCAGATCCGGATCGAACGGGTCTCGTGCGCCGCGCCGTCCGCCGTACGGGTGCTCATCTCCAGCACCTGCGCGCCCTGCGCGTCCTCACGCAGGCTGACCCGTTCGACGTGCGGCAGCCGCCGCTCCCACAGGTCGGCGCGGTGGATGAAGTCGTAGGCCTCGGCGGCGGTCCCCGGCACCTCGACGGTGTCGGTGAAGGAGACGACCACGTCCTGTGGGCGCGGTGCCAGGGTGGCGATCCGGGCGAGGGCGGCCAGTTCCTCGGGACTGTTGCGGTCGAGCGCGGCGGTGACCCAGGTGAGGGCCTCCGGCGTGCCGTCGGTCTCGAAGACGTGCTCAAGGACGATCTCGGTCCGGCCGCCGGGAAGCTCGCGGAAGCGCCAGCCGCCTCCCATCGAGGAGAGCGGGGGCCTGCTGTGCTCCTGCCGGAAGGTGACCGAGAGCCCCTGCGGGTCCAGCTCCCTGCGCGAGGTCCAGCTCCGCACCTCGTCGTTCACCACGGCCCAGATGCGGAAGCGCTCCCGGTTCGCGTCGCGTTCCAGGTGCCGGACGTACACGCTGGGCCCGAAGACGGCGGGCCAG
This sequence comes from Streptosporangium sp. NPDC000239, assembly GCF_040300765.1. NCBI lineage: Bacteria > Bacillati > Actinomycetota > Actinomycetes > Streptosporangiales > Streptosporangiaceae > Streptosporangium > Streptosporangium sp. NPDC000239. The sequence goes on along the minus strand of NZ_JBEPEI010000002.1, from coordinate 526,557 downwards.
GTCCCGGCGTCGGAGACCAGGTCGTACAGCACGCGGGCCGGGGCGTCGACCGTGAGCGTGTGCTCGGTGCGGTGTGTGCTCATCTACTGGCCTTTCGATGTCACGTCGGGGAAGGTCCCGTCCCGGGAGGGCGCCACGCTTGGAAAGTCCGAGGAAGTCCTGGGAAGGCGCCGAGACCCGGGAGGGTCGGGGAGGTCTCAGGAGCGGGCCGCCGCGTTGGCCAGGGACAGCAGCGCGGCCGGGGTCTCGGCCGCCATGACGTCGCCGTCGTCGAGGTCGATGCCGTAGCGCTGCTTGAGCCTGGCGGCGGTCTCGATCAGGGCGAGGGAGTCGTATCCCAGCTCCTCGAACGTCCGGCCGTCGCCGTCGAACTCGGCTCCCTCGGCCTCCCCGGCGCACTCCACCAGGACGCGGCGCAGGTCGTCGATGCTCAGTGCGGACATGGTCGTGCTCCTTTCACACCACGCCGTCTTCCACGGCGTGGTTCGGGCTGGGAACGGGATCAGTTCGTCCAGGCGCGTACCACGACGGCCGCGTTGAAGCCGTGCCTGCCACGGGCCACGACGAGCGCGGTCGAGACCGGCAGGGCACGCGGCTCCCCGACGACGAGGTCGATGCCGTAGGAGCCGGGGACGTCGCTGGTGTGCGCGGTCGGCGGGATCACCCCGTCCCTGATGGACAGCAGGGCGGTCACGACGTCCAGCGGGCCGCCGCCCGCGTAGAGCCGTCCGGTCAGGGCCTTGGGCGCGGTCACCGGCACCGCCCCCGGGCCGAACAGGCCGCTGATGGCCTGGGCCTCGGCCAGGTCGAGGCGCGGCACGCCCGCGGCGTCGGCGAAGACCACGTCGATGTCACCGGGCCGCAGACCGGCGCGGGCGATGGCCTGCTCGGCGGTGTGGCGCAGCGCGGGCGGCCGGTCGGAGCCGGGAGGCGGGTCGAAGGCCGCCGCGTATCCGGCGATCTCACCGTAGATCCGCGGCGCTCCCCGGCGTTCGGCGGCCTCGGCGGACTCCACGACCAGTACGGCCCCGCCCTCGCCGGGCACGTAGCCGCCGGCCGCGGCGTCGAAGGGCAGGTAGGCGCGGCGCGGGTCGGACTCCGCGCTGACCAGGCCGCCCGCGAACTGGGAGAGGTACCCCCACGGGTCGAGCGCGGAGTCGACCCCTCCGCTGATCACCAGGCCGGTGCCCTCCCGCACCGTACGGCAGGCGTGCCCCAGCGCGTCCAGCCCGCCCGCCTGCTCGCCGACCAGGGCGGCACCGGGGCCGCGCAGCCCGTTGCGGATGGAGATCTGGCCGGTGTTGACCGCGTAGAACCAGGCGAAGGACTCGTAGACGCTGACGTAGGACGGCCCCTGGTCCCACAGCTTGCGGAACTCCCTGTGGGTGAACTCGAACCCGCCGGTGGCGTTGGAGGTGATCACCCCCATGTCGTAGTTCTCCCCGTCACCGGGTTCGACGGCGGCGTCGGCGAGCGCCCAGTCGGCGGTGGCCAGCGCCAGCCGGGTCGAGACGTCGGTCTGCGGCAGCAGCCTGGCGGGCAGGTGGTCCTCGGCGACGAACCCGGTGATCTGCCCGGCCAGTTTGAACGGGTAGCCGGAGGTGTCGAACCTGGTCATCTCCGTGATGCCGCTGCGGCCTTCGAGCACGTTCCGCCAGTACTCCTCGGTGCCCAGGCCGTTGGGCGCGGCCACGCCGACGCCCGTGACGACCGTGGGAACGTGCCCGGCCAGCGCGGGCCGTACGGCCGGGCCGCTCACGCGACGGCTCGCAGGACCATGGCGCTCTGGAAGCCGCCGAAGCCGCTGCCGACCGTGAGCACGGTGCGCACCGGCAGCTCCCTGGCGGTCAGCGGCACGTAGTCCAGATCGCAGGCGGGGTCGGGTTCGTGGAGGTTGGCGGTCGGCGGCACGACGTCGTACTCGATGGCCAGCGCGCAGGCGGCGATCTCGATGGCGCCGATCGCGCCGAGCGAGTGGCCGACCATCGACTTGATGGAGCTGACCGGCACCCGGTAGGCGTGGGAGCCGAGCGCCAGTTTGAAGGCGGCGGTCTCGTGCCGGTCGTTCTGCTGGGTGCCCGAGCCGTGGGCGTTGACGTAGTCGATGTCGGTGGCGTCGGCCCGCGCGTCGTCGAGCGCGTTCCTGATCGCCTCGGCCATCTCCCGGCCGTGCCTGGTCAGGCCCGTCATGTGGTGGGCGTTGCACCGGGTCGCCGAGGCGCCGAGTTCGGCGTAGATGTGCGCGCCCCTGGCCCGCGCCGCCTCGTACTCCTCAAGGACGAACACGGCGGCCCCCTCGGCGAGGACGAAGCCGTCACGGGTCCGGTCGAAGGGCCGGGAGGCGTGCTCGGGGTCGTCGTTGCGCGGTGTGCTCGCCTTGATCGCGTCGAAGCAGGCGACGACGATCGGCGAGATCGGGGTGTCCGTCGCCCCGGCGATCATGATGTCGGCGCTGCCCTCCCGGATGAGCCGTACGGCGTGGCCGACCGCGTCGATGCCGGAGGTGCACCCGTCGGAGACCATCGTCACCGGCCCCTGCGCCCCGACCGTCCAGGCGACCTCGGCGGGCATCGCCCCCGGGCTCAGGTAGTCGAACATGTGCGGCGACAGGTAGGCGGGGTCGACGAGCCAGTTCCTGCCCGCGTCCGACATGACGAGGTACTCCTTCTCCAGGCTGGTCGCCGAGGCGACCGCGCTGCCCAGGCTCACCCCGACCCGGTAGGGGTCGAGCGCGTCGAAGTCGAGTCCGCTGTCGGCGACCGCGTCCCGGGTGCAGGCGACGGCGAACTGCGTCGCCCGGTCCATCCTGCGGATCTGCCGGGGGGTCAGGCCCTCGGCGACGGGGTCGAAGGCGGCCTCGGCCGCGACCTGCGAGCGGAAGGGTGAGGCGTCGAAGAAGGAGATCCGGCGGGTGGCCGTCCTCCCCGAGGTGAGCAGGTCCCAGAACTCCTTGGTGCCTGCCCCGCCGGGAGTGCGGACGCCCATCCCCGTCATGACGACGCGCCGGCCTCTGGCTGAACTTTCCATCGGCGTACCTCCAGGCTGTGTACCCGTGTGCGGGCGTCCGTCGATCGCGGAGCCAGCAGCAGCATGGGTCAGCCGCCTTGAGCACAGCTCGAAATCGGCTCGGGGACCCGATGGAGGAAGGCTCGACCGCGCTTCGAGTCGTGTCGGAGACACTCGCGCCGTCCGATCGTTCCCGGCGTCCACGAGGGCGCCGCGGGGCACACGGGAAGGAGCAGGCACATGCCCGACCTCGTCTCCGACGAAGTGGTTGAGCGTTATCGGCGGGAGGGGTTCATCCGAATCCCCGGCGTACTGACGCCGCAGGAGGTGGAGAGCCTCCTGGCGGTCTCCCTTCTCCGTCTCGACGAGGCGGAGAAGGTGAACTGGGACCGGGCCGACGGGCGGGTCATGGACTGGGTCCCCCACGTCGACCGTGTCAGTGAGGAACTGCGCGGCCTGGCGCTGCACCCCCGGGTGACCGCCGTCGCCGAACGGCTGGCGGGAGGCCCGCTGCGGCTGTTCAAGTCGGAGCTCCTGCGCAAGGGCACCGCGGGGTCGGCCCTGACCCCGCTGCACGCCGACGCCCCGGCCATCCCGTTCGCCGGCCGGTCCATCGGCCTGACCGCCTGGGTGGCGCTGACCGACGTCCCGGTCGAGCGGGGCTGCATGAGCTACATCCCCGGCTCGCACCTGGTCCCGCACGAGCGGGACGACTCCGGGGACCAGGACCCCTTCCGCTGCCCGGTGAACCTGGTCTGGGAGCCGCGGGTCACCGTCCCGGTCCGGGCCGGGGACGTCACCTTCCACCACGAGCGGGTCCTGCACCTGGCGGGCCGCAACGACACCGACGAGGTCAGGGTCTCGCTGGCCACCGTCTACATGGACGCCGAAGCCGTCTACGAGCCGAGCGACCTCGTCCCCGACGACCTGGGCGGGCTGCTGCCCGGCCAGCCGCTCGACGACGACCGCGTCTTCCCCCTCATCGGAGCCCACAGCTGACCACCGGAAGGACCGGGAGCACGTTCATGAGCACCTACGTCTGGAGCTACCTGGCGGAGTACGACAACGAGCGCGAGGACATCCTCGACGCCGTGGACACGGTCTTCCGTTCCGGCCAGCTGATCCTGGGGCCCAGCGTCAAGGGTTTCGAGGAGGAGTTCGCCGCCTACCACGGGCTCAGGCACAGCGTCGGCGTGGACAACGGGACGAACGCCGTCAAGCTGGGGCTTGAGGCGCTCGGGGTCGGCCCCGGCGACGAGGTCGTCACGGTGTCCAACACCGCGGCCCCCACCGTGGTCGCCATCGACGGGGCGGGGGCCAGGCCCGTCTTCGTGGACGTCCGCGAGGAGGACTTCCTCATGGACACCGCCCAGGTGGCCGCCGCGATCACCCCGCGGACCAAGGCGCTGCTGCCGGTGCACCTGTACGGCCAGTGCGTGGACTTCGCGCCGCTGCGCGCCCTGGCTGACGAGCACGGGCTGAAGATCCTTGAGGACTGCGCCCAGTCGCACGGCGCCCGTCACCACGGCAGGCTGGCCGGGACGCTCGGGGACGCCGCGGCCTTCTCCTTCTACCCGACCAAGGTGCTCGGCGCGTACGGCGACGCGGGGGCGGTGGCCACCTCCGACGACGAGATCGAGCAGAACCTGCGGCGGCTGCGCTACTACGGCATGGAGAAGGTCTACTACGTCGTGCAGACCCCCGGGCACAACTCCCGGCTCGACGAGGTGCAGGCCGAGATCCTGCGCCGCAAGCTCCGCAGACTCGACTCCTACATCGCCGCACGTCAGGCGGTCGCCAGGCGGTACGAGGAGGCGCTCGGCGACCTCACCGGCCCCGGCGGGCTGCTGCTGCCGTCCACGGCGCCGGGCAACGAGCACGTCTACTACGTGTACGTGGTCCGCCACCCGGAACGGGACCGGATCATCGAGCGGCTCAAGTCGTACGGGATCTCCCTGAACATCAGCTACCCCTGGCCGGTGCACACGATGACCGGCTTCTCCCACCTGGGCTACGGCGCCGGGTCGCTGCCGGTGACGGAACGGCTGGCCAAGGAGATCTTCTCCCTGCCGATGTACCCGGCGCTGTCGGAGGAGCTGCAGGACAAGGTGATCGCCGCGCTGCGCGAAGTGCTGTCCACGCTGTAGGAGCCGACCCGTTGGAGGGCGTCAGATGAACGAGAGCGAGGTCCTCGGGGCCTACGACAGGGCCGACCTCTACGAGGTGGTCTACGAGGGCAGGGGCAAGGACTACGAGCGGGAGGCCGCGGTCACCTCGGCGCTGATCCGCGAGCGCAACCCCGGCGCGCGGAGCCTGCTCGACGTCGCCTGCGGGACCGGCTCGCACCTGCGTCACTTCGCCGGGACGTTCGGCGAGGTCGCCGGGGTCGACCTGTCCGAGCGGATGCTCGCCAGGGCCCGCGACCGGGTCCCCGGGGTGCCCCTGTGGCAGGGCGACATGCGCAAGTTCGACCTCGGCGTCACCTACGACGCGGTGACCTGCATGTTCAGCTCGGTCGGCTACCTGGCCGACGTCGGTGAGCTGACCGCGACGCTGGAGAGCTTCGCCAGGCACCTCAACCCGGGTGGCGTCGTGGTCGTCGAACCCTGGTGGGCGCCGGAGAACTTCCTCCCCGGGCACGTCCAGGGGGACGTGGTGAAGGTCGGCGGCCTGACGGTCTCCCGGGTCTCCCACTCGACGTGGCAGCGGGAGGGAGCCGCCAGCCGGATGGAGGTGCACTGGACGGCCGCCCACCCGGAGACGGGGATCAGCCACCACTCCGACGTCCACGTCATGTCGCTGTTCTCCCGGCGGGAGTATCTCGACGCCTTCACCCGCGCGGGCTTCGCCGCGGAGTTCGTCGAGCACGACTGGGCGGGGCCCGGCCTGTACGTCGGCGTCCTGGGCGCCGGGTGAGCGGGATGCGCGTCCGCGAGCTGAAGGTCGAGGGGGCCTACGAGCTGACCCCCGAGGTGTTCGGGGACGAACGGGGCTTCTTCCTGTCGCCCTACCAGGAGGAACCGTTCGTCAGGGCGGTCGGGCGCCCGCTGTTCTCGGTGGCGCAGGCCAGCCACAGCCGGTCGCGGCGCGGGGTGGTCCGCGGCGTCCACTTCACCGCCACACCCCCCGGCATGGCGAAGTACGCCTACTGCGCCGGGGGCGTCGCCCTGGACGTGGTCCTCGACACCCGGGTGGGGTCGCCGACCTACGGCGTGTGGGACAGCGTGGTCCTCGACCAGCGGGACTTCAGGTCGGTCTACCTCCCGGTCGGCGTCGGGCACCTGTTCGTCGCGCTTGAGGACGACACGGCCGTCTCCTACCTGCTGTCCACGGGATACGTCGCGGAGAACGAGCTGGCGGTCTCGCCGCTCGACCCGGCCCTGGGGCTGCCGCTGCCGCGCGACCTGGACCTGATCCTGTCCGAGCGCGACCGGCGGGCTCCCACGCTCGCCGAGGCGGAACGCGCCGGGATCCTGCCGGACTACGCCGCGAGCCGGGCCCTGGACGGCCTGCGGGCCGCCGGGCACGGCGCGTGAGAGAGGAGCCGTACGGCATGGGCCTGCGAGAGGCGGCGGTCGTGGTCACCGGCGCGGGACGCGGCATCGGGGCCGCGCTGGCCAGGCGGTTCGCCGAGGAGGGCGCCCGGGTCGTCGTCAACGACCGCCACCCTGAGCGCGCCGAGGAGGTGGCCGGGGAGATCGGCGGGATCGCCCTGCCCGGCGACGCGGAGCGGGGCCTGGTGCCCGAGGCCCTGCGCCTGCTCGGCGGGCGGATCGACGTCTACTGCGCCAACGCGGGAGCCGTACGGGCCGGTGGTCCCGAGGCGCCCGAGGAGGACTGGGAGAGCGCCTGGCAGGTCAACGTGATGGCCCACGTGCGGGCCGCGCGGGACCTGCTGCCCGGCTGGCTCGAACGGGGGCAGGGGCGTTTCGTCTCCGTCGTCTCCTCGGCGGGACTGCTCACCATGGTCGGGGCGGCGCCGTACGCGGTGTCCAAGCACGCGGCGCTGGCCTTCGCCGAGTGGCTGTCACTGACCTACCGGCACCGCGGCGTCAGCGTGCACGCCGTCTGCCCCCGCGGCGTCCGCACCGAGACGCGCAGGGCCGCGAGTTCGAGCGGGTTGACGCTCACCTCCACCGCCATCGGCCCGGAGGAGGTCGCCGACGCGCTGCTCAAGGGGATCGCCGAGGAGCGGTTCCTGATCCTTCCGCATCCCGAGGTCGCCGACCAGGCCGCCGAGCGCGTCACCGACCACGAGCGCTGGCTTGAGGTCGTCAACGGGTTCCAGCGGCAACGGGAGAGCACATAGCGGCCCGGCGCCGCGATCGTCGAGATCGTCCAGAGAGGACTCCGCCGTGAAGGCTCTGGTGCTGGCAGGCGGGACGGGAACCCGCCTGCGCCCTTTCAGCTACTCCATGCCAAAACAGCTCATCCCCATCGTCAACAGACCGGTTCTCGAACACGTCCTGGACAACCTCAGGGCCGTCGGCGTCACCGAGGCCGGGATCGTCGTCGGCGCCGGGGAACGGCAGATCCGCGAGGCGATCGGTGACGGCGGCGGGCTGGGGATGAGCGTGACCTACATCCCGCAGGACGAGCCGCTCGGCCTGGCGCACTGCGTCACGATCGCCAGGCCGTTCCTCGGGGAGGACGACTTCGTGATGTACCTCGGGGACAACATGCTGCCCGAGGGGGTCGCCGAGCCCGCGGCGCGCTTCACCGCGAACCGGCCCGCCGCACACGTGGTGGTACGCAAGGTCGCCGATCCGCAGTCGTTCGGAGTGGCCGAGTTCGGCCCCGACGGCAGGCTTGAGCGGGTGGTCGAGAAACCGCGAAGGCCCCGCAGCGACCTCGCCCTGATCGGCGTCTACTTCTTCACCGCCGCCGTCCACCGGGCCGTCGCCGCCATCCGGCCGAGCGCCAGGGGCGAGCTGGAGATCACCGACGCGATCCAGTGGCTGGTCGACGACGGGGCCGAGGTCACGGCCGCCGAGTACCCCGGTTACTGGCGGGACGTGGGCCGGGTCGAGGACGTCCTCGACTGCAACCGGCGGCTGCTCGGCGGCCTGCCCCCGCGTCTCGACGGCTCGATCGACGCGGCCAGCGGCGTCACCGGCCCGGTGGTCGTCGAGGCGGGCGCCCGTGTCGTACGGTCCCGCATCGAGGGCCCGGCGCTCATCGGCGGCGACAGCGTGGTCGAGGACAGCGAGATCGGCCCCGGCACGACCGTCGGCAGGGGGTGCGTGATCAGCGGCACCCGGCTGCGGGACTCGGTCGTGATGGACGGGGCCCGCCTGACAGGCGTGGCGGGGCTGCGTGACTCCGTCATCGGGCGCGGCACGGTCGTCGGGGGGCGTCCGCCGGACGGCGTGTTACGGCTCGTGGTCGGCGACGAGGCCAGAATCGAGACGGCGGCATGAGACTGCTGGTCACCGGCGGCGCCGGTTTCATCGGCTCACACTACGCGCGCACCGTTCTCGACGACGGCTACCCAGGCTTCCACGACGTCCGGGTCACCGTGCTCGACAAGCTCAGCTACGCCGGCAACATCGCGAACCTGCCGATCGGGCACCCCCGCCTCGAATTCGTGCACGGCGACGTCTGCGACCTGCCGCTGCTGCTCGACCTGCTGCCCGGGCACGACGCGGTCGTCCACTTCGCCGCCGAGACGCACGTCGACCGCTCCCTCAGGAACGCCGCCGAGTTCGCGCACGTCAACGTGGGCGGCACCCAGACGCTGCTGGAGGCCTGCCTCGCGGCCGGGGTCGAGCGGGTGGTGCACGTCTCGACGGACGAGGTGTACGGCTCCATCGAGGAGGGCTCCTGGCACGAGGAGTGCCCGCCGCTGCCCAACTCCCCCTACGCGGCCTCGAAGGCGGCGGCCGAACTGTTCGTCCGCTCCTACTGGCGCACCTACGGGCTCGACGTCTCGATCACCCGCTGCTCCAACAACTACGGCCCCCACCAGCACCCCGAGAAGATGATCCCGCTGTTCGTCACCAACCTGCTCGAAGGCGAGTCGCTGCCCCTGTACGGCGACGGCCTCAACGTCCGCGACTGGCTGCACGTCGACGACCACTGCCGGGGCGTCCAGCTCGTCCTGACCCGGGGGAACGCGGGTGAGGTCTACAACATCGGCGGCGGCAGCGAGCAGACCAACATCGCCGTCACCGAACGACTGATCGCGCTGCTCGGCGCCGACCGCTCGGTGATCCGTCCCGTGGCCGACCGCAAGGGGCACGACCGGCGCTACTCCCTCGACGACACCAAGATCCGTGAACGACTCGGCTACCGGCCCGCCGTACCGTTCGAGCGGGGGCTGGCCGAGACGGTCGCCTGGTACCGGGACAACCCCGGCTGGTGGGGGCCGGTCAAACACGCCCTGCGGACGGCGGCGGGGGTGGGGGCATGACGGCCGGGCTGTTCGACCTGCCGAGGCTGCGCGCCAGGGAGGACGCCGGACTGGCCGAACGGCTCGCGCGCTCGCTGGCGGAGACGACGGCGGGCTGGCAGCTGAGCACCGCGCAGGTCACGGACTGGCTGGCCGAACGCGCCCTGGCCCACCGCTTCGTCGTCGAACGCATCCCGTTCGCCAGACTCGACCAGTGGGACTTCGTCGAGGACGGCGCGAGGCTGGCCCACCACAGCGGCAAGTTCTTCACCGTCGAGGGGCTGCGTGTCACGGCCGACCAGGGGCCCGTCCTGAGCTGGGACCAGCCGATCATCAGACAGCCCGAGGTCGGCATCCTCGGCCTGCTGCTCAAGGAGTTCGACGGGGTTCCGCACCTGCTGATGCAGGCGAAGATGGAGCCGGGCAACCCCAACCTGCTGCAACTGTCGCCGACCGTCCAGGCCACCCGGAGCAACTACACCAAGGTGCACCGGGGCTCCGAGGTGCGTTACCTGGAGTACTTCGTCGATCCCACCAGGGGACGGGTCCTGGCCGACGTGCTCCAGTCGGAGCAGGGCTCGTGGTTCCACCAGAAGATCAACCGCAACATGATCGTCGAGGTGGACGAGGACGTCCCGATCGGCGACGACTTCCGCTGGCTGACGCTCGGGCAGATCGGGGAGCTGCTGCGCCGGGACAACGTCGTCAACATGGACGCCCGTACGGTCCTGGCCTGCGCGCCGATCGGCTCCGACGAGGCGGGCGCGCTGCACAGCGACACCGAGCTGCTGTCCTGGTTCACCGCGGAGCGGGCCAGGCGGGAGATGCGGGTGGAGCTGACGCCGCTGACCGAGGTGAACGACTGGCGGCGCGGCCCCTGGTCCATCGACCACGACGCGGGCCGTTACTTCAGCATCGTCGCGGTCTCCGTCGCGGCGGGCAACCGCGAGGTGACCCGCTGGACCCAGCCGCTGCTCGAACCGCACGGCCTGGCCGTCACGGCCTTCCTGACCAGGCGCATCGGCGGGGTCCCGCACGTCCTGGTGCACGCCAAGGCGGAGGCGGGACTGCGCGACACGATCGAGCTGGCCCCGACCGTCCAGTACACCCCGGAGAACTACGCCCACCTGAGCGGCGCCGACCGGCCGCCCTTCCTGGACCTGGTGCTGACCGCCAGGCCGGAGAGCGTCCGCTACCGGGCGATCCACTCGGAGGAGGGCGGCAGGTTCCTCAACGCGGAGGGCCGCTACCTGGTGGTGGACGTGGACGAGGCGGACGCGCCGCTCGACCCGCCGCCCGGCTTCCGCTGGGTCACCCCGGGGCAGCTGCGCTTCCTGGCGCGGCACCCGCACTACGTCAACGTCCAGGCGCGCTCCCTGCTCGCCTGCCTCAACACCGGCGCGGTCGGCTGGTGAGCCCGACAAGCCCGACAGGAAGGACGGAACGGATGGGAACGCGACCAGGCGCCGTGACGGTCATCGGCGCGGGCACGATCGGGCTGGGCTGGATCACGTTGTTCGCGGCGCACGGGCTGGACGTCACCGTCAACAGCAGGCGCCCCGACGCCCGGCGGGTCGTCGAGGAGGGGCTGCGGACCTTCGCGCCGACGCTGCCCGGCGGCGGGCGTGACCCGGAGGAGCTGCTGGCCGGGCTGCGTTTCGAACCCGACGTGGCGCGGGCGGTCTCCGGCGCCGACGTGGTGCAGGAGAACGCCCCGGAGGACCCGGCGCTGAAGCGGGAGCTGTTCGGGGTGATCGCGGGCGCGGCCCCGTCCGGGGCGCTGCTGCTGTCCTCGACCTCGACGCTGGTGCCCGACGACTTCGGCGAGCGGGTCCCGGACCAGGGCAGGCTGGTGGTCGGTCATCCCTTCAACCCGCCGCACGTGGTGCCGCTGGTCGAGGTGGTCGGCGGCACGCGCACCACCCCGGAGGCGATCGAGGAGACGATCGCCTTCTACCGCTCGGTCGGCAAGGTCCCGATCGCGCTGCGCAGGCCGGTGCCCCGGTTCGTGGCCAACCGGCTGCAGACGGCGCTGCTGCGGGAGAGCATCCACCTGGTCCGCGAGGGCGTGGTCACGATGGAGGAGCTGGACAGTGTCGTGGTCAACTCGATCGGCCTGCGGTGGGCGACGGTCGGGCCGTTCCAGGCCTTCCACCTGGGGGGCGGCGAGGGAGGTCTGCGCCGCTGGCTCGGGCACCTGGGCCGGGGACTTGAGGCGAGCTGGCGGGAACTCGGCAGTCCCGAGCTGACGGAGGAGACGATCGAGCTGCTGAGCTCGGAGGCGGAACGGGTCTACGGCGTGGGGAATTACCCGGAACTCTCCACGAAAAGGGACATTAGGCAGAATGCCATCCTTGATGCCCTTGCTCGTGTTGAATCCGGAAATATCCGGCAACTGAACGGGGCTCGCGGCACCGTGGCGGAGTCCGGATGAGCGGCCGACCATGTTTCTCAAGTGTCATTCGAGCGCCTCTTTCTAGCATTATGAGGACTTCTCGAAAGGAGTCCGCCAGATGAGAGAAGTTACGGCCCCACCGGATTTGTACGCGCGGATACAGCAGTTCCACGCCACCCAGATGCACGCGCTCGACGGTGGTGAATTCGACGCCTACGCCGAGACCTTCACCGAGGACGGCGAGTTCCGGCACACGCCGGGACGGCCCGCGGCCAGGACCCGCGCGGGCATCGCCGAGGAGCTGAAGGCCTTCCACCGGGAGCGCTTCGCCGGCGACCCCGTGCAGCGGCGCCACTGGTTCAACATGCTGCGCGTGGAACCGGGCTCCGGCGGCGAGATCCACGCCACCTTCTACGTGCTCGTCGTCGCGACCCGCCCCGGGGTCAGGCAGCCGGAGATCGCGCCGAGCTGCGTGGTCCACGACGTGCTGGTCGAGGACGCCGACGGCGGCCTGCTGGTCAGGTCCCGATGGGTCGAGCACGACTGGCAGCCGGAACCGGCCACCACGGTCGGCGCGGCGGCGGGCGGCCCAGTGAACGGCCCTGCGAACGGTGAGGTGTCGCGGTGAGCGTGCCGTACCTGGCCAGGACCAGGATCGACGGCGAGTGGACGCCGATCGAGTACTCCAGGGACTTCACGGTGACCGCTCCGGAACGGGTCGCGCCGGGAGAGGAGTTCACGGTCGTCTTCGCCAGCGCGCCGATCCTGGCCCTGCCCGCGTTCAACCGGACGCTGACCGACCTGCGGATCGCCTACCGGGTCTCCGGCCAGGCGGCCGTACTGGAGTGGGAGCTGCGCGGGGGCGACACCCCCGGCGGGCTGGAGTTCACCGCCGAGCGGCAGGACGACGACCTGGTGGTCGGCTTCGGCGGGACCATCGCGGGCGGGGTCGAGGTCGCGGTGCCCGACCTGGTCGTCACGGTGCGCGCGGAGGGGCCGGGCACGGTCACCACGTCGCCGGGGGGCTCCGGGTTCGACCGGCCCGCCTTCGGGTGGACGCGTGAGCACGCGGTCAACGGCCAGTGGGACCCCTTCCAGTGCTACGTCCCCGTTGACGCGCCGGTGGTCTTCACCACCACCCTGATCTCCTCCTGACCTCGTGTCTCTCCTACGCCGGGGACGGCTCACGCCGAAAAACCCGGAAAACCTCCTGGAAAACAATGGGTAACGAACGAAGGAAACACGCATGAACAAGTGGACCCTCCGTACCGCCGCCGCGGCCTGCCTCGCCGCCGTGGCCCTGACCGGCCTGACCGCCCCGGCCGAGGCCCGGCAGACCACGACGACGGGGGCGACGGGGACAGCGACGGGGGCCGTGCGGACCACCGCGACGGTGACGGTTCCGTACATCTCGCGGACCCGCATCGACGGCGTGTGGACCCCCATCGAGGGCTACACCCGCGACTACACCGTGACCGCCCCCGCGACGGTCGAGCCCGGCGGCGACTTCCGTGTCAGGTTCGACTCGGCGCCGATCTTCGCGGTGCCCGCGCACAACAAGACGCTGACCGACCTGCGGATCGCCTACCGGGTCTCCGGCGACGCCACCGTCCTGCGCTACCGCCTCGAAGGGGGCAGCAACCTCGGCGGCGCCCACTTCTGGGTCGAGCGGAACGGCTCCGACCTGGTCCTGCGCAGCAACGGCACCTTCCAGGGCGGGGTCGAGTTCGACGTGCCCGACCTGGTGGTCAAGGTCCGGGCGGGTGCCACGGGCACGGTCACGACCTCGCCCGGCGGTTCCAGCTTCGCCGACCCGGCCTTCTACTGGTACCGCGAGCAGACCGTCAGCGGTCAGTGGGACCCGTTCGAGAACTACGTGGACCCGGCGAGCCCCGTGACCTTCACCACGACCACCATCGGGTGATCCGACATGCCGGAAGCCACCCCCGCCTCCCTGTCCCCTGACGCCGTCAGGGAGACCGCCGCCGTGGCCGCCAAGCGTGCCGCGGAGGCCGAGGCGAACAGACAGCTCACCCCCGACGTGGTCGAGGCGATCGTCCACGCGGGCTTCGTCAGGCACTTCGTGCCCGCCGGGTACGGCGGCGCGGCGGGAGGCTTCGCCGAGTTGCTGTCCGCCGTGACACAGGTGGGGGAGGGCTGTGCGTCCGCCGCCTGGTTCGCGTCCCTGACGGCGGGCACCGGCAGACTGGCCGCCTACCTCCCCGAGGAGGGGCGGCGGGAGGTCTGGGCCGAGGGCCCCCACGCCGTGATCGTGGGGGGCCTCGTCCAGGCCGGTACGGCCGAGCGGGTCTCCGGCGGCTGGCGGGTACGCGGCCAGTGGCCGTACGTCAGCGGGATCGCCCACTCGGACTGGGCGCTGCTGTGCGCGAGAACGGAGCGGGGGGCCAGGTTCTTCGCGGTCCCCCGCGCCGCGTACGGCGTCGCCGACACCTGGTTCAACAGCGGCATGCGGGCGACCGGGAGCAACACCCTGATCCTCGACGAGACCGAGGTCCCCGAGGCCCGTTCGGTCGCGCTCGACGACCTGCTCGCCGGTGAGGCCCCCGACGCGCGGGCCGTCTGCCACCGGGTGCCGATGAAGGCGGGCAACGGGCTCACCCTGACCGCCCCGCTGCTCGGCGCCGCGCGCGGCGCGCTGCGGCGCTGGTCGGAGCTGGTGCGCGACAAGCTGCTCGCGCCCGCCGGGGCGATCTCCGGTGGGGTCGGCAGGGGCTCCTACGAGCTGACCCTGGCCCGCGCGGACGGCGAGGTGGACGCGGCGGCCCTGCTGCTGCGGCGGGTCGCCGAGGTCGCCGACCAGGCGCCCGTCGACGCCCTGCTCACCGCGCGCAACGGGCGTGACTGCGCGCTGGCGGCCGACCTGCTCGCGACCGCCGCCGACCGGCTGCTGCGCAGTTCGGGGAGCAGGGGCCAGTCGGAGAGCGAGCCGCTGCAACGGCACTGGCGCGACGTGACCACCGGCGCGGGTCACGCCGGGCTGCAGCTGCCCGCCGTGGCGGGCGCGTTCGTGAGCCGGTCCGCCCTGCCGTCGGCGGGGTGACCGGCCACAGGAACGACCACAGAAAGGGGAACGTCTCATGGTCGCGCCTGAGCTGGTCGAGGTGGCCGAGGGCGTCCACGCCTACCTCCAGCCGGACGGGGGCTGGTGCCTCAACAACGCCGGAGTGATCACCACGCCCGACGGGGCCGTGGTCGTGGACACCGCGGCCACCGAACGCCGGGCCCTGGCGCTGCGGGACGCCGTCGACGGGGTCGCCGGGGGAGAGCGCAGGCTCGTGGTCAACACCCATTTCCACGGCGACCACGTCTTCGGCAACGCGGTCTTCGGCCCCGAGGCGACCGTGGTGAGCCACGCGGGCACGCGCGAGGAGATCGCCGAGACCGGGCTCGCGCTGACCGGGCTGTGGCCCGACGTGGAGTGGGGGGACGTCGGGGTCGTGCCGCCCGGCGTCACCTACACCGACCGGCTGACGGTGCACGCGGGCGGCAGGCGGATCGAACTCATCTCGGCGGGTCCCGCGCACACCCGGCACGACACCGTGGTCTGGCTGCCGGAGGAACGCGTCCTGTTCGCCGGGGACATCGTCATGCCGGGCTGTACGCCGTTCGTGATGATGGGGACGGTCAGCGGGACGCTGGCCACCCTGGACCTGCTGCGGGAGCTGCGCCCCGAGGTCGTCGTCGGCGGCCACGGCCCCGTCGCCGGGCCGCACGCCTTCGACGAGACCGAGGCCTACCTGCGCTGGCTGCTGCGGGTCGCGGCCGACGGGGCACGGCGCGGGCTTGACGCCCTCGGCACGGCCCGCGAGTGCTCCCTCGGCGAGTACGGCGGGCTGCTCGACCCCGAGCGGCTCGTGGGCAACCTGCACCGGGCACTGCTCGAACTCGGCGAACCGGGCGGTGAGCCGGGCCTGCCGCTGGACGTGCCCGCCGTGTTCGGGGAGATCGTCGAGTTCAACGGCGGCCTGCCCGCCTGTCACGCCTGACCAAACCCTCGACAGAAACCGGGGACGTGCGCATGAGAGTTCTCTTCGTGGCGGGCCACACGGCCGGGGCCTGCTATCCACTCGTCCCGCTGGCCCAGGCCGTACGGCTCGGCGGGCACGAGGTCTTCGTCGCGGGTCACGAGGACGTCCTTCCCGTCGTCGCCGCCGCGGGCCTGCCCGGGGTCGCGATCTCGTCGAGGACGCTGTCCGACTTCCTCGTGGACCGCGGGGGGCGGACCGTCGAGCTTCCCGAGCCGGGACACGAACACGACCTGGCCGTGGGCCGGGTGTTCGGCCGCTTCGCCGCCGACGGCCTGGACGGGCTGCTGGCCCTGGTGCGGGACTGGCGTCCCGACCGGGTGGTCGGGGTCGCCACGGCCTACGCGGCGCCGCTGGCCGCGCACGACGGCGGTGTGCCGTACGTCCGGTTCGCGACCGATCTGGCGGAGCCGGTCGTCCACATGCTGGCGGCCGTCGCCGAGCTGGGACCGGAGCTGGAGAAACTCGGCCTGTACGAGCTTCCCGCGCCGTGGCGCTCGGTCAGCGTGGCGCCGCCCAGCCTGCGTGCCCCCGACGCGGCCCCCGCCCTGCCGCTGCGGCACATCCCCTACGAGACGCAGAGCGCCCTGCCGCCGTGGGTCCACCCGGGACAGGACAGGCCGCGTGTCCTGGTGCACGACCACGGTGAGACGCGGCCGGACCTGCTGGAGGGGCTGCGGGAGCTGGAGGCCGAGATCGTGGTGACCGGCCAGGAGGAGGGGCCGGTGCCGCCCGGCGTGCGCGCAGGCCGGGTCCCGCTCGGCGTCGCCGTACGGCCCGGGGACGTCGTGGTCCACCGGGGGCGCCCGGACGTTGTCCTGACCTGCCTGGCGCGGGCGGCGGCGCAGGTCCTGCTGCCCGGCGACCCCGGCCTCGACGAGCACGCCGGCAGGCTGGCGCGTCTCGGGGCGGCCAGGCAGGTCGGAGAGTCGGCGGTCCCGGGGGCTCCGGTGGAGACGGGGGAGGTCGTCGCGGCCTGCCGGGAGGTGCTGGCCGATCCCGCCTACGGGCAGGCGGCGCACCGGCTGCGCGCCGAGATCCACGAGATGCCGCTGCCCGCCGACCTCGTTCCCCTGCTGACCGAGGAGGTCGTGGCGTGAGAGTTCTGTTCGTGGCCGGGGGGACGTCCGGGGTGATCTTCTCGATCATCCCGCTGGCCCAGGCGGCGCGTAACGCCGGGCACGAGGTGGTGATGGCGGCCCCGGAGAACGTGGTGCCGACCATCACCTCGGCCGGGCTGACGGCCGTCGCGGTCACCTCGCGCAAAATGCTGGACACCCTGCTGTACGACGACGGCGAGCGCCGTCCGATCCCGACCGACCTGCACGAGCGCTACATCTTCAACGGGCGCTGCTTCGGGCGCTACGCCGGCTGGTGCCTTGAGGGGCTGCTCGACTTCGCCGACCGCTGGCGCCCCGACGTGGTGGTCGGGGGCACGCTGGTCTTCGCCGCGCCGCTGGTCGCCCGCCACGCGGGCGTGCCGTACGTCAAGCAGGCGGTCGACATGGGCGAGCCCCGCACGATCGACCTGGCCGCCGCCGCGGAGCTGGGGCCCTGGCTGAAGCGGCTCGGCTTCCACGAGATGCCGCGTTCCGATCTGTTCGTCGACATCTGCCCGCCCAGCCTCAGGGAGGCGGACGCGCCGCCCGCCCAGATCATGAGATACATCCCCTACTCCACCAAGGGCCGCGTCGAGTCCTGGATGTACACCAAGGGGGACAGGCCCCGGGTGCTGGTCTCCGCGGGCAGCCGGGTCACCCCGGACCGCGACTTCGAGATCCTCAGCGGCCTGGTCGCCAAGGTGGGCGCGCTGGACGTGGAGCTGCTGGTCGCGGCGCCCGCCGACGTGGCGGAGGCGCTGCGGCCCCTGCCGGACAACGTCAGGGCCGGCTGGCTGCCGCTGGACGTGGTGGCCCCGACCTGCGACCTGGTGGTCAGCCACGCCGGAGGCACCACGGTCCTGGGGAACATGCACTACGGAGTGCCCCAGCTGCTCATCCCCTACCTGCCCTACGCGCTCGGCTTCACCAGAAGGCTCACCGACTACGGCGCCGCCAGGATGCTGCCTCCCGAGGACGACTCCCCGGAGAACGTGGCCGAGGCCTGCCGGGAGGTGCTGGGCACCCCCTCCTACCGGCAGCGCGCCCGCGACGTCGCCCACGAGATGTCCCTGCTTCCCGGCCCCTCCCAGGCGCTGGCCGCCGTCGAGCGGCTGGTCCACACCTCCCGATAGGAGTCCCGATGACACAGACACCCCTGCACCTGGCCCTGGTCGTGGGAAGCGTGCGTGAGGGCCGTTTCGGGCCGACCGTGGCGAGCTGGTTCGCCGAGCAGGTCGCCCAGTACGGGCGGTTCACCACGGACGTCGTCGATCTGGCGGAGCTGCCGTTGCCGGTCGTGCTGCCCGCCTTCGGGAGCGACCCGGCCCCCGAGGTCGCGGCCGTCGCGGCCCGGCTCTCCGGGCGGCTCGCCGCCGCCGACGCCTTCGTCGTGGTCACCCCCGAGTACAACCACAGCCTGCCCGCCTCGCTGAAGAACGCGCTGGACTGGAGCGACGCCGAGTGGCGGGCCAAGCCGGTCGCGCTGGTCTCCTACGGCGGGCGTTCGGGGGGCATACGGGCGGCCGAGCACACCCGGCAGATCCTGGCCGCCCTTGAGGCGGTCACGGTGCGCGAGGTGCTCACCTTCCAGTTCCCCAGGGAGGTCTTCGGCGAGGACGGCAGGCCCAAGGACCCCGAGGGCTACGCCTCGACGGCCAAGGAGATCCTGCGGGAGCTCGAATGGCTGGCGAGCACCCTGCGTGAGGGACGCGGACGGCGGCCCCATGCCGGCTGAGGGGACGATGCTCGCCGTCCGCGTCCACGAGTACGGCCCGCCCGAGGTGCTGCGCCCCGAGGAGGTCCCGGTGCCGAGGCCGGGACCCGGGCAGGTGCTGGTCGAGGTCGAGGCCGTCAGCGTGGGGT
Organism: Streptosporangium sp. NPDC000239; assembly: GCF_040300765.1. Classification (NCBI taxonomy): domain Bacteria; kingdom Bacillati; phylum Actinomycetota; class Actinomycetes; order Streptosporangiales; family Streptosporangiaceae; genus Streptosporangium; species Streptosporangium sp. NPDC000239. The sequence continues at coordinate 507,756 of NZ_JBEPEI010000002.1, read as the reverse complement.
TCGCGCAGACCCAGATGCGGCGTGACCTCTTCCCCGCCCCGATGTGGCGGCCGACGTTCCCCATCGTGCTCGGCGGCGACGTCGTCGGCGTGGTCGTCGAGACCGGCCCCGGCGTCGAGGACGTACGGCCCGGCGACCGGGTGGGCGCCTACACGCTGCACGGCGCCTACGCCGAGTACGCGGTGCTCGACGCCGCCTCGCTCGTGTCGGTGCCGGAGGACCTGGACGCCGTGCGGGCGACCGTACTGCCCGGCTCGGGGCCGATCGCGATGGGCACGCTCGGCGTGGCCGACCTGCGGCCGGGGGAGCGGGTGCTGGTCCACGCGGCCTCCGGCGGCATCGGTCACCTGGCCGTGCAGTTGGCCGTACTGGCGGGGGCGGGGCAGGTGATCGCGACGGCGGGTTCGGCGGCCAAGCGCGACTTCGTCCGGGATCTGGGCGCCGACCTGGTCGTGGACTACGGCGAGGACGACTGGGCGGAGCGGGTGCGGGAGGCGACGGGCGGCGCCGGGGTGGACGTCGTCCTCGACAGCGTCGGGGGGCAGGTGCTCCGGCAGGGGATCGGTCTGCTGGCGCCGTTCGGACGACTGGTGTTCTACGGGTCATCGCACGGTGGATTGGATATTCCTCACATATCGCCCATGGAGTTGATAGGGATTAAATATGTGACGGGATTTGCCCTTTCCGCCTGGCGGGCCGCCCGTCCCGATCGTTATCGGACGGACCACAAATTGCTGGTGGACCATCTCAGGGACGGCAGCGTCAAAGATGTCGTCCACGCCGTCCTCCCTCTCCGGCAGGTGGCCAGGGCACACGAGATCATCGAGGGCCGTCGCCATATCGGGAGGGTCGTCCTAAGGGTTGGCCGAAACGCCGACAATCACTTCCCGGCTTGACCTCTAGCGTGCTTGAGGTTGCAGCATCGAAGGCGTCGAAACCCGTTTTCCGAGTTCGCCGCGCACTGGCCGCGGGACGGGAGGATTCCCCATGTCTACCGATAACCAGACCAGGACCGTCGAGGTCTACGCCGACGTGTTGTGCCCGTGGAGCTACATCGGCAAAAGGCGTCTTGAGACGGCCCTGGCCGGGACGGAGGGCAGGGAGCGGCTTGAGATCGTCTGGCGCAGCTACGAGCTGTCGCCGGAGGAGGGCCGTACTCCCGGCAGGACGGCGGCCGAGGCGATGGGCGACTGGTGGGGCGAGCAGGGCAGCGCCAGGGTCGAGCTGATCCACACCCTCGGCCGGGCGGAGGGCGTGGCCATCGACCTCACCCTCGCCAGGCCCGTCAACACCTTCGACGCCCACCGGCTGCGTCACCTGGCCGCCGACCACGGCCTGGCCGACCAGGTGATGGAGCGGCTGCTGCGCGCCTACCTCTGCGAGGGCGGCAACGTCAGCGACCCCGAGGTCCTGGAGCGCGTCGGCGTCGAGGCCGGTCTCGACGCCGGGCAGGTCCGCGCGCTGCTCGACGGCGACGCCTACGCCAAGGACGTCCGCGCCGACGAGCGCAGGGCGAAGGAGCGGGGCGTCAACGGCGTGCCGATGCTCATCATCGACGGCAGGCCGCCCGTCAGCGGCATCCAGCCTCCCGCCGACCTGACCCGCCTGCTCCAGGACGCGCTGCGCCCGGCGCCCGTCGCGGGCGACTGACGGGTTCGACACCTCACCGACACGACAGCACGAGAGGAATCACACCCGCATGGACATCGGTATCGGGCTTCCCGGGCACGCCCCCTGGACACAGGGCCGGGCCCTGGTCGACTGGGCGCGCCGGGCGGAGGAACGCGGCTTCTCCACGCTCTCCGTCAGCGACCGCCTGGTCTGGACGACGCCCGAACCCCTGATCACGCTGGCCGCCGCGGCCGGGGCCACCTCCCGCATCCGGCTGCTCACCAGCGTGCTGCTGGCGCCGCTGCGGGCCAACCACGCGCTGTTCGCCAAGGCCGTGACCACCCTCGACCAGCTCGCCGGTCCCGGCAGGCTCCAGCTCGGCCTCGCCCCCGGGCTGCGGGACGACGACTTCACCGAGGGCGGCGTCGACTACGCCACCCGGGGACGGCAGTTCGACCGGCTGCTCGACCGGCTGGCCGGGGTCTCCCGGGGAGAGGACCCGGTCGGCCCCCGCGCCGCGACGGACGGCGGGATCCCGCTGCTGTTCGGCGGGCACTCGGAGGCGGCCCTGCGGCGCATCGCCACCCGGGGCACCGGGTGGATCGCCGGCGACGCGACGGTCGAGGGGGTGCGGGAGTTCACCCCCGGCCTGGCCAAGGCCTGGGCGGACGCGGGCAGGCCGGGCGCCCCGAGGGTGGTCGCGACCGTGATGTTCGCCCTGGGACCGGACGCCCGCCGGGCGGTCTCGGCCGCCATCGAGCCCTACTACGCCTTCGCCGGCGAGGAGTACGCCTCCTACGGCGCCTCGGCGGCGCTCACCACGCCCGAGCAGATCACGACGGCGGTCGCCGGGTTCGCCGAGATCGGCGTCGACGAGCTGATCTTCGCGGGCAACGACCCCGACCCCGCCCAGGTCGACCTGCTGGCCGACACGATCGGGCTGTGAACCCGGGGGCGTGAGGACCGCCCCCATCCCACGCGGACCGTCGCGGCGCGGCGGCCTTCCGGACGAACTCGACGAAGGGATCAACCGATGGTCGCCGCTGCACCGGCGCGCGCAACCACGCGCGACTGGCTCGGCCTGGCGGTGCTGGCACTGCCGACGGTCGTGATCGCGATCAGCATGACCGTGCTGAACCTGGCCGTGCCCAAACTGAGCGCCGACCTGCGGCCCGACAGCACGCAGCTGCTGTGGATCATCGACGTCTACGGGTTCGTGATCTCCGGATTCCTGATCACGATGGGCAACGTGGGCGACCGCATCGGCCGCCGCAGGCTGCTCATCTGGGGGGCGGGCGCGTTCGGCCTGTCCAGCGCGTTCGCCGCCCTCGCCCCGAACGCCGAGCTGCTGATCCTGGCGCGGGCGCTGATGGGCGTCACCGCGGCGACCCTGATGCCCTCGACGATGTCGCTGATCCGCACCATCTTCGAGGACCCGCGTCAGCGCGCGGTCGCGGTCAGTGTCTGGATCTCTAGCTTCACCGCGGGCGCCGTGCTCGGCCCGGTCGTCGGCGGGGCGCTGCTGGAACGGTTCTGGTGGGGGTCGGTGTTCCTGCTGGCCGTACCGGTGGCCGTGCTGCTGGTCGTGCTCGGCCCGATCCTGCTGCCCGAGCAGCGCGACCCGGAGCCGGGACCGCTGGACTTCCTCAGCGCCGGGCTGCTGCTGGCGACCGTGCTGGCCGTGGTCTACGGGCTCAAGCGGATCGCCGCGGCCGGGGTGAGCCTGCCCGCCGTGGCCGTCACGGTCGCCGGGGTGGCCGTCGGCGTGGTCTTCGTCCGGCGGCAGCGGGTGCTGCGCGACCCGCTGCTGGACACCAGGCTGTTCGCCAACCGGGCCTTCACCGCCTCGCTGGGCACGACCGCCCTGGCCATCGCGGCCTCCGCCGGCATGCAGTTCTTCATCAGCCAGTACCTGCAGACGGTGCTCGGGCTGTCGCCGCTGCGGGCGGGCCTGGTGGTCGTGCCCAGCGCGGTGGCGAGCATCACCGGCACCATGCTCGCCCCGGTGCTCGCCCGCCGGATCCCCAGGGCCTACCTCATGGCGTTCGGGCTGGCCCTCTCGGCCCTGGGCATGGGGGTGCTGACACAGGTCAGCGCGGACGCCGGGGTCGGGATCGTGGTCGCGGCCACCGTGATGACCTCGCTGGGGTTCGGGCCGACGCTCGCGCTGGGCAGCGACCTGGTGCTCGGCTCGGTCCCCGTACGGCAGGCGGGGGCGGCCTCGGCGATCTCGGAGACCGGCTCCGACCTGGGTCTCGCCCTGGGCATCGCGGCCATCGGCAGCGCCGGGATGGCCGTCTACCGGGGAGAGGTGGCCGGGAACCTGCCCCGGGGCCTGCCCCCGCAGGCCGTCGCCGCGGCCCACGACACGGTGGGGGCGGCCTTCTCCGCCGCGGCGCGGCTGCCCGGTGAGCTGGGCGAGAGCCTGCGCCTGGCCGCGGGGCAGGCGTTCACCCACGGGCTGCGGCTCGCGGCGGGCATCGGCATGGTCACCGTCTTCGGGCTCGCGGTCGCGGTGGTCCTGCTGCTGCGCGGTGTACGGCCCGCGGACGCCCATGGGTCAGAGCAGTCGGATAAATCGGAGAAGCCCGAATTAGTAGAACATCGCGCCGAAGCGCCTGACATGTCATGAAAAGAAGGCTACATTTCCTACCAGGAAGATATGTAATATGGACGGCCGGCCCCGGGCCGGTTCCTGGCACGCACTACCCGTAAAGGTGCTGACGGAGTGTACTTGACCGGCAGATTCGCGCCTCCCGCGTTGCTGCTCATCACCGCCCTTGCCCTCTCCTCATGCGGCGCCGCCGCTGAAAGCGACACGAAATCCACCAAACCGGTCAGCGGGGGAATTCTTCGCTACGCGGTCAATACCGAACCGAGTAATCTCGACCCGCACGCGAGCCCCTCCGACATAACCGCCGTTTTCACTCGGCCCGTGCTCGACTCCCTGGTCTCCCTGGACCCCAAGGGCGGGGTGCACCCCTGGCTGGCGACGTCATGGCAGGTCTCGCCGGACGGGAAGAGCTACACCTTCGAACTCCGCAAGGACGTCACCTTCAGCGACGGCACGCCGTTCGACGCCGCGGCGGTGAAGGCCAACCTCGACCACGTCGTCGACCCGAAGACCAAGTCCGAACTCGCCGCCGGGCTCATCACCCCCTACAAGGGGACCGAGGTGATCGGCCCGCACACGGTGCGCGTCGACCTCTCCCGGCCGCACTCCCCGCTGCTGTCGGCCCTGTCCACCCCCTACCTCGGCATCCAGTCGCCCGCCTCGTTGAAGCTCGGCGCCGACGCCCTGGCCAGGAAGGTCGTGGGCTCGGGGCCGTTCGTGATCGACGCCTTCACCCCGCGTCAGGGCATCACCTACCACCGCAACCCGAAGTACGCCTGGCCGCCGCGGGGCACCGCGCACACCGGCCCCGCCTACCTCGACAAACTGGAGTTCAAGGTCCTGCGGGAGGACTCCGTCCGGGTCGGCGCGCTGACCAGCGGCCAGGTCGACGCCATCGGAAGCGTCCCCCCGGTCAACGTCAGCCAGGTCAAGGCCGACTCCAGACTCTGGCTTGAGACCCGTCAGGCCCCCGGCGGCAACTACAACTACTACCCGAACACCGCCAGGGGCGTCTTCTCCGACGTCCGCGTACGGCAGGCCTTCCGCGCGGCGATCGACCTCAAGACGATCATCGGCAAGCTCTACTTCGGCGTCTTCCAGCCCGCCGCGAGCCCCATCGCGCCCAGCACCTTCGGCTACGACCCCGGCACCGAACAACTCGGTGGATACGACCCGCAGGCGGCGGCGAAGCTGCTCGACGAGGCCGGGTGGACCGCCCGCGACGCCCAGGGCTACCGGACGAAGAACGGCGAACGGCTGACCGTCCGGTGGATGTTCGTCAAGATGATCGCCCGCGAGCAGCGCGCCGTACTGTCCGAGCAGGTGCAGGCCGAGGCCAGGAAGGCGGGCATCGACGTCCAGTTCCTCGACGTCACCCCGAGCAACTACGCGCCCATCGCCCTGCGGGGCGACTACGACCTGTCCGACTACAGCTGGCAGCGGGTGGACGCCGACGCCCTGCGCGACCTGTTCGCCTCCGCCAACATCCCCAACGACCAGGGCGGCTCGGGGGCCAACGCCTCCCGCTACTCGAACAAGGACGTCGACGCCTGGCTCGACCAGACCCTCGACACCGTCGACCCGGCCAAGCGCGCCGAGCTGTACGCCAAGGTGCAGCGCAAGGTCGTCGAGGACGCCGCGGTCTTCCCCGTCTACACCTTCAACTACGTGCTCGGCGCCGCCAGGAGGGTGCACGGCGTCACCTGGGAGGCGCAGGCCTACCCGAGCTTCTACGACGCCTGGGTCGCCGCGCGATGAGCGGGACCGTCCCCGGCCTCCGCCACCGGCGCCGCCTGCGCGCGGCGTTGGTCAGGCTGGCCACCTCACTCCTGGTGATCTGGGGGGCGGCCACGGTCTCCTTCGCGGCCCTCCAGCTCACCCCGGGCAGCGTGGCCGACGCACTGGTGGGAACCTCGATCGTCTCCCCGCAGGTCAAGGCGCAGATCATCGCCGACTACGGGCTCGACAGGCCCGTCCTGACGCAGTACCTCTCCTACCTCGGCATGGTCGTCAGGGGCGACCTCGGCCACTCCTACCAGCTCAACGAGTCGGTCGGCACGGCCATCTGGTCGCAGCTGGGCGCCTCGCTCCAGCTCACCGCCGCCGGGATGGGGCTGGCGCTGGTGCTGGCGACGGTGCTGGCGCTGCTGACCGCCAAGCGCTCCCGCTGGATCCGCGGGGTCTCCTCCGGCGCCGAACTCGTCGGCACCTCCGTGCCGATCTTCTGGGTGGGCATCCTGCTGCTGACGGTCTTCTCCTTCCAACTCGGCTGGTTCCCCGCGGCGGGCGGTGACGGCCTCGCGGGGCTGGTCCTGCCCGCGATCTCCATGGCCCTGCCCGTGACGGCCCTGCTGGCCCAGGTCATGCGGGAGGGACTGGAACGGGCGCTGGACGAGCCGTTCGTGCTGACCGCCCGCGCCCGCGGCATGTCCGACGCCGCCGTACGGCTCAGGCACGCCCTCAGACACGCCCTGCTGCCGGTCGTCACCCTGGCCGGATGGCTGTTCGGGCTGCTGCTCGGCGCCATGGTCGTGATCGAGCAGGTCTTCTCCAGACAGGGACTCGGCACGCTCATGCTCGGCGCCGTCACCGGCAAGGACCTGCCGGTCGTGATGGGCGTCACGCTGCTCACCGCGACCGTCTACGTCGTCGTCAACGCCCTGATCGACCTGCTCTACCTGGTCATCGACCCCAGGCTGAGGGAGGCCACATGACGGCCGTCACCCTGCGGGCCGCGACCCGTGAACGACCCGGCGTCCGGCCGGGCGTCTGGGCCGCGGGCATCGCGCTCTCCCTGATCGTCCTGGCCGCCGTGGCGCCCGGCCTGCTCACCGACGGCGCCCCCCACGAGTCGGACGCGCTGATGGCGCTGCAACCCCCGGGGGAGGGTCACCCGTTCGGCACCGACGCCATCGGCAGGGACGTCTTCACCCGCATCGTGTACGGCGCCCGCCAGTCACTGCTGGCCGGGGTCGGCGCCACGGTGCTCGCGGTGGGCGCGGGCACCCTGCTCGGGCTGCTGGCCGCGCTCGGCGGGCGGGTCGCCGACGAGATCATCATGCGGCTGACGGACGTGACGCTGTCGCTGCCCACCCTGCTGCTGGCCCTGCTCGTCCTGACGATCACCGGCCCCGGCACCCTCAACTCGATCTACGCCATCGCGCTGTACACGATGCCCAGCTACGCCCGGCTGGTCAGGGTGCAGACGATGGTGATCCGCCGCTCGGGCCACGTGGAGGCCGCGACCTCGCTCGGCCTCACCCGCAGCCGGATCGTCCTGCGTCACATCCTGCCCAACGCCTTCGCCCCGCTGCTGGTACTGGCCACCATCGAGGTCGGCACCGCGCTGGTCGCGGCCTCCTCGCTCAGCTTCCTCGGGCTTGGCGCCAGGCCGCCTGCCCCCGAGTGGGGGGCGATGCTGGCCGGCGGGCGGGACTACTTCTCGGTCGCGTGGTGGGTCGCGGTCTTCCCCGGCGCGGCCGTCACGCTCACCGTGCTGTCGATCACGGTCGTCGGACGCGCCCTGCAGCGGCGCCTTGAGGGGAGGGACCGATGAACGGTGACCCGCTGGTCGAGGTCGAGGACCTGACCGTGTCCTTCGGGGCGATCGAGGCCGTACGGGGAGTGTCCCTGGCGGTGAGCCCCGGCGAGTGCGTGGCGATCGTCGGGGAGTCCGGCTCGGGCAAGAGCGTCACCGCCCGCAGCCTCATCGGGCTCACCGGAGAGGGCGCCACGGTCGGCGCCGCCCGGCTGCGCGTCGGCGGGCAGGACGCCCTGGCGTTCGGCGAACGGCAGTGGCGTCAGGTGCGCGGCACCGGGATCGGCTACGTCCTGCAGGACGCGCTGGTCTCCCTCGACCCGCTGCGGCCGGTCGGCAGGGAGATCGCCGAGACGCTCAGGCTGCACCGCGCGGTGCCGCGCGCCGAGATCGACGGACGCGTCATCGAGCTGCTGCGCGAGGTCGGGGTGCCCGAGCCCGAACTGCGGGCCGGGCAGTACCCGCACGAGCTGTCCGGCGGCCTGCGCCAGCGGGCGCTGATCGCCTCGGCCATCGCCTGCGACCCCGAGCTGCTCATCGCCGATGAGCCGACGACCGCGCTCGACGTGACCGTGCAGGCGCAGATCCTGCGGCTGCTCGACGAACGGCGGCGGGCGGGCACCGCGCTGCTGCTGATCAGCCACGACCTGGCGGTCGTCGCGCGGCTGGCCGACCGGGTGCTGGTCATGAAGGACGGGACGGTGGTCGAGGAGGGGCCGACCGGCCGGGTCCTCACCGCCCCGTCCCACCCCTACACCCGGGCGCTGCTGGCCGCCATCCCGGGAGAGCACAGCAGGGGCACCCGCCTGTCGGCGACGTCCGGGCACGTACGGCCCGAGCCGCGCCGTGCCCCGGGGGAGGTGGTGATCGAGGCGCGCGGCCTGGTCAAGGACTTCCGTGGGCGGCGTGCCGTCGACGAGGTCTCCTTCGAGCTGCGCGCGGGTGAGACGCTCGGACTGGTCGGCGAGTCGGGGTCGGGCAAGACGACCGTCGCCAGACTGGTGCTCGGCCTCCTCGAATCCGACGGCGGGCAGGCACTGGTCGAGGGCAGGACCTGGGGGGAGATGACGGCACGGCAGCGCCGCGAGGCCCGCCGTCACGTCCAGGTGGTCTACCAGGACCCGCTCAGCTCCTTCGACCCCCGCTTCAACGTCAGGCGCATCCTCGACGAGGCGCTCATGGTCGGCGGGGTGCCCCGCGCGGAACGCCGCGACCAGGCCCTGCTGCTGCTCGACCAGGTCGGGCTCGACGGCGGCGTGCTGGAACGCCGCCCCCGGCAGCTGTCGGGAGGCCAGCGGCAGCGGGTCGCCATCGCCCGCGCCCTGGCCCCGCGGCCCCGGGTGCTGGTCTGCGACGAGCCGGTCTCCGCCCTGGACGTCTCGGTGCAGGCGCAGGTGCTCGACCTGCTGGCCGACCTGCAGGCGGAGCTGGGGATGGCCTACCTGTTCGTCTCCCACCACCTGGGCGTCGTCCACCACGTCAGCGACCGGGTCGTGGTGCTCAAGGAGGGCCGCGTCGTCGAGACCGGCGACGTCGGCCAGATCTTCACCGCGCCCCGGGCCGACTACACCCGCGAACTGCTGGCCGCGATCCCCAGACTCGACCGGCCGTCCGAACAGGCGGGTACGGCCCACCTCGTCCCGGCCGCCCGGCCCCGACCAACGACGGAGGCAATCCAGTGAACGGTTCCGCGCTGAAGGGACGTGTCACCGCCGACGGCTCAAGCGGTTACCCCGCGGAGCCCGGCCGCTACCACCTCTATCTGGCCTGGTCGTGTCCCTGGGCGCAGCGGACGGCCATCGTGCGCGACCTCAAGGGCCTGCGGGAGGTCGTCACGCTGTCCTACGTCGAGGACGACCTCGGCGCCGAGGGGTGGACCTTCGGCCCCCGGCGCGGCCCCGACCCGGTGAACGGCTTCGGCCGTCTCAGGCAGGCCTACGAGGCGACCGTGCCCGGCTACGACGGCCCGGTCTCGGTGCCCGCGCTGTGGGACCGGGTGACCGGCGGCCTCGTCAGCAACGACTACGCCGCCATCACCGTCGACCTCGGCACCCAGTTCGAGGAGTGGGGCGACCCGGAGGTCCGGCTCTACCCGCCCGAGCTGCGCGCGGAGATCGACAGGCTCAACGCCTACCTGCACGCCGACCTCAACGGCGGCGCCTGGGAGGTGGCGATGACCACCACCCAGAAGGGGTACGAGGCGGCGCGCGGGCGTGTCGTCGCCGTCCTCGACCGGATGGAGAGGCGCCTGGCCACCCGCCGGTTCCTGTTCGGGGACACGATCACCGAGTCCGACGTCTGGCTGTGGCCGACCCTGGCCCGCTTCGACCTCCTCGACAACCCGCTCGGGAAGATCAGCGAACGGAGCCTGAGCGACTTCCCGAACCTGTGGGCCTACGCCCGCGACCTGTACCAGCGGCCCGCCTTCCGCGACACCACGGACTTCGGGACCTTCCGCAGGGACCGCTCCTCGATCCGCAGGCCGGGTCCGGCGCGGATCGAGGTCGAACCGGTCGAGGCGGACTGGGAGCTGCCACACGGCCGCGACTCGGTCCTGTGAACGGCACGCCGCGTGTCTTCGGCGGGGCCCGCCCGCGATCCGGTCCTGTGAACGGCGCGGCCGGGCCGTCCACGCCGCGTGTCTTCGGCGGGGCCGTCCACGGTTCGGTCCTACGGGTGGCGGGACTCCCGGGGAAGCCCCGCCCAGGAGGGGTGCTCACCGGAGGCCCAGGAGCCGGGCGGACGGTAGCCGTCCAGCCCCTCCGACCATGGGACGGGCCGTGAGGCGCCCTCGCCGGGTGGTGTGGCGCCGGGTGTGCCCCGCCTGCCCAGCGCGAGCAGCACGACGGCGAGAGCGGCGAGCTCCTCGGCTCCCGCCTCGCCCCGGACGACCAGGATCGGCGTCGCTGTCATCGTCGCTGTCACTGTGGCTGGTTTCCGTGCTTGCGCGAGGGCAGTACCCGGTGCTTGCCGCGCAGCATCGCCAGGGCGCCGATCAGCGCGGAGCGGGTGTCGGCCGGGTCGATGACGTCGTCGACGAGGCCGCGTTCCGCCGCGTGGTAGGGGTGCATCAGCTCCTGGCGGTACTGCTCGGTCCGCAGGTCGAAGACCGCCTTCGGGTCCTCGGCCGCGGCGATCTCCCGCCTGAAGATGACGTTCGCGGCGCCCTCGGCGCCCATCACCGCGATCTCGTTGGTCGGCCACGCCAGCGACAGGTCGGCCCCGATGGAGCGCGAGTCCATCACGATGTAGGCGCCGCCGTACGCCTTGCGCAGGACGAGCTGGACGCGGGGGACCGTGGCGTTGCAGTAGGCGTAGAGCAGCTTGGCGCCGTGCCTGATGACGCCGCCGTGCTCCTGGTCCGTCCCGGGCAGGAAACCCGGGGTGTCGACCATCGTCACCAGCGGGATGTTGAAGGCGTCGCAGAACTGGACGAATCTGGCGGCCTTCTCCGAGGCGTCGATGTCGAGCACCCCGGCGAGGCTGGCGGGCTGGTTGGCGACGATGCCGGTGACCTGCCCGTCCAGCCTGACCAGCGCGCACACGACGTTCGGCGCCCACTGCTCGTGCAGCTCCAGCATCTCGCCGTCGTCCACGATCTCCTCGATCACCGCCCGCATGTCGTAGGCGCGGCCGGTCTCGACCGGGACCAGGTCGAGCAGCCGTTCCACCCGCCGGTCCGGCGGGTCGGCGGGCGCGAGGACGGGCGCGGACTCCCGGTTGTTGGACGGCAGCAGCGACAGCAGGTACCTGACGTCCGCCAGGCAGGTCTCCTCGTCGTCGTAGACGAAGGAGCCGACGCCGGAGCGCGCGTGCACGTCGGCGCCGCCGAGCTCCTCGTGGGTGACGCTCTCTCCGGTCACCGTCTGGACCACGTCGGGGCCGGTGATGAACATCTGCGCCACCCCGCGCACCATGAAGACGAAGTCGGTGAGCGCGGGGGAGTAGGCCGCGCCCCCGGCGCAGGGGCCGACCACCACGCTGATCTGCGGGATCACCCCGGAGGCGCGGACGTTGCGCTGGAATATCCCGCCGTAGCCCGCCAGCGCCGTCACCCCCTCCTGGATGCGCGCGCCCGCGCCGTCGCACAGCCCGACGATCGGGGCGCCCGTCGTCTCCGCGAGGTCCATCACCTTGTGGATCTTCTCGGCGTGGGCCTCGCCGAGGGCGCCGCCGAAGATCCGGAAGTCGTGCGCGTAGGCGAAGACCTTGCGCCCGTGCACCCGCCCCCACCCGCACACCACGCCGTCGGTGTACGGCCTGCGGTCCTCAAGGCCGAAGCCCGTCGCGCGGTGTCTGCGGAAGGCCTCGATCTCGGTGAAGGTCCCCTCGTCGAACAGCAGCCTGAGCCGTTCCCTGACGGTCAGCTTGCCCTTGGCGTGCTGTGCCCGGGAGGCCTGCTCGCCGGGCCCCACCCTGGCACGGGCCCGCATCCACGTCAGCGCGGCGACGCGCTCGCGCATCGGAGAGGCGGGGCCCGTGGTCACGGGCTCGGGCGGTTCGTGCGTGACGGTGCTCATCGACATCCCCCTCGGCGGCTCGGCCTCCGGCGTGCGTTCGACCGGGTCCCAGCATGGCCGGAGCCGATCGAGGAACACTTGAACCAGCCTCGCACCCGACCTATTTGGTGGGATATGACGGCTTTTAAAGCGCTACAGGTGGATTTTTCGCAGAAAAGCGGCACACCAGCCAAGGGGGCGTAGTGATCCGAGTCCTGATAGCCGAGGACGTCAACATGATCCGGGGCGCACTGGTGGCCCTGCTCGAACTCGAAGACGATCTCAAGGTGGTCGCCGAGGTCGGCGACGGCGACCGGATCGTCTCCGAGGCCGTACGGCACCGGCCCGACGTGGCCCTGATCGACGTGGGCCTGCCGGGACTCGACGGCATCAGCGCCGCCAACAGGCTGCGCGAGACCCTGCCCGGATGCCGCACCCTCATCCTCACCGGCCTGGGAAGACCGGGGACGCTGCACCGCGCCATCGAGGCGAAGGTCTCCGGATACGTCCTGAAGGACGCCCCGCCTGAGGAACTCGCCCACGCCGTACGGGCCGTGGCCGACGGGCAGCACGTCTTCGACCCCAAGCTGGCGCTCGCCGCGTGGAACGACGGGGCCAACCCCCTCACGCTGCGCGAGGCCGAAGTGCTCAGGATGGCCGGGTCGGGGGCGGGAGCGCGGGAGATCGCCGCCCGCCTGTCACTGTCGCCGGGGACCGTGCGCAACTACCTCACCGCCATCGTCGGCAAACTGCGCGCGCGCAACCTCATCGACGCGCTACGTCTCGCACAGGAATCGGGGTGGCTCTCCTGACGCCCGCTCGGCCGGGACGCCGGAGGCACCGGAGGAGCCCAGGGAGTTCGGGGACCCCGGGGAGCCGGGGGAGAAGGTGTCCCTGGGGATCGCGACCTCAAGGACGAACCGGCCGCCGGAACGGGCCGCGGAGAAACGGCCGTTGACCGTGGCGACCCGGGACGCGAGGTTGGCCAGCCCGTTGCCGTCCTTCGCCGGGCGCCAGGGGCTGCCCGGCGCGCAGTCGTTCGCCAGGACCATCGTGACCGCCTCGCCCGTGGACCGGACGGAGACCTCGCACCACCGGCCGGTGCCGTGTTTGAGGAGGTTGGTGACGCCCTCGCGCAACACGATCGCCAGGACGGTCCCGGTGTCCGGGTCGAGAGGCTCGGGGGAGATGTCCGCCTCGACCCTGATGCCCAGGCCGGACAGCGTCGAGAGCACCGAGTCCAGTTCGTCCCGCAACGACATCCTGCTGTGGTTGTGCGAGAGCTCGCGGACGTCGGCCAGAGCCTTGCGTGAGATCTCGATGATCTCCGAGAGCTCCTCCCTGACCCGGGGGGACTCCGCGGGGGTGATCCGCCGGGCCAGCTCGCCCTTGAGGGCGATCGTGGAGATCCCATGGCTGAGCAGGTCGTGCAGGTCGCGGGCGATCCGTTCGCGCTCCTGCGCGATGGCGGCGGCGCACAACAGCTCCGCCCTGGCCGCCTCAAGGGCCGTCCGGTGCCCCCGCCACCTGACCAGGGCGTCTCCCAGCCGCCTCAGGGTGAGGAAACCGATCCCGGTCGCACCGGCGACGGCCAGCGCGACGACCCCGCCGAGCAGCAGGTCCTCGCCGAAACTCGCATCGAGGACACGGCCACCCCAGAAACCGCACTGGGCGGCGATCAGGACCGTCGCGAGCGAACGCAGCCGTACGGGCATCCGACGCGGAGCATCTGACCTTGCGATTTCTTCCATCGTCACACTCCAAAGCACATGCTGGGGCGTCGACTGCAACGGATACGTAGATCAGCGGTCCATAGCAACTGTACGAGGGCCGTGCCCGGGGCCGCTCCGCGCCGCCACGGGGCCGCCGGGCGGCGGGGACGCGCTCGCAGGAGTGACGTCGTGGAGGAGTGGGGCCGGGCGCCGAGGGTGAACTCCACCCCGCGAGGGCGCCGCCGTACGGGGAGACCGGGCCGGTCCCGCGCGACCGGGGCGGGCCGTCGTGCCCGCCCGTGAGCCGGGCCCGGTCGTCCGCGGAGAGTTCCCCGGCGGGGGGTGCCCAGGAGGGGGCTGGAAACCGGGGGACGGTGAAAGGTTCAGCGGACGACGATGAAGTCGTCGGCCTTTCTCGGGGCGCGGTCCCTGGGCGGGGCCGCGGGGCGGCCGACGGCGACGGCGCCCATCGGGTCCCAGTCGCCGGGCAGACCGAGCACCTCGCGGACCACGTCGCGGCAGAACATCGTCGAGGAGACCCAGGCCGAGCCGAGCCCCTCGACCGCGAGCTGGACCAGGAGGTTCTGCACCCCGGCACCCGCCGCGACCACGAACATCTCCCGCTCGGCCGCGTTACGCCGCTCGTCGCGGTAGGTGTGCGAGCCGTCCGTCACCAGGCAGGGCACCACCAGGTACGGCGCGCCGCGCAGCACCTCCCCGCGCGCGACCCGCCTGGTGATCGCCTCCTCGGAGAACCCGTCCCCCCGGAGGTCGGCGATCCATGCCTCCCGCATGGCGTCCAGGAGCTTGGCCCTGACCTCGGGCGACTCAAGCAGGACGAACCGCCACGGCGTGGTGTGGTGCGGGGCGGGGGCGGCGATCGCGGCCTCCACGGCCCTGCGGACCTTGGCGCCGTCGACGGGCTCGGCGGAGAAGGAACGCACGGTCCTGCGGGCGAAGAGCACGTCCCGCGAGCCGTACCGGAACATGTCCTCCTCCGACGGGCGGACCAGTTCGCGGACGCCGGGGCCGTCCTCCTGGGTGGTGTACTCGGCCATCCCCCTGATCACCGCCACCGGGGTCTGGGCGAGCTTGCCCTTGACCAGGTCACCCGCGGCGGCCAGCTCGTCGGCGACCGCGGTCAGGGTGACCTCAAGAGCGTTGCCGTGGTCGTCGGACATGCCCCGGTAGTCGAGGATGGGGGTCACCCCCGCCACACCGATCGCCACGTCCGTCTGGCCGTTGCGCCACGGGCGGCCGAAGGTGTCGGAGACGATGACGCCGACCGAGACGCCGAGCCTGCGCCGTACGCTCTCCCGCACCGCGGTGGCGGAGGCGTCGGGGTCGACGGGCAGCAGCACGACGGTGCCCGTCTCGGTGTTGGAGGCGTCGACCCCGGCCGCGGCCATGACGAACCCGTGCGTGGTCTGCGCGATCACCGTCTCGCCCCAGCGGGCCACGACCCGGGTGGTCTCGGCGGTGATGGCCTCGGCCCGGGTGATGCCTCGCCTGACCCGCCCCTCGGCCTTGCTGGAGATCTTGGAGGTGACGACGAGGATGTCGCCGTCACGCAGGTCGGGCGCGGCGTCCGCGATCAGCTCGCCGACGTCGTCGCCCTCCCTCACCTCGGGGATGCCGGGGACGGCGAAGATCTCCAGCCTGGCGTCCTGGGAGCCGTCCCTGGTACGGCGGACCCTGCTCATCGGGCCTCCCCGTCCGAGCCGCCGGTCCCGGCCAGGGAGACGGCAAGGTCGAGGGCGGCCCGCGCGATGTCGGCGGCGGCCTCGACGTCGTGCATGATCAGGGGACGGGCCTCGACGCGCACGCCGTCGAGGGCGACCCCGGCGTCCTCCTCGGCGACCAGCCAGCCGTCGATCAGCGGCGAGCCGTACAGGTCGAGGACCGCCTGGGCGGTGGTCTCCACGCCGATCGCGGTCAGGCAGGCGTCGGCCATGCCGCGTACGGGGGCGCCGCCGACGATGGGGGAGACGCCGACGACCGTCTTGGCCTCAAGGGCCTCGCGGATGCCCTTGATCTGCAGGATCGTGCCGATGCTCACCACGGGGTTGGACGGGGGCAGGATCACCACGTCGGCCTCGGCGACGGCCTGGAGCACGCCGGGGGCGGGACGGGCCTCCTCCGCGCCGACGAGGATGATCCGCTCGGCGGGGACCGAGGCGCGCAGCCGTACCCACCACTCCTGGAAGTGGACGGCCCTGCGGCCCCGCTCGTCGGAGATGACCACGTGGGTCTCGGCCCTGTCGTCGGTCATCGGGATCAGCCGCACGCCGGGCTGCCAGCGGGCGCACAGCGCCTCGGTGACGGCCGACAGGGGGTATCCGGCGGAGAGCATCTGGGTGCGCACGATGTGCGTGGCGAAGTCGCGGTCCCCCAGGCCGAACCACTGCGGTTCGACGCCGTAGGCGGCCAGCTCCTCCTTGACGACGTGGCTCTCCTTCTGCCTGCCCCAGCCCTGCTCCTCGTCGATGCCGCCGCCCAGGGTGTACATGACGGTGTCCAGGTCGGGGCAGACCTGCAAGCCGTACAGGGTGATGTCGTCACCGGTGTTGCCGATGACGGTGATCTCTGAATCGGGGACGGCGGAACGGAGGCCGCGCAGGAAACGGGCACCGCCGATCCCACCTGCGAGGGACACAATGCGCATGCGGTCCAGTGTTCCACTGCCGTACCGGTACCGCCCTGATGGGGTATGGGAGCGTTCGTCAAGGGGGCAGGACGACTTGTCTTGATCGTTATGCACGGCGTCTTCGCTGGCAGCGTGATCTTCAGGGCTGCCCGAAATATGTCCGAATAGGATGCTATGTAGTACTTATGGGATAAGTGGGCTTGCTGGGACTCCAGACACCTAAGTCGGCCATGTGCAAAACTTGCCCCGGGTTTACCTGAGAACCCTTTGGGAGTAATCGTGATCAATGCGGAAGCGGGCAGGCTCAGGGAGCCGGCCGCGTGGCTCATGATCGCCGTAGCGTCCACGGGCGTTCTCGTCGATGTCGAGCGGCTGCTGTTCGGTACATCGCTCGGAGGGTCCTTCGCGTTTCGCGCGGCCGGCCAGGTGGGCGGACTCACCTCCCCGGTGACCACCGCGCTGCTCGTCGGCGCCGTGCTGCTGGCGGGAAACGCGGGCCCGGCGATCGCGCGGCTGAAACTCATGACGCAGATCGCGGTCGGCACGCTCGGCCTGGCCGCCCTGTTCGGCACGGTCGGCCTCTTCGGCGGCCTGTTCGCCGGTGAGACCGGCCTCATGGAGAAGGTCGAGTTCCTCCTCGTCAGCCTCCCCACCCTTGGGCTGACCGGCCTCGCACTGGCCTATCTCCTGCCCAGGATGGCCGCCGCCGGGCCCGCGCGGAAGGAACCGGTCTTCTCCCACGGCCAGGCCTTCCCCACCCCGCAGCCCGGCGCGCACTCCGTTCCGCAGCCCGGCGCACAGCCCGGTGCGCCCTTCCCGGGGGCCCACCCCCAGGATCAGGTCCCGCAGCACGGCTTCCCGCCCCAGGAGCAGCACGGCTTCCCGCCGTACGACCAGCAGGGCGCGCCGCAGGGGGTCAACGTCCAGGAACAGCCCCCCGCGCACGGCCGGCCGCCGCACGAGCAGGTCCCGCCGCAGTACGAGCAGGCGGCCCGCCCCCAGGAGACGGCCCAGCACGGCTTCCCCGTCCAGGACCAGGGTGGCCACGGCTTCCCGGTCCAGGACCAGGGTGGCCATGGTTTCGCGGCTCAGGACCAGGGCGGTCACGGCTTCCCGGCCCAGGACCAGGGGAGCCACGGGTTCGCGCAGCAGGCTCCGCCCGCTCCCGCGAGCAGGCCCGCGCACAGCCAGCCCGCCCTTCCCCCCGGCCCGGCCGCCGCCGCCGAGGCGTACGGCGCCGAGGGATACGGCGAGAGGTACGGCCAGGACCTGCTGACCCCGCAGACCGGCTCCCACGCCTCCCCGGCCCCCTCCTACGGCGCCGCGGAGTCCTACAACGATTCCTACGGTGAGTCCTACAACCCGGGGCCGTACGTCCCGGCGGACGTCCAGCCTCCGGCGCCGTCCTACGACCCGCCCGCCTACGACCAGTCCGGTTACGGGCCGAGGACGGAGCCGCAGCCACAGCAGCAGCCACCGTCACAGCCGCAGGCCCCGTCCTACACCGACGCCTACGCCGACCCCCAGCCGTCCGCCTACCCGCCGCCCGCCGAGCCCCAGGCCACCGGGTACGGCCAGCAGGCCGGGCAGTTCCACGGCGCCGACTCCTACGGCGGCCGCCCCGAACCGCAGGCGGCCTCGCCGTACGGCTCCGACAGCGAGCCGCGGCTGACGTTCGACGCGCAGGGGCAGCACTCCTTCCCGCAGCCGCCGGACAACTACGGCCAGCCGTTCACCGGCTACTCCGGCTCCGAGTACGTCCGCCAGACCGAGCCGAACCTGCACTACCCGGCGCCCGACCCGGTCGACCCCCGCTCGCAGCAGATGGCGCAGGCCTACCAGCAGGCGGAGAACTACCAGCAGTCGCAGGCGGGCACGCCGGAACCGCAGCTGCGCGTCCCCGAGTACACCTCGAACCCCCAGACCCCTCAGCAGGGCGGAAACTACGACAGCCTCGGGTACCCGCAGGCGCAGCCGTACCAGCAGGGCGGCGGCCAGTGGGAGGCCCCGGCCGAGACGACGCTGAGGTTCGATCCCGCCGCATACCAGGGCGACCCGCTCAACGGCCCGAGCCCCTCGGGGCGCTCGTGGGACTCGCAGCCCCCCATCGACCCCACCGCGATTTACAAACCGGAGCGCTCGACCCAGGTAACGGGAGAGGAAAGTCCGGACAGAGAAAGGGTGGGTCCCGGTCAGGAGCAGAACATGTCCTGGTACGGTTCCGACCGCCGAGAGCACTGAAGAGCCAGGCGATCGTCACGGGAGACCGGGGTGAACGCCGTATTTGGCAGTAGGACGATCCACTACCGGGGAGAGCAGGTCTTTCCCCGGATACCGGCATGCCGCTTGACGTCACACAGGCCACGCGCGTGTAATTACACACGTGTTGTTACGCCTTCCCGCTGGTGGGTAAGAGGGGAGGCGTTCATAGGGGGGCTCCATTTGCGGGCAGGCGGCAGGGAGGTGTGCAGTGGCCGACCTGGTCATCGCACAGGACAGCATCGCTGAAGAGCAGCTTGGTTGGCAGGAACGCGCGCTGTGCGCGCAAACCGACCCCGAGGCGTTCTTCCCCGAGAAGGGGGGATCCACTCGGGAGGCCAAAAAGGTCTGCCGCTCGTGCGAGGTGCGTGCCGAATGCCTTGAGTACGCTCTGGAGCACGACGAGCGGTTCGGGATCTGGGGAGGGCTCTCCGAGAGGGAGCGCCGCAGGATCAAGCGCGAGGCGGTCTGAGCGGACGATTGACGCGCTCACCGGGGGCCACGGGTTCACGGAGAGTGCTTGATCATATATCGACGGAGCATGTGGCCGACCGGCCACATGCTCCTTTTTTGGTGCATCAGGCATACCTCAACAGAGGGTGCCGTATCGTGGTCGCGCCGATCATCAGCCCTTCCTGAACACGGGACGCATGTCCAGCACCGACTCCCCCCGCCCCAACCACACCGTCACCGCGATCGTCGTGGCCCACGACGGCGCACGCTGGCTTGGGGAGACCCTCGCCGCGCTGCTGCGGCAGACCCGCCCCATCGACCGGGCGGTCGGGGTCGACAACGGCAGCAAGGACGGCAGCGCCGCGCTGCTGACCGGTACCCTCGGCCGCAACGCCGTGCTCACGCTGCCGCGCTCGACGAGCTTCGGCCAGGCCGTGGCCGAGGTCCTCGACCGGCTCGGGCCCTCTGAGGGAAACGAGTGGCTGTGGCTGCTGCACGACGACTGCGCGCCGGACGACGGCGCCCTCGAAGCCCTGCTGAAGGCCGCCGACGACGACCCGGGCGCGGCCGTACTCGGCCCCAAGCTCCGCGACTGGCTCGACCGGCGGCTCCTGCTTGAGGTCGGCGTCACCGTGGACCTGCGAGGACGCAGGGACACCGGCATCGAACCCCGCGAGTTCGACCAGGGCCAGTACAGCGGCGCCAGGGACGTGCTCTCGGTCTCCACGGCCGGGATGCTGGTCCGCAGGGACGTCTGGGAGGAGGTCGGCGGCCTCGACCCCTTCCTGCCGTTGTTCCGTGACGACCTCGACCTGTGCTGGCGGATCAGGAGTGCCGGATACCGGGTCCGCAACGTCACCCAGGCCGTCGCCTGGCACGCGGAGGCGGCTGGCAGGCGCCGCCGCCGCATCACCGTCAGCGGCGACCACCCCCGCCGCCTCGACCGCCGCAACGCCATGTTCGTGGTCATGGCGAACCTGCCCGCGCGGTCTCTGCCGTGGGCGCTGCTGCGCAACCTCTTCGGCTCGCTGGTCAGCACACTGCTGTTCCTGCTGGCCAAACAGCCCGCCGACGCGCTGGACGAGGCGCTCGCGCTCGGCTCGATCCTCAGGCACCCGGGCAGGCTCGTCAGGGCCAGACGCGTCCGCGCCGCGGGCAGGAGACGCGGCGGCGCCGCGGCGGCCAGGCTGCTCACCCCGCCGGGCGCGGGCTACCGTCGGCTGGCCGACCGGTTCCAGGGCTACCTGGCGGGCAACGGCCTCGTCGAGTCGGCGGGACGCCACCACGCCGCGACCCCCGTCCAGGAGGACGGGGAAGAGCTGCTCACCGACGACGTCGGGGCGACCCGGCGCCTGTTCGGCAGCCCGGGCATGGCGCTGTTCCTGGTCCTGGCCGTCGTCACGCTGGTCGCGGAACGCGGCCTGATCGGCGGCTCCCGGCTGGGCGGCGGCGCGCTCGTCCCCGTGATCGGCGGCGCCTCCGACCTGTGGGACCTCTACACCGAGGGCTACCGTCAGGCGGGACTCGGCGGTGACGGGTGGGCGCCGCCGTACGTGGCGGTGCTCGCCGGGCTGTCCACGGTGCTGTTCGGCAAACCCTGGCTCGCCGTGACCGTGCTGCTGCTCGGCTGCGTGCCGCTGGCCGGGCTCTCCGCCTACACCGCGACCAGGGCGATGATCCCGGGCCGCTGGACCCGCGTCTGGCTCGGCGCCTCCTACGCGCTGCTGCCCGTCGCCACCGGGGCGATCGCGGCCGGGAGACTCGGCACCGCCGTGGTCTTCACGCTGCTGCCCTGCTACGCGGCGCTGGCCACCAGGATGCTGACCGCCGACCCGCGCCGGGCGCGCCGCGCCGCCTGGGGACTCGGCCTGCTGCTGGCCGTCGGTACGGCCTTCGCCCCGCTGATCTACCCGCTCACGCTGGTCCTGGGCGCGCTGGCCGCGCTGGCCTTCCCCCGCAGGGGACTGACCGGCTCGGTCGTCATCGCCTTCGGCGTCCCGGTGGCGCTGCTGCTGCCCTGGCTGGTCCAGGTGGTCTCCACCCCCGGGCTGCTGCTGCTCGAAGCGGGCCTGCACCGGCCCGAGCTGGTCGACGCCGCGCTGCCCGCCTCCTCGCTGTTGCTGCTCAGCCCCGGCGGCCCGGGGATGCCGCCGCTGTGGGTGACGGGCGGCCTCATCGCCGCCTGCCTGGCCGCGCTGCTGATGCGCCGCGACCGGACGGTCGTCGCCGTCGGCTGGGGCGTCGCGCTCTTCGGCACGCTGGTCGCGATCCTGGTCAGCAGAACCCCGGTCACCTCGCTGAACGCCGACACCCGGGCCCCCGCCTGGCCCGGCGTGCCGCTCGCCCTCGCCGCGATCGGCATGCTCGTCGTCGCCGCGCTCACCGCCAACCGCATCGCCGACCTCAGGAAGGCGGGCGGGCCGCGCAGAGCCGTGGCGGTCGCCGTCGTCGCCGTCGCGTTCTCGACCCCGGTCCTCGCGGCCGGAATGTGGATCACCAGGGGGGCGGGCGGCCCCCTCGGCGGTGACGTCGGCGACGTGATGCCCGCGCTGGCCGCCCTCAACTCCGGCGGCGGCGAACGGACCCTGCTGCTGCGCGAGAAGGACGGCGCCCTGGCCTTCACCGTGCTGCGGGGCCGTACCCCGCTGGTCGGCGAGGCCGACATCCCCACCCTGCCCGGCCCCAGGGAACGGGTCGCCGTCGCCGCGGGAGGACTGGCCTCGGGCAGGGGCGGTGACGACGCCGACGTGCTCGCCTCCTACGGCATACGGTTCGTCGTGGTCGTCCCGCCGGTGACCGAGACGATCAGCCACGCCCTCGACTCCCAGCCCGCCCTGGCCAGGATGAGCCTGTCGCGTGCCATAGGCGTGTGGCAGCTGACCCAGCCGGTCACCGTGCCCCCCACCCCGCAGGACGACCCCTGGCACGGCCGCTGGCTGTGGGCGCAGGCCGTACTGCTGCTGGTCGTCTCCGTCCTGGCCGCCCCGGCCTCACGCGGCGCCGACAGTCAGATTCGCACCGAGGTCCCCGAGCCAGGCAGGGAGCCGTCCAGCCGATGAAGTCCCTGATCGAGAACCGGTTCAGCCTCCTCGCGCTCGTCCTGGTCGCCCTGCTGGCCCTGTACGGCGTCGCCTCCGCGACCAGGCCCGCTCCCGAGGCCGAACCGGCCAAGGGCCTCAGACGGGTCCCCGTCGCCTCGGTGACGGTCGTCTGCCCCGACCCCGGCGACACCGACGCCGCCGTCGTCACCCCGCCGGGCGGCCAGGACGCGGGAACCGCCACACTCGTCACCGGGGACACCACGGTCACGGCCCTGCGGACCCCCGGCACCCTCTGGCACGAGAAGATCCCCGCCAAGTCGGCCCCGCTCGTCGTGACCGCCAAGGCGAACATGGCGGCGGGCCTTGAGGCCTCCCAGACCCGCAGGGAGACCTCGGGCAGGCACCGCGGGCTGGCCGGAGTGCGGTGCGTCGAGCCCGCCGCCGACACCTGGCTGGTCGGTCCCGGGCCCGCGGCGGCCGACGTCACGCTCTACCTCGCCAACCCGGGACTCGCCCAGGCGACCGTCGAGCTCACGGTCTACGCGGGGGAGGGGCCGGTGGTCTCCGACTCGGGCGACGTGATCACCATGAAGCCGGGCGAGACCAGGGCGATCGACCTCAAGGACGTCGCGCCCTCACCGCTCGTCATGGCGGTCGGGGTACGCACCGTCTCCGGCCGGGTCACCGCGGCGGCCCGGGCGATCATGCACGGCGGAAAGGGCGTGGACTGGCTGCCCGCCTCGGCCCCTCCCGCGACCCGCGTCGTGGTCCCCGCCGTCCCCGGCGGAGGCGGCACCCGCCAGCTGCTGGTCGCCTCGACCGCCGAGACCGACACCCTGGTCGAGATCAAGGCGATCACCTCGGACGGGACCTACGCCCTCAAGGGCAAGGAGGTGCTCGAAGTGCCCGCCGAGTCGGTCGCGACCCTGGACCTGTCGAACGCCGTGGACGACCGGTCGGCCGCCCTCGTGCTGACCTCGGAGACCCCCATCCTCGCCGGGGTGACGGTCACCGGGACCGGCAAGAAACCCGATGTGGCCTTCACCGCCGGAGCCGCCCCCATCGACCTGGGCAGCGTGGTCGCCGACAACCACACCGGCGGGGACAAGGGTGCGAGGCTCGTGCTGAGCGCGCCGGAGACGGCAGGCAAGGTGAGCGTGCGGGTCCTGCCACGCAAGGGAAAGGCACCGGAACCGTTCGAGGTGGACATCCCCGCCGCCCGCACCAAACAGGTGAGCCTCCCCAAGGTCGACGGCCCCTTCGGAGTGCTGGTGCTACCGGTGGAAGGATCGGGGCCCGTGTACGGCGGGCGGGTGATGGACGAACGAATCAAGAAGGGCCTGGCCCTGACCGTCCAACCCCTCGCCGCGGCCCGAGTGTGGGCTCTGGTGCCACCTACGACGGAATCGATGGGGGTGGTGTTGTGACTCTTTGCTCCGCCTGGCGGCGTCGCGGGCTTGGGCGCCTCGGGTCGGTGCTTTCCCTCGTCACTCATCCGCTGCGCTCCTTCGCTCCTCAGTCCAAGCACCGACGCGCCCAAGCCGGACACTCCTCACACACGGCGCCGGTAAGGCACGAGGGCAAAAGCTTCACACCGGGAGCTGGTGAGGCAGGGGGCCGAAACCCTCACACTTGGGGGCGGTAAGGCACAAGGGCAAAAGCCTCGTGTGCGGTGCCGGGAGTGGTCGGGTTCTTTGGGGGAGTCCGCTCTTGGCGCCGGGGTGAGTTCCCTGGGGGGTCGTACTCGGGGGAATCTGGGGTGGCGTGGGGCGGGGGTGGTGGAGGGGAGTGGTGAGGTAAGGGAGATCTGGCGGTGAGGTAAGGCAGCCCGATTGGGCTAGTCGTCTTCCTCGTAGCCGGGGTCTACGGATTCGGGGGACAGACCCAGGAGACCGGCGATCTGTTCGACCACGGTGTCGTGGACCAGGGCTCCCAGCTGGTCGCGGTCGCGGGCCCTGGCCTCAAGGGGGCGCCGGTAGACGATCACGACGGCGGGGCGCTTGCCGACGGCGGGTTCCGAGCGGCCGAACGGGATCGGCTCGCCGGACAGCAGGCCCGGGCCGTCGCCCAGTTCCGACAGCGGCGGCACCTCCTCGATCGCGAACTCGACGGACGCGAGCTGGGTGCCCCAGCGTGGCTTGAGACGGTCCACGGCGTCCAGGACGAGATCGTCGAAGCGCTCGCTGCGCGACTTGGCGATCGGCACATGGGAGGGTGCCAGCGGGCCCCGCATGCCACGACCGTGTCGGTCGCGTTTGCGAGGAGGGCGAGGTCTACCTGGTGCCGGGCTCACGGGCCAAGCTTAGACATGCCTGGTGGGAAGGTGGAAAGGGGTTGACGGGAGGGTGTGCAAGCCGTACAGGCGGGTGGAAGCCGGGACACGTGTCCGAATTGTGGCGACACGCTCGTTAAGAGCGCTCAGATAGTGGCGCCCTGGACGCTTACCGGATACGGTCCCACCGTGAGCCCCGTCCGCCGCTGTTCCCGCACCGCGTGCAGTCAGCCTGCCGTATTCACGCTCACGTACGTCTACGCCGACTCGACCGCCGTTCTCGGGCCCTTGGCGACGTACGCCGAGCCGCACTGTTACGACCTGTGCGCCGAGCATGCGGAGCGGCTCACCGCCCCACGGGGCTGGGAGGTCGTCCGGCTGCCGAGCGACGGAGCGCCGCCGAGCACCGACGACCTCGAAGCGCTCGCCAACGCCGTCCGGGAGGCGGCCAGGCCCGCGACGAAGGGCACCGAGCCCGTGGGCCAGGGAGTCGAGGTCGGGCGTCGTGGACACCTGAGAGTGTTGCGCTCAGCCCAGCCACAGCCCCACCCCGCGCAGCCCCAGCGCGACCGCTGAGCCGTACGTCCCCACCCCCCGGAGCGGCGAGGGTTCCGGAACCCGGGACACAGCTCAGAAGAACCTCATCACGGAGACGCCCCACCTTGCGCCCCCGACAACGGTGCCCGCAGTGGAGAGTCCACCCAGAACGGCCTTCTTCGGCGCGGCGAGTGAAGAGTTTCGCATGTGCCTTACCGGCGCCAAGTGTGAGGAGTTTGATCTTTGCTTTACCGGTCCCGTGTGTGAGGAGTGTCCGGCTTGGGCGCGTCGGTGCTTGGACTGAGGAGCGAAGGAGCGCAGCGGATGAGCGACGAGGGAAAGCACCGACCCAGGGCGCCCAAGCCCGCGACGCCGTCAGGCGGAGCAAGGGGGCACAGCAGGCGGCGCAAAGGGACACCGACCCCCTAGGCTTGGGGGCGGCAGAGACGAGTCAAAGGGGCGGAGCTGGAGTGGGCGACCTCGCCAGGATCTTCAAGGCGTACGACGTGCGCGGCGTCGTGCCGGACGAGTTAGACGAGGAGACCGCGTGGGCGGTCGGCGCGGCCTTCGTTGAGGTCACCGGTGCCGGGTCCGTCGTGGTCACGCACGACATGCGTGCCTCATCGGCTCCGCTGGCCGCGGCCTTCGCCGGCGGGGCCGTCTCACGTGGGGCCGACGTGGTGGACACCGGTCTCGGCTCGACCGACATGCTCTATTACGCCAGCGGCAGTCTGGGCATGGCCGGGGTGATGTTCACCGCCAGCCACAATCCGGCCCGTTACAACGGCATGAAGATGTGCCGTGCGGGCGCGGTGCCGATCGGTGGGGAGACCGGGCTCACCGAGATCCGCGACCGGGCGGCCGAACTGCTCGCCGCGGGCGGCAAGGGCGGCGAGGGCGGCGGTACGGTCTCCCGGCGTGACCTGCTGCAGGGCTACGCGGACCACCTGCGCACGCTGGTCGACCTGTCCGGTGTCCGGCCGTTGAAGGTCGTGGTCGACGCGGGCAACGGGATGGCGGGGCACACGGTGCCGGTGGTCTTCGAGGGGCTTCCCGTCGAGCTGACCGCGCTCTACTTCGAGCTCGACGGCGACTTCCCCAACCACGAGGCCAATCCGATCGAGCCGGAGAACCTGCGTGACCTGCAGAAGGCCGTGCTCGACGTGGGCGCGGACATCGGCCTCGCCTTCGACGGCGACGCCGACCGCTGCTGGGTCGTGGACGAGCGCGGCGAGTCGGTCTCGCCCTCCACGATCACCGCGCTGGTCGCCGCCCGTGAGCTGGCCAAGCAGCCCGGCGCCACGATCATCCACAACCTGATCACCTCGCGGGGCGTTCCCGAGATCGTCGCCGAGCACGGCGGGGTCCCGGTCAGGACCCGGGTCGGGCACTCCTTCATCAAGGCCGAGATGGCCAGGAGCGGCGCGGTCTTCGGCGGTGAGCACTCCGCGCACTACTACTTCAAGGACTTCTGGTTCGCCGACACCGGCATGCTGGCCGCGCTGCACGTGCTGGCCGCGCTGGGTGAGCAGGACAGGCCGCTGTCGGAGATCCTCGCGGGTTACGCCCGCTACGCCGCCTCCGGGGAGATCAACAGTACGGTCGCCGACCAGCGGGCCGCGACGGCGCGGGTCAGGCAGGTCTTCGAGGGCAGGGACGGCGTCACCTTCGACGACCTGGACGGTCTGACCGTCTCCGGCCCCGGATGGTGGTTCAATCTTCGTCCGTCCAACACCGAGCCGCTGCTCAGGCTGAACGCCGAGGCGGCCGACGAGATTCAGATGGCGGCGATCAGGGACGAGGTCCTCGCCGTCGTGAGGAGCTGAGCACGTGAAGATCGACGAGTGGTTGCTGGAGATCCTGGCCTGCCCCAACTGCAAGTCTCCGTTGCGTGCGGAGCCGGAGGTGGACGAGCTGTCGTGCACTTCGGCCTCGTGCGGGCTGGTCTATCCGGTTCGTGATGACATTCCGGTCCTGCTGGTCGACGAGGCTCGGAAGTCGTGAGCTGGGAGTCGGATCGGCTCGACGACCAGGGGTGGCTGACCGAGGCTGACCCCTCAGGCATGTTGCGCGCCGTCGCCGCCTCGGCGGCGCAGGTGCGCATCTCACATCGGGGTGTCCGTGAGGCCGACCTCACCCGGGTGATCGGGGAGGGCAGGCCGAGGGCGATCGTGGTCGCGGGCATGGGCGGTTCCGGCATCGCCGGTGACATCCTCGACGCGGTGTGCGGCAACGGGGCTCCGTTGCCGATCGTGACGGTGCGTTCCTACCAGTTGCCCGGCTGGGTCGGCGCGACGGACCTGGTGGTCGCCGTGTCGTGTTCGGGCAAGACCGAGGAGACACTCGCGGTGGCCACGGAGGCCGTCCGCAGAGGGTGCCGCCTGCTGGTGCTGGCCGCGGCGAACTCTCCGCTGCACGCGGTCGCCAGGCAGTCGGGCGCGCCGTTCGTGCCGGTGACCACCGGCGGGCAGCCCCGGGCGGCGGTCTGGGCGCTGTCGGTGCCGTTGCTCGTGGTCGCCGCCGAACTCGGCGTGCTCCAGATGGACGACGGGGTGATCGAGGAGGTCGCCAAGCGTCTTGAGGAGATCGCCCACCGCTGCCGTCCGGTGAGTGAGTCCTTCATCAACCCGGGCAAGACGCTGGCCATGGAGCTGGCGGAGACGGTGCCGATGATCTGGGGTTCCTCCCGGCTCTCGGCCGTGGCCGCCTACCGGTGGGCCAGCCAGCTCAACGAGAACGGCAAGTACCCGGCCGTCTGGGGACAGATCCCGGAGGCCAACCACAACCAGGTGGTGGCCTTCGACGGTCCGTTGGCGCAGCGGGACATCTTCGCCGACGACGCGGGCCGGTCGCTGCGGCTGTTCATGCTGCGTGACACGGAGGAGCATCCGCAGGAGGCGCGGCGGCGTGAGGCCTCGGTGCGGATGGCCGAGGACAGGGGCGTTCCGGCCACCCAGCTCGTCGCGGAGGGCGCTCATCCGCTTGAGCGGCTCGCGACGCTGATCGGACTGGGCGACTACGCGAGTACCTATCTCGCCCTGGGGTACGGGATCGATCCGACCCCCGTGTCGGCCATCACGGAACTAAAGGCGAGAATTTCCCAATAGTATCCTCTCGTCTTTTTCGGACTATGTAAGCGGAGGCTGTCGTGAGTGCGGGCGGCGGTACAAAGGCGATCATCGCGGCGTTGAGCGCGAACCTTGCGATCGCGGCGGCCAAGTTCGTCGCCTTCCTGGTCACGACTTCGTCGTCCATGCTCGCCGAGTCGATTCACTCCCTCGCCGACTCGGGGAACCAGGTGTTGCTGCTGGTCGGCGGGAAGCGGGCCGAGCGCAAGCGCACCCCGGAGCACCCCTTCGGCTACGGCAGGGAACGCTACTTCTACGCCTTCGTGGTCGCGGTGGTGCTGTTCACGATCGGTGCGCTCTTCTCCCTCTACGAGGGCTGGCACAAGATCCATGAACCGAAGCCGGTGGAGACGCCGGTCGTGGCCTTCGCGGTGCTGATCTTCGCGATCATCGCGGAGGGCTTCTCCTTCCGCACCGCGATCAAGGAGTCCAACTCGCTGCGCGGCAAGCAGACGTGGGTCCAGTTCATCCGCAGGTCCAAGTCGCCCGAGCTGCCGGTCATCGTCCTGGAGGACCTGGGCGCCCTGGTCGGCCTCATCCTGGCGCTGGTCGGCGTGACGCTCGCCGTCATCACCGGCGACGGCGTCTGGGACGGCGTCGGCACGATGGCGATCGGCGTGCTGCTGGCCGTCATCGCGATCGTGCTGGCCATCGAGACCAAGTCGCTGCTGATCGGCGAGAGCGCCGGCCCCGAGGTCGAGGGTCAGATCATCGCCGCCCTGGAGAGCGCCCCCGAGGTGGTCAGGGTCATTCACATGCGCACCCTCCACCTCGGCCCCGAGGAGCTTCTGGTCGCCGCGAAGATCGCGGTCGACCACGACGACACGGCCGCCGAGGTGGCCAGGGGCATCGACGAGGCGGAGCAGCGCATCCGCTCCGCCGTGCCGATCGCCCGCGTCATCTACCTGGAGCCCGACCTCGACCGGGCCAAGACGGGCGGGATCACCCCCGGGCCGCACGCGGCCAACGGCCGGGTGTGATCCGGGAGGTTCACGCGCCGGGGACCACCAGTCCCGTCTCGTAGGCGTGGATGACGGCCTGCGTGCGGTCACGCAGGTTCAGCTTGGCCAGCAGCCTGGCCACGTGGGTCTTGACGGTGTGTTCGGTGACCACGAGGCGGGAGGCGATCTCGGCGTTCGACAGCCCCTGGGCGATCAGCCGCAGCACCTCGACCTCACGCGGGGTCAGCGGCCCGCCGTCCGCGGCGGGCCTTCGCTGCCGGGAGAACTCGGCGATCAGTCGCCTGGTGATCCTGGGGGCCAGCAGCGCGTCCCCACGGGCCACCGTCCGCACGGCCTCCGCCAGATCTCCGGCCCTGACGTCCTTGAGCAGGAACCCGCTCGCCCCCGCGGTGAGCGCGTCGTACACGTAGTCGTCGAGGTCGAACGTGGTGATCATGATGATCCTGGTCGCCTCGGTCTCCAGGATTCGGCGGGCCGCCTCGATGCCGTTCATCTCCGGCATCCGGATGTCCAGCAGCGCGACGTCGGGACGGGTCCGCCGTGCCAGCCGTACGGCCTGGGCGCCGTCGGGGGCGGTTCCCACGACGGTGATGTCGGGCTGGGCCCTGAGCACCGCGGCGAAGCCCCGCAGCACGACCGGCTGGTCGTCGGCGATCAGCACCCGGATCCGGCCGTCCACGGCCGTCCCGGGAGGAGCCCCGGAGGCCGTCCCGGGGAGAGCCTCGGCTTGAGGACCGGGGAGGGCTTCGGCCGGAGGGCCGGTGACAGCCTCGGCGTCAGGGGCGGGAGGTTCGGGGGTTGTCATTCGAGGGGGAGACCCACCTGGATGAGGAAGCCACCGGAGGGGCCGGGGCCCGCCTTGAACCAGCCGCCGAGGGCGAGGGCGCGTTCGCGCATGCCGACCAGGCCGTGCCCGTTCTCGGTGTCGCCGGAGGGGCCGGGGCCGTTGTCGGTGATCCGCAGCGCCAGCAGGGCAGGGCGGTAGGCCAGCTCGATCGAGACCCGGGCGCCGGGCGCGTGGACGCGGACGTTGGTCAGCGCCTCCTGGATGATCCGGTAGGCGGAGACGTCCACGGCCTGCGGCAGGGGGACCTCCTCCCCGATCACGTCGAGGTCGACCTCGCCCTCGTGTCGTCCGACCAGTTCGGGAAGCCGCGCCAGCCCCGGTTGTGGCGCGGTCTCCGGGGCGGTGACGACGTCGGCGCGCAGCACGCCGAGCAGGCGGCGCATCTCGGTGAGGGTGGTCCGGGCGGAGGTCGCGATCTCGGCGAACTCCTGGAGGGTCCGCTCGTCGAGGCCGTCGAGCGTGTAGGGGGCGGTCTCGGCCTGCACGGCGATCTTCGAGACGGAGTGGGCCACGATGTCGTGCATCTCCCTGGCGATCCTGGCCCGCTCGGCCATCGCGGCCTGCTCCCTGAGCGTCTCCAGGTTGCCCGCGCGCATCTCCGTGATCGTGCTGGCGCTACGCCGTACATGGGCGAGGAAGATCAGCAGGACGGTTCCGAGGAACAGGACGACGAGCGGGGAGACCGCCTGTCTGTCGATCGTGGTGATGGACAGCACCTCCCTCCCGTTCCGCAGGAACACGGCCGCCAGGAGCAGGATCGTCAGGGCGCCGATGACCAGCCCGACGACGAGCGGGCCGACGATCCGCGCGATCGTGTAGAGGGTGAGCGCGCCGGACAGCACCACGCCGAACGGGGGGTAGTCGGGCAGTACGCCGGTGTAGAGCAGGCAGAGCGCGCCGAAGGAGACCAGCGTGACGACCGCCCAGGGATGCCTGCGCCGTACGACGTGCGGCAGCGTGGCGAGCACGGCGGCCAGCATGGTCAGGGAGGACCGGCCGCCGAGCTGGGCCAGGGCGAGGAACATGAGCAGGACGCCGACGGCGACGTCGGTGAGGGGGGAGGCGATGACCCGCCGGAGGTTCAGGGCGTCGACCCTCCGTTCGGCCTCGGTTAATACGGTTGCGACGTTCATGGGGAGAATTGTCGCGACGGAGGCCGTCCGGCGTCGTCACTCCTGGGAGCGACGTTCCCCTCCGGCGGTCAGGAGCGCCCCTGGAGCAGGCGCAGGGCCTTCTCCTTCTCGAAGTCCAGCGCCCTGCGCGGGGCCTGGAGGCGGCCGATCCGCAGCCCGAGATCCCGTACGGCCTGCGCGACGGCGGGCTCGCTCAGCACCCGCAGCGCGAACGCCAGCTCGGCGGGGGAGACGTCGAAGCGCTTCTCCAGCTCGACGCCCTGCGCCACGGCGGCCAGTTCCTCCTGGCCGAAGCGGCGGTGCGCCCCCTGGGTCCTGACGGGCGGGAGCAGTCCCAGGGCCTCGCGGTAGCGGAGCATTCTGGGGGACATTCCCAGCCGTTTCGCGGCCTCGGTGATCCGCATATCGCGCCTTTCCTGGAAACCTCACATTCTTGTGTAAGGTTACCGCCTCACAAGGTGCGCGGAGCCGTATCGGGCGCCTACACTCACTTCGTCTGCTTTCCGGTGGAGTGAGAGCCGTGCCCGGAAGCGAAGCGGGGCCGCGCACGCGGCGAGCCCGGCGGGGGCATGCGGCGCCAGACCATCAACCAGAGGGGTTAATTCATGGACTTCAAGGTCGCCGACCTTTCCCTGGCCGCTTTCGGGCGTCGGGAGATCCAGCTCGCCGAGCACGAGATGCCGGGTCTGATGGCCGTCCGCAAGGAGTACGCGGACTCCCAGCCGCTGGCCGGCGCGAAGATCATGGGCTCGCTGCACATGACCATCCAGACCGCCGTGCTGATCGAGACGCTGGTCGCGCTCGGCGCCGAGGTTCGCTGGGTGAGCTGCAACATCTTCTCCACCCAGGACCACGCCGCCGCCGCCGTGGTCGTCGGCCCCGAGGGCACCGTCGAGGACCCCAAGGGCGTTCCGGTCTTCGCCTGGAAGGGCGAGACCCTGGAGGAGTACTGGTGGTGCACCGAGCAGGCGCTCGTCTGGCCCGGCGGTGACGGCCCCAACATGATCCTCGACGACGGTGGCGACGCGACGCTGCTCGTCCACAAGGGTGTCGAGTACGAGAAGGCCGGTGCCGTCCCCGGTGCCTCCGAGGGCGACTCCGAGGAGTGGCAGGTCATCCTGGAGCTGCTGCGCCGTACGGTCGGGCCGGACAAGCGCTGGACCGAGATCGCCTCGCGCATCAAGGGCGTCACCGAGGAGACCACCACCGGTGTCCACCGCCTGTACGAGATGTTCAAGGCGGGCTCGCTGCTCTTCCCGGCGATCAACGTCAACGACTCGGTGACCAAGTCGAAGTTCGACAACAAGTACGGCTGCCGCCACTCGGTCATCGACGGCCTCAACCGCGCCACCGACGTGCTGATCGGCGGCAAGGTCGCGGTCGTGGCCGGTTACGGCGACGTCGGCAAGGGCTGCGCCGACGCCCTCAGGGGCCAGGGCGCCCGGGTCATCGTCACCGAGATCGACCCGATCTGCGCGCTCCAGGCGGCCATGGACGGCTTCCAGGTCACCACGCTCGACGACGTCGTCGGCATCGCCGACATCTTCGTCACCACGACCGGCAACTTCGACATCATCACCGCCGACCACATGTCGCGGATGAAGCACAACGCGATCGTGTCCAACATCGGGCACTTCGACAACGAGATCGACATGGCCGGCCTGGCCAAGATCCCGGGCATCGTCAAGACCGAGGTCAAGCCGCAGGTCCACACCTGGGCCTTCCCCGACGGCCGTCAGATCATCGTGCTCGCCGAGGGCCGTCTGATGAACCTGGGCTGCGCCACCGGCCACCCCTCGTTCGTCATGTCCAACTCGTTCACCAACCAGGTGATCGCCCAGATCGAGCTGTTCACCAAGACCGAGCAGTACCCGGTCGGCGTCTACGTGCTGCCCAAGCACCTGGACGAGAAGGTCGCCCGCCTCCACCTCGACGCCCTCGGCGTGAAGCTCACCAAGCTCACCAAGGAGCAGGCGGAGTACATCGGCGTGGACGTCGAGGGCCCCTACAAGGCCGACCACTACCGTTACTGATCGAACCGTCAGACCCGGCCCCCGCGTGGCACGCGGGGGCCTTCGGGCCATCTGGGGAGGACCGTGGACAGCGCGCTGACGGCCGCCGGGGAGCGGCGGATCGGGTGGGCGGCGCGGGCGATGCCGGTGCTCACCGCGATCGGGGAACGGTTCGCGGCCGACGAGCCGTTCGACGGGCTGCGGATCGCCGCCTGCCTGCACGTGACGGCGGAGACCGCCGTCCTCATGGGTGCCCTTCGGGCGGGCGGGGCCGAGATCGCGCTGGCCGCCTCCAACCCGCTGTCCACCCAGGACGACGTGGCCCAGGCCCTCGGCGCGTACGGCGTGCGCGTGCACGCGCTGGCGGGGGTCGACCGGCAGACCTACTACCGGCACATCCACCAGGCCCTGGACATCGTCCCCGACCTGGTTCTCGACGACGGCTGTGACCTGGTCAACATCCTGCACACCGAGCGGACCGAACTCCTCGAAACGGTCTCCGGCGGCTGCGAGGAGACCACGACCGGGGTCATCAGGCTCCGGCAGATGGCGGCGGAGCGGGCGTTGCGCTTCCCCGTCGTCGCGGTCAACGACACCCGGACCAAACGGATGTTCGACAACCGGTACGGCACCGGCCAGTCGACCCTGGACGGCATCATGCGCGCGACCAACACGCTGCTGGCGGGCAAGGTCGTGGTCGTCGCCGGGTTCGGATTCTGCGGCCGGGGGGTGGCCGAGCGGGCCAGGGGCCTGGGCGCCCGGGTCGTCGTCACCGAGATCGACCCGGTCAAGGCGCTCGACGCCTCGCTGCAGGGTTACGACGTGCGGACCATGGCCGCCGCGGCGGTGGTCGGCGACGTGTTCGTCACCGTGACCGGCAACCGCGACGTCATCAGGGGTGAGCACCTGGCGGCGATGAAGGACGGCGCGATCCTGGCCAACGCCGGCCACTTCGACGTCGAGATCGACGTCAGGGCCCTTGAGGAACTGGCCCGCGAGGTGCGGCCCGGGGTGCGGCCGAACACCGACGAGTACGTCCTGGCCGACGGGCGCAGGCTGTTGCTGCTGGCCGAGGGTCGTCTGGTGAACCTCACGGCCGCCGAGGGGCACCCGGCCGCCGTCATGGACATGTCCTTCTCCGCCCAGGCCCTCGCCGTGGCCTGGCTGGCCCGTGAGCGGGCCCGGCTCGAACCCGGCGTCTACGACGTTCCCGAGGAGGTCGACGTGGAGGTGGCCAGGCTCAAGCTCGCCGCCGCGGGCATCGAGGTCGACCACCTGACCACGCAGCAGGAGGAGTACCTGCGCTCCTGGCGCCTGGGCTCCTGACCTCAGGGGGAGGCCAGGAGGCGGGCCATCCTGCGGATCTCCCCGGCCTGGACCGTGGCGATCTCGTTGGCCATCTCCTCGATCCTCAGGTGCGAGCCGTTGGTCAGGACCTCCGCCGACATCGTGATCGCGCCCCGGTGGTGGGCCGTCATCAGCCGCAGGAAGAGGCGGTCGAACTCCGGGCCCGAGGCGGCGGCCAGGGTGCCGAGCTGCTCGGGGGTGGCCATGCCGGGCATGACGCCGTGGTTCGTGTGGTGGTCCGGCAGCCGCATGCCCTGCTCGGTCAGCCACCGGGACATGACCTGGATCTCCGGCCCCTGTGAGTCTTTGATCCGGGAGGCCAGGGCGCGGACCGTCGGGTCGCCCGCGTGGGTGAGGGCCAGGGTCGCCATCTCCAGGGCCTGCCGGTGGTGGACGATCATGTCCTGCGCGTACCGCACGTCGGCCGCGTTCGCCGTCGGGGTGGGCACCGCCGTCGCCGCCTCGTCCGCCCCGAGCGTCCTGGCGGCCTCGCCCGGCCTGCCGGGCGCGATGACGGGCGCGGTCGGCGGCGCGGCCGACAGCGGGGCGGACAGCGCCGCCGGTCGCCCGCCGGTCGAGCAGGCGGTGGCCGACAGGGCCGACAGGGCCGTGAGAACGGCGAGCACCAGTCTGACGCGCACCCGGCCTCCTTCGTGATCTCCCGACTCCCCCGGGCAAGGACGATAACCCGGGGAGAGAAAGGAGTAAAGGCCGCAGAACGGGAAAATTTACTGACGTGGTCAGGTCTTGTGGTGTCTGCCGTTCGGATAAACAATTCAGTTATTTATCTGTGCTTTATGGCATAAGCGGCAAGGAGGATCACCGGTGTTATCCCCTCTCAGGAAGGGCCTTGGTGGCCGATTCCTGATCGCGGCCGCGGCCGCGGCGGCGCTGGTCCTGGCCACCGTACCGGCCCAGGCCTCCGATCTCCCGGCCCCCGGCCAGGTGGTCACCAGTGCGAATGTGGCGCATGTGACGAATGTTCCCAAGCCCGCCGGGCTGGAGAAGACCATCAACACCGACATCGCATTCCAGGGTGACTATGCGTTCGTCGGAAATTACGGCGGTTTCGCTATCTACGACATTCGCGACCCGAAACACGTCAAGGTGGTCAGCAGCGTCGTATGCCCCGGTTCCCAGATGGACGTCACCGTCCACGACAACCTGCTGTTCACCGCGGTCGACTCCTCCCGCAACAACGACTCCTGCAGCAGCACCGCGCAGAGCGCGTCGGTCAAGGAGTCGTGGGAGGGCGTCCGGATCTTCGACATCAGCGACAAGGCGCATCCGAAGTACATCAAGTCGGTCGAGACGAACTGCGGCTCCCACACCCTGACCCAGGTGCCGGGCAAGGGCAGGGACCGCTGGAGGAACGTCTACCTGTACGTCTCCTCCTACAGCCCCAACGCGGCCTTCCCCGACTGCCAGCCGCCGCATGACAAGATCTCGGTCATCAAGGTGCCGCTGCACAGGCCGGTGGACGCCGCGGTCGTCACCACGCCGGTCGTCTTCCCCGACGGCGGCAACGAGACCCAGCCCGGTCTGCTGCTGCCGACCACCGGCTGCCACGACATCACCGTCTACGCGGAGAAGGACATCGCGGCCGGGGCCTGCATGGGTGACGGCGTGCTGCTGGACATCTCCGACCGGGAGAACCCGGTCGTCACGGCCCGGGTGACCGACCCGAACTTCGCCTTCTGGCACTCGGCGACGTTCAACAACGAGGGCACCAAGGTCATCTTCACCGACGAACTCGGCGGCGGCGGCGCGGCCACCTGCAACGAGGAGACGGGACCCAACCGGGGAGCCGACGCCATCTTCGACATCAGGCGCGGCAGGCTGGTCTTCAAGAGCTACTTCAAGATCTCCCGCTACCAGGGGGAGACCGAGAACTGCGTCGCGCACAACGGCTCACTGATCCCGGTCAGGGGCCGCGACATCCTGGTCCAAGCGTGGTACCAGGGCGGCGTCTCCGTCATCGACTTCACCGACTCGGCCCACCCGAAGGAGATCGGCTTCTTCGAGCGCGGTCCCGACCCCAGCGGTGGCTCCGGCGGCATCTGGTCGGCCTACTACTACAACGGCTACGTCTACGGCAGTGACTTCAACTTCGGGCTCGACGTCCTCAACATCAGCGACAGGCGCACCGACCCGGCGAGGTGGGTCCGCTTCGACCGGTTGAACGTGCAGACCCAGACCTCCTACAGGGGCTGGTTCGGCGTCGGGGCGGAGTGACCGTTCCCCTTCTCCGGTGCCCCGGTCCGCCATGGCCGGGGCACGTCGGTGTTCAGGCGGGCGGGACGAAGCCGCCGGGGGTGGTCGTGGGAGGCGCCTGTGGGACCTGCGGGGGCTGAGGGGCCTGGGGGGCCGGCGTGGGGGGAGCGAAGGGCAGGCCGTACGGCGCGGGCGGCTGCGGATACGGCTGGTACGGAGCCTGGGACGGGGCCTGGAACCGGGGGTCGGGCGGGGGAGCGCCGATCCGCTGCGCCAGCCGTACCTGGTCACGCCTGCGGCGCTCGGCCAGTACGGCGGTCAGGTAGGCGAACGGCGGCACCCCGGACGGCGGGGGCGGTGAGACGAAGGCCGACATCTCGGTGGCGATGCGCACCCCCATCTCGTGCTGCACGGCGGGCGAGAGGTCGTGCCAGCGCATGAGGTACTGCCTGGCGGTCGCGGCGACCCCCTCGGGCAGCCGGGACAGTTCGAGCGTCGCGGCCCAGGCGGCCAGCGGCGGGGGCATCTCCAGGGGCGGGCCGTACTGCCTGGGGGAGCGCTCGGCGATCACGACGGTGCCCGCGAAGACGTCACCGAGCCGTTTGCCCTTCTCGGAGATCAGCGAGCCGATCAGCGCCGGGGCGCCGCCGAGCATCCAGAACTCCACCATTCCGGACAGGCCGCGGAACAGTGCCTGCCGGAACCGCTCCGGGCCGCCGTCGTCGCTGACGACCCTGAGCCCGAGGGCGAGTTTGCCCAGGCTACGGCCCCTGCTGAGGGTCTCGAAGACCACGGGGTAGCCGACGAGCACGGACACGGTGAAGGCGATGTAGAGCATCACGACCAGTGCCTCGTCGGCGTTCCAGGCCAGGACGCCGATCAGCTGGGAAACGCCGAACAGCGTCACGAACTGGACCGTCATGTCGATCAGCAGTGCCAGGGCCCGGCTCGGTAGCTGGGCGATCCTGACTTCGACGACGACGGCCTCGCCGGTTACGACATCGGTCACATCAGCACCCTACCTATGACGGACCATCCCACTCCCCTACGCAGTTGGTCACTCTCCCTCGAACCGCCAGCGTGTCGCCGTCGAGCCGTCGGCGCCGTAGCCGAAGGCGCGGGTCGGAATGATCCGGTAGACACCGTACTCGGGGGAGCCGGGCAGGTCGTCGGCGAAGGCGGAACCGTCGCGCACCGACAGCCCCCAGCCGTACTTGGCCCCGAACGCGTCGAGGACCCGCCTGATGCCGTCCTCGTCCGTGATCCGTACGGCCTCGCCCTCGATGACGAGGTCGAGTGTCTCGTCGGCGGCGGTGAGGACGCAGCGGGGGTCGCCGGCGAGGTTCCTGCTCTTGCGGGAGTGGGGGCGGCTGGTGAAGCAGGGCGCGCCGTCGACCCAGACCGGCATCAGCGGCACGGCGTGCGGGCCGCCGTCCGGCCGTCCGGTCGACAGCCACGCCCGGTGCGCCGACTCGACGCACGTCCGTGCCAGGTCCCAGGACTTCACCGTCGCCGGGTCGGTGCTGATGGGGGTGGCGTCGGCCTCGCTGAACAGGAGCTCGGCCACCGGGTTCTTCGACATCGCGGATCAGTCCTCTCCTCGTCAGTTCCCTGAGGGAACTCATAGGGCGACCGTAGCAGAGACCATTCCCTGAGGGAACCCACTCGCCTAGACTGGGCCGATGCAACGCACTCGGTTCGGTGACATGGCCTGTTCCATCGCCCGCACGCTGGACGTCGTGGGCGAGCCGTGGTCACCGTTGATCCTGCGGGACGTCTACGTTGGAATGAACCGCTTCGAGCAGATCCAGCAGGACCTGGGCATCTCCCGCAAGGTGCTCGCCGAACGGCTCAGATGGCTGACCGAGAACGGCGTGCTCGAACGACGGGCGTACTCGGAGCGGCCACCCCGCGACGAGTATCTGCTCACCGCCAAGGGCAGGGAGCTGTGCGACCTGCTGCTGGTGATGGTGCGCTGGGGTGACCGCTGGACCTCGGGCGAGGCGGGGCCGCCGGTGCTCTACCGCCACCACGCCTGCGGCGAGATCGGCCACGTCGAGCTGTGCTGCTCCTCGTGCGGGCAGCCGATGCGCGCCACCGACGTGGACGTACTGCCCGGCCCGGGAGCGGGCGGGGAGCCGCTCAGAACTCCAGACGCGGAGCCGACCGGCTGAGTGTCACGGCCTTGGGCGCGACCGGCCAGACCTCGCCGAGTTGCCCGGCGACCGTGGCCGTGAGCTCCTCGACGTCCCCGGCCGCCGAGTCGTGCAGCGCCTCGGCGACGATCAGGACCGAGGCGGTGCCCGGCCGTACGGCGGACAGCCCGCTCTGCCGGTTCGTCCACCGGCGGGCGTGCGCCCGGCCCTCGGCGTCGGCGAAGACCACCTCGCGCGGCTCCGGGTTCTCGGTCTCCCCGGAGAAGGTCAGGTAGGTCTCCTCGCCGGTCGCGTGCCTGACCTCAAGGCCCCCGGAGACGTTGGCCAGGTCGAACACGGCGATCGGGATCGCGAACGCGATCGAGACCGCGTTGCACAGGTCGATCAGCGGGTGGATCCGGGGAAGGTCCCCCTCCTTCTTGAAGCGCCGCAGCAGCGCCTCGGAGGCGCAGCGGTACTGGGTCGGCTTGAGGCCCATCTTGGAGAAGGTCCGCCGCCAGGCCTGGATCTCGGGGAACTCGGCCTCGGAGCCCGCCGCGAGCCGCCGCCCGGCGACGGCGGCGAACTCCGTGATCCGCTCCTCGACGGACGCCTCCGGGGTGATCCCGGTGGCCAGGACCACTCCGGCGGCGAGGCCGGGGTGCTCCGCCCAGATGTCGTCCGCGTGCTGGAAGTACATGAGGCCGCTCCCCGTGGGTTCATGTGTCTAGGAGGACACCGTAACCGGTGTCGATCACCGGTACGGCTCGCGGGAACGGGCCGGGGAGGGTCAGGAGAGACGGGCGGTGAGGGCGGCGGCGTCGGCGGGGCCGAGCCGGACGCCGAAGGTCTCCTCAAGGACCTTCGGCACCTCGCCGGGTTCGAGATGCCGCTCCTCGGCGGAGCCGTCGGGACGGTGGGCGGTCAGCGTGGTCCCCAACAGGCCGTACAGGACCCCGGGGCCGGGTCGCCTGACCACGAGACGGTTGACGAACGGCGAGTTCGGATGAGTTGAGATGTAGTGATTTATCACGACATAGTCGACCGGGTAGCGCGGGTCGAGAGTGAAGGAGTGCAGATCGAGCCAGCCGTCGGCGGGGCTGCGCAGGGAGTTCAGCACCCACTCCCGCCCAGACCGTTCCAGCCGGAAGCGCCGGCCGCCCTGCTCCGACTCGGCGCCCTCGACCAGCTCGATCGGCTCGGTCGGTCCCTCGCCGAAGCCGACGTCGCAGATCCACCCGCTTTCCGGGGACCCGGGCACCTCGACCAGCAGGAGCGCGTGTGTCGCGGCCCGCAGCCTGTCGGAGCCCATCCGCACCCGTGCGGCGAGCCCGGTCACGCCGAACCCCAGCCGTTCGAGCGCCGCGGCGAACAACCGGGTGTGCTCGTAGCAGTAGCCGCCGCGTGCCCCGCGCACCATCTTGTCCTGAAGGGCTTCGAGGTCGAGGAGGACCGGGCGGCCCAGCACGACCTCCAGGTTCTCGAAGGGGATCGCGGCCGCGTGCGCCCGCTGCAGGGCGCGCAGCGTCCGCGCGGTCGGCGCGAGGTCTCCCTCGAAGGAGATCCGCGCCAGATAGGCCGCCAGATCCAGCGTCTCGCCGTCCCAGCCACGCCCCGCCTGGTTCATGTCCCGTCCCCGTCCGGCTCGACCACTCCACAGGTCTCCGAACCTAGGACCTCAATCCCCCTTGAGGTCAAGAAGGGCCCCCGGGCGCGGCATTAGGCTTTCCTGGTGGACATCGACGCCTTCGTCAACGCGCACCGCCCCGTCTGGGACCGCCTTGAGGAGCTGGTACGGCGCCGCATGTCGCTGAACGGCGCCGAGATCGACGAACTCGTCGAGCTCTACCAGAGGGTCGCGACGCACCTGTCCATCGTGCGCTCAGGCCGGGCGGACCCGTTCCTGGTCGGGCGGCTCTCCGCGCTGGTGGCCAGGGCCCGTTCCGCGGTGACCGGCGCGCACACCCCCGCCTGGCGGGAGTTCGTCCGCTTCTTCACGGTCTCCTTCCCCGTGGTCGCCTACCGCGCCCGCTGGTGGTGGATCGCGACGACCGGGGCGTTCCTGCTGGTCTCGGTGGTCATGGCCGTCTGGGTCGCGCGCGACCCCGCGGTCCAGGCCGCGGTCGGCACGCCGGAGGAGATCCGTCAGCTCGTCGAGCACGACTTCGCCGACTACTACTCGGAGCACCCCGGGGCCTCGTTCGCGGGCCAGGTCTGGGTCAACAACGCCTGGGTCTCGATGCAGGTCATCGTGATGGCCATCCTGCTCGGCCTGCCGATCCCGTACATCCTGTGGCAGAACGCGGCCAACGTGGCCGTCTCCGCAGGTCTGATGGCCTCCCACGACAGGCTGGACGTCTTCTTCGGGCTCATCACGCCGCACGGCCTGCTCGAACTGACCGCCGTCTTCCTGGCCGCCGCCGTCGGCATGCGCCTGGGCTGGACGGTCGTCAACCCGGGGCCGCGCGGGCGGGGCGAGGTCCTCGCCGAGCAGGGCAGAGCCGTGGTGAGCGTGGCGCTCGGGCTGGTCGTCGTCCTGCTGGTCTCCGGGCTCATCGAGGGCCTGGTCACCCCCTCGGGCCTGCCGACCTGGGCGCGCGTCGGCATCGGGGTCGTCGCGGAGGCGGCCTTCCTGGCCTACGTGATCTTCTTCGGCCGCCGTGCCGTGGCCGCGGGGGAGACCGGAGACCTGGAGCGGGCGCCCGACCTGGCCCCGAGCGCCGGATAGGAGCCCGGGGGCCGGGTCACAGGCGGCCCGCGGCCTTCAGGGCGAGGTAGGCGTCGGCGAGGGCGGGGGCGATCTGCTCGGGGGCGGCGTCGACCACCTCGACGCCGTGTCGTCTGAGCCGGGCGGTGATCCTGCGCCGCTCGGCGCTGTGCCGTTCGGCCGCCGCGGCGTTGTAGACCAGTTCGGCGGTGCCGCGCCCGGCCTCCATCGCCGCGACCTGAGGGTCGGAGACGGCGGCCAGCAGTACCAGGTGCCGGGA
Source organism: Streptosporangium sp. NPDC000239 (assembly GCF_040300765.1). Classification (NCBI taxonomy): domain Bacteria; kingdom Bacillati; phylum Actinomycetota; class Actinomycetes; order Streptosporangiales; family Streptosporangiaceae; genus Streptosporangium; species Streptosporangium sp. NPDC000239. The sequence continues at coordinate 465,808 of NZ_JBEPEI010000002.1, read as the reverse complement.
GGAGAGCTGGGGGAGCACGGGCAGCAGCCCCTCCTCAAGCGAGGCCGGGTTCAGGTCGGTGAGCACCACGACCAGGCAGCGCCGCTTCGCCCTGGACAGCACGGCCGAGACCATGTCCGCCGAGTCGGCCTCGATCAATTCGGCCTCGATCGGGGCCATGGTGTTGACCAGGGTGGACAGCAGGTCGCCACGGCCCGCGCCGGAGACCCAGGCCCGCACCGCGCGGTCGTGGGCCATGAAGTCGACCCGGTCGCCCGCCCGTGAGGCCAGCGCGGCCAGCAGCAGGGCCGCGTCCATCGACCAGTCGAGGCGGGGCCAGCCGGGCGCCACCCCGGTTCCACCAGGGATGTCCCGGTTGCGGGGAAGCTCACCCGCGAGCGGGATCGGGGCGGTGCCGACCCGTCCCGCCGAGGTGCGCCCGGTGTCCAGGACGATCAGCACCCGGCGGTCGCGTTCGGGACGCCAGGTGCGGACCACCACGTCGTGGCGGCGGGCGGTCGCCCGCCAGTCGATCGAACGGACGTCGTCACCGACCACGTACTCGCGCAGCGAGTCGAACTCGGTGCCCTGCCCCCTGATCATCGAGGGGTGCCTGCCCTCAAGCTCCCTGAGCCTGGACAGTTTGGCGGGCAGGTGCTTGCGGCTGAGGAACGGCGGCAGCACCCGGACCGACCACGGCACGCTGTGGGAGCCCTGGCGGCCCGCGATGCCCAGCGGGCCCAGCGTCCGTACGGTGACCGTGACCGCCTCCCGGTCCCCCCTTCGGGACGGGGTGAGCGTCGTGACCAGGCGGCGGCGCTCCCCGGGAGGGACGTCGAGGACGAAACGGCGCGGAGCCGCCCCCGCCGACGGGGGCCAGGCGTCCCTGAGCAGCCCCTTAGCCCTGCGAGGGCCGGGGTTCTCCACGATCAGCTCGACCGCCGCGGTCTCGCCGAGCCGTACCAGGCGGTCTCCCGCGCGGCTCAGGCGCAGCGGTCGCACGCCCGCGGCCAGCGCCAGGTCGATCGCGACCAGCGCGACCAGCAGCAGCGCGACGGCGGCGACCGCCAGACCGGGCCTGGGCGCGAACAGCACGACCAGCGTCCCCAGCAGGGCCAGCAGCGCGGCCCGTCCCGTCAGTGCCATGTCCGCACCGCCTCGCCCTCTCCTTCGCGCGTCCTCGTCACGATCGGTGCCACGCTCAGCGGGGGACGGGGACGGAGGCGAGGATGGCGTCGATCAGGCCGTCCGCGGTCGCGCCCTCAAGCTCGGCCTCGGGACGCAGCTGGATCCTGTGCCGCAGCGCGGGCCTGGCCAGGGCCTTGACGTCGTCAGGGGTCACGTAGGAACGGCCGGAGAGCCACGCCCAGGCGCGGGCGCCGGCGAGCAGCGCGGTGCCGCCACGCGGTGAGACGCCGAGTTGCAGGGACGGCGACTGGCGGGTGGCCCTGGCGATGTCCACGATGTAGCCGAGCACCTCGGGCCCGGCGTGCACCTGGCTGACGGCCGCGCGTCCCGCGTCCAGGTCCTCGACGGTGGCGACCGCCCTGATGTGGGACAGGTCGCGCGGGTCGAAGCCGAGCGCGTGCCGTTCCAGCACCGCGATCTCCTGGTCGCGGGCGGGCAGCGGCACGGTCAGCTTGAGCAGGAACCGGTCGAGCTGCGCCTCGGGGAGCTGGTAGGTGCCCTCGTACTCGACCGGGTTCTGGGTCGCGGCCACGATGAACGGCTCGGGCAGCGCGCGCGCCCTGCCCTCGACGCTGACCTGGCGCTCCTCCATCGCCTCCAGAAGGGCCGCCTGCGTCTTCGGAGGCGTGCGGTTGATCTCGTCGGCGAGCAGCAGGTTGGTGAAGACCGGGCCCTGCCTGAACTCGAACTCCGAGGTCTTCGCGTCGTAGATCAGGGAGCCGGTGACGTCGCCGGGCATCAGGTCCGGGGTGAACTGCACCCGCTTGAAGTCCAGGGAGAGCGCGGCGGACAGCGTCTTGACGAGCAGGGTCTTGGCGACGCCCGGCACGCCTTCGAGCAGCACGTGCCCCCGGCAGAGCAGGGCGATGACCAGCCCGGTCACCACCGCGTCCTGCCCGACCACGGCCTTGGCGACCTCGGCGCGCAGCGCGCTGAGGGCCTCACGCGCCTCACGCGCCCTGTCGGTCCCCGCGACGGGAGGCGCCGGGGGCCCTGGGGGCACAGCGGGCCCGGCGGGGAAGGAGGCGGGCGGTCCGGGAGGCGGGGCGGGAGGCGCCGCGAAGCCGCCCTGGCCGCCGGGGAAGGGCGTCTGGGGCCCCGGGGACGGCGTGCCGCCCTGACCGCCGTTGTCCGGCGGCGTGCCCGCGGGGTCGCCGCCGGTCCCGGGATCGGGGTATCCGGCGCCCGGCTCGCTGCGCTCGCTCACGACTCTCTGACCTGCCTTTCCAACATGTCAAGGTATGCGGCCACGGCTATCAGCCCGGCCTCGTCCGCCGGCGCCCTGCCGTACAGGGCGGAGCCCACGTAGGCGGCGGGCTGACCGGTCCTTTCTGCGATCGCGCCGACCACGGCTTCGGGGCCCGCCCCCGCGGGCAGTCCGAGCCTGGGGGTCACGCGGTCGACGAAGCCCGTCCTGAGGGCCGAGACGGCCCGGTCACGGGCCCGCCTCGCCCGGTAGAGCCTGGCCCGTCCCTCGACGGTCTCCGCCGCCCTGACCACGACCGGAAGCCGTTCGGTCACCACGGGACCGAGCCTGCGGCCCTGCCAGAGCGCGAGCAGGAGGACCACGACGGCCAGCTGCACGACGGCCCAGACAACCGCGGACGGGATGAGGTCGTACAGGGTCGGCGGTGTGGCGCTCACGGTGGGCGGCGTCTCCGGGGCGACGAGCCAGACCAGCGTGGGCCGCGTTCCGGCCAGGTTCATCGCCAGCGCGGCGTTGCCGTCCTCGGCCAGGCGCAGGTTGCTCATGAACTGGCCGTCGCCGACGACCGTGATCGTACGGCCCGCCTCCTCGTATCTGACCAGGGAGGGGGAGCCGTCCGCCGGGTAGCAGCCGGTCGCCCACGAGGGGGCGGTGAAGGTCGTCCCGCCCAGGTAGGCGCTGCCCGCCCTGACCGCGGCGGGCAGCGCGCAGCGCGGCTCGCGCGAGCGCGCCCGTGTCTCCGGGCCGGGGCTCACACCGGGTGCCAGCCGGCCGAGGTACGGCTGGGCGCCGACCACCAGCCGGTCCGCGGGCGTCGAGGCCAGCTGGTCGGCCTCCTCCTCGGTGAGGAAGGAGGTGTCGCCGAGCAGCAGCATGCTGCCGCCGGGGGCCTTCGGGGTCCCGGCGGCCTCGACGGCCTCGGTCACGGAGGTGACCCTGACGACCCGGACACCCTCGGCCCGCAGCAGCTGCGCCAGGCCCCTCGCCCCGGACAGCGAGGTGCTCTCCGGGTCGAGCGGCTTGCCTTCGCCCTGGCCGCCGCCGAGCAGCACCCCGCCGACGGCCACCAGCACGACCAGGAGGGCGATCGACAGGGCGCCCCTGCCGCCGCGCCACAGGCTCCGCGCGGTCGGCGAGGTCGGCGTCGGCCCGAGGGCGTTCACGGGGGCCAGGCCCGTCTGGGAGCTCACGGGACGGCCACCTTGGAGGTTTCCGGGGAGGTTTCCTGGGCGAACACGGGCCGGGCGGTGCGCAGGCGCTCGTCGAGGTCGCGCATGACCTCGTAGGCGGCGGCGGTCCCCGGCACCTCGCCGTAGGTCACGTCGTCGAAGATCCGCGCGGCGGCGGCCAGGTCGGCGGCCAGGCCGGGCAGAGCGCGCCCCGCCTCGACGGCCAGCTCGTCGGCGGTACGGCCGGGCATCGAGTCGATGACGACGCGGTCCTCCAGGTCCCTGGCCACGGCCCTGAGCCGTTCGCGGATCGCCTCGGCCCACTGCTCCCGCGCGGCCAGGTGCTCGGCCGCCTGCCGGTGCTCGGCCGCGCTGCGGCGGCCGTCGCCGAAGACGCCCTCCCGCCTGGTGGAGCCGCGCCCGGCCGTCCTGCGGGCGACCAGGAAGACCGCGGCGAGCGCGGCCAGGACGATCACGCCCAGGACGATCCACGCGATCACGCTGCCCACGGTGCCCGCCGCCTCCTGGTCGAGCAGGTCGCCGAGGAACTGGTTGACGACCCGCATGACGCGGTCGACGACGTTCTCCTTGGCGTACTCGGCCTTGAGCAGCTCACGGATCGCCTCACCCGCCGCCCGCCCGCGATCGGTGTCGACGGGGACCGTGAGAGCCGACGCCGTCAGCGGCCCGGCCACGGGGCTCCCTGGCCCGGCTGCCCGGGGGTGGCGGAGGAACTCCACAGGTCGTCGGCGGAGGCGTGCACCCACCCCTGGCGCTGCTGCTCGATGGCCGCGGTCTGCAGCACCAGGTCGAAGGCCTCTGCGCGCATCCTGCGGTCGGCGTAGAGCAGGCCGTACACCCCGGCCTGGAACGGGTAGGTGATCATCGCTCCGACGGTCCCGCCGATCGCGAGGAGGATCGCGAGGAGGATCTGCACGCCCGTCCCGCCCGAGACGAGAATGCCGACGAAGGCAGCGGCGAAGGAGAACGGGACGGAGATCACCAGGCCGACCAGGCCCGCGAGGATGCTCGTGAGCAGCAAGATGCCGAACAGCCGCCAGAAACTGCCCTGGGTCAGCCGCCACGACCTGCTCAGCGAGGCCATGACGCCCGTCTTCTCCAGCACCGCGGCGGGTGCCGCGAGCACGAGCCGGGTGGTGATGAAGGCGGCGTAGACCATGTAGAGGATCATCACCAGCACCATGACCAGTACGAACGCCCCGAGGTCGATGCCGGAGACGGCGGTCGCGTACAGCAGCCCCACGACCGCGGCCAGCGGCAGCAGCAGGATGCCCGCCTCGATGGCGACCAGCCCGAACAGGGTGGGCACCCGTCCCCTGGTCAGCCGCCACGCTTCACCGGTGGTGATCTTCCCGCCGAAGACGGCGCGGCCGAGGATGCGGGTCAGCACGCCGCTGAGCAGGGTCACCGCGACGAACTGCACGGCGTAGGAGATGAGGGAGCCGCCGTAGTCGGCGAGGAAGTCGGTCTGCCCCGTGGTCTCCAGCGCCGTGGGGTCGTTGTTCCTGAAGGCGTCGCCGATCCTGCCGAAGGTCAGGGCCTGGCCGATCGCGACCGGGATGGCGCCGAGCGCGGCGGCGATCGCGGACAGGCCGAGCACGGCCTTGGGGTTGGAGCGGATCAGCTTGATCGCGCCGTCGATGACGTCGCCCACGCCGAGGGGGCGCAGCGGGATGATCCCGGGCCGCAACGCCGGGGGCGGCTGCTGGTAGCCGTACGGAGGCGGGGGGTAGCCCTGCCCCGGATGCGGCTGTCCCGGCGGGTACGGCTGCCCCTGGTACGGCTGCTGCCCGGGGTGCTGCTGGTACGGCGGAGGCGGGGAGGAGGGCGGCTGCTGCTGCCCGTGCTGCTGCCCGTACTGTGGCGGGGGCTGGGACGGCGACGGTCCGCCGGGCCCCGATCCGGGCGCGGCCCACGGCGTTCCCTGGGCGTCGCCGTACGGCGGGGGCTGGTTGGACGCCCAGCCGGGTGGGGTGTCGGGAGTGGAGCCGTGTCCGTCTGACATATCCCAATCCTGACATGTGGCCCCACTGCTTGGGCTGCTCGGGAGATCACGGCGAGGTTTCACCGCCCGGGGTGGCCGGGTCCGTCCCAGGGATGGCCGAGACGGTGTCGTTTACCTCAGACTGGGACCGTGACCGTCGCCGATCCGGTGCCCGAGGGCGCCGTGGCCGGAGGTGGCCACGTGGGGGGCTTACGCCGCGTGGGGGTGCTACTACGCGCTTTACGTCGTGTGCGCCTAAAATTCGGCATTCGGATGTCTGGTGGTCAGACTGTGTCATCCGGTGGTCCGGCGAGGGTAATCTTCGACAGCCGTGCCGTTTACCCCAAAAACTCCCAAACTGCGTAAAACGAATGAGGGGCCATGAAAGGACGCGTGCTGGTCGTCGACGACGACGCCGCTCTCGCCGAGATGCTCGGCATCGTGCTACGCGGGGAGGGCTTCGAGCCTTCCTTCGTCTCCGATGGGGACAAGGCGCTGGACGCGTTCCGTGACACCCGCCCGGATCTGGTGCTGCTGGATCTGATGCTTCCCGGGGCCGACGGCATCGACGTGTGCCGGCGCATCCGCGCCGAGTCCGGCGTGCCGATCGTCATGCTGACGGCCAAGAGCGACACCATCGACGTCGTCCTCGGCCTGGAGTCCGGCGCCGACGACTACATCGTCAAGCCGTTCAAGCCCAAGGAACTGGTCGCCAGGGTCCGCGCGCGGCTGCGCCGCACGGACGAGCCGACGCCGGAGATCCTGCAGATCGGCGACATCACCATCGACGTCGCCGGTCACTCGGTCAAGCGCGAAGAGGAGACCATCAACCTCACCCCGCTTGAGTTCGACCTGCTGGTCGCCCTGGCCCGCAAGCCGCGCCAGGTCTTCACCAGGGAGGTGCTGCTCGAACAGGTCTGGGGCTACCGTCACGCGGCCGACACCCGCCTGGTCAACGTGCACGTCCAGCGGCTCCGCGCCAAGATCGAGAAGGATCCCGAGCACCCCGAGATCGTGGTGACCGTGCGCGGCGTCGGCTACAAGGCCGGTCCGGCCTAGGCCTGCGGCCTCCCCGGGACTCCCGAGATGCCCACCCAGAAGAGGCGCCGCCGTACCCTCCCGCAGATCGTCAGGGGGGGACGGCGCAGGGCACGGCGCGCGGTGGGCGGCGTGCGCAGGGTCTGGCGGCGCTCCCTGCAACTGCACGTGGTCACCAGCACGATGGTCATCTCCATCGTGGTCGTCGCCGTGCTCGGCGTCTTCCTCATGCAGTCGATCAGCGCGACCATCCTGGGGGCCAGGGACCGCGCGGCGCGCAGCGAGGCGCAGGCCGACCGCAAGGCGGTGCTCGTCTACCTGAACCAGCAGGACGGCGACGCCTCGAAGCAGTCGACCGACCCCGGCCAGGGGGCGCAGCAGGGCGAGGACAGCCCGCTCGGCCGGGCGCTGGCGGCGCTGGCGGCGCGGGCGGGACCCGCGGTGAGATATTCGGTGATCGTCCGCAACGAGAACCGGCCGGGCGAGTTCTACGGCACCACGAACATCGACCCGGCGAGCATCCCTCCCAAGCTGCGCGAGGAGGTGCTCAGGAAGCCCGCGGACGAGGACAGCACCCAGTACTGGAACCTGCGCTACATGGGCAGGCCCGAGCCGGTGCGCGGTCTGGTGATCGGCACCCGGCTCGACACCTACGGCACCGGCCTGGACGACGGCTACGAGATCTACCACCTGATCCCGCTTGAGGAGGAGGAGAAGAACCTCACCTCGGTCAGGCAGATGCTCATCCTGGTCGGCGTCGCCCTGGTCCTGCTGCTCGCGGCCATCGCCTCACTGGTGACCCGCCAGGTCGTCACCCCCGTACGGCTGGCCCGCCAGGCGGCCGAACGGCTGGCGAACGGGCACCTCGACGAGCGCCTGAAGGTCAGGGGGGAGGACGACCTGGCCCGCCTGGCCGCCTCCTTCAACGAGATGGCCACCACCCTGGCGCTGAAGATCCACCAGCTGGAGGAGCTCTCCCACGTCCAGCGGCAGTTCGTCTCCGACGTCTCGCACGAGCTGCGCACCCCGCTGACCACCGTGCGGATGGCCGCCGACCTGCTCTACGACGCCCGCGAGGACTTCGACCCGATGGCCGCGCGCTCGGCCGAGCTGATGCAGAACCAGCTGAACCGGTTCGAGTCGATGCTCGCCGACCTGCTGGAGATCAGCCGCTACGACGCGGGCGCCGCCGAGCTGGACATCGAGCCGGTGGACATCAGGGACGTGGTGCTGCGCGCGGTCGCCGACTCCGAGGCACTGGCCGAACGCCACTCGACCCGCTTCGACCTGCGGCTGCCCGGTGACCCCTGCATGGCCGAGATGGACAGCCGCCGGGTCGAGCGCATCCTGCGCAACCTGCTGTTCAACGCGATCGAGCACGGCGAGGGCCGCGACATCGTCGTCTCCGTCGGGGCCGACCGCGACGCGGTCGCGGTGGCCGTACGGGACCACGGGGTCGGCCTGAAACCGGGGGAGGAGAACATGGTCTTCGACCGGTTCTGGCGGGCCGACCCCTCCCGGGCGCGGACCATCGGCGGCACCGGCCTCGGCCTGGCGATCTCCCGCGAGGACGCCATGCTGCACGGCGGCTGGCTTCAGGCGTGGGGAGTACCGGGGGAGGGCTCGCAGTTCAGGCTCTCGCTGCCCAGGGTCGCCGGGGCGCCGCTGCGGGGCTCACCGCTGCCGCTGGTGCCGCCGGAGGTGGAGATGCGGCGCACGTGGCGGGGACAGATGACGCCGGTGCTCTCTCCGGCGGTGGCCGACGGGGGACGCGATGCCGACTAGGACTCTCAGGGCCCGCGCGGGGGTGACGGCCCTGGTGGCCACGCTGGCCTGCGGGCTGGCCTCCTGCTCGGTCATCCCCGTCGGGATGCACTCGACCGTGGGGGAGAACGGCCACAAGGGCAACCCGCTCGGCGACCCGTACGCGCGGGTGATCGCGGTGGCGCCGAGCGCCGACTGGTCGGCGGCCGACGTCGTCAACGGGTTCAAGGCCGCCATGGCGAGCGTGGACGACCCCGGGCGTGAGGTGGCGCGCAAGTACCTCACCGACTCCTTCGCCAGGACCTGGAACCCGCAGAGCGGGGTCACGGTCTACCGGCAGGGTGAGCCCCCGGTCGTGCAGGTCGGGGAGGGGGAGAAGGACACCCGGGTGACCCTCAAGGGGACCGTCACGGCGCTCATCGACCAGGACGGCCGCTACCGGCCGAGCGGCGGACCGCTGAACGAGCCCTTCGTCCTGGTCAAGGGGGCCGGCGGCTGGCGGATCGACAGCGCGCCCCCGGGGTTGTTGCTGTCGGAGGCCGACGCCGAGCGCGCCTACCTCAAGGTCGACCTCTACTTCCTCGACGCCGAGGAGAAAGGCCTGGTGATCGACCAGGTCAGGGTGCCGATCAACCCCGCCTCCAACTTCGCGAAGACGACCGTGGAACGGCTGCTGCAGGGACCGAGCAGCTCACTCAAGGGCGCGGTGCGCTCGGCGTTCGACGGCACCAGGCTCATCGACGTCACCACCGAGGACAACCGCGTCGTGGTCGACCTGACCAACCGGGTCGCCCCCGACCTCGTCGGGCCGATGACGGCCCAGCTCGCCGGGACGCTCGCCGCGCTGACCAAGGGCGGCTGGGGCTTCGAGGTCAGGGTCAGGGGCGAGCCGTACTACACCGACAACCCGCTCACCGTCGACGCCCAGGAGCAGACGAGGTTCGACCCCTGGATGGCGCCCGGCGAGATCTACCCCTACTACGTGGCCGACGACGCGCTGTGGCTGCTGGGCAAGGACAACACCGGTCAGCCCGTGCTGGGCAAGGCGGGGGAGAAGGACGGCACGAGAACCGACATGGCGATCAGTGCCCATGCCCAGGTGGCGGCCCTCTCCCACAACGGCACGACGCTGTCGGTCGCGCCGCTGGCCACCGGTGGCGAGTGGCGGCAGTGGGCGACGGGGCGCTCGCTGGCCCCGCCGTGCTGGGACCGCTACCAGACGCTGTGGACGGTCGAGCGCCCCGACGACCACATCTCCCGGGTCATCCGCATCCGCGACGGGCAACGGTACGCGGTCTCGGCCCCCGACCTGGACACCGTCCACGTCAGCCTGCTCAAGGTCGCGCGGGACGGCGTGCACGTCGCGGTCGTCGTGCGGGACGGCACCGGCGAGCAGGTCAAGGTCGGCACGGTGATCGGCAGGGGCGGCGCGACCCGCATCACGAACCTGCAGGTCGTGGTGCCGGTCGAGGACAAGCAGAAGATCAGGGACATCGCCTGGAAGGACGGCAAGACCCTCTACGTCCTGACCGACAAGTCCGACCTGCTTGAGGTCTCGCTCACCGGAGAGTCGAAGTCGCTGCCCTCCAACACGGGCATCCAGAACATCACCGCCCTGGACGGCTCCCTGCTGGCCGGAGCGGTCGACGACGACGGCAAGCGGCAGATCCTCTACTGGACCTCCTCCAAGTGGGAGCCCCGGGTCAAGAACGAGAACGGCAGGACGGACTTCGCCGAGCAGGGACCGGCCTTCCCCGCCTACCCCCTGGACTGAGGCGCGGCTCGTCGGTGGTTTGTCGGTGGTGCCTGGCACGGTTGGTTCCGTGCCGACCGCTCTGCTCGACCTGGTCCTGCCCGCGCGCTGTGCCGGATGCGGCGCGGCGGACGCCCTCGTGTGTCCCCGCTGCGCCGCGCTGCTGCACGGCGAGCCCGAGCGCAGGACACCCGACCCGTCTCCGCCCGGCCTGCCCGAGTGCTGGTCGGCCGCCGACTACTCCGGGGCCGTCCGGCGCGCCCTGCTCGCCTACAAGGAGCACGGCCGTACGGCGCTGGCCGCCCCGCTCGCGGGCGCACTGGCGCTGGCGGTCGCCGCGGGGGCGGGCGGGCGGCCCGTCGTCCTCGTCCCGGTGCCCAGCGCGCGTTCGGCGGGCAGGCGGCGCGGGCACGATCCGGTGAACCGGCTCGCCACGCTGGCGGCGGCCTACCTCCGCTCGGCGGGGTGGCCCGCGACGGTGGAGAGACTGCTCCTGCAACGCCGCCGTGTCGCCGACCAGGCGGGGCTGAGTTCGTCGCAGAGGGCCGCGAACCTCTCCGGGGCATTCAGGATTGCGGCCGGCCGGAACGGCCCTGTGCCGGGATCCTGGGGTGGCCCAGGGGCGGTTGTGCTGGTCGACGACATCGTCACCACCGGAGCGACCCTGGCGGAGGCCGCCAGGGCGCTGGGCGCGGCCGGGATCACGGCGCGTCTGGCCGCGACGGTCGCCGCGACACGCCGGTGGGAGCGACCCCGCGATCGTCACCGAGGGTGAGCGGGCAGGGGAACGGGCCTGTCACCACGGCGTCGGATCTCCCTGTCCCAGGCGGAAGTTCGCCGCTGATGGATGGATATGGGAAGTGTCCATATATGGGTATATCGCCTGATCCTGCGGGACCCTCCGACGGGAGACCTTCCCTGGAGATCACACAACGTGAGGTTCGGGCGGTCTCCCAGGCTGACATTCGGCCCCGATGCGGATAGCGTCTGTGCCATGGCACCCGCTCGGGTCCGTGGTTGCGCCGGACCGACTCCCTCTGGGGGGCCGGCCTGGCTAGCCGATGCCAGCCGCAGGCTAAACGGTCCACGTAAGACGACTTTTCGTCGGTCGATCACGGTGCGGCTTAGAGGTAAGTCCTGCCTTCCCGAGGAGCCAGATGTTCCTCGCCAGAAGAGAAGGGCATGTAGTGGCAAAGAGCTGCGAAACCCTCAGCAGGCGGATGTGGGGACGAAGACCAGGTCGGCCGAGCGGGTGCCGCTGTACCACCGTCGAGGTTCGAAGGGGGGCTGTGCATGGAAATCATCGTCAAGGGTCGGCACACCGGAGTGAGTGACCGATTCCGAGACCACGTGACAACCAAGCTGGCCAAGATCGAGCGTCTGGACCACAAGCTCATCAGCGTTGATGTGGAGGTGACCAGGGAGACCAACGAGCGGATCAACGGATCGCGCGAGCGGGTCGAGCTGACCATCCACTCGCGGGGCCCGGCCGTCCGCGCCGAGGCCGCCGCAGACGACCGCTTCGCCGCCCTCGACATCGCCATCGGCAAGCTTGAGGGAAGGCTCAGGCGCCTGGCCGACCGACGCAAGGTCCACCACGGCAACCACTGCCCTCCCTCCGTCGCCGAGCTGACCGCGACCGCCACCGCGCTCGCGGAGTCCGCCGAGGCCGACACCGTGCGGGCGGACACCGGTTCCCTCAACGGGACCCGCAGGCGTGAGGACGACGCCGATCACTCCGAGGACAAGGCCATCGTCCCGATCGAGATGGACGGCGACGGCCCGCTGGTGGTGCGGGAGAAGCACCACCAGGCCGAGCCGATGACCGTCGACCAGGCCCTCCTGGAGATGGAGCTGGTCGGACACGACTTCTACCTGTTCCGTGACAAGGAGAGCGGGCAGCCGAGCGTCGTGTACCTCCGGCAAGGCTACAACTACGGCGTGCTGCGGCTCGTCGAATCCTGACGGTCGCGTTCGAAGATCCTCTCCGACCAACCCTAGGACCTGAAACCCGTGTAATCATGGCGGTCCAACGGCTCTGGCCCCCCGAGGAGGAGGCGTGACGGAACCCGACGAAGCGACCCGCCCTGCCAGGCGAGGCGACCCGATCCGCGTGCTGATCGTCGACGATCACGCGCTGATCCGCCGAAGTCTGGAGATGGCGCTGAGCGCGGAGACGGACATCGAGGTGGTGGGTGAGGCGAGCGACGGGCAGGAGGCGATCGAGCTCGCCGACCGTCTCACCCCGGACGTCATGCTCATGGACGTCCGTATGCCGCGCAGGAGCGGTATCGAGGCCGCCCGTGAGATCAAGGCCTCGGTGCCGAGCACGCGGATCATCATGCTCACGGTGAGCGACGAGGAGGAGGACCTCTTCGACGCGATCAAGGCGGGTGCCACCGGTTACCTGCTGAAGAACGTGCAGCTCGACGAGGTCCCCGAGGCCGTGCGCGGCGTTCACGAAGGGCAGTCGCTGATCAATCCGGCCATGGCCGCGAAGCTGATCACCGAGTTCGCCAACATGAGCCGCAAGGAGGCGGAGCGTCCCCCCCAGCTCCCGGTCCCGAGGCTGACGGACCGGGAGATGGAGGTGCTCCGCCTGGTCGCGAAGGGCATGAACAACCGCGAGATCGCCAAGCAGTTGTTCATCTCGGAGAACACCGTGAAGAACCACGTCCGCAACATCCTGGACAAGTTGCAACTCCACTCCAGGATGGAGGCCGTGGTCTACGCGGTCCGAGAACGGATGCTGGAGATCACCTGACGGCCGGTTCCGGCCGGGTCCCACGGGAACCGGCCGGAACCCCGGCCCGAGCGCTCAGCGCATCAGGGCCTCGAACAACGGCGCGGCGAGCCGGGGATCGACACGGTCGACCCGCACGTCGTCGCAGCCGACCCAGCTCGCGGCCTCCCACAGGGCCTCGGCCATCCCCTGGGCGGCCCTGCGCGGGCTGACGCCCTCCTCGACGCCGACCTGCCGCGCGACCAGCGTCGTCCCCTGGCGGGCCGGGTCGATCCTGCCGATCAGACGGCCGCCGGAGAGCACCGGCATGGTGAAGTAACCGTGGACGCGCTTGTCCTTGGGGACGTAGGCCTCAAGCCGGTGGTTGAAGCCGAAGACCCTGGCGGTGCGGGCGCGGTCCCAGACGAGGGAGTCGAACGGCGAGAGCGGAGCCGTGCGGTGGCGTCCCTTCGGCTCGGTCTCCAGGGCCACGGGGTCGGCCCACGCGTTCACCGAGCGCTCGGGCCAGCCGGGGACGCGCACGGGCGTGAGCCCCGCCGAGCCGTCGAGCAGCGCGGCGTCGAGCAGCGCCGCCTCCGGGGCACGAAGCCGGAGGAAGTCAACCAGGTCGGCGCGGGTCGCCACCCCCAGCGCGCGGCCCGCGACCGTGGCGAGACGGGTGACGCACTCGGCGTCGGAGAGGTCCTCGGCCAGCAGGTGGGCGGGCACCGCCCGCTCGGCCAGCTCGTAGACACGCCGCCATCCGGTACGGCGGGTGCACACGACCTCGCCCACGTTGAGCAGCCACTCGATGGCGATCTTGGTGTCCGACCGGTCCCACCAGCCGCCGCCCTTCCTGCTGCCGCCGATGTCGGCGACGGTGACGGGGCCGGCCTCGCGGACCTGGTCGAGCACCTTGTCCATGGTCGCGGGAATGTCGTCCCTGCGGTGCTTCCAGGAGCGCATGTGCCTCCTGCGGAAGGCGTACAGCGGCCAGTCCTCGATCGGTAGGACGCAGGCGGCGTGGCACCAGTACTCGAAGGCGCGGGCGGGCTCGTCCCAGTAGGCCCGCTCGATCTCCGCCCTGCCGACGGCGCCGAGACGGGCGTAGGCGATCAGCTCGTGGGAGCGGGCCAGGACGGAGATCGTGTCGAGCTGGACCGCGCCGAGGCGGCGCAGGGTGGCGGCGACGCCCGCGCGCCGGGCGTCGGCCCCCAGGAACCCCTGGGCGTGCAGGATGATCCGGCGGGCCTCGTCCGGGGAGAGGGTGAGCGTCATGGCCGGATGGCGGGGAGAGAACACGTCAGCATGGCCCAGAGGCTAGCGCGCCACACCGACGAAAATGCTACGCCGGTGTCATCAGGGACTTCGGGGCCCGGGCGCGACGCGCCGTACGGCCTGACTCATCGTCATACAACTCTGCAAAGCGACATACCCTTTAAAGTGAGCACTAGCCTCTATGAATAGGGTGCCGGGAACTCCGCGGACACGAAGAGCGTCTTTCAGGTGGCTGTGTCGGGTGGTGGAACCGCCTACGATGGCAGCGGAGAACCATGACTCGTCCTCATCCGGAGCCGTCCGGCCACGGAAGACCTGCGAGGAGCCTTACCTAAAGTGCCAGCCTTTCTCGATAAGATTCTTCGCGCAGGCGAAGGCAAGCTTCTGCGTAAGCTCAAGCGGATCGCCGACCAGGTCAACTCCATCGAGGACGACTTCATCGGCCTGAGCGATGCGGAGCTGCGCGCCCTCACCGCGGAGTACAAGCAGCGTCACGCCGACGGCGAGTCCCTCGACGACCTGCTGCCCGAGGCCTTCGCCACCGTTCGCGAGGCCTCCAAGCGTGTCCTGGGCAAGCGCCACTTCGACGTGCAGATCATGGGCGGGGCCAACCTGCACATGGGCAACATCTCCGAGATGCGCACCGGTGAGGGCAAGACCCTGACCTGTACGCTCCCGGCGTACCTCAACGCCATCTCGGGCAAGGGCGTCCACGTCATCACGGTCAACGACTACCTGGCCAAGCGTGACGCCGACGAGATGGGGCGCATCCACCGCTTCCTCGGTCTTGAGGTCGGGGTGATCCTGGCGAACATGCCGCCGGATGAGCGCCGCAAGCAGTACAACTGCGACATCACCTACGGGACGAACAACGAGTTCGGCTTCGACTACCTGCGCGACAACATGGCCTGGTCGCTGGAGGAGTGCGTCCAGCGCGGCCACAACTTCGCCATCGTCGACGAGGTCGACTCGATCCTCATCGACGAGGCCAGGACGCCGCTGATCATCTCGGGTCCCGGTGAGCAGTCGGGCAAGTGGTACTCCGAGTTCGCCAAGATCGTGCCCAGGCTCCGCAGGGGCACCGAGGGCAAGGACGGCGAGGAGAACACCGGCGACTACTCCGTCGACGAGAAGAAGCGCACCGTCGGCATCTTCGAGTCCGGTGTGGAGAAGGTCGAGGACTGGCTCGGCATCGACAACCTCTACAAGCCCGAGCACACCCACCTGGTCGGCTTCCTCAACAACGCGTTGAAGGCCAAGGAGCTCTACAAGAAGGACAAGGACTACATCGTCGTCGACGGCGAGGTCCTGATCGTCGACGAGTTCACCGGTCGAGTCCTGCACGGCCGCCGCTACAACGAGGGCATGCACCAGGCCATCGAGGCCAAGGAGGGCGTGAAGATCAAGGACGAGAACCAGACTCTCGCCACGATCACGCTCCAGAACTACTTCCGCCTCTACGCCACGCTGTCCGGCATGACCGGAACGGCGACCACCGAGGCCAACGAGTTCCACCAGACCTACAAGCTCGGCGTCGTCCCGATCCCGACGAACCGGCCGATGATCCGCAAGGACCAGGCCGACGTGGTCTACAAGACCGAGGACGCCAAGTTCCTGGCCTGTGTCGAGGACATCAAGGAGCGCTACGAGCGCGGCCAGCCGGTCCTCGTCGGCACCACCAGCGTCGCCAAGTCCGAGCGCCTGTCCAGGGAGCTCAAGCGCAAGGGCGTCAAGCACGAGGTCCTCAACGCCAAGAACCACGCGCGTGAGGCGTCGATCGTCGCGGAGGCGGGCCGCAAGCACGCCGTGACCGTCGCGACCAACATGGCCGGTCGAGGCACCGACATCATGCTCGGCGGCAACCCCGACTTCCGCGCCGACCTGGAGCTGCGCGGCCGGGGCCTGGACCCCGTCGAGACTCCGGAGGAGTACGACAAGGCCTGGGGCGAGGCGCTGGAGAAGGCCAAGGAGGCCGTCCAGGCCGAGCACGAGGAGGTCACCGGGCTCGGCGGCCTCTACGTGCTGGGCACCGAGCGCCACGAGTCGCGGCGTATCGACAACCAGCTGCGCGGTCGTTCCGGCCGTCAGGGCGACCCGGGCGAGTCGCGCTTCTACCTCTCGCTTGAGGACGACCTCATGCGCCTGTTCAACTCGGCCAGGGTCGAGATGATCATGACGCGGCTGAACATCCCGGACGACGTCCCGATCGAGTCGGGCATCGTCTCCAAGGCCATCGCCTCCGCCCAGCACCAGGTCGAGCAGCAGAACTTCGAGATCCGCAAGAACGTTCTGAAGTACGACGAGGTCATGAACCGGCAGCGCAAGGTGATCTACGCCGAGCGTCGCCGCGTGCTTGAGGGCGCCGACCTTCAGGAGCAGATCCGCACCTTCGTCAACGACGTGATCGATGAGTACGTCGGCGGCGCGACCGCGGAGGGCTTCGCCGAGGAGTGGGACCTCGACAAGCTGTGGAAGGCGCTCGGCCAGCTCTACCCGATCACCCTCGGCCTGGACGACCTCCTTGAGGAGGTCGGCGGCCGTGAGGAGCTCACCGCGGAAGTCCTCGCCGAGAAGGTCAAGGCCGACGCGACGGCGGCCTACGACCGCCGCGAGGAGGAGCTCGGCGCCGAGACCATGCGGGAGCTGGAGCGCAGGGTCATCCTGTCGGTCCTCGACCGCAAGTGGCGTGAGCACCTCTACGAGATGGACTATCTCCAGGAGGGCATCGGCCTGCGCGCGATGGCCCAGCGCGACCCGCTGATCGAGTACCAGCGCGAGGGCTTCGAGATGTTCTCCCAGATGCTCGACGGCATCAAGGAGGAGTCGGTCGGTTACCTGTTCAACCTTGAGGTCGAGGTCCAGACCAACCCGATCGTCGAGGAGCAGGAGGAGCACGAGGACGAGGCGATCGCCGAGACCCGCTCCATCATCGCCCGGGGCCTGCGTGGTCCGCAGCGCCCGGCAGAGCTCGAATACTCCGCGCCCGGCGAGAGCGGCGACGTCGAGCACACCAGGGTCAGCACCAAGGCCGAGCGCGACGCCTACGGCAACGTCGAGCGCAACGCCCCCTGCCCCTGTGGTTCCGGCAAGAAGTACAAGCGCTGCCACGGCGACCCCAGGAACGCCGAGGTCTGATCCATCCGCTTCACAGGGCCCGTACGATCCCGTACGGGCCCTGTGGGCTTTCTCCCTGGAGAAGGGCCGGCGAGGGCGGCAGGCGGCTCTCCGGGGCTCTCAGGGGGCCGTCTCGACGTCCGTGCACAGCCAGCGGGCGCCCACGCGCTCAAGCCGCAGCGCCAGCACCCGTGACCGGTCACCGCAGTGCACCAGGACGCACATCTCCACCACCCCGTCACGCGGCTGGGACACGTGGGGGACACCGGTCCGCGGGGGCCGCGCGCACCGCATGACCCTCCCGCTGCGCGCCAGTTCGTTGCCGGCCCTGCCGGTGAGGTGGGAGGCGACGCTGGAGGGGGGCCTCAGGCCCGCCAGGACCTCGGCGACGGCCTGGCACAGGGCCCGCAGCCGCCTCCCCTCGGGGACCGCGGGTGGTGGCCCCGGTGGCCCGGCCGTTCCCGTCTCGTGGTCGAGGGCGAGGGCGAGCGCGCCCTGGACGTACGGCGGCGCGGCGGCGGCCTTCGGGGAGGGCCGCTCGTCGTCGTAGAGCGGCTCCACGGTGGAGGAGGACGCGACGCGGGGGAGGTGCGAGGGGCGCGGCATGCTGGCTCCGGTTTCTCCTGCGAGGGGCTGACACAGCTAGGAGTTTCCGGTCCTGCCGCCGAATACGTGGCACGCCAGCTTTCCGGCGTCCGGTGGTGTTTCCTCCGTGAAGGGCCTGGAAAGGGCGTGGCGAATCACCCGAAGCTGGAGCGGTGTCCTGCGGTTCCGGCGTGCGGGCCGTTCCTTCCACGGACGACCGGAACGGGTCACGGCGAGGCGGCGGGGGCCTCCTCGGGCTCACGGCCCGGGGTCGCCAGGTTCAGTCTTCTGATCAGCACGGTGAACAGCAGGTAGTAGACGACGAAGTAGACCAGGCCGAAGCCGATGATCAGGGCGAGTTCGTGGGTGTTGGACTTGCCCGCGTTGAGAAGCATG
The DNA here is from genome assembly GCF_040300765.1 of Streptosporangium sp. NPDC000239. Lineage (NCBI taxonomy): Bacteria > Bacillati > Actinomycetota > Actinomycetes > Streptosporangiales > Streptosporangiaceae > Streptosporangium > Streptosporangium sp. NPDC000239. Next base: position 447,610 of record NZ_JBEPEI010000002.1, on the reverse strand, counting down.
TCGATGGCGCCGCCGGAGAAGGTGAACCCCAGCCTGGCCCCGAACTCGGCCATCAGGGCCATCGAGATCCCGGTGAGCACCGCGTGCACCGCGAACAGCGTGGGAGCGACGAAGATGAAGGCGAATTCGAGCGGTTCGGTGATGCCGGTCACGAACGAGGTGAGACCGGCCGAGAGCATGATGCCGCCCACGACGCCCCGCTTCTCCTTCGGGGCCGCGCGCCACATCGCGATGGCCGCGCCGAGCAGGCCGAACATCATGACCGGGAAGAAGCCGGTCATGAAGATCCCGGCGCCCTGCTCGCCCGCGAAGTAGCAGTTCAGGTCGCCCGCGGCGTTCTTGGTCGCGCCCTGGACCCCGGCGTGGCACTCGGGCAGGGTGAACCAGACGATCGTGTTCAGGAAGTGGTGCAGGCCGATCGGGATGAGCAGCCGGTTGGCCACGCCGTACAGTCCGGCGCCCGCGGTGCCGTGGGCGGCGAGCCAGTCGCCCACGCCCGCGAGCCAGTCGCCCACGGGCCGCCAGAGCAGGCCGAAGACGACGCCGAGGACGAGCGCGGAGACGGCGGTGACGATGGGGACGAACCTGCGCCCGCCGAAGAAGGCGAGCCAGGCGGGCAGTTTGATCCGGTAGTACCGCTCCCAGAGCAGGGCGGCGACGATGCCGATGACGATGCCCCCCAGGACCCCGGTCGGGTTCTGGACGCCGAGGTTGAGCGCGGGCACGGGCCGTCCGTCAGGGCCCACGACGGTCAGCGCCACCTTCTTGTAGACCTGGGAGGCCGGGGCCGAGGTGAAGAACAGCGTCCTGCTGACCCGGTCGAAGACGAGGTAGCCGACGAGCGCGGCGAGCGCGGTCGAGCCGTCGGCCTTGCGGGCGAACCCGATCGCCACGCCGATCGCGAACAGCAGCGGCAGGTTGTCGAACAGCGCGCCACCGGCCGCCGCGAAGACGCCCGCGACCTGGTCGAGGAAGAGGTTGTCCGTCCGCCCGAGCATGTCCTCCTGGCCGAACCTGAACAGCAGTCCGGCGGCGGGCAGCACCGCGATGGGCATCATGAGCGAGCGCCCGACGCGCTGCAGGATCGCCAGAGCCGACGCCCACCCCGAAGGGCCGCGCTCCACGGCCGCCGTGCCCATTGCCGGTCCCCCTGCCTGTCGATGGCGGGGGATGTCTGGTATCTACCACCGGGCGCGGCGGATACACGGCCTCAGGGCCGCTCAGCCTTCCGTTCTGCGGGGTACGGCCTCGGCGGGCTCGGGGGTCTCAGCGGGGGGCTCAGCGGGTTCGGGGAGTTGCTCGGGCGCCGCGGGGGAGCCGGACTCGGTGTCGGCCTCCGGCTCCCGGCCCGGCGTCATGATGTTCAGCTTCCTGATCAGGAAGCTGAACACGACGTAGTAGATCACCGCGTAGACCAGGCCCATCACGATGATGATCGGGATGCCCTCGGCGTTGGGGGCGGTGCCGTACAGGACGAGGTCGATCAGGCCGGAGGAGAAGCTGAAGGCGAGCTTGGCGCCCAGGGCCGAGGCGACCGCCAGGGAGATGCCGGTCAGGACGATGTGGACCACGAACAGGACCGGGGCGACGAAGACGAAGGCGAACTCGATCGGCTCGGTGATCCCGGTCAGGAAGGCGGTGAGGGCCGCGGAGACCATGATCGAGCCGACCGCGTTGCGGCGGTGCGGCGGCGCGGCCCGCCAGATGGCCAGGGCCGCGGCGGGCAGGCCGAACATCAGCACCGGGTACAGGCCCGCCTCGAAGCCGCCGAAGCCCGGGGCGCCGTTGTTGAAGCAGATCAGGTCCCCGGCGAGCCGCTTGCCGTTGACCACGCAGTCGGGGACCTGCGTCCAGACCACGTTGTTGACGATGTGGTGCAGCCCGAGGGGCAGCAGCGCCCGGTTGAACATGCCGTAGATCCCGGCGCCCGCGACGCTGTGGGCGGCGAGCCAGTTGCCGAACACGCTCATCAGGTTGCCGATGACCGGCCAGACGAAGCCGAACAGGACGCCGATGATCAGACCGGCGAAGGCGGTGATGATCGGCACCAGGCGGCGCCCGCTGAAGAAGGCCAGCCAGGTCGGCAGTTTGGTCCGGTAGAACCGCTGCCACAGCGTCGCCGAGACCAGGCCCATCACGATGCCGCCGAGCACCCGGGTCGGGTTCTCCGCGCCGAGGTTGAGCACCACGTCGGGGACGCCCGGATGGGCCGGGTTGAAGAGCTTCTTGGAGATCGTGTCCTTCAGGGCGGGGTCGAACAGGTCGAAGAAGATGGTCATGCTGACCGCGTGGAAGACGAGGTAGCCGACGAGCGCGGCGAGCGCGGTCGAGCCGTCGGCCTTGCGGGCGAACCCGATCGCCACGCCGACGGCGAACAGCAGCGCCAGGTTGTCGAAGAGGGTCTGGCCCGCGGTGCCGATCACGTGGGCGATGTCGTCGAGCAGGACGTTGTCCGTACGGCCGATGAGGTCGTCGTAGCCGAGCCGCTGCAGCAGTCCCGCGGCGGGCAGGATCGCGATCGGCAGCATGAGGGAGCGTCCCAGGCGCTGGAGCACGCTCATCACGGCGGACCCGGCCGAGGGCGGGGCGGGAGGGCGTCCCGCGTCCGCTGAGGGGGAACTCATCGGACTTTCCTCCAGGGGGGTGGGGATCGCGAGGAGGTCAGGTGCGGCGTGCCGGGGTCTCCAGGACCGTGCGGAGCTGGTAGCGGTCGGCTCGGTAGGTGGAGACCCCGAGCTCGGCGCAGACGTTCCCGGCGAAGGAACGCCGCTGGAGCAGCAGCACGGCGCCGCCACGTGGCAGTTTCAGCAGGTCGGCGTCTCCGGGATCGGCGATTCCGCCGTCGATGGTCAGCTCACCCGCGTCGAGGATCAGACCGTACCGGCTTTCGAGCAGGGCGTACAGGGACCGGCCCGTCAGGTCGTGGGCGTCGAGGTCGGGGGCGAGGGACACCGGGATGTGGGCCCGCTCGATGCACATGGGCTCGTCGGCAGCGGTGCGCAGCCGCTCGATGAAGTGGACCTCGTCTCCGGGGTGGATGCCGAGTTCCCTGGCCAGGTGCGCGCTGGCCCTGACGATCCTGCGGTCGAGGTCGCGTGATCCCGGTTCCATGCCGCGGGCGCGCATCTCGTCGCTGAAGGAGGTCAGTCTGAGGGCCATCTCGATCTTGGGGCGGGCGACGAAGGTGCCCTTGCCCGCGACGCGCTGCAGCCTGCCCTCGGAGACCAGGTGGTCGACCGCCTGCCGTACGGTCATGCGGGACAGCTCGAAGCGCTGGCAGAGCTCGCGTTCGGACGGGATCGCCGCGCCGATCGGCAGCTCGTTGTTCTCGATCAGGTCAAGCAGGATCTCGCGAAGCTGGAAGTACTTGGGGACAGGGCTGTCCGGATCGATCTGGGCCACGAGATCCTCCCCTCTCGATCTGAGAAGTACGGATGAGTTATGGTTCGTACTGGTCTAGTCCGGACTAGACCACAGGCCGGAAAAGGGTGTCAATGTGCGGACCGGCGACGGATCGATAACGGCCCGATCTCCGTCCGTCCGACCGAAGGATGAGCGCGAGATGACGACCAAGATGCGCAGCGAGATCGCTGAGCAGCCCGCCGCTTTGCGAGCCACGCTGGACGCCCTCCTCCCCAGGGTCGAGGAGGTGGAACGGCTCGCGGGACAGACTCGCCAGCTGCTGTTCATCGCCCGCGGTACCTCCGACAATGCCGCAGTCTACGGCCGTTACCTCGCCGAGGCGCACGCGGGCCGCCTGTCGACCCTCGCCGCGCCGTCGATCGCCACCACCTACCGGCGCAAGCTCGACCTCGACGGGGTGCTCGCGGTCGCCCTCTCCCAGTCCGGCAGGACCGAGGAGATCGTCGAGACCCTCGCCTGGGCCAAGGACTGCGGTGCCAGCACCGTGGCCATCACCAACGGCGGCGAGCAGAGCCCCCTCGCCCAGGCCGCCGACCTGGCCCTGTGCACGCTCGCCGGTGAGGAGAAGGCCGTCCCGGCGACCAAGACCTACACCACCCAGCTCGCCGCGCTGGCCGTGCTCGGACTCGGTCTCGGCGCCGACGTCGACGCCGCCGACCTGCAGCGGGTCCCGGACGCGGTGGAGAAGCTGATCGCCGAGCCCGGCGACCTGGACGCGATCGTCGAGGGCCTGGCGGACAAGCCCGGCGTCGTGGTCTCCGGCCGGGGCCTGGCCTTCTCCACCGCCCTCGAACTGGCCCTGAAGCTCAAGGAGGCCTGCTACCTGCACGCCATGGGCCTGTCGTACGCCGACCTGCTGCACGGCCCGATCGCCGTGGTCGACGAGGACACCCCCGCCCTCCTGGTCGCCGCGGGCGAGGGCCCCACCCTGGCCGGGACCGTCGCGCTCGCCGAGCGGGTCACCGGGGCGGGCGCCTCCGCCTTCACCGTCGGCGGCGGCACCGCGCTCGCCGCGGCCGGCACCGCCGCGCTCAACGGCCCCGACCTCCCCGAGTGGGTCGCCCCCCTCGGCCTCATCGTCCCCGGCCAGCTGCTGACCGAGGCCCTGGCGCGCAGGCTCGGCATCGACCCCGACGCCCCCAGGGGTCTCAACAAGGTGACCCAGACGGACTGATCGTCTCGGGTCGTTTAGCCTGGTCAGAGACCGATGACGACTGGAGGACGACATGGCGGCTGACGCCCACGCGATCATCGCGGGACTGGGTGGCGCGGAGAACATCATCGAGATCGAGCCGTGCATCACCCGCCTGCGCACCGAGGTGCACGACGCCGCCAAGGTCGACCAGGCGGCTCTGCGGGCGGCGGGCGCGCACGGAGTGATGGCCGCGGGCAACATCGTCCAGGTGGTGGTCGGCCCCGAGGCCGACACCATCGCCAGCGACATCGAGGACATCATCGGCTAGGAGACGCCGGGCCGTCCTCTCACCCTCACCGGTGGGGGGACGGCGTGGGGCGCCAAGGGGGTGTGATGACCACCGTGCTTGCCCCGGTCGCGGGAGCGGCTCTCGCTCTGCGGGCCGTACCCGACCCGGTGTTCTCGCAGGGCCTCGTCGGGCCCGGGCTGGCGATCGAGCCGTTGAGGGAGCCGGGCCGGGCGGTCGCTCCCATCGCCGGTAAGATCGTGAAGCTCCACCCGCACGCCTTCGTCGTCGTCGGCGACGACGGCAGAGGGGTCCTGGTCCATCTGGGTATCGACACCGTCCAGCTCAGAGGTGAGGGTTTCGAGGTGCTCGCGTCGGAGGGTGACAGGGTGGAGGCGGGGCAGCCCGTGGTCGCCTGGAACCCCGCTGAGGTCGAGGCGGGCGGACGCTGTCCGGTCTGCCCCGTCGTGGCGCTGGACGCCGTCACGGAGGCCGTCACCAGGATCGCCGACGGTCCGGTGCGCACAGGAGACGAGCTCTTCGTGTGGACGTGAGCCCTTCCCCGGGGTGTGAGCCCTTCGCGCGGCAGTGGGGCCCGCGAAGACCACGACGATCTCTAGCGGGGACGACCATGGATGCTGCGTTGTTCGACCTGGACGGCACGCTCATCAACTCCGAGCGGCGGAGCCAGGCCATGTGGGCCATGTTGTTCGACAGGCACGGGGTCGGCCACGACCGCGACGCGTTACGCGGATTCATCGGGCGGCGGGGGCGTGACGTCCTGGCCGAGCGGACCGATCTCTTCCCCGGCGTCGCGATCGACGACCTGCTCGCCGAGGTCCGCTCCTTCCACGACCACCCGGGACTGCCCGAGGTCACCCAGGTTCCCGGCGCCGCCGACCTGATGCGCAGGGCCGCCGAGTACGGCGCGCGGATCGCCGTCGTCACCTCGGCCCACCCGGACTGGGCGGACAAGAGGCTCGCCGAGGCCGGGGTGAGCGACCTCGTGCTGACCGTCGTCTCCTCCCGGGACGTGACCGTCGGCAAACCCGACCCCGAGGGGTTCCTGCTGGCCGCGGAGCGGCTGGCCGTCGAACCCGCGCGGTGCGTCGTCTTCGAGGATTCGATCGCGGGGATTGCGGCGGCCAAGGCGGCGGGTATGACATGCGTGGGGATAGCGACGACCCACGAGGGCTCCGAGCTGGCCGAGGCGGACCTTGTGGTCACCGACCTGACGACGGTCGACTGGCCTCCATCCACCATTCGATGATCCGGGCGGTCTAGACCGCCCGGTCGACCCTGCAGGAGGAGCACGTGGCCCAGCGCCAAGTCACCGTTGAGTCCGAGGTCGGCCTGCACGCCCGCCCCGCCGCGACGTTCGTGCAGACCGCGGCCAAGGCGTCCCTTGAGGTGACCGTCGCCAAGAAGGGCGGGGAGCCGGTGAACGCCAAGAGCATCCTCGCGGTCCTCTCCCTCGACGTCCGGCAGGGGGACACCGTGGTGATCGAGGCGGAGGGCGAGGGGGCCGACGAGCTGCTGGACGAGCTCGCACTCATCGCATCGGCTCCATGAACGCGCTCACGGGGGTCGGCGTGAGCCCGGGTGTCGGATCCGGGCCCGGATACGTCCTTTCACGCGAGGTCCCCGTGCCGGACGCCGACGCCCGTCACGACGGTGACGCCGAGGCCGAGCGCGCCAGGGCCGCCCGCGCCCTCGAACGGGTCGCCGCCGACCTGGAGGAGCGGGGGGCCAGGGCGGGGGGCCAGGCCCAGGAGATCCTCAAGGCCCAGGCGCTGATGGCGCGCGACCCGGGGCTGGCCGTCGGGGTCGCCGGGCTGATCGACGCCGGGATGAACGCGTCGAGGGCCGTCTACGAGGGGTTCGGCGGATACCGCGAGATGATCGTCGGCGCCGGGGGATACCTCGGTGAGCGCGCGGCCGACCTGGACGACGTGCGGGACAGGGTCGTCGCCCTCCTTGAGGGACTGCCCGCCCCGGGGCTGCCCGCGCCCGGTGTCCGGCCGTACGTGCTGCTGGCCCGTGACCTGGCGCCCGCGGACACGGCGGCGCTGTCCAGGGAGGTGGTCGCGGCGTTCGTCACCGAGCAGGGCGGGCCGACCAGCCACACCGCGATCCTCGCCAGGGCCATGGGCGTGCCGGCCGTGGTCGCCTGCCCGGGGGCGGCCTCCGTCGCCGCGGGGACCGAGGTGCTCGTCGACGGCTTCTCCGGCCTCGTACGGCTCGACCCCTCTCCGGAGGAGGTGGAGACCGTGGCGAGGGCCGCGGCGGCGAGGCAGGCCGTGCTCGCGGCGGCCACCGGCCCCGGGGCCACCGCGGACGGTCATCCGGTGCCGCTGCTGGCCAACGTCGGCGGGCCGCGTGACGTGGAGGGGGCGTTGCGGCACGGCGCCGAGGGGGTCGGCCTCTACCGCACCGAGTTCCTCTTCCTCGACAGGACGGCGCCGCCCTCGGAGGAGGAGCAGGTCGCCGCCTATCTCGGGGTGCTCGACGCCTTCCCCGGCGGGCGGGTCGTGGTGCGCACACTCGACGCGGGGGCGGACAAGCCGCTGGCCTTCCTGCCGCCGCCCGGCAAGGAGCCCAACCCGGCGCTGGGCCAGCGCGGTCTGCGGCTCTTCCAGCGGTACCCGGAGATCATGGAGACCCAGCTCAGGGCGCTGGCCAGGGCGGCCGCGCGGTCTTCGGCCAAGCTCCAGGTGATGGCCCCGATGGTGGCGACCAGGCAGGAGGCCGCCTGGTACGTGGCGGCGTGCAAGGAGGCCGGGATCGCCTCGGCCGGGGTGATGATCGAGATCCCCTCGGCGGCCCTGCGCTCCGGTGACCTGGCGGCCGAGGCGGACTTCTTCTCCATCGGCACCAACGACCTTGCCCAGTACACCCTGGCCGCGGACCGGGAGGTCGGAGGACTCGGCATGCTGCACGACCCCTGGCAGCCCGCGCTGCTCGACCTGGTCCTCGCGGCCGTCAACGGCGCCGCCGAGCGCGGCAGGTCCTGCGGGGTCTGCGGAGAGGCCGCCGGGGACCCGGCCCTGGCCTGTGTGCTGGTCGGGATGGGCGTCACCTCACTGTCGATGGCGCCGACCGCGCTGCCCGCCGTACGGGCGGCTCTGTCGCTGCACACGCGGGAGCGGTGCGTGCTGGCCGCGCAGGCCGCGCTGGCGGCCTCCAGTCCGTCGGACGCCAGGGCCGCGGCCCGCGCCCACCTGCCGGAACTGGCCGGACTCGCCCTCTGAGGTCTTTTCCGTAACGGGGAGGCGCGGCGTGTCGGAGTCCGTGACGCGGATAGCGTGGAACCCATGGTTCGGTGTATTCGCACGACTGGTCTCGCAGTGATCGCGACGATGGTGGCCGGATGTGCCGCGACGGGGGCCTCGGCGCCTGTCAGGGCGGCGGAGAGCCAGGCCGGGAGCGCCTCGGCCCAGGCGGCCTCACCCTCGGTGGCATCTCCCTCCGCGTCCTCGCCTGAGCCGTCCACGGCCCCTCCTGCGGGCTCTCCCGCCCAGGTCGAGGCCGTGCTGCGGAAGATGAGCCTGGAGGAGAAGGTCGGCCAGCTCTTCATGCCGGTTCTGTACGGCCCGGCCGCCGACACCTCCTCGCCGGAGAACCGCGCCCGCTACGGGGTGGACACCCCGGCGAAGGTGATCGAGAAGTACCGTCCCGGCGGGGTGATCCTGTTCCCCTGGGCGAACAACGTCAAGGGCGTCCGGCAGGTCGTCGCGCTCACCAACGGGCTGCAGAAGGCCTCCCCGAGGATTCCGCTGCTCGTCGGCGCCGACCAGGAGAACGGCCGGGTGTCCCGCCTGGCGCCGCTGGTCACCGACATGCCGGGGGCCTCGGTCATCGGCTCGACCGGCGACCCGTCGCTGGCGCGCAGGGCCGCCAAGGTGACCGGCGCCGAGCTGAAGGCGCTGGGCATCAACCTCGACTTCGCCCCGGTCGCCGACGTGAACATCAACCCGCGCAACCCGGTGATCGGTAACCGCGCCTACGGCTCGGACCCGAAGAAGGTCTCGCCCATGGTCGCCGCCGCGGTCCAGGGCTTCCACGACGCGGGCGTCGCCTCGACGGCCAAGCACTTCCCCGGGCACGGCGACACCAACGTGGACAGCCACACCGGGCTGCCGGTCATCCAGCACTCCCGGGCCCAGTGGGAGAAGCTGGACGCCCCGCCGTTCGCCGCCGCGATCGGTGCGGACGTCGACGCGATCATGAGCGCCCACGTGGTCATGCCCAAGCTCGACCCGTCGGGCGACCCGGCCACCCTGTCCAAGCCGATCCTGACCGGCCTGCTGCGTGACAAGCTCGGCTTCGACGGCGTCGTCTCGACCGACGCGCTGGACATGGCCGGGGTGCGCAAGAAGTACGGCGACGCCCAGGTGGCGGTGCGGGCCGTACAGGCGGGGGCGGACCTGCTTCTGATGCCGCCCAACTACTCGGCGGCCTACGACGGGGTGCTGACCGCGGTGAAGTCGGGGAAGATCTCCAGGGCGCGGCTCGACCAGTCGGTACGGCGGCTGCTGAAGCTGAAGTTCAACCGGGGCCTGCTGGTGAAGGCGCCGGTCGCCGACCCGGACGAGGCCGAGCGGGTGCTGCGTTCACCCGAGCACCGCAAGGTCGCCCGGCTCATCAACAGCCGGGCCCGCTGAGGGTCCCCTGAGGGGCCCGCCGGCGGGTCCGTGAGGGTCGGGGTCAGACGGGCAGGAGGCCGCCGCGACGGATCATGGCGAGGGTGAGCGACTGCACGATGCGCATGATGAGGGCTTCGAGCAGGAGAGCCACGGCCTTGGCGACGACCGAGCTCAAGAATCCGGACATGTCTACCTCAAATCGCTGAAACGCTACTTCGGGGATAATTGCCGACATAGCGTCACAAATCAATACTTTGAGGTTTCCTTTTAATGAACAGACGGTGAAGGATCGCGGGTCCACCGCTCGAACGCCGTTCCGGCCAGCGTGGCCGCCAGGGAGCTGCCCAGGGCGATGCCCCATCCCACAGGTCCCAGCGGCCGGCAGCCGAAGAACAGGCAGATCACGGGGACGGAGACACTGGTCGCCAGGACGCCCATCGAGGCGATCACGGCCAGCAGGACCACCCGGTCCCGGCCGCCGCTGGCCAGGGTCTGGAACAGCTGCGTGGAGATCAGGGCGACCAGCGCGATCGTGTTCGCCCGTCCCCGCGTGCCCGTCACCCGCCCGACCAGCCAGGCCATCGACGCCGCCCCGGCCGTCGTCGTGGCGCGCAGGTAGATGTCCCGGGTCAGCGAGGCGCCCAGGGACGCCTCAGGACCCTCGGCCAGCAGCCGCTCCGGGCTGGTCGCCGCCGGAGGCCTGACCGCGACCGCCATCGCGGGCAGCATGTCGGTCAGCAGGTTGACCAGCAGCAACTGGCGGGCGTTCAGCACGCTGCCGCCGGTGAGCAGGTTCGAGCCGACCGCGAAGACGATCTCCCCGACGTTGCCGCCGAGCAGGATGCTCAGGGCGTCGCGGACCGAGCTCCACATGGCCCTGCCCTCGATGAACGCGTCCACGATCGTCTCGATGCGGTCGTCGGTCACCACGACGTCGGCCGCGGTCCTGGCCGCCGGGGTGGCGCGGGAGCCCAGGGCGATTCCGACGTCGGCGGCGCGGATGGCCGGGGCGTCGTTGGCCCCGTCTCCGGTCACCGCGACGACCTTCCCCGCCCGGCGCAGGCAGCTGACGATCCTGACCTTGTGCGCGGGGGTCGTCCTGGCGAAGACCGCAACCCCGGGAAGCCGCTCGACCAGGGTCGCGTCGTCCATCTCGTCCAGCTCGGGGCCGGTCATCACCCGCCCGCCGTCCAGCAGGTCGAGCTCGGCGGCGATCGCCGCCGCGGTGCTCGGATGGTCACCGGTGATCATGACGATCCTGACGCCCGCCCTCGTCAGGCGGCCGACGCTCTCGGCCGCCGTAGGCCTGACCGGGTCGGCCAGGCACAGGAACCCCAGGAAGGTCAGCTCGTCGACCCGGGAGTCGTCCAGGTCACGGCGGTCGGAGGCGGGCCGTTCGGCCACCGCGAGCACCCGGTAACCCTGCAGGGCGAGCCGGTCGACCTCCTCCTCAAGCCCCTTCCTCGCCGCGGCGGTCATGCGGACCGTACGGCCGTCGCGCAGCAGGTGCGCGCAGCCGGTGAGCACGATCTCGGGGGCGCCCTTGACGCTCAGCACGTGCCCGGAGGGGCCGAGGCCGAGCACCGCGTGGTAGCCGCGTCCCGGCTCGAAGGGCAGCTCCTCGACCCGGCTCCAGACGCCCAGCCCCTCCTGCGGCGTCACGTCGAGCCGCCGCGCCCCCTCGACCACCGCGCGGTCCGTCGGGTGGGCGATGGGCTTGCCGTACTCGTAGCGGGGGCTCGCGCGCAACCCGGCGGCCACGATCCGCCGTAGCTCCTCGTTCAGCCGCTCCGTCGAGTGCTCGGAACGCCCGTCGGAGACCACCCGCAGGCTGATGCGCCCCTCGGTCAGGGTCCCCGTCTTGTCGAAGCAGAGCACGTTCACCCGGCCGAGGGCCTCGATCGTCGAGGGGTTGGGCACCAGGGTCTCGCGGCTCGACAATCGCCTGGCCGCGGCCAGTTCGGCGGCCGAGGCGATGAAGGGCAGCCCCTCGGGCACCGAGGCGACCGCGAGGCTCACCGCCAGGGCGAGCGCCTGCGGCATCGACCGCCCCCGCAGCAGGTCCGCGACCAGCACGACGACACCCGAGCCGATCGCGACCGGCAGGATCCTGCGGCTCAGCGTCCGCAGCCGCAGGTGAACCCCGCTCTGCGGGCGCTCGTCGGCCGAGAGCCGCGCGGTGCGCGCCGCCTCCGTCTCCTCACCCGACGCCACGACCACGGCCAGCCCGTGCCCCGCGGCGACCGTCGTGCCCTGGTAGACCATCGAGCTGCGGTCGGCGACCGCGGAGGCGTCCACCGGGGCGGGCGCCTTCGGGACCAGCAGGGACTCACCGGTCAGTCCCGCCTCGTCGATCTCCAGGCCGATCGACGACAGGATCCGGCAGTCGGCCGGTACGGCGTCGCCCGCCCGCAGTTCGATGACGTCTCCCGGCACGAGCGTGTCCGCCGTCGCCACCTCGGTCGTGTGCGCCGAGCCTCTTTCAGGTTCTTTGGCCTTCTTGCCCTTCTTGGGCTCTTTGAGGTCCTTGACGTCTTTGGAGAAGGGACGGCGCAGCCGTACGTGGTCGGCGACGGACTCGGTCAGGCGGTGCACGGCCCGGTTGGCCGACGTTCGCTGCCCGCCGCCGATGAGCGCGTCCACGATCATGACGCCGCCGATCAGCACGCCGTCCAGGACGGAGCCCACCATCGCGGACAGGCCCGCCCCGGCCGCCAGCACCGGGGTCAGCGGGTTGGCCAGTTCCTCAAGGGAGGCGCGCAGCAGCGAGTCGGTGCCGTCCGGCTCTCCCGGCGGCGGCGGAGGCCTGCGCCGTACGGCCTCGGACTTGGGCAGGCCGTCGAGGGAGGAACCGAGCCTGGACAGCACGGTGTCGACCGGCAGGGCGTGCCAGGGGGTCGGGTCGGCGCGCTCGGCGGGCGCCGCGTTGCCCAGTTCACGGGCCGTCCACTCGCCCACGACGATCGCGGCCAGCGCCGTACCGTCACTGACCAGGCGGGCCCTGCTCACGGAGGCGGTCCTGGGGCCGGTGCCCGCGAGCGCCGCGCCCGCCGCCGCCGTCGCCAGGCTGAGCCGTACGCACCGCTCACCGGCCCGTCTGGCCGGGGCCAGGCAGCTCAGCAGCAGGTGGGCCGTCTCCAGGTCGCCCAGCACGTCCGCCTCCCACGGCACGCCGTCGGGACCACCGAGCACGCCGACGCTCAGATCGGCCTGGGCCATCGCGGACGTCGACCGCCTGGAGACCACCGCGACCCCGTGGCCCTCCGCCTGGAGCGCGCGGATCCGCGTCGTCAGCCGGTGGCCTCCCGGGAGGGTCTTCGGCGGCGTGCCGTCCCCGCCTCCGCCTCCCACGGCGAGCCGCCTGACCACCTCGCGGGCACCCTCACCCGCCAGCAGCACCGAGCAGCCCTGGGGGGCGGTGACCAGCGCGTCCGCGATGGACACGAGTTCGGGCGCCAGACCGGCCAGGGCGACCGGCACGCCCCGCCTGCTCACCCGGACCGGCCGCAGCCCCAGGGAACGCCACTCGCGCCCCTCGGCGGCGGGAAGCCTGGCGGGTTCGGCCGCCCAGTGGCCGCGCTCACGGCGCGCGCCGGGATCGGTCGCGTCGAGCAGGCCGGGCAGCAGGGCGTTCAGCTCGGCGGGGTCGATGCCCTCGGCCAGGGGCACGACGCGCTCGACCGTCCACGAGCCGGTCAGGAACAGGGCGGCGTCGAGCACGACCGTTTCGAGGCCGTCCATCCGGCGCAGCGCGTGACTGTCGAGGACGACCGCGCCACGTTTGGCCAGGGTGCGCCCGACCGCGCTGGAGAACGCCTCCCGCCCGGCCTTCGCGGCACTGGGCGTCGCGGCGATCATCATGGCGAGACCGCGGTCACGGCTGCCGCTGACGACGTGGGTCAGCACCGAGACGCCGAGCGCCGCCGGGCTCGCCAGTCGTTCGAACCGCTCGACGGGACTGTGCTCAAGCGGCGTGGTCCTGGTCCTCCTGCGCCTGCGGACGTGCCGGTAGGCGCCCTCGTCGGAGGCCAGTTCCCGCGCGCGCGAATCCCAGGCCCGCCGTGCCTCACGGGCCTCCACGTAACGCTCGGCGGCGGAGACCGCCTGCACCAGCAGCCCGACGGGCTGGAGCGCGAGCGTGCCCGTGACCACGTTCGCCGTCGTGAACAGGGCGGAGGTGGCCTGGTGGCCGAGATGGCGGGTCAGTCTCGTCCGGATCGCCGGGGTGGACTCGGCCAGGTGCAGCAGGGCGGGGACGACCGGGGACAGCGGCGGAAGGTGCGCAAGCCGCCCGGCGACCGCGAGTCCCGTTCCGAGGGCGCTCGCGCCCAGCCTGATGCCCGCCCGGGTGCGCTGCTCGACCACTCTGGCCAGGGCCGGTCCGGGGCCCCGCCCCGCCGTGCCCTCCGCCGCGCCCCCCGCCTCCCGCGCCTCCTCGTCCTCCTCCTGCTCCCACTCGTCCTCGTCGTCGAGTTCCGCGACGATCGACAGCAGCCTCTTCAGGTCGACGACTCCGTCGTCGCCGCCGACGAAGACGGTGCCCAGCACCCCGTTGACCTCGGCCCGCTCGACTCCGTCGAGCGCGAGCAACAGCGTCTCAAGCCGCCGGGCGAGCCGTTCCGTGCCGGGGCCGCCGATCGCGCGCAGGTCCACGTGGAAGCCGCCCGGGGCCGCCCGTACCGCGCGGGGACGAGGCAACGCCCTGCGCACGGCGTCGGGTACGGCCTCCCACAGCGTCTCGGCGGAAAGCGTGAGCACACGTGACAGCAACATTCGGCTCTCCAGACGGGTCACTCGGGCCTGACGGCCATGACGGAGCCGTACGGCCCGCGCGGGCGGGCCGGACGGCGGATGGTGCTTTCCTGGCGGTCAGGTCACGGGAACACGCCGGAGCAGCCGTGTCACCGCGCGGAGGCTCTGGCCCGCCCCGAACGGCTCATCCCACGGGCGCGCTGGGCGATCACCGTGCCGACCCCGATGGCCGCGGCGACCGGCCACTCGATCAGGCCCGCGACGGCCAGCGCGCCGAGCCCGCCGTAGTAGACCATGCGCTCGGGCGGCGGCAGGAACGACTTGGCGGCGTCCACGGCCTGGCCCGCCTCCTGGCGGTTGACGTGCGGCAGGCCGACGTGCGGCATGTGGAGGTGCGGGGCGTGGAACTTCACGGTCATCATGGGCAGGTTCACCGTGAGCCCGCGCTTGCCGCCGCTGCCGTTCGCCCGGTGCGTCGAGGTTCCCGCCGAGCCCTGCGTCGTGGCCTGCTGGGCGGTGTTCCTGCGCTGCGCGGTGGTCCCCGTTGTCGAGGCCCTGGCCGATGTCCTCGTTGAGGCCCTGGTCGAGGTCTTGGCCAGAGACCTGGCCCGGGGCTTGGCGGTCGAGGTCGTCGAGGTCGTCGAGGGCTTGGCCGCCGAAGACGTCGCCGGGGACTTGGTCGAGGCGCCGGTCGAGGTCTTCGCCGGAGTCTTGGCGCGGGACTTGGCGGGTGACTTGGCCGATGCCCTGGTCGCCGTGGTCCCGGTGGTCGGTGCCTTGGCGGTCGAAGCCCTGGTGGTCGAAGCCCTGGTGGTCGAGGCCTTCGTCGCCGGGGACTTGGCCGGGGTCCTGGCCGAGGTTCTGGCCGAGGTTCTGGCCGGTGACTTGGCCGAGGTGCCCGCCGAGGACCGCTGCGTGGTGCTCGGCCGGGTGGTCGTCTTCGCCGCCGAGGATGTCGCGGTGCTCTTCCTCGCGGCCGGTTTCCGCGTGGCGGATGGGCTTGACTTCGAAGCCGTACGGCTCCGCGTCGTGCCACCTGTCTGACTTACGGTCATGGCCCCTCCCCAAAGGAGTCGAGGGATCGTTCCAACATCGTTCCAACATGGTGCCCGCGAGCGGCGGCGACACCTCTCACGTGCGGTTATTCAACGCTGGGGCGTTCTTTTAGCCTTCCTCACCCCAGGTCTCCGAAACGCGGTCGCGTTCCAAGAATCGGACATTAAGGAGGGAAGGGTGGTGATGTCAGGAAAGGTGAGGCTTGAGCTCACGGCGGGCGACGGCCCGCAGATGTACCTCGTCGGGACCGCCGAGAATGCGCATCGCGCGGGCGTGGACGTACATCGAGGCCAGCGGGACGTCGTCGGAGACCCCCTGGGCGCCGTGGACCTGGATGGCCCGGTCGATCACCTCACAGGCCACCCTGGGGGCGACGGCCTTGACGGCGGAGATCTCGGCGGAGGCGGCCTTCGCACCCACGGTGTCGATCATCCAGGCGGCCCGCAGCCCCAGCAGCCTGGCCTGGTCGATGGCCAGCCGCGACTCGGCGATCTGCTGCTGCACGACGCCCTGCTGGGCCAGGGTCACGCCGAAGGCCACCCGGTTCGCGGCGCGGGCGCACAGCAGCTCAAGGGCACGCTCGGCCATGCCGATCGCGCGCATGCAGTGGTGGACACGCCCGGGACCGAGACGGGTCCGCGCGATACGCAGGCCGTCGCCCTCCTCACCGAGGAGGTTCGCCACGGGCACCCGCACGTCGGACAGGACGAGCTCGGAGTAGCCGCGCTGCTCCTGGTAACCGAACACCGGCAGGTGGCGGACGACCTCGACGCCGGGGGTGTCCATCGGGACCAGCACCGTCGACTGCCTGCGGTGCGCGGGGGCCTCCGGGTCGGTGTTGCCGAGCACGATCACGACCCGGCAGCGCGGGTCGGCGGCACCGCTGACGAACCACTTGCGGCCGTTGACCACGTAGTCGTCGCCGTCGCGGACGATGGAGGTCGTGAGGTTCGTCGCGTCGCTCGACGCCACGGCGGGCTCGCTCATCGCGAACGCCGAGCGGATGCCGCCCGCGAGCAGCGGGGTGAGCCAGCGGGCCCGCTGCTCGGGCGAGCCGAAGGTGTGCAGCAACTCCATGTTGCCCGTGTCGGGGGCGGCGCAGTTCAGCGCCTCGGGGGCCAGGTCGGGGGAGCGGCCGGTGACCTCGGCGAGACTGGCGTGGTCGAGAACGGACATCCCCGACTCCGAGGGCAGGAACAGGTTCCACAGGCCACGCGAACGGGCCTCCGCCTTGAGGTCCTCGACGACCGGGGGCAGACGGTGGTCCCCGTGTCCGGCGGCCTGCCGCCAGGCGTGGTAGACCGGCTCGGCCGGGTAGACATACGACACCATGAAATCGGTCAGGTCGGCGAGGTACTCCTCCGCCTTCGTGCTGAGCGCGAAGTCCATGGCGGTCAGTTTGGCACCCCCCTTCGCCGGTGCTCCGCACAGGGCGGACCTAACCTGGAACGGGTTCCACGAAGGAGGCCGAATGCTCAGAGGCGTACTGATCGACTGGGGCGGCGTGCTCACCGTGAACATGACCGAGGCGATCACGGAGTGGATCACCGTGGACCGCATCGACGCGGACCACTACCACGAGGTGATGCGCGAGCTGGTCGCACGCGCCTACGACGGCGTCCGTGACGGCGAGGAGAACCTCGTCCACGCCCTGGAACGCGGCGAGATCTCCGGACCGGACTTCGAACGGCGCCTGGCCGCCCTGCTCGTCACACTCGACGGCGTCCCACCGGTCGCCGAGGGCCTGCTGACCAGGATGTTCGCCGGGTTCCGCCGGGTCGAGTCCATGTACGGCATGCTGCGTGAGGCCCGTGCCGCGGGAGTGCGCACCTGCCTGCTGTCCAACTCCTGGGCCAACGAGTACCCCCGTGAGGGCTGGGAGGAGGTCTTCGACGCGGTGGTGATCTCGGGGGAGGTCGGCATGCGGAAGCCGGAGCCAGGGATCTTCGAGCACGCCCTGGGCGCGCTGAACCTGACCGGTCCCGAGTGCGTGTTCGTCGACGACGCCGAGGTCAACGTCGCCGCCGCCCGGGCCCTCGGTATCGTCGGCCTCCACCACAGGGACCCGGAGCCGACCATCGCCGAACTGGAAAGGCTGCTCGGGACGCCACTGCGCTGACCGGTGGTGCGCCGTACCTCGCGGGCCGGGCGGCGGAGCTGTCACACTCGATGGGTGATCGGCGCCGGACGGCGCCACGTCGGAAGAACAGATCGAGGCATCGATGCGCGTCTACCTGCCGTGCACGCTCCCGGCGCTGGCCCGTGTGGCCACGGTCGGGGAGCTCGGCCCGGCCCCGCTGACCGGTTACGCGGTGACCCCCGCGCTGGTCGAATGGTACGCCTCGGGTGACACCGAGGAACTGGAGTACGTCGCCCTGACCGAGGCGGCCAGGGCCTCCCTGCGGATGATCGCCGAGGACAGGGCCGACGGCGTCAAGGCGCCCGCCCGCCGCGTGGTGATCGCCGCCGAGGTCCCCGACGACGAGGTGAACGGCGGGGCCGACCTGGAGGAACGCGCCCGGGTACGGCTGTCGACCGCGGTCCCCCTCAGCAGGATCGCCGCGGTCCACGTGGACGAGGAGGCCGCGACGCCCGACGTCGAGGCCGCCGTCTCCGCGCTGCCCGCCGCGGACCTCGGTGACGACGACGCCCGCTTCACCGTGGACGGCGCCGAGGCCAACGAACTGCTGTGGTACGCCACCCAGGAGATTCCCGACCTGATCGGCTGAGTTCTGGGCGGTTATCCTGGAGAACGATATGAGACACATCGTTTGGGACTGGAACGGCACACTTTTTCACGACATCGACGCCGTTGTCGGCGCCACGAACCTCGTGTTCGAGCCGTACGGGATAGCCGCCTACGACGCGGACGGTTTCCGGGCGGTCTACATGCGCCCGATCTGGACGGCCTACGAGCGCATGCTGGGCCGCCCCCTCGACGACGGCGAGTGGGAACGCCTCGACGCGGGCTTCCACGACCACTACCACCGGCTGATGCTGGAGTGCGGCCTGACGGCCGACGCCGTGGGCGCGCTTGAGGCGTGGAGCGCCACGGGCAACCGTCAGTCGCTGTTGTCCATGTGGACGCACGACCGGCTGGGGCCGAAGGTCGCCGAGTTCGGCATCGACCACCACTTCAGCCGGATCGACGGGCTGCGCACCGACTCGGGAGCGCCCCCGGCCATGGGAGGGCACAAGGCCGCCTCGATGGCGGCCCACATCGAGGCGCTCGGCGTCGACCCGGCGAACGTGCTCGTCATCGGTGACAGCGTGGACGACGCCCACGCGGCCCAGCACGTCGGGGCGCGCGCCGTCCTCTACACCGGCGGCATGACCAGCCGGGCCGACCTGCACGCCCTCGGCGTCCCCGTCGTGGACACCCTCACCGACGCCCTCGACCACGCCTGAGCGTCGGTTTCGTGCGTGCGGGTGCCCGGCGGGGCGGTTCGGTGATCGTGAGGCGGGCGGCGGCCGTACTCTGGGGCCCGACGGGTCCTCACCCCCACCCCGGAGGCCACGATTAGCCGTCTCGTTCTCTGGAACGTCGACCTCACCCTGGTCGACGTGTCCATCCTCACCCGTGAGGCGTACGCCGACGCCTTCCGCCAGGTCACCGGACGGCCCCTGGTCAAGCTCACCCAGCACAACGGCCGTCCCGACTCCGAGATCATCTTCGAGACGCTGGCCATCAACGACATCGTCGCCGAGGACGCCCACCTGCCCATGTTCCTCGACGCCCTGGCCGAGGCGTTCGCGGCCCGGCGGGGGCGGCTGGCCAGGGAGGGGCGGATGATGCGGGGCGCGGCCGAGACGCTCAGGGCCGTGGGCGGACTCGGCGGCACGGTCCAGTCGGTGCTGACCGGCACCATCAGGAGCAACGCCGTACACAAGCTGAAGGCCTTCAAGCTGGACAGGTACGTCGACTTCGAGGTCGGCGGCTACGGCGAGGAGGTCTACCCCAAGGCCACCCTGCTCCAGGTCGCCCAGGGCAGGGCCAGGCAGAAGTACGGCGCGGCGTTCGACGGGACCAACACGGTGCTGATCGGCGACTCGGCCAGGGACGTCCAGGCCGCCAAGATCGCCGGAGCCTCCATGGTCGCCGTGGCCACCGGCCGCTCCCTCCCGGCCGAGCTCCGGGAGGCGGGCGCCGACGTCGTTCTCCCCGACCTGTCCGACCCCTCAGCGGTGGTGGCCGCCGTCGAGAGCCTGACGACCCCGGTCCACAGCGCCTGACCGTCTTCGTTCCCATGAACGGTGTGCCCGGCGGGAGAGCGGCGGTTCGGTCCGTCCCGGGACCGGTGGGTGCCGGGTGACGTGTCCGGGCCCTTGCGTCGGCTCGGGGGCTCGTCTGCCGGCCACGGACCGCTGCCGTCTCTGACCTGGAGTGAGGGGTCGGCGCCCCGGGTGTGCCGGGGCTCCACGGCGGGATCACCGTCCACTCTCTGGGGATGTCTCAGAGTGACGGATGCGACGTATGGGGTTATTTGGATAAATGATGTAGTGGGAACTGCGGTGTTGGAACGGGCGTTTCCCCCTCCTGGAATGCAGCACGCGTGATCGGGAGCGACGATGAGCCATCCCCCACCCGCTAACCGGCCTCCCGCGGGGGGACAGGGGTCGGGGCCGTAACCCACCGCCGGGCACACCGTGGCCGGCGTACCCCCCGCAGGGGGAGCCCTACGGGCAGCCTCAGCAGCCCCCTCAGCAGCAGCCGTATCCGTACCAGGCGTATCCGCAGCAGGGGCGGGCGCCCCAGATGTACCCACCCCAGGGACAGCCGGGTACGCCGTACCAGGGCTCCCAGCCGTCGGCGCCGCCCCCGCAGAACGGGCAGGCGCCGTACCCGCCGGGACCCCAGGAGTCCCAGGCCGCGCCGAGGCGGGGGATCGGGCGGATCGTCGCGGGGACCCTCGTCGCCGGGATCGGGCTGGTGGTGGCGCTGGGCGGCGGCACGATCGTTGCCCGTGCGGTCGCCAACAGCGAGCAGAAGATCATCAGCAAGGAGTACATGCGCAACCTGTGGCGCAACGTGCCCGTCGAGACGGTCTTCCCCGCCTCCATCGGGGTGCGCGACCCCGACGCGACCGTCAGTGTGGAGAAGGGCTGGACCAGGGCCGCGATCTCGCAGGACACCTCCTGCAAGGCGGCGCTCTCCGGGCGGTTCGCGGCGGCGGCGACCAGACACGGCTGCGTGGCGGCGCTGCGGGCCACCTACCTCGACCCCGGTGGCGGGACCGCGGCCACGGCCGTCGTCCTGGCCCTTCCCAACGAGAACGACCGCAGTGATCTCACCGACGTGCTCACCCGGACCCAGGACGACGAGGGCGGGGCCGAGCAGGCGGTGCACGCCCTCGGCGTTCCGGGCGTGCGGTGGAAGGACGGCGCCCGGGCGGGAAGCGGAGGAATCAGCGTCTTCGCCCCCTACGCCACGTTGTTCGTGGTGGTCACCTCGGGCCCGGTCGACGGCCGGGTGGCCGGACACGTGCCGCAGCCCTGGGGGAAGGGGCAGTTCAAGCAACAGGAGGACCGCGAACCGTGGAAGATGACGGCGTACGGTCTCGCCCAGACGCTGTCCACGCGCCTGAAGACCGAGGCGGAGAAGGTGCGACCATGATCCGCCGGACGTTGACCGCCGCCCTGCTCGGCGCCGCCCTCCTCGCGGGTACGGCGGCGCCCGCGCTGGCCGAGGCGCCGCACGGCTGGGAACTCCAGGTCATGAAGGTACGGCAGGCGCAGACCCTGGCCCAGGGCAAGGGGGTCACGGTCGCCGTGCTGGACACCGGGGTGATGGCGAACCATCCGGCCTTCAGGGGGCGCGTGACCTCCGGTCCCGACTTCGTCGGCGGCGGCGCCAGGCCAGGCCGGTCGTACTGGGGCGCGCACGGCACCGCCATGGCGTCGAGCGTCCTCGCTGTCGCCCCGCAGGCGCGCGTGCTGTCCGTGCGGGTCATCTGGGACCGGGAGGACCCCGCGCGCAAGAGGGCGGAGGAGTCGGCGAAGAGGAGCAAGAAGGTCGGACAGGAGGAGAGCCGCAAGTGGGCCGGCGCCGTGGCCAAGGGCATCCGCTACGCGGTGGACCACGACGCCAAGGTCATCTCGATGTCCCTCGGCACCGACGAGTGGTCGTGGGCGGGATACGAGGAGGACACCGCCGCCGCCGTCGACTACGCCTCCAGTAAGGGCGTCGTGGTGGTGGCCAGTTCGGGCAACGGCGGATCGACCGACGCCATGGACCTCGACGCCAACAACAGGGTGTCCTACCCGGCGGCCTTTCCCAGTGTGATCGGGGTCGCCGCGGCGGGCCCCGACGGCGCGCGGGCGGAGTTCTCCCAGGTGCACACCTACACCACGATCGCCGCACCCGGTGTCGACATCTACGCCGCCCGCAACCTGGGCGGCTACGAGCCGGGCAGCGGCACCTCACCGGCGGCGGCGCTGACCTCGGGCACGGTCGCCCTGATGCTGTCGCGCAACCCCAGGCTGACCATCAGGCAGGTCCGCGAGATCCTGACCAGGACCGCGATGAAGCCCCCCGCGGGCTACACCCTGTATCTCGGCCACGGGATCGTCGACGCCGCGGCGGCGGTCCAGGCCGTGGACTCACCGCCCCCGGCGGCGAAGGCCGTCGCCTACACCGGCAAGAGGTATCTCGGCGGTGGCCCGGTCGGCTCGCCCGTCGATCACCCGCCCGTCGACTCCGACTACCTCGTCATCGGCGGAACGGGACTCGGTGTCGGGCTGCTCTGCCTGGTCGGCGCCTTCCTCCTGTTCCGCGGGCCCCGCCGTCACCGCGCCGCCCGCTGAGACCGTCTCCGGTACGGCGGGCACGTGGGGGCGGGCCACACCGTGTGCCGGGGGAGTGTGTGCCCGAGGGGGATGACATTCCGGTGGGCCGTCGGGAGGATGGGGGCATGGTTGAGGAAGGTACGCTCCTTTGGGAACCCACCCCCCAGACCGTGCGGGACGCCAAGGTCACCCGTTACATGGAGTGGCTCGGCAGATCCGGTGACTACCAGGATCTGTGGCAGTGGTCGGTCGACTCGCCGGCTGAGTTCTGGGCGTCGCTCTGGGACTACTTCGGCGTGGTCGGGGAGCGAGGCGCGGGGCCCGTCCTGTCCGGGACGATGCCCGGGGCCGAGTGGTTCGCCGGATCGACGCTGAACTACGCCGAGAACGCGCTGCGCGGGGCGGAGGCCGACCCTGGGCGGCTCGCGGTGGTCTTCCGCGACGAGTCGGGGTCACGCCGTACGCTCACGCTGGGCGAGCTGGCCGGGGAGGTCGCGCGGGTCCGCGCCGGGCTGGCCGCGCTGGGCGTCGGGCGGGGAGACCGGGTCGCCGCCTACGCGCCGAACGTGCCCGAGACGCTGGTCGCCTTCCTCGCCACCGCCTCCCTCGGGGCCGTGTGGTCCTCGTGCTCCCCGGACTTCGGCGCCTCAAGCGTGATCGACCGCTTCACCCAGATCGAGCCGAAGGTGCTGGTCGCGATCGACGGCTACGCCTACAACGGCAGGTGGTTCGACCGCTCCCAGGTGGTCGAGGACATCGCGGCCAAACTGCCGACTCTGGCCGCCCGGGTACGGATGCCCCTGTACGGCGCGCCGCCCCGGGAAGCCGGGGAGAGCGGGGAGGCCGGGCACCGTACGGTCGAGTGGTCCGAGCTGCGGGCCGTGGAGGGGCCGCTCGGCTTCGAGCCGGTGCCCTTCGCCCACCCGCTGTGGATCGTCTACTCCTCGGGCACCACGGGGCTGCCGAAGCCGATCGTGCACGGGCACGGCGGCGTGGTGCTCGAACACCTCAAGGCGCTCTCCTTCCACCAGGACCTGGGGGAGGGCGACGTCTTCTTCTGGTACACCACGACCGGCTGGATGATGTGGAACTACCTCGTCGGCGGCCTGCTGGCCGGTTCGACGATCGTGCTGTACGACGGCTCGGCCACCCACCCGGGGACGGACGCGCTGTGGCGGCTGGCCGCCGAGGAGGGTGTCACCTACTTCGGCACGGGAGCGCCGTACATCGTGGCGTCCATGAAGGCGAACCTGCGCCCCTCGGGGCTCGGGGCGCTGCGGGGGGTCGGTTCGACCGGCTCGCCGCTGCCGCCGGAGGGCTTCGCCTGGGTGCACGACACGATGCCCGAGGTGCAGCTCGGCTCGTTCTCCGGTGGCACCGACGTGTGCACCGGCTTCGTCGGGGCGGTCCCGCTGCTGCCGGTCAGGGCCGGGGTCATCCCGTGCCGGTGCCTGGGGGCCAGGGTCGAGTCCTTCGACCCGTCGGGTGGTCCGGTGACCGGCGAGGTCGGGGAGCTGGTGCTGACCGCGCCGATGCCGTCGATGCCCGTCATGTTCTGGAACGACCCCGACGGGACGAGATACCGGGAGAGCTACTTCGCCGACTATCCCGGGGTGTGGCGGCACGGCGACTGGATCAAGATCCTGCCTGACGGCGGATGCGTGATCTACGGCCGTTCCGACTCCACCCTCAACCGGGGTGGAGTGCGGATGGGGACCAGCGAGTTCTACCGGGTGGTCGAGCGCTTCGAGGAGATCGCCGACAGCCTGGTGATCGACACCGGGCAGCTCGGCCAGGAGGGGCGTCTGCTGCTCTATGTCACGGTGGCCGAGGGGGCGAGCCTGTCCGACTCGCTGATCATGCGGCTGCGCCGGGCGATCAAGGAGGAGCTGTCCCCCAGGCACGTGCCCAACGAGATCGTCGAGGTCCCCGGCATCCCCCGCACGCTCAGCGGCAAGAAGCTGGAGGTCCCGATCCGCAAGATCCTCCTCGGCGTCCCCCCGGAGAAGGCGGCCAACCTCGACGCCATGGCCAACCCGGAGATCCTGTCCTACTTCGTCCCGGTCACCGATCCGGGGAAGTAGGGGCCGCGCCGAACAGCGGCAGGCAGGGTTCGAGACCGTGGACCCCGACCCCGAGCCCGCCTGCCCAGTCCTCGCGGGCCAGGCGCAGGCGCAGGGTCGTCACGGGCTCGCCCTGCCTGTTGTGGATCTGGACGCCGTCGTCGGCGTAGCCGAACTTGCGGGAGACCGCCAGGGAGGCGTGGTTGTCGGCGAACGCGCCCGAGGTGGCGTAGCGGGCGCCGAGACCCTCGAAGGCCAGGTGCAGTACGGCCGCGCGCATCTCGGTGCCGATGCCCCTGCCGTGGAAGCGCCTGCCCAGCCAGGAGCCGCTCGTGACCTCGCGGGTGACGGCGAAGTCGGTGGCCGCTATCGCCTGGGTGCCGACGACCTCTCCCTCGAAGACCACGGCGAACGCGCAGGTCCACTCGGCGGGGGTCCAGGCGCCCCACAGGGAGAAGTGGTACTGGATGGTCCTGCGAGCCCGCTCCTGCGGCTCGGCGTCGCTCCAGGGCACGATGAAGGGCATCGTGCCCTGGTCGTGAACCCCCTCGATGGCGCGGTCGGCGAGCCGGTCGAGGTCGTCGAGGGAGGGCAGGCGGAGTTCGAGACGTGGGGTGGTCACCCGTAGTCCGGTGAGGGGCCAGTTGCGCATCCCCCGATGCTGCCGTTCCGCCACACGCGGGTCCAGTCGTTTTGGAACCCGCAGCCCCGCCCGGCCCGAGGCCCGGGATTCCTCCCGGTCGCCCGGGACAGAGGGCTCATGTGCCCCGGGACACCCCCTGGATTCGATGGGCAAATGCTGAAAAATCCGGATTCGTTCCGTCGGGTGGTCGCCGGAACCGCCCTCCTCGCCTGGCCCGTCCTCGAATTCCTCGCCTTCCTGACCTCGCCCCCCTCCGCGACCCACGACCCCGCCGTCTTCCGGGAGCATCCCGACCTCGTCCAGGTCAGCGGCCTGCTGTTCCTCTGGGCGACGCTGGCCCTCGTCCCGGCCGTCCTCGGCCTGGCCCACCTGCTCCGCCGCCGGGCCCCGATGGCCGGGAACGTCGGCGCCGCGCTGGGACTGCTCGGCGCCGGGCACGCGCTCACGCTCTTCACCACCGACTTCTACGACCTGGCCCTGGCCCAGACCCTGCCGGACGCGCAGGCCGAGGCGGTCACGGCCCGGGCAGGCGAGCTGTGGGGCTTCCTGTACGGCATGCTGCTGCCCGGCTTCCTGACGCACATCGGGCTGTTCGTCCTGCTCGTCGGCCTGCTCACCGTCAGGATCGTCCCCTGGTGGGTGCCGGTCACCGCACTTGTCGGAACCCTCACGCCGTTCCTGACCCAGGACCGGGCACCCGCCGTACAGGCGCTCGGCGCGCTGTTCCACCTGCTCGCCTACGGCTGGGTCGCGCTGCGGGTGCTGCGGGCCTCGGACAGCGCGTGGCGGGCGGGCCTCACAGCCCCGCCCGCCTCGCCCGTGTGATCGCCTCGGCCCGGTCGTTCACCTGGAGCTTGGTGAAGACGGCGGAGACGTGGTTGCGAACCGTCTTGTGGCTCAGCCCGAGCCTGGCCGCGATCTGCGGGTTCGTCAGGCGTTCGGCCATCAGGCCGAGCACCTCCCGTTCCCGCCGGGTCAGCTCGGGCAGCGCGGGTCCCTGGCCGGTGGACGCGCGCTCCCGCTCGGTGAAGTAGCCGACCAGTCTGGCCGCGATGGCGGGGCCGAAGATGGCCTCGCCGTCGGCCGCCGCCTGCACCGCCCTGACCAGTTCCGCCCTGCGCGCGCCCTTGAGCACGTAACCGCGGGCCCCGGCCCGCACGGCGGCGAACACCGAGTCGTCGTCGTCCGACATGCTGAGCACGACCACCCGGATGTGCGGGTGGTCGCGGACGAGCCGCCCGGTCGCCGCGACCCCGCCCATGCCGGGCATCGTCAGGTCCATCAGCACCACGTCCGGCTGCAGCCGCCCGACCACCGCCAGCGCCTGCTCCCCGCTGGACACCTCGTCGGCGACCTCGATGCCCTCCGCGGTGGACAGCAGTGTGCGCAGCCCGGCGCGGAACCCGGCGTGGTCGTCAACGAGCAGGACCCGGATCATCGTGATCCCCTCCCTCACGTGCGGGAAGCGTGACCCTGACCAGGGTCCCGCCTCCTGGACGGTCCTCGGCCGCGAACGTGCCGCCGAGTTCGAGCGCCCGCTCACGCATCGACGCCAGCCCCACCCCGTCCGTTCCGGAGGGCCCCGAAGGTCCGGAGGGTACGGCCCGCAGCCCGTCGCCGTCGTCGGACACCTCAAGCATGAGCGTGCCCTCGGACACCTCGACCCGCAGCCACGCCTGGGACGCCCCGGCGTGCCTGCGCACGTTGGCCAGCGCCTCGGCCGCGACGCGGTAGGCGGCCACCTCGGTCGCCGCGGGCAGCGGCCCGAGCCCGTCCGGGGCCCGTACGGTCACCCGCAGGCCGGGCGGCTGCCGTACGGCGTGGGCGCGCAGGGCGCCGAGCAGGCCGAGGGTGTCGAGCGCGGGCGGGCGCAGCCCGTCGACCAGGGTCCGCACGTCGGCGACCGCGGCCTCGGCGTCGGCGACGATCTCGGTGAGCAGCCGCCGGGCGGGCCCGTCCTCGACCAGGTCGCACGCGGCCTCGGCCCGCATGGTCAGCGCGGCCAGCGTGGGGCCGAGCCCGTCGTGCAGGTCGCGCCTGAGCCTGCGGCGCTCCTCCTCCCTGGCCATCACGAGCCTCTCCCGCGAGCGCCGCAGGTCGGCGGTCAGCCGGGCGGCGTGCGCCGCGATCGCGACCTGCCTGGCCAGGTCGGTCAGCACCCGCAGGTCACGGGGGCCGAAGCCGCTCTCCCCTGGCCTGGGCGACAGGACGAGGTCGCCCGCCCGCTCGCCGTTGTGGGTCAGCGGCAGCCGTACCAGGGTGCCGGAGGGGGTGCCGAAGGCGTGCCGGGTGCCCGCCGAGGTCTCCACCGCCGCGTAGGGCAGCCGCAGCGCCTCGGCCACCGAGCGCGCCACCCCGGGCAGCACGCCGTCCGGCTCCCCGCTGTTCTCCAGGCGTCTGCCCAGACGGGTGAGGGCCGCGTAGGGGTCGTCCCGCTCGCCGTACATCAGCAGGTTCACCCAGCCCTGCAGCCGCCCGCGCAGCGGCGCGAAGGCGAGGGCGACGAGCCCGGCGGCCAGCACCGAGACGGACAGGTCCCCGCCGGGGAAGACCGCGCCCAGATAGGCCGCGACGGCCACGTATCCGGCGCTCACGCAGCCGGACAGCAGCGTGTACACCAGGGTCCTGTTGACCACCAGGTCGATGTCGAAGAGCCGGTGACGCAGGATCGCGACACAGACGGCGGCCGGGAGCAGCGCCGTGGTGGCCGAGCCGAGCTCCCAGAGGGTGTCGGTCGCGGGCCAGATGCGCCCGGGGACCGCGTCGGTCAGCCCGGCGGCCAGGCGGGCGGCGACGACCAGCATCTCGACGCCGACCGCGTAGGCCAGCCACATGATCTGGCGGCGTTCCACCCCGGAGCTGCGCAGCGCCCTGCGGACCAGGTCGGCGCCGCCGACGACGAAGACCACCGCCATGAGGGCCGTCATCGCGGTCTCCGCCACCGGCGCGGGACCGGCCAGCGCCGCGACCCCGAGCGGGTTGACCACCCCGGTGCCGGCGCCGGTGCCGACCTGGTTGTTCTCACCGGGTCTGAGCGCGCTGAGCAGCATGACCGGTACGGCGGCGGCGAGCGTCAGACGGACCAGGCGCCGCAGGCCGGGGGAGGAGAGCGTCCCACCCGGGAAGATCATCGGAATCAGGGTGATCGACAGGTTCGCCGGGACCCACAGCCAGGTCTGCGGCCAGGCGGCGGCCCGGGCGAGCGGCAGCGGGGGACCGGTGACCAGACCGAGGACGGCGTACTGGCCGCAGGCCTCCATCAGGGCGAAGCACAGGCCGCCGAGCGCCAGCGCCCGGCCGACCGGGTGCTCGGGGCGCCGCGAGCCGATCAGGCCGCCGGCGAGCGCGCAGGCGGCCACGAAGACCAGGTGACCGAGCCCGAGCGGGCCGACCCCGTTACGCGTGGCCAGTACGGCGGCGGCCACGACCAGCAGCGACGTCAGGGCGCAGCAGGCCCACGCGAGGCGCACGGTCATCGTGTCTCCCGAAAGCCTTCCGAGCCGGTCGCCACACCGTACCGGTGTTCTGTCCTGGTTCAGGAGGGCCGGTGTCCCGGGACACCCGGGTCAGAACCCCTGGGGTATCCGGAAGAGACGGCCGGGGTCGTAGGCGGCCTTGACCCGGGCGAGCCTGGTGGCGTTCGCGCCGTAGTAGGCCGAGCGCCAGCCGGCCAGCCCGGGATCGACGTAGTTGACGTAGGCGTGGTCGCCGAAGTGGGGGCGCATGGCGTTTCTGGCGTTCGCGGTCCAGGAGGCCGCGCCCGCGCGGTGGGCGTAGTACTGGACGCTGTAGAGCGCCGCCCGGTGCGGGAAGGCCGTCGCGTCGGGCCGCACCCGCCCCACGGCTCCGCCGAGGGCGTCCAGCAGCACCGTGTGGCTGCCGGGCCTGGCGACCTGGGCCACCAGGGTCCTGATCCCGGCCTCGGACAGCGGGGCGTAGGCCATGTGCGACCTGCCGCTGAAGGAGTCGCGCGGCAGCCTTCCGTCGGGGGTCTGCCCGGGAAGCGAGCCCTGCCGGTGGCACTGGGAGACCGTGAGCGTCGAGCAGCCCCCCATGATCATCATGGCGTGGCTGTAGGACGTCTGCTTGACGAAGGAGGAGGAGACCGGGCCGATCGCGCTCGTCAGCCGGTCGAGCAGCCGCTCGCACTCCGCCCTGCCGCCCAGGTGGAGGCCGCCGATCTGCACGTCCATCCCGCCGTCGCTGCTCAGGTGCATCGTGGACCACAGCTCGTCGGGTACGGCCCGCGACCACGACTGCCATGCCTTGAGCGCCTTGGCGGCCCTGGCCCACGGCCAGTGCAGGAAGAACACCGTGACCTCGCGGGTCGGGTGGGTCCTGAAGCCGAAGGAGACCGCGACCCCGAGGTTGCCGCCGCCCCCGCCCCGGCAGGCCCAGTAGAGGTCGGGCTCGTGATGGGCGTCGCACGTCAGCAGCCGCCCGTCGGCCGTGACGACCTGGACGGACTCCATGACGTCGCACGTCAGGCCGTACTTCCTGGACACCACGCCGATCCCGCCGCCGAGCGTCAGACCGCTGACGCCGACCGTGGGGCAGCTGCCCGCCGGGATGCTCACCCCGTGCGCGGCGAGCCTGTCGTAGACGTCGACCAGCTTGGCGCCCGCCCCGACGACGGCCCGTCCGCCCGAGTAGGAGACCTTGCTCATCCGGGAGACGTCGAGGACCAGCCCGGGGCCGCTCGACCAGCCCGCGTAGGAGTGCCCGCCCGACCGTACGGCCAGCGGCACCCCCATCCTCCTGGCGAAGGTCACGCACTCGGCCACGTCGGAGGGGTTGGCGCAGTAGGCCACGCCCGCGGGCCGTACCGCGTCGAAGGCGGTGTTGAACAGGCGGCGGGCGGCGTCGTAGGAGGCGTCGCCGGGCCGTACGAGGGTGCCGTCGAGACCCCGGCCGAGGGCGGTCCACTCCGCCGGGGTCGGACGTGGCGAAGAGGAGGGGGAAGCGGCTCCGATGGTGAGCGCGGCCATACCACCGAGCCTAAGGAACGTCCGCCTGTCCGGAGCGGGCTGCATGGTTGTTCTCCCCGTTGGGTGCTAGTCGTCTGTCCGGTGAGACGGCCGCGCCTACGGTCTGGTTGGTTACATTCACATCACGTCGCGGCTAATGGGGCCTTTGTCGGTGTGTGTGGTGATCGCGGTGGGGAGCCGCGGGGGATGTCGGCGTGGCGAGGGTGCCGTGGATCGCGGAAGCATAATCTTGGGGCGGAGGGCCGAGACGGGGACGCGGCGCGGCCGGCCGTGGGAGACTGGGGAACCAATCGGGTGCGGTCGGTCCGGGTTTGCGCCGCCGGTGAGGCGACGGGGATCCCGGGCTTCCGAGGGCTTCCCGACCCTCGACCGATCCCGGATGGAGCGCTCCACTTCCCCTGATGTTGGCCGTCCGTCACATTGACGTTTCACGGCTTTTCGGGTGGTATCAGAGCGGCGGCATGCTCAGGTCAACGGAGACCGGGGCGGGTGGCCGCTGGAGGTGTTGTGCCACGGGCCGTGCCCGCTGGACGGGGAGTCGGAGGGGTGGGCGATGGGCGGTCAAGTCCTGTCGCGCACGTCCGGGAACCGGCGCGTCATGAGCCCGCCTCGCGGCGGGCCGTCCACGCGGTGGCCGGGTGACAGATCCACGTAGGACCGGGCAGAGACGACCTAAAGCGACGTCTCTCTCGGTAGGCGGCATATGCCGCATTACTTCCCTCCTACTCGGGAACTACGACATTGATCGAAGATCCCTCTTCTAATACGAAAAATCCCTCACAAAGGAGTGAGAGCGACATGCCGCTCGACGAGGCGAAGGATGAGCTGCTGAGGAGTGCCGCCGAGATCTGCGGGCACACACCCGGCGGCGACCACGGGAGTGACGAGGAGGCACTCGACTTCCTCAGGCTCTACTACCGGCATGTCGCGCCAGAGGACCTGCTGGACCGCAACCCGGTCGACGTGTACGGCCCCGCGACGGCCCAGCGTCAGCTCGCCGACAAGCGTCCCCAGGGCCGGGCGCTGGTGCGCGCCTACACCCCCAGCCTGGAGGAGCACGGCTGGGACCCCGGCCGCTCGGTCATCGAGGTGGTGACCGACGACATGCCCTTCCTGGTCGACTCCGCGACCATGGAGCTCGACCGGCACGGCGTCACCACCCACCTGGTCGTCCACCCGCAGATGCGGGTGCGCAGGGACGTGACTGGCAAGCTGCTCGGCGGGGACCGCGACCAGGCCGCCGGGCAGGAGATCACCGAGTCCTGGATGCACTTCGAGATCGACCGGCAGAACGACCCGGCCGTGCTCAAGCAGCTGGAGACCGACCTGCAGCGGGTCCTTGAGGACGTCCGCTACGCCGTCGAGGACTTCGCCAAGATGCGGGCGCTGGCCCTGCAGACGGCCGAGGACGTCTCGGTCAACCCGCCCCCGCTCGACCTCGCGGGCGTCGAGGACAGCCTGGAGCTGATGCGCTGGCTGGCCGACGGCCACTTCACCTTCCTCGGCTACCGCGAGTACCGCCTTGAGGAGGGCGAGCAGGGCGACGCGCTGCGCCAGGTCCCGGGGACGGGCCTGGGCATCCTGCGCCACGACAAGGCGGGCTCGGAGAGCTTCGCCGCGCTCTCGCCCGAGCTGCGCGCCAAGGCCCGTGAGAAGCAGCAGATGCTGATCATCACCAAGGCCAACGCCAGGGCGACCGTGCACCGCCCCGCCTACCTCGACTACGTGGGCGTCAAGCTGTTCGACGACGCGGGAGAGGTCGTCGGCGAGCGCCGCTTCCTCGGCCTGTTCACCCACGTGGCCTACAGCGAGTCGATCTCCCGCATCCCGGTGCTGCGCCGCAAGCTGGCCGAGGTCCTCGACCTGGCCGGGCTCGCCGCCGACAGCCACGACGGCAAGGACCTCATCGAGATCCTGGAGACCTTCCCCAGGGACGAGCTGTTCCAGACCTCGGTCGAGCAGCTGCTGCCGATCGCGCTCGGCGTGCTCAGGCTGCGCGAGCGCAAGCAGGTCAAGGTCTTCCTGCGCCCCGACGACTACGGCCGCTACATCTCCTTCCTGATCTACCTCCCGCGTGACCGCTACACCACCCAGATCCGCATCAAGATGCAGGACCTCCTGCTCAAGGCGGTCGGCGGCACCTCCTGCGACTACAGCGCGATGATCGGCGAGTCCGCCCTCGCCCGGCTGCACGTGGTCGTGCGCGGCGAGCGCGGCAGGCCGCTGAACGTGCAGGAGCTGGACGTCGAGGAGCTTGAGGGCAGGCTGGCCGCGGCCACCCGCTCCTGGGACGACGACCTGGCCACCGCGATCACCGAGCTGAGCTCGGAGGAGGAGGCGCCCCGCCTCGTCCGGCGCTACGCCACGGCCTTCCCCGAGGGCTACAAGGCCGACTTCCCGCCCAGGCTGGCCGTCGCCGACCTGCGCCGCCTTGAGGCGCTCGCCGACTCGCCGCCGGACGAGATCGGGATGAACCTCTACGAGCCCTACGACGCCCCCGAGGGGGAGCGCCGCTTCAAGCTCTACCGGATCGGCGCGTCCATCTCCCTGTCGCACGTGCTGCCGCTGCTGCAGCGCCTGGGCGTCGAGGTCGTCGACGAGCGTCCCTACGAGATCGACCGCGACCGGGACCCGGCGACCAAGGACGCCTGGATCTACGACTTCGGGCTGCGCTACGACCTGTCGCCCGAGGTGGACAGGGACGAGTTCAAGCGGCTCTTCCAGGACGCCTTCGACGCCCTGTGGCGGGGCAGGGTCGAGAGCGACGGCTTCAACGCCCTGGTCCTGGCGGCCGGGCTGACCTGGGAGCAGGCCGAGATCCTGCGGGTCTACGCCAAGTACCTGCGCCAGGCGGGCACCACCTTCAGCCAGGACTACATCGAGCGGGTCCTGCTGGACAACGTACGGCTCGCCCGCCTGCTGGTGCGCCTGTTCGAGGCCAGGCACGACCCCAGGCGCGAGGAGGAGGTCCGCTCCGACCTGTCCGAGGCGCTGCACGAGGAGATCCTCGGCGCCCTCGACGACGTGGCCTCCCTGGACGAGGACCGCATCCTGCGGGCCTACCTGGAGATGATCGACGCCACGCTGCGGACGAACTACTTCCAGACCGTGGACGGGGCGCGCAAGCCGTACGTCAGCCTGAAGCTCGACTCGCCGTCGATCGGCGTGTTGCCGCTGCCGAGGCCGAAGTTCGAGATCTTCGTCTACTCGCCGCGGGTCGAGGGCGTGCACCTGCGCTTCGGCAAGGTCGCGCGAGGCGGCCTGCGCTGGTCGGACCGCAGGGAGGACTTCCGTACCGAGGTCCTCGGCCTGGTGAAGGCGCAGATGGTGAAGAACACCGTCATCGTCCCCACCGGCTCAAAGGGCGGCTTCGTGGTGAAGAACCCGCCGAAGTCCGGCACCCGTGAGGACCTGCTGGCCGAGGGCGTCGCCTGCTACCGGATGTTCATCTCCGGCCTGCTCGACGTCACCGACAACCTCGTCGACGGCGTGGTCGTCCCGCCCGCCGACGTGGTCAGGCACGACGGGGACGACACCTACCTCGTGGTCGCCGCGGACAAGGGCACCGCCACCTTCTCCGACATCGCCAACGCGGTGGCCAAGGAGTACGGCTTCTGGCTCGGGGACGCCTTCGCCTCCGGCGGCTCGATCGGCTACGACCACAAGGCCATGGGCATCACCGCCCGCGGCGCCTGGGAGTCCGTCAAGTACCACTTCCGCACCACCGGCGTCGACATCCAGACCACCGACTTCACCGTGGTCGGAATCGGCGACATGTCCGGCGACGTCTTCGGCAACGGCATGCTGCTGTCCCAGCACATCAGGCTGGTCGCGGCCTTCGACCACCGGCACATCTTCATCGACCCCGACCCCGACGCCGCCAGGAGCTACGCCGAGCGGGCCAGGCTCTTCGCGCTGCCGCGCAGCTCCTGGGCCGACTACGACCCCGCCCTCATCGGGCAGGGCGGCGGCGTCTGGCCGCGCACGGCCAAGTCGATCCCGGTCTCCCCGCAGGCGCGCGCCGCGCTCGGCATCGCCGACGGGGTTACCTCGCTGGCACCGAACGACCTGATCAGCGCCATCCTGCGGGCCCCGGTCGACCTGCTGTGGAACGGCGGCATCGGCACCTACGCCAAGGCGTCGAGCGAGTCCAACGCCGACGTGGGCGACAAGGCCAACGACGGCCTGCGGGTCAACGGCTCCGAGCTGCGCTGCAAGGTGGTCGGCGAGGGCGGCAACCTGGGCTTCACCCAGCTCGCCAGGATCGAGTTCGCCCGCGAGGGCGGCCTCGTCAACACCGACTTCATCGACAACTCCGCCGGGGTCGACACCTCCGACCACGAGGTGAACATCAAGATCCTGCTGGACCGCGCGGTCCGGGACGGCGAGCTGACCGACAGGCAGCGCAACGAGCTCTTCCTCGACATGACCGGCGAGGTCGGCGAACTGGTCCTGCGGGACAACCACGACCAGAACGTGGTGCTGGCCGCCGCCCGCGCCCAGGCGTCGGACATGCTGCACATCCACGCCCGCCAGCTGCGCAGGCTCGAACGGGCCGGGCTGGTCAACCGGGAGCTGGAGTTCCTGCCCTCGGACAAGGCCCTCGCCGAACGGCGCCAGGCCGGGCTCGGGCTGACCGCGCCGGAGTTCTCGGTGCTGCTGGCCTACACCAAGCTGGTCACCGACGCCGAGATCCTCGCCTCCGACCTGCCGGACGATCCCTACCTGGCCTCCTGGCTGGTGTCCTACTTCCCCTCGGCGCTGCGCGAGCGCATGCGGGAGCACATGGACACCCACCCGCTGCGCCGGGAGATCATCACGACCGGCGTGGTGAACGACCTGGTCAACTCGGGCGGCACCACCTTCATGTTCCGCCTGGGTGAGGAGAGCGGCGCCTCGGCGCCGGACATCGCCCGCGCCTACCTGGTCACCCGCGAGGTCTTCGACCTGCCGAGCTTCTGGCGTCAGGTCGAGGAGCTGGACAACAAGGTGGACACCTCCACCCAGATCGCCATGCTCCTGGAGTCCCGCAAGCTCGCCGAGCGCGGCACCCGCTGGCTGCTCGGCAACCGGCGCACGCCGCTCGACCTGGCCTCGACGGTGACCTTCTTCGCCAAGGGGATGAACGGCCTGCTGCCCCACCTGCCCAAGCTGCTCACCGGCTCCGACCTGGCGGGCTTCGAGGAGCGGCGCGACTCCTTCGTCGCCAGGGGGGTGCCGAACGAGCTGGCCGAGCGGGTCGCCTCGATGGTCCCGGCCTACTCCACCTTCGACCTGGTCGAGGTGGCCGTGCAGGCGAACCGTCCGGTCAACGAGGTCGCCGAGGTCTACTTCGACCTGGCCGACCGGCTCCAGCTGGCCAGGCTGCGCGAGCGGGTGATCGGGCTGCCGCGCGACAGCCGCTGGAACTCCATGGCGCGGGCCGCCCTCCGCGACGACCTCTACGCCGCCCACGCCTCGCTCACCCGGGACGTCCTGGCCCACAACACGCCCGGACTGACCCCGGAGGAGCGCCTGGCCCGCTGGACGGAGGCCAACTCGGCCGCCGTCTCCAGGGCCCGGCAGACCCTGTCGGAGATCTGGGAGAGCGACAACTTCGACCTGGCGACGCTGTCGGTCGCGCTGCGCGCCATCCGCACGCTGGTCGCCTCGACGAGCCTGCCGCTCGGCGAGTCCTGACGGCACCGCCGCCCCGTACGGCCAGGCCGGCCGTACGGGGCGGCGGGGCGGGCGTCAGTTGGCGGAGACCTTGGTGACCCCGCCCAGGTAGCCGATCACCCGGGCGAGGCCCTTGCCCGTCTTGGCGGGCACCGTGCTCACGTACTGGTGCGTCTCGACCGTGCGCAGTTCCTTGCGCGCGCCCGTCGCCGAGGCCAGCCGTTCGGCGTTCGGAGGAACCCTGATGTCGGCGCACGGCTCGATCTTGGCCGTCACGGTCGTGGTCCTGATCAGCGAGTACATGATCATGGAACCCCCGTCCGCGGTGCGCAGGGCGTGGACCGGGTAGTTGCTCGCGCCGAAGATCGAGTCGTAGCCGAGACAGTCGCTCTTGTACTTCGGCCGCTTGCCCTCGATCTCCTCGGCGTAGTCCGTGGTGTGCGGGCCCTTCTCGATCAGGCCCGCGGCGAAGCCCGCGCTGCCCTCCTCGGCCGAGGTCGCGTGCAGCGGCGCCATGAGACGGGGACTGATCGCCGTGGTCGGGTCGTCGTCGTCGAGCTCGGTCGCGTAGCCCCCGGCGTCCTTGGCGATCTCCGGGATCCTTTCCCCGGGGTCGAGCAGCGAGGTCGAGCTGAGATACCACTCGTGCCCGCCGTACTTGGTCAGGACCAGGACGGCGGGGCGCCGCTCGCCCGCGCTGTCCTCGCGCTCGACGACCGCGGCGAACCAGAAGGGGGCCCGCTGGACCCTGGGCACCAGCAGCTCCGGCCTGCCCCAGGTGTAGTGCGGCAGCGGGCCCGGCGTGCTGTTGAAGGCGGCCATGGTGAGCGCCTCCTGGGAGTCGCGGGTCTGCTCCAGGAGGTTCCTGCGGTCGGCCTCCAGGTGTGGTGTCGCGCTTTCGAGCACCGCCTGCGCGCCG
The DNA here is from genome assembly GCF_040300765.1 of Streptosporangium sp. NPDC000239. Classification (NCBI taxonomy): domain Bacteria; kingdom Bacillati; phylum Actinomycetota; class Actinomycetes; order Streptosporangiales; family Streptosporangiaceae; genus Streptosporangium; species Streptosporangium sp. NPDC000239. The sequence goes on along the minus strand of NZ_JBEPEI010000002.1, from coordinate 411,255 downwards.
AGCACGCTCGACAGCGCCCTGCCCGCCTCGGCCAGCGTGACGGGAGGCTCCCGCAACGCGGCCGGGACCGGGCTTGAGGCGGGACCCGAGGTCTGGGCCCCCTGAGCTCCCTGTGCGCCCTGCTCGCGTGCGCCGCCGCCCTGGTCCACACAGGCCGCGGTCGCGGTCATCAGGGCCAGGGTGAACACGAGCAGCCCCCGTCCACCACGTCCCCGCACGTCCGCCTCCTCACGGTCTCCGGCGCCCCATGCTAGCCAGCGCGCGGGCCCGGCCGTACACAACGGGGTGCGTCGGTCGCGTACCCTTTACAGACGTGGCACTCATCGATCCGGTAGAAGAGATCAACGAGCTCATCGGCACGCTGAAGAACATCCAGGACGTGCTCGACCTCGGCGCGATACGCAAGCAGATCGAGGAGCTCGAAGAGCAGGCCGCGGCGCCCGACCTGTGGAACGACCAGGAGCGGGCCCAGAAGGTCACCAGCAAGCTCTCCTACCTGCAGGGTGAGGTCAACAGGATCGAGGGGCTCGAACGGCGCCTCGACGACCTGTCCGTCCTGTACGAGCTGGCCGCGGCCGAGGAGGACGAGGACACCCGCGAGGAGGCCGACCGCGAGCTGGCCGCCCTCAGGAGCGAGGTCGGCGCCCTTGAGGTACGCACCCTGCTGTCGGGCGAGTACGACGCCCGTGAGGCGGTCGTCACGATCAACTCCCAGGCCGGTGGCGTCGACGCGGCCGACTGGGCGCAGATGCTCCTGCGGATGTACCTGCGCTGGGCCGAGCGCAAGGGCTACCCGACGGAGGTCTACGAGACCTCCTACGCCGAGGAGGCGGGCATCAAGTCGGCCACCTTCACGGTCAAGGCGCCCTACGCGTACGGCACGCTGCGCGGCGAGCACGGCACCCACCGCCTGGTGCGGATCAGCCCGTTCGACAACCAGGGCCGCCGCCAGACCTCCTTCGCCGGGGTCGACGTGGTGCCGGTGGTCGAGACGACCGACCACATCGACATCAACGAGGACGACCTGCGGGTCGACGTGTACCGCTCCTCGGGCCCCGGTGGCCAGGGCGTCAACACCACCGACTCGGCGGTCCGCCTGACCCACCTGCCGACCGGCATCGTGGTCTCCTGCCAGAACGAGCGTTCGCAGCTGCAGAACAAGGCGACCGCGATGGCGGTCCTGCAGTCCAAGCTGCTGGAGCGCAAGCGGCAGGAGGAGGCCGCGGCGCTCAACGAGATCAGGGGCGAGTCGACCACCTCGTGGGGCACGCAGATCCGCAACTACGTGCTGCACCCGTACCAGATCGTCAAGGACCTGCGGACGGGCACGGAGGCGGGCAACCCGAGCTCGGTGCTCGACGGAGACCTCGACGAGTTCATCGAGGCGGAGATCCGCTGGACCCGCCGTCAGGAGTCCGGCGTCGAGGGGTAAGGCTTTTCGTGACGGCCCGCCCGGTGGCGGGCCGTCACAGGCCCGCCAGGTGCCGCAGGGCCACGGTGAGGAAGAACAGCACGATCAACAGCAGCGCGACCGTGGCGGGCGTCAGCCCGCCGAAGCCGTGGTGCATCCGGTCGCGGTAGGCGCGGCACTGGGCGCAGCGGCCCTCCGCCACAGGGTGGGCGCATCGGGCGCAGACGAGGTCTTCACAGCTCATGAGAGCCTCCGTCTCCTAGGTCAGAACTACTTTATGTGGTCGTTACCGGGCGCCGAATCGTTTTGTTTCCGTTATGGACGTTCCATGCCAGTCTTCCCCCTAGACTGGGCTCCGGCCAACCGGAACGTCGATCGTTAGCAAAGAGCGGCGCCCCCCGGCCGGCGAGAGGCGGAAGTGAACCTCTGCCACCACCGCGACTGTCCTAACCCCTAGACTGGCATGCCGTGATGCGCCCGTGATCCATTTTGATAATGTCACCAAGGTCTACGCGAACCAGAAGCGGCCCGCGTTGGACCACGTCAGCGTCGATGTCGACAAGGGCGAGTTCGTGTTCCTCGTCGGCCCCTCGGGGTCCGGGAAGTCGACCTTCCTCCGCCTGGTCCTGAAGGAGGAGCGTCCCGACTCCGGGGCGATCCACGTGGCCGGCAAGGACCTCGCCCGACTGTCCAACTTCAAGATCCCCCACCTGCGCCGCCGTATCGGCTGCGTCTTCCAGGACTTCCGGCTGCTGCCGAACAAGAACGTCTACGAGAACGTGGCGTTCGCCCTGGAGGTCATCGGCAAGCCACGCCGGTTCATTCGCAAGGTCGTGCCCGAGGTCGTCGAACTGGTCGGCCTTGAGGGCAAGGCCCACCGGATGCCCGACGAGCTGTCCGGTGGCGAGCAGCAGCGGGTCGCCATGGCCCGTGCCTTCGTCAACCGCCCTATGATCCTGCTGGCCGACGAGCCGACGGGAAACATCGACCCGGCGACCAGCATCGGCATCATGAAGGTGCTCGACCGGATCAACAGGACCGGTACCACCGTCGTCATGGCCACGCACGACGCCGCCATCGTCGACTCCATGCGCAAGCGCGTAGTGGAACTGGAGGACGGCAAGATCGTCCGTGACCAGTCGCGTGGCGTGTACGGCCAGGCGTACTGACCCAGGACCTCAAGGAAGCGAAGCGACAGGAAGAGCATGCGGGCAAACTTCATCTTCTCCGAGGTCTGGATCGGCCTCCGCCGCAACCTCACGATGACGATCGCGGTCATCGTGACCGTGGCGATCGGCATGGCGTTGCTGGGCGTCGGCTTGATGATCAACTCTCAGATCTCCACCATGCGTGACTTCTGGGTGGACAAGGTCGAGATCTCTGTCTTCCTGTGCAAGAAGAACGACGCCTTCCCGCAGTGCAAGGGCAGCGGTGGCGTCAACGCCCAGGAGCAGGCCGCCCTCAAGGCGCAGATCGAGTCCATGCCCCAGGTCGAACGGGTGGAGTTCGAGAACGCGGCCCAGGCCTACGCGAACTTCCGCGAGCAGTACAAGGACAACAACGTCCTGCTCTCGGTGCTGCAGGTGTCTGACATGCCCGAGTCGTTCAGGGTGAAGCTCAAGAACCCCGCTGACTACCCGGCCGTCATCGAGCAGGTCAAGGGCGCGGGCGGCGTCTCCTACGTGGTCAACCAGCAGGAGATCCTGGACAAGTTCTTCGGGCTGCTGGAGAGGCTGCGCTGGGCCGCCCTGGTCGTGGCCATCGTCCTGGTCTTCGCGGCCACCCTGCTGATCGGCAACACGGTGCGTCTGTCGGCGTACAACCGCAGACGTGAGACCGGCATCATGCGGCTCGTCGGCGCCTCGAACCTCTACATCCAGCTTCCCTTCGTCATGGAGGGGGTCATCGCGGGCCTGATCGGAGGTGTGGTCGCCGCGGTGATGCTGATCGTCAGCAAGGTGTTCCTCTTCGACGGCGTGCAGATCTACCTGGCCAACACCAGCCCGCTCACGTGGGAGACCGTCGCCTCGACGATCAGCCTCACGATGGTCATCGGCGTGCTCATCTGTGTGCTCGCCTCGTTCGTCACGCTCCGCCGCTACCTGCGGGTGTGAGCGCCCGGGAGCGCGCCCGCCGGGCGCGCTCCCGCCTCGGGACGCGGCCGGCCGTCCCGGTCCCCGGTAGGCTCGGGGGCATGCCACGTGAGACCGGGCGGAAGGTCATCGCCCAGAACAAGCGTGCCTGGCACGACTACCACATCGAGGAAACCTACGAGGCTGGTCTCGTGCTCCAGGGCACCGAGGTCAAGTCACTCCGCCTGGGCAGGGCCTCTCTGCTCGACGGATACGCCCTCCTCAAGGACGGCGAGGCTTGGCTGATCAACGTCCACATCCCCGAATACACCATGGGGACGTGGACCAACCACGCGGCGCGTCGCACCCGTAAGCTTCTGCTCCACCGCAAGGAGATCGACAAGCTGGTCGCGAAGACCAAGGAGAGCGGCCTGACGCTGATCCCGCTCGCGATCTACTTCAAGGACGGCAAGGCCAAGATCGAGATCGGCCTCGCCAAGGGTAAGAAGGACTGGGACAAGCGGCAGACCCTCGCGGAGAAGCAGGCCAAGCGTGAGATGGCTCGCGCTCTCAGGCACAGGAACAGGTAATTGTGACGGGGAAGGCTCGGCGGACCGTCGCCGCGGCACTGACGCTGGCGGTGACGGTCCCCATGCTGTCGGCCTGCTTCGAGGAGCCTTCGGCCCACGAGGCGGTGCGTGACTTCCTGGTCGGCTGGCAGACGGGCGACTACGTCGCGGCGGCCAGGCGTACCGACGGGGACGAGCGGACGGTCAGCAAGGCCCTGGAGAACGCCAAGGTCCAGCTCGACGCCGCGTCCTTCCGTTTCAAGGTCAAGGGCATGCGCCGTACGGGGGACGAGACGGAGGCCGACTTCGACGCGGAGGTCGACCTGGGGGAGAACAACCCCCTGTGGCAGTACACCGGAAAGCTCCCCCTGCACCTGGTGGACGGCCGCTGGAAGGTGCGCTGGTCGCCCAGCGTGCTCCATCCCGACCTGCACGAGGGGCAGCGCTTCGCGGTCGACGTCATCCCCGAAGGGCGTAAGCCGATCCTCGACCGCAACGGCGACCCGCTCCAGCAGGAGGCCACGCTGTACGTGGCGAACGTCGTCCCGGCGTCGCTGAAGGATCCGGTGGCGGTCTGCGAGCAGCTTTCGAAGATCACCGGCTTCCCCCAGGACCGGCTGCTGAGCCGGATCAGGTCGGCCAGGCCCAACGTCCAGGTGCCGCTGGTGACCTTCGGACGCGCCAAGTACGCCCAGCTCAGCGACAAGCTGGCGGCCGTTCCCGGCATCGTCGTCTCGCCGCAGAAGCAGCCGGTCGCCCCCGACTCGCCCGCCCAGATCGTCGGCACCGTCACCGCGGTGACCCCGGAGACCGAGCAGCAGCTCGGCGGTCCGCAGCGGGCGGGCGACACCGTCGGCAGGACCGGGCTGCAGAAGGCCTACCAGGAGCACCTGACCGGTTCGACGGAGACGCGGGTCATCACGGTCGACCTGAAGACGAACCAGCAGGTGGCCGAGCTGCGCAAGTGGCGGCCCAGCCGCTCGACCTCGCCGGTGCGCACCACGCTCGACGGCCCGGCCCAGAAGGCGGCCGACGCCGCGCTCTTCGGCGGCACCCCCGGCATGCTGGTGGCGGTCCAGGCCTCGACCGGTGAGATCCGCGCGGTCGGCAGCACCAAGGAGTACAACCAGGAGAAGGACGCCCTGGCGGGCAGGTTCCCCGCGGGCACCACGTTCTCGATCATGACGGTCGAGGGGCTGCTCAAGGCGGGGATCAGCACCAAGCAGCGGCTCGCCTGCCCCGTGGAGCGCAGTGTCGGCGGCGCCCGTTTCCACCAGGCGGACCCGCCGGGCGGGACGGCGCCGAGCATCCAGGGTGACTTCGCCAGCGGGTGTGTGACCGCGCTGACCGCGCTGGCCCGCAGGATCGACGGCGCCGAGCTGACGGCCAGCGCCGCCAGGTTCGGCATCGAGTCGCCGTGGACACTGCCGCTGAAGTCCTTCAGCGGCTCGGTCGGCCCCCTGCGTACGGACGCGGCCACCGCCAGGGCCATCGCCGGGCAGAACGTGCTGGTCAGCCCGCTGTCCATGGCCCTGGTCGCCGGGGCGGTCGCCTCGGGCACCTGGCGTCCGCCGGTCCTGGTCACCGACCCGCACAGCCCGGACCCCGCGGCCGAGGCGGAGCCGCCGAAACCGCCGAGTCCGATCAAGATCGACGACAAGGCCATCGCCACGCTTCGCACCCTCATGCGGTCGGGAGTGGTCGCGGGCTCCGCCAGGTCCGCCGCGGCGCCGGGCGACCCGGTGCACGGTGTCACGGCCGCCGCCACGCAGAGCCGTAAGCCGCTGGCCTGGTTCGTCGGCTGGCAGGGCGACATCGCGGTGGCCGTGCTGATGGAGAGCGCCGACTCGACCGCGGGGGCGACCGTCGCGGGCCGTTTCTTCCAGAAGTTGCCCACCGGGTCGTGACGGTCTGAGATTTTCTCCTCGCCCTGAGCAACCATCGGGTGCCCGGCCTGCGTCTTCCCAGATGACCGGGCACCGCTTGGGGGGTTGTGGACCCGGTCGCCTCGATGGGACCGGGGCCTCGTCTCGGGGGAGGCCTCGGTCCCGTCATGACCGGCCGGCCCCGCCGGTCGCCGGGGAACGAGCCGTTCGCCGGGAATCGAGTTGGCGTTACCGGTGTTGTACCGGGTATCTTCGGATCCTCGGTCCCAGGACCGGGTTGACAATTCAACAGGGGGGTGACTGGTTTCGACTTTGGCTTTGCAAGCCAGGAGAAGCGGGTCGAGGACTGCGGACATAACCTCGTTAACACTGTGACCGCAACCAACAAGTGCCAATAAGACGCACTCCGAAGTCAGCCAGGCTCGCCTGGCGCTCGCCGCCTAAGCAGCGAGTGACTTCTGCCGGCCCGGGAGTGCCTCCGGCCCGGATCCGGCATCGCTAGGAGGCTCAACCGATCGACCCGGCCACGGGGAAGATCGGGAAACCAAACAGTGGCTGAGCCCGTCGGCGTCTTGCCTGTGTGATCGCCGGGGCTGAGAAAAGCAAAGCAGGCTGCACCCGGAGAAGCCCTGTCTTGGAGTTGAAGGACGCGGGTTCGATTCCCGCCACCTCCACCCCCGTTCCGTGCCCCGCGCACGGAGCAGATCGTCTGAGGGCGGTCGCACGGACCCGAGTCCGCGCGGCCGCCCTCGGCGTTTTTCCGAAGTCGCGACTCGAACGGGTTTTCCCCTCCTGGAAGAGGATCGAACTGGTTTACTGTTCGCCATGACGACCCTTCGTGAGAGAGCAGAGCTGTTCCACTCGTTGCACCGGGGCGGCACGCCGCTGGTGCTCGCCAACGTCTGGGACGTCGCCGGCGCGCGTCTCGTGGAGGAGGCCGGGGCCGGGGCGGTCGCGACGACCAGCGCCGGGGTCGCCTGGAGTCTCGGCGCCCCCGACGGTGACCGGCTCGACCGTGACCGTGCGATCGACCTGATCGCCAGGATCGCCGCCGCCGTCGACCTGCCCGTCACCGCCGACATCGAGAGCGGCTTCGCGGACACCCCGGAGGGGGTCGCCGAGACGGTCGGGCGGGTGATCGCGGCCGGTGCCGTCGGAGTCAACATCGAGGACGCCCTGTACGGCGGGGACACGCCGCTGCGTCCCGTCGAGGAGCAGTGCGAGCGGCTGGCCGCCGCCAGGCGGGCGGCCGAGGAGGCGGGGATCCCCCTCTACGTCAACGCGCGGACCGACGTCTACCTGCGTCAGGTCGGCGAGACGCCGAAGGAGCGGTTCGAGGCGGCGGTCGAGCGCGCCGAGGCCTATCTCGCGGCCGGGGCCAGCGGCGTCTTCGTGCCCGGGGTCGTCGATCCGGAGACCGTCGCCGCGCTCACAGGGGCCGTGGCGGCTCCGTTGAACATCCTGGTGGGGCCCGGGGCCCCCACGGTCGCCGAGCTGGCCGCGCTCGGTGTCGCCCGGGTCAGCCTGGGCTCCTCGATCGTGGGAGCCGCCTACGCCGTGATCTGGGAGGCCACCCGGGAGGTCCTCGCCTCGGGCACCTACACGCCTCTTGAGGGCGCCCTGGATTACGGCAGGCTCAACGCGATCCTGGGCGGCTGAGAGGGCCGGTCAGTCGCTCGGCAGCTGGCCCAGCGTCACGGTGACCGTCGCCCTCGACGCGTCGGCGCGCAGGAGCTGGACCTGGGCGCGGTCGCCGGGGTTGAGGCCCGCCATGGCCTCGGCCAGGGCCTGGGTGTCCAGGGTGGGGGCGCCGTTGATCGACAGGATCACGTCGCCACGCCTGATGCCCGCCTTCGCGCCGCTGCCGCCGGGGGCGACCCGTACGACGCCGACACCCGCGGGCCTGCCGTCGGAGCCGATCACCGTCTGCACGGTGATCCCGAGGGCCGCCCGGTGGGTGTTGGTGACCTTGCCGTGCCTGATGATCTGGTTGGCGATGTCGGTCGCGGTGTTCGAGGGGATCGCGAACCCGATGCCGGGGGCCTGACCGCCGCCGAGCTCCGGGTTGACGGCCGTCAGGGTCGGGATGCCGATGACCTCGTTGGAGAGGTTCACCAGGGCGCCGCCGCTGTTGCCGGGGTTGATCGCGGCGGAGGTCTGGACGGCCCCGGTGATCGTCGCCCCGGGGCCGCCCTCCTCCTGCGGTTCGCTGACCGTACGGCCGAGTGCCGAGATGATGCCGTTGGTGACGCTGCCGGACAGGCCCAGGGGGTTGCCCATGGCGAGGACGAGCTGCCCGACCCGGAGCTTGCTCGAATCGCCGAACCTGGCGGGCTTCAGCCCCGTGGGGTCGTCAACCTTGATCACGGCCAGGTCGCCGAGCCCGTACGCCTTGACGAGCCGTGCGGCGCGGGGTTTGCCGCCGCTGGCCAGTGTCACCTCGAAGGTTGTGGAACGTCCGATGACGTGGGCGTTGGTGATGATGTGTCCCTGTGTGTCGTAGATGACACCGGAGCCGAGGCCGCTCTTCGTGGTGATCTGCACGATGGACGGCAGCACCGTGGCGATGACCTGCTCGTACTTGGTCTCCAGGGCCTCGGGTCCGACAGGGGAGCCGCCCGGCGGTGGGCCGATGGGGGCGCCGGGGGAGGCACCGTCCGCCGAGGCCCGCGGTGGCGTGGCGACCGTCGTGCCCGGTTGTGAGGGCTCGGGGCCCGCCGCCGGTGGTCTCGCGCTCTGACCGCATCCCGCGAGCGTCATGACGACGGCGACGGACAGCGCGGCCCGTGAACTCCATCCCTGCATGCGGGAGTATCTTCCCAGCTCAGCGCGGAAGATGCTCTTGGCGGGGAGCGGCGGACCGGCCCCTTCCCCGGTATCTCGTGGCCGAAGCGTGATGGTATGCGTTTCGCCCATCAGGTGAGGTGGCATAGCCTGGCGCTCATGGCGGATGTTGGCGGCGACTCCTCCGGGGGCCCTCACGATGGATACATCCCGTCCTACGACGCGCCCACGGCGCCCATCCCCGCCATCCGCGCCGAGGACGGCACGCTGATCAATCCTCGGGTGCCGCGCCGGTTCCCCATCGGCGACGGCGAGGAGACCGTGCTGGTCCCCAGGCCCGAGCTGCCCGCTGAGCCGTCTCCCGAGCCGGAGCCTGAGGCGGCCGAGGAGCAGGAGTCCGTCTGGCTCTTCCCCATGGCGGGCTTTCCCGGGCTCGAAACGGACGAGAGGGAGCACGCCCCCGAGGCGCCGGAGCCGGCCGAGTCGCCCTCCGGTGGCCTGTCCGGGGTCTGGGCCTGGGAGGCCGCGGCCAGGAACGCGGCCGGAGACTCCCCCTCGAAGCCCGTCTGGACGCCCGCTCCGGCCGAGGAACCCGCGGTCAGGCCGACGCCGTCCCTCGTGCCCGGCCCGCCGCCTGCGCTTTTCGCGCCCCCGGCGAAGCGGCGCAAGGAGGGCCTGCTGACCCGGATCGGGGACATCCCCGTCCGGTTCGTCTACAGCGTCGGCGCCGCGCTCGTCACGGCCCTGGCGGTCTTCCTGATCTTCGTGCTGTTCTCCGGCGACAGGCCCCACAGGATCGACCAGTCGGGCAGCGGGGCCGGATCGGGAGCCGCCGTCGTCTCGCCCGCACCGTCACCGTCCGCGGTCGCCCTGCCCGGCCTGCCCCCGACGACGAAGTTGCGGGCGCTGCCCGGCACGCCGAGCCCGGTGCTCGGCGCGGTCACCGACAGCAGGGCGGCGATCACCTACGCCAAGCTGGGCAAGCCGTGGCAGGTGGCCGACATCCCCTCCTTCTCCGCGGGCCAGCAGGTCGGTACGGCACGGCAGCCGGGCACGATGGTCGTCTCGGGCCTGCTCCCCGGCGCCTCTCCCCAGGCAGACCTGAAGACCGACGCCGAGTTCCGCAAGGCGGCGGCGGGCGCGGTGAGGTGGACGGTCGCCAACCACTATCCGGCGGGCGCCAAGGTGGCCTGGACGGCGTCGCAGAAACCGGCCACGGGCAAGGGATGGACGCTCGGCTACCGGGTGACCTACACGGTGAAGGGCAAGCGGCACACCTCGCAGGCGGCGCTCACGCTGCTGGACATCGGCCGCCGCAAACCGGCCATCCTCTTCGTCACCGTTCCGGACACCCGCAAGGAACTCTGGGCTGATATCGCGCCGTTGGTGGCAAGTGCCCGGGCGCTCTGACGGAAACACATTCTAGAATCTGCTTCTGTCACTGAACCCTGTCTGGAGGCTCTGTCATGGCGATCGGGTTGGGGGAGGAGCACCGGGAGCTTCGCGAGTCGGTGATCGGCTGGGCGGCGCGGAACATCCCGCCCGAGGTCCTGCGGGCCGCCGTACAGGCCCCGCAGGAGACCCGTCCGGCGTTCTGGACGAGCCTCGCCGCCCAGGGGCTCCTCGGCCTCCACCTTCCCGAGGAGTACGGCGGCAGCGGATACGGCCTGCTGGAGACGGCCGTGGCCGTCGAGGCGCTGGGGGAGCGGGTCGCCCCCGGCCCCCTCCTGCCGACCGTCCTGGCGAGCGCGGTGATCCTGGCCTCGGACGGCAAGGCCCGTGCCGAACTGCTCCCCGGGCTCGCCGACGGCACGCTGACCGGCGCGGTCGCGCTGACCCACCCTCCGGCCGGTTCCCTGACGGGCACCCGCGGCGAGGACGGCACACTGACCGTCGGCGGCGTCGTCGAACCGGTCCTGGGTGGCACCCTCGCCGACGTCCTGGTGCTCCCCGTCGCCACGCGGCAGGAGCGGGTGTGGGTCGTGGTGGACGCCTCAACGGTGACCGTGACACCGATCCAGGCACTGGACCTCACCCGGGGAGTGGCCAGGGTCGAGGCCGAGTCGGTCGAGGTGCCGCCGGGGCGGGTCCTCGACGGCCTGCGCTCGGAGCGCGTCCACGACCTGGCGGCGATCCTGCTCGGGGCCGAGGCCGCGGGCGTGGCCGCCTGGTGCGTGCGCGCCGCCTCCGAGTACGCCAGGGGCCGCGTGCAGTTCGGCCGTCCCATCGGGCAGTTCCAGGGGGTCAAGCACAAGGCGGCCCGGATGCTCGTCGCGCTCGAACAGGCCCGCGCGACCGTGTGGGACGCCGTCCGGGCCGCGCGGACCGCCGAGGAGGACGGCGTCGCACGGACGGCCGGGGGTGACGTCGCACAGGAGGCCGGGGAGGGCGCGGCCGTACGGACCCTTGAAGAGGACGATGCCGCGCGGGCGACCGGGGAGGCCGTCAGGGAGGCGGCCTACGCCGCCGCGGTCGCCGGGGTGGTCGCGCCGGACGCCGCCGTCGGGTGCGCCAGGGACGCGATCCAGATCTTCGGCGGCATCGGCTACACCTACGAGCACGACGTCCACCTCTACTACCGCCGCGCGCTGAGCCTGCGCGCGCTGCTCGGCCCCTCCGCCGGGTGGGCCGACAAGGTCGCCGGGCTGGCGCTGGACGGCGTGCGCCCGCAGATGGAGATCGACCTGCCCGAGGAGGCCGCCGGGCTCCGTGAACGCGTCCGCGCCGAGGTCGCCGGGTTCGCCGGGCTCGAAGGCCGGCGGCAGCGGCGGGCGCTGGCCGAGGCCGGTTACGTCATGCCGCACCTGCCCAGGCCGTGGGGGCGCGAGGCCACACCCCTCGAACAGGTGCTCATCCTCCAGGAGCTGCGGGCGGCCCGGGTCAGGCCACCCCAGATGATCATCGGCGCGTGGGTCGTGCCATCGATCGTCGCCTACGGCACCGCCGAGCAGCAGGAACGCTTCCTGCCCCGCACCCTCAGCGGGGAGACGGTCTGGTGCCAGCTGTTCTCGGAGCCGGGCGCGGGCTCCGACCTGGCCTCCCTCCAGACGAGGGCGGAACGGGTTGAGGGAGGCTGGCGGCTCAACGGCCAGAAGGTCTGGACCTCGATCGCGCACATCGCCGAATGGGCCATCTGCCTCGCCCGCACCTCCTCGACCGGCTCCAAGCACGAGGGCATCACCTACTTCCTGGTGGACATGAAGACCCCGGGCGTCACGGTCAGGCCGCTGACCGAGATGACCGGGGAGAGCATGTTCAACCAGGTCTTCCTCGACGACGTGTTCGTCCCCGACGAGCTGGTCGTCGGCCAGGTCGGCGACGGCTGGCGGGTCGCCCGCAACACCCTGTCCAACGAGCGGGTCCTGCTCTCCTCGGGGACGGGCGGCACCGGCTCCTCGATCCGCGACCTGCTCGGGTTCGTGGGCAGGCTCGGCCGCGAGCTGACCGCCGTCGAACGCCAGGACCTGGCGGAGGTGCTCTGCGAGGGCCACTCGATCGACGCGCTCGGCCTGCGGGTGACGCTGCGGCAGCTGAGCGGCGCCGAACCCGGCGGCGACGCCTCGGTCCGCAAGCTGCTGTCCACCTCACACGCCCAGCACGTCGCCGAGTGCGCGGTCGGCCTGCTGGGCGCCGCGGCGGTGACCGCCGCCGACCGTACGCTCGGCGACGCGGGCCACTGGAACCGCGCCATCCTGGCCACCCGGGCCATGACGATCTACGGTGGTACCACCGAGGTCCAGCTGAACATCATCGGTGAACGGCTGCTCGGCCTGCCCCGCGACCCGGAACCCGGCAGGTGATTCGCGCCGCTACTGTACGGTTTCGGCCTGGATGACTTTTCCCATCGTCAATGACCTTGTGGACGACGCCACAGGAAGGCAAGAATCAGATCACCATGCCCAAGGTGACAATTCCCCCCACGCCTCCTTCGGGCCCCGTCCCAGTCGTGAAGCGATGAGCGGTTCCAGCCGTGAGGCGACGAGCGATGAGACGGTGCTCGGACCGCCGCAGGCCGAGCCTGAGCCACCCGTGGACGTCGAGCCGGCGCGGAGGTTCTCGCCGGTCGCCCTCCTGCGCGCCTGTCGGCCCCGCCAGTGGCTCAAGAACGGCCTGATCTTCGCGGCCCCCGCCGCGGCGGGTGTGCTGTTCACCGTGCAGGGAATGCTGGACGCGCTGATCGCCTTCGCCGCCTTCTGCGTCGCGGCCAGCGGGGCCTACCTGCTCAACGACGCCTCCGACGTCGAGGCGGACCGCCGTCACCCGCGCAAACGCCACCGCCCGATCGCCGCGGGCCTGGTCCCGATACGGCTCGCCTGGGCGGTCGGGATCGCGTTCGTTCTGCTGGCCCCCGCGATCGCCGCGCTGTCCGGTGGCTGGCGGCTGCCGCTCGTCGTGGCGGGCTACCTGTCGCTGACCTTCTCCTACACCTACTACCTCAAGCACCAGGAGGTGGTCGACCTCGTCGCGGTCGCGGGATGCCACGTCATCCGGGCCTTCGCCGGGGCGATCGCCGTACAGGTGCCGGTGACGAGCTGGTTCCTCGTGGTCATCTCGCTCGGCTCGCTGCAGCTCGTCGCGGGCAAGCGCGAGACCGAGCTGCGCGCCGCGATGGGCAACGAGACCGGCAACGCGACCCGGGCCATCCTGGCCGCCTACACGCCCGGCTATCTGGCCGGGGTCAGGATGATGGCCTCGGGAGCCATGATCGTGACCTACTGCCTGTGGGCGCTGAACGAGCACTCGGGGCCCTTCTACCCGATCAGCATCGTCCCCTTCGTGCTGATCGTCCTGCGGCACAACCTGCTGGTCGACCGGGGCGTCGGCGAGGAGCCCGAGGAACTCGCCCTGCGTGACCGGCCCACCCAGCTCTTCGTCGCCCTTCTCCTTCTTCCGCTCCTGATCGGGATCTACCTCACATGACCCTGCTGACCGGCTGGGGCCGTACCGCGCCGACCGTCGCGCGAGTGGCCAGGCCTCGTTCACCGCAGGAGGTCGCCGACCTCGTACGGCGGGCCTCGGACCGGGGCGTCGCCCCCAGAGGGCTCGGCCGGGCCTACGGCGACGCCGCGCAGAACGCCGGAGGACTCGTCCTCGACTGCACCTCGCTGACCTCGTGGTTCCTCGACGAGTCCACCGGGCTGGTCACCGCGGGCGCCGGGCTCAGCCTGCACGACCTGATGACGGCCCTGGTGCCCAAGGGCTGGTTCGTCCCCGTCACACCGGGCACCAGGCACGTGACGGTCGGCGGGGCCGTCGCGGCGGACGTGCACGGCAAGAACCACCACGTGGACTCCTCCTTCGGCGCCCACGTGCGCTCCCTGACGCTGGTCACCGCGGACGGCGGCAGCCGTACGGTGACACCGGCCGACGAGCTGTTCTGGGCGACGGTCGGCGGGATGGGGCTCACCGGGGTGATCGTCGAGGCGGTCTTCCAGTGTGTGCCGATCGAGACCTCGCGGGTCCGGGTGGACGTCGAACGCACCCGTGACCTGGAGCACACGCTTGAGACGATGACCGCGACCGACGACCGTTACCGCTACACGGTCGCCTGGATCGACCTGCTCGCCTCGGGGGCCAGGATGGGCCGCAGCGTGCTCACCCGGGGCGACCACGCGAGCCGCGCCGAGCTGCCCAGGGGGACCGAGCCGCTGGCCTTCGCGCCGAGGACGCGGCTGAAGGCACCGCCGTGGGCGCCGAACGGCATGCTCAACCCGCTGACCGTGCGGGCCTTCAACGAGGCCTGGTACCGGAAGTCGCGTCCGGCGACGGGGCTGATCCAGGAGATCGGGCCGTTCTTCCACCCGCTGGACTTCGTCGAGGGCTGGAACCGGGTCTACGGGTCGAACGGTTTCGTCCAGTACCAGTTCGTGGTGCCCTTCGGCGAGGAGGCGACGCTGCGGCGGATCGTCTCCAGGCTCTCGGCCGAGGGCGTGGTGTCCTTCCTGACCGTGCTCAAACGGTTCGGTCCCGGCACGCCGGGGATGCTGTCGTTCCCGATGCCCGGCTGGACCCTCGCCCTGGACATCCCGGCGGGCCGCGCGGGCCTCGCCCGGCTGCTGCGGGAGTTCGACGGGTGGGTCATGGAGGCGGGCGGGCGGCTCTACCTGGCCAAGGACTCCCGCATGTCGGCGCGGTCCCTGGCCGCGATGTACCCCAGGCTCGACGAGTGGCGCAAGATCCGCGAGGAGGCCGACCCCGCCGGGGTCTTCCGCTCCGACCTGGCCAGGAGACTCGGGCTGTGAAGACGACAGGTTGTGGGAGGCTCGTCCGATGAAGAACGCCCTGGGCTCGGTGGACACCGTGCTGCTGCTCGGCGGGCGCAGCGAGATCGGTCTGGAGATCGTCCAACGGCTGGTCCGCGACGGTGCCCGCAAGGTCGTGCTGGCCTCGCGGGACCCCGGTGGGACGCCCCCGGCGATCGGCACCGCCGAGGTGCACCTGCTCGAGTTCGACGCCTCGGCGCCGGAGACGCACGGGGAGGTGATCGAGGCCGCGGTGAAGCTGGTCGGCGACCTCGACGTGATCATCCCCGCCTTCGGGGTGCTGGGCAGCCAGGAGGTCTACGACGCCGACCCGGTGGCCGCCGCGCGGGCGGTCGCCGTCAACTACGGCGGGCACGTCTCCGCGGGGCTCTTCGCGGCCCGGCGGCTGCGCGAGCAGGGCCACGGCACGCTGGTCGTCCTGTCGTCGGTCGCGGGAATCCGGGTGCGCAGGGCCAACTTCGTGTACGGCTCGGCCAAGGCGGGCCTGGACGGCTTCGCCCAGGGGCTGGGTGACGCGCTGCACGGCTCGGGTGCCCGGGTGATGGTCGTCCGGCCGGGCTTCGTGATCGGCAGGATGACCAAGGGCATGTCCCCGGCGCCGCTGTCCTCGACCCCCGGCCAGGTCGCCGACGCGGTGGTCGCCGGGCTGCGCTCCGGCACCGAGGTGGTGTGGGTGCCCGGCGCGCTGCGCGCGATGTTCGCGGTGATGCGTGTCCTGCCCCGCGCCGTGTGGCGGAGGATGCCCCGTTAGTCCTCTTTCAGGAGGGCGCGCATGCCGTCGAGGATGATCCGCAGGCCGTACTCGAAGCTCGCGTCCCCGTCGTCGTCGAAGAGGTGGTGGAGGGCCCGCAGGGTGAGGGGGAAACGCCCGGGGTCGAGGGAGGCGGCCAGCAGTCCCTCCTGGTAGGGGTTGCCCGCCTCGCCGTACGCCTCGCCGGTGCGGGCCTGCTCCTCGATGGTGAAGCCGATCGTGTAGTGCAGGAGCGTGGGCAGGGAGCGGGCGGCCACGTCGAGGGGGAAGCCCGCGTCCCCCAGGGTCCGCAGGGCCAGTTCGGTGGTCCGGAAGATGGCCGGGTCGGTGACATGGGTGCCCGCCATCATCCGCGCTCCGTCGCGGTAGCACAGCATCGTACGGCGCAGCAGCCGGAACCTGTCGGCGAGCCACTCGTCCCAGGGGGTGCCGCGTCCGGGCAGCTCAAGCCCCACGGTGCTCTCGGCGAACACGATCCCGGTCATGACGTCGAGCAGCTCCTGCTTGTTCTTGACGTGCCAGTAGAGGGCGGGGGCCTGCACGCCGAGCTCCCTGGCCACCAGGCGCATGGTGAGCCCGTCGAGGCCGACCTCGTTGAGGAGTCGCAGTGAGGTCCGCGCGATCTCCTCGGCAGTGATCTTCATCCCGTTCTCCGTCCTGTGCCCTTGACAGCTTAACATCGTTCAATTAATCCTTAACGCAGTTAAATTTAACGGCGTTAAGGGGGGCGATCATGGAGAAGACGGACGTGGTGGTCGTGGGCGGCGGGCCGACCGGGCTGATGCTCGCGTGCGAGCTGAGGCTGGCGGGCGTCGAGGTCGTCGTGCTCGACCGGCTCGCCGAGCGCGGCCGGGAGTCACGGGCGGGGGGCATCCACGCGCGCACCATGGAGGTTCTCGACCAGCGGGGCCTTCTCGGCGGTTTCCTCGACGTCGGACGGCGACTGCAGGCGGGGCACTTCTCCGCGCTGCCACTGGACTTCAGCGGCCTCGCGACCAGGTATCCCTTCCTGCTCATGGTCCTGCAGACGACCATCGAACGGCTGCTTGAGGAGCGCGCCGCCCAGCTCGGTGTGCGGGTGCGCTGGTCGTCCGGGGTGACGGACCTGCGCCAGGACGCGACCGGCGTCGAGGTCGAGACCGAAGGCGGCGGCAGGCTGCGCGCGTCCTACCTGGTCGGCTGCGACGGCGGGCGCAGCACGGTCCGCAAGCTCGCCGGGATCGGCTTCCCCGGAACCCCGGCGACGATGACCGCGCTGCTCGGCGACGTGTCGCTCGCCGACCCGCCCAAGGAGGTGATCTTCCAGGAGCGCAGGGAGCACGGCTCCTTCACGGTGCTGCCCTTCGACCAGGACTGGTACCGGGTGATGACCAACGAGTACGACCACGTGGCCGACCGGGACGCCCCGGTGACCTTCGAGACGCTGCGGGAGACGCTGGTCAGGATCGCCGGGACCGACTACGGCATGCACGATCCCCGCTGGGTCTCCCGATACGGCGACGCCGCCCGGCAGGCCGAGCGCTACCGCGAGGGCCGGGTGCTGCTCGCCGGGGACGCGGCGCACATCCACTTCCCCGCGGGCGGCCAGGGGCTGAACACGGGCGTGCAGGACGCGTTCAACCTCGGCTGGAAGCTCGCCCTGGTGGTCGACGGCACCGCGCCGGAGGAACTGCTGGACAGCTACCACGCCGAACGGCACCCGGTCGCCGAGGAGGTGCTGCGCAACACACGGGCGCAGACGGTGCTGGGGCGCCCCGGAGAGCAGATGACCGCGCTGCGCGAGACGTTCGGCCGCCTCATCGAGGTGGAGGAGGTGAACCGGCTGCTCAGCGGCATGATCACCGCGCTGGACGTCCGATACCCGCTGGGCGGGGACCACCCGCTGCTCGGCCGCCGGGTCCCCGACCTCGACCTGCTGACCCCGGACGGCCCGGTCAGGCTGTACGGCCTGCTGCACACGGCCAGGCCGGTGCTGCTCGATCTCGGGCCGGCAGGGGAGGCGGGGGAGGTTGTCAAGGGGTGGGACGGCCGGGTCGACCTGGTCGAGGCGGGCTGCGCGGAGCGGGTGTGGACCGTGCCGGGCGCCGGGGAGGTTCCCGCCCCCCGGGCGCTGCTCGTGCGCCCGGACGGCCACGTCGCCTGGGTCGCCGGGGCCTCCTCCGAAGGTGACGAGGCCGCTCTGCGCGCCGCCCTCACCACCTGGTTCGGCCCGGCCCGCTGAGGCTCGGTCCTGAGGCCCGGCCCGCTGAGGCTCGCCCGCTGAGGTCGCCCGGGGGCGGGGTCGCTTGGCCCGCGGGTCAGCGGGTACCAGCACCACATGCCTGATCTCCTGCCGGAGGAGAGCCTCGGGGAGGTCGTCAACCTGCTCGTCCGTCTCGTCGAGGCGGCGGGCGCGATCGTCATCTTCGCCGGGGCGGTCACGGCCTTCGCGCGGTTCCTGCTGGCCGCGGTGCGCGGGGACGGTGATGGGTTCGTCACCGTCCGGCTGTTCCTGGGCAGATTCCTCGCGCTGGGGCTGGAGTTCCAGCTGGCCGGTGACGTGCTGCGGACGGCCGTCTCACCGAGCTTCGCCCAGATCGGGCAACTGGCGGCGATCGCGACGATCAGGACCGCGCTGAACTTCTTCCTGAGCAGGGAGATCGAGCGGGAGAGGAGCATGATCGGCGATGGCTGACCTCCTCGGGACAGCCGTCGTCCTGATCGTCGCCATGGGACTGGCCGCCTCGTTCGCCGTGCTGGCGCGTGGCGGCGGACCCGGGGGCGCGATGGCGGTGCTGCTCGACTTCCTCGTCGCGGCGGGTCTGCTGCGCCTTTCGCGGGCCCAGACGTGGACGGCGATCGCCCTGGCGGCGCTCACGGTGGTCGTCCGAAAGGTCGTCGTGGCGGGCTTCCTGACCCGGCCGCGACCGCCTCGGCGGCGAACGCCCGCAGAGACCCGTTGAGAGACCCGCGCTCAGGCCCTGGCGGCCTGGGCGCTCTCGCCGGTGAACGCCGCGACGGCTCCCAGACCGAGATAGACGACGCCGCTGGTGACGTTCAGGCGGCGCCGGGCACGGGCGGAGCCGCGCAGGCGCCCGGCCAGCGCGGAGGAGAGCAGGGCGAAGGCCCCGTCGCTCGTGAGGCCCAGCACGATCCAGATCAGGCCGAGCACCACGATCTGCGGCGCGATCGGGCCCCGCGCGGGGTCGGTGAAGTGCGGGAGGAAGGCCAGGAAGAAGATCGCGGTCTTCGGGTTCAGCACGTTGACCACGAAGCCCTCCCAGAACAGCCGCGACCTGGAGGCGGTCCCGAGCTCGGCGGGGACGTCGCCCTCGGTGCGGGCCGCTATCAGCTTGCGGACGCCGAGCCAGACCAGGTAGGCCGCGCCCAGGTACTTCACCACGGTGAACGCGGCCGCGGAGGCGGCCAGCAGCGCGCTGATGCCCAGGGCGGCGGCGGCCACGTGGACCACGGAGCCCAGATGGATGCCCATCACCGACAACATGCCCGCGGTACGGCCCTGGGCGACGCTGCGGGTCACGATGTACAGGACCGCGGGGCCCGGCACGAGCAGCAGGGCGAGGGTCGCGGCGGCGAAGAGAGCGAGCGTCGTCAGGTCCGGCATATCCGGATCGTAGAAGGGTGACCTGGCCGTTCGCCTCAGGTTTTTCCACCGTACGGCCCCGCCCGGAACCGTACGGCCCGGCTCGGGATCGCGGCCTGGCCGTACGGCCTCGTCCAGGGTCGCGGCCCGGCCGTACGGCTCCGGCTCAGGGGACGTCGGTCGCGCGGGCCGCGGCGGTCAGGGCGGTCAGCAGGGCGGCCGTCGCCGGGGGAGGGGGCGGCTCGCCGTACGTGGCGGCGTGGATGTGCCGGGTCGAGCCGGGCACCTCCACCGCGTTGACCCCCGGGTTGCGGTGCGCGCGCAGGGCCAGGCCCGGCAGGAGCGTCACCCCCATCCCGGCGGCCACGAGGGCCTGGGCGGCGACGACGTCGTCGGTGGTGAAGGAGATGTCCGGAGCGAAGCCCGCACGCGCGCACAACCGCAGCAGGGGGCCGCGGCACCGGTCGCAACCCCCGATCCACGGGGAGTCCCGGTGCGCGGACAGGTCGCCGGGCACACCCGAGGTGACCAGGTAGCCGGGGTCGTCCATCAGGTGGGTCAGCCGGACGCCCTCGGCCTCGGCGCCGGTCCCGGAGTGGTGGAAGACGACCGCCACGTCCACGTGGCCGGCGCGGAGCATCCGCAGAGCCTCATGCGGTTCGGTCTCGGTCAGGCGCAGTTCGAGTCCCGGATGCTCCCTGGCGAGCAGCGAGACCGCCCCGGGCACGAACGTGCCGAGCGCCGCGGGGAAGGCGGCCAGCCTGACCCGGCCCGCGCGCAGGCCGACGTGCGCGGAGAGTTCGGCGGCGGCGGAGTCGATGCGGCCGACGATCTCGGCGGCCCGTTCGGCCAGCAGGCGCCCCGCCTCGGTGAGCCGGATGCCCCGGCCCGCCCGCTGGATCAGTTTGGCCCCGGTCTCGGCTTCGAGCCGGGCGAGATGGTGGCTGACGGAGGGCTGGGAGTAGTGCAGTTCCCTGGCGGCGGCGGTCACCGAGCCGTGCCGTGCGACGGCGGCCAGGACACGAAGCCGTACGACGTCGAGCATGTATCAAAGTTATCGATGAATCAGCGGAAAGACAGGCACTGGACGTTATGCATTGGTACGGCCATGCCGCGCCTATGACCTGCCGGTCGGCTGATCCCCCGGCCCCTCCTCCCGGCCGAGGCCGAGACCGCGCCTGATGTCCTCAAGGCGGGCGGCGCCCTCGACGTCGAGGGTGGCGCGCTCGACCTCCAGCATCCTGGCCTCGACGGAGCCCGTGGTCAGCTCCGCCTCACCGAGGGCACGGGCGTACCGTTTGTCGATCCTCTCCCTGACCTCCCCGAGGGTCGGGGTCTCCCCGGCGGGGCCAAGCCCGGACAGCTCACCCATGGCCCTGTTGAGCTGTTCCTGCATCTCGGCCTGGTCGAGCTGCGACAGCAGGCGCATCCGTTCGGTGAGCGTGCGCTGCAGGGCGGCGGCGTTGGTGTCGACGGCCGCGCGGGCCTGGTCGGAGGCCTGCCGCGCGCGCTCGTACATGAGCCGGGTGTCCCGCAGCGAGTCCTCAGCGGCGACGAGCCGGGAGGCGAAGGCGCGGGCCGACTCCTCGTAGGAACGGGCCTTGGCCTCCTCCCCCGCGGCCCTGGACCCCTCGGCCAGCAGGACCGCCTGGCGGGCGTTCTCCTGGAGACGGTCCGTCTCCTCCGTCGCGCGGGTGAGCCGCAGCTCAAGTTCGTGCTCGTTGCCGATGACCGAGGCCGCCCGCTGGGTCAGCACCCGGTGCCGTTCCCTGGCCTCCTGTACGGCCTGCTCGATCTGGACCCGGGGGTCGGACAGCTCGGAGAGCCTGCCGGACAGGGCGAAGACGAGATGGCGCCAGGCCCTGCGGACGAGTGCGAACATAGGGACTCCTTACTGATTACCGCTCCGGAGGGGGCTGCCGGTCCAGCGCGTCGCGAGTGATCTGTTCGGTTTCACGCAGGCCCACGCGGACCCCTTCGAGCCCGGCGGCCAGCTCGTCGAGCACCCGTGCCGGGTCCAGGACCCCGGTGGCCGACGTCGCCGCCAGCTCGACCACCCGCGCCAGGAGCCCCTCGATGCTGATCGTGCTCGACTCCATCCGGGCGAGTGCCCGGTCCCTGGTCTCCGCGAGCCGGTCGACCACCTCAAGCTGGGCGGCCAGCGAGGCGAGCGCGCGGTCGATGTCCTCGACGACCTCCTTCCTGGCCTGCTCCCTGGCGCCGGTCAGCCGGAGGCGCTCCCGCATGAGCTGGTCGAGGTCGAACCTGTCCAGTGCGGCACAGGCCAGCGACGCCTGCTGGGCCAGCCGCCGCAGGGCGGCCATCGCGTCGTCCACCTGGGGACGCATCAGCGCGACCCGCCCGGCCAGCGGGCCGTCCCCCATCGAGGCGCCCAGTTCGTCGAAGCTCCGCGTCGCCTCCTCCGCCCGCCGCAGCCACCGCTCCTCCTGGCTGCCCGAGGTGACGGTCGCCGTACGGCCGCCGCCCCGGCCCTGCAGGACGGCGCTGCCCACCTTGGTCAGCCAGACGGCGGCCCCGACGAAAACGGCGGCCGCCGGGGGCACGTTCACGGCCCAGGCGGCGCCCGCCGCGGTCACACCGAGCAGCAGCCCCCACGGGTCGCGTAGTTCCTCACCGAGCCGGGACATCAGAAGTTGGACACCACCGCGGTGAACACCTGGTCGATGCTCCCCGGCTCCCTGGAGTCGTAGGCGGCGGCGTTCGTCATCTGGGAGATCTGCCTGAGCACGCCGAGGTCGGCGTCCTGGCCGTAGGCGATGGTGAACATCCGCACCGACTCCCCGGACGGCTCGGTGCGCAGCCCGGCCAGCAGTTTGTCCAGGGAGAGACTGTTGTTGTCCTCGTTCCTGCCGTCGGTGAGGAAGACGACCGCGTTGATCGCGTCACCGCTGTGCCGCCCGCGCACGTGCTGGTAGGCGGCCATCGCCGTGTCGTACAGGCCGGTCCCGCCGTCCGGGGTCAGCCCGCCGAGCCTGGCCCGCAGCCGCTTGCGCTGGGCGTCGTCGACGGTCGCCATCGGGGCCAGCTCCAGATGGTCCTTGGCGCCGTCCCGCTCGGTCGAGAACATCCACAGGCCGACCTGGTCGTGCGGCCCGAACTGGGGCAGCGCGTTGACGGCCGCCTGCTTGGCGAGTTCGAGCTTGCTCCTGCCCGTGCCGGGCACCTGGGCGCCCATCGAGCCGGAGACGTCGATCACCATGAGCACGTTGGCGGGTTTGCGCAACTCGGCCCAGCTGGACAGCACCTTGTCGAGCACGTTGGGGGCGGGCGGGCTGAGCGTGTTCCCCGGTTCGGCGGGCAGCAGCCCGTTCGCCTGGGTGATGAGCCCGCCGGGCTTGCCGTCGTGCGACCTGAAGGCGTGGTCGGTGAACTGCTTCTGCTGCGGCGCCGCCTGGAGGTAGGCCAGGAAGTCGGCGGCCACGGCGCGCTTGGCGTCGTCCACCCACGGCGTGGTCAGCACCGCGTACGGGTTGTCCGAGTAGAGGGTGCCCTCCTTGGGGTAGATCGCGACCAGCGGCACCTTGGGTTTGCCGTGCTCGCCGAGCGTCGTGGGGTCGCCGGTCGGGTTGCCCTCGTTGTAGTCCCAGACGGACTTCTCCTCGACGGCCACGGCGGAGATGTAGCTCAGGCCGGTCCCGGCGTCGTCGGCCCGCTGCAGGTTCGACAGGAACGTCAGCGTCGTGTCGCCGTAGTGCACGATCGAGTGCTCGACCCCCCGCACGAACTCCCGAGCCGCGGGGTCGGCCACGTTGTGCTCGGACAGGTCGCCCGACAGGCCGGTGGCCGCGAAGTAGGTGCCGATGGTGGCGTTCAGGCCACTGGTCGAGAAGTTGGGGTTGGTCTTGCCCAGCCGGAAGGCGCCCCACTCGGGATGGCCGTACTTGGCCCACGAGCTCTTCGACAGTTCGAGCAGGTCGGACCAGCCGAGTTTCTTGCCCGGCCAGCCGAGCGCCTCGGCCATCGGCTTGGGCATCGCGACGACCAGCGGCGTCTTGGCGATCGACGGGTTGTCGTCGGCGACGGGGGAGGCGGTGTCCGCCGCGGCGGCGCGCTGCCTGAGCAGGGCGATCCAGCTGCTGCTCGCCGGGGACCAGACGTCGGGGCGCGGGCCGTCCCGTCCCTCGTCCCAGCCTCTGGCGAGCGCCTGGATCAGGCCGCCGCTCGACCTGGTCACGGCGATCTCGGCGCACCGGCCGCCGACCTTCCTGCCGCTGTAGCCGGCCGCCATCTTCCTCAGCAGCTCGGCCTTCTCAAGGGAGGCGGCCACGGTCAGCCGTACCCCCTCACCGTCGCAGGCCGCCGCGGTTTCGGTGCCCTTCCCGGATTCGCCGCCTCCGCCGCCCTCGTCGTCCCGGGCTCCGATGAACAGCCGCAGGCCGACGATCAGGCTGCCGGCGACGAGGATCGCGATGACGAACGGGGCGACGTTCCTGCGTCGTCGCTGCGGCTGCTGCACCCGGCCTCCCGAGGATGGTGGTGTCTGTCCGACGCGGAGTTCGCCACCGCCCCGGCGGGAACCGTGATCCGCGATCAAGGGCGAAGAGCCGGTGCATCGTCAGACGATCGTAGGAAGAACCGTTTTACTCGGACAAGAGGTGATCGGCTACCCGTCCGTGGACGAGGTCGACGAGGGTGGCGTGCAACTGTTCGACCGGGCGGGTGGGATGCAGCGCCCTGCGCTCGATCGAGGTGGTCAGGACCATGCCGAACAGCGCGGTCGCCGCGGTCTCCACGTCCAGGTCAGCGCGGACCGTTCCCCGGATGACCGCCTCGCGCAGCGTGTCCGCGTAGACGCCCAGCACCTCCCGCCTGAGCGTGGCGATCGTCTCCTGCCAGGCCGTACGCCACATCTCGGTCAGCAGCACCCGGGCGAAGGCCGCGTACTCCTCGAAGAAGCGCAGCTGCGCCATGATCACCGCGTCCAGCGCCTCCAGCGGGCTCTCCTGGGCCTGGGCCGCCCGGGTCATCGTCTCCGCCAGTTGCCGGATGCCGTGTTCGAGCAGGGCGGTGAAGAGCCCGTCCTTGCTGCCGAAGTTGTAGAAGACCGTGCCCTTGGCCACCCCGGCCCGTTCGGCGATCGCCTCGACGGTCGCCGCCGCGTAGCCGTCCTCGGCGATCACCTCGACCGCCGCGCCGAACAGCCGAAGCCGTGTCGCGGCCCTGCGGCCGTCCTCCCCGCCCGCGGCCCGCTGTCTCGTCATGCGCCAACCGTAGTCACAGCGCCAGCTCCGGGTGCAGGCGGCGCATGGTCCAGGTACGGCCCCGGTGCACCGCGTAGACGCTCAGGGCCAGGCCCAGGACGGTGAACAGGGCCAGCACCCCGCAGGCCTGCCAGGCGACGGTCAGGTCACCGCCGCTGATCAGCCTGCGCAGCGCGCTGACCACCCAGCTCATCGGCATCCACGGCGAGATCGCCCTGAAGAAACCCGGTGAGGTCTCGATGGGGTAGGTTCCCGCGGCCGAGGTGAGCTGGAGCATCAGCAGCGCCAGCACCGCGACCCGTCCCGGTGGCCCGAGCAGGGCGTTGACCGCCTGCACGATCGCCAGGAACGCCGCCGTGGTCAGCAGCAGGACGCCCACGACCCCGGCCCAGTGCGCGGCCTCCATGCCGAGCCCGAACCTGATCACGGCCAGCAGCACGCCGACCTGCGCCGCGCCCAGGGCGACCCCGGGAAGCCAGCCCGCGAGGGCGATCCGCCAGGCGGGAGCCGTACCGGCGAGCAGGCGCGGGTTGAGCGGGCGCAGCACCATGTAGCTCACCATCGCGCCGACCCACAGTGCCAGCGGGACGAAGAAGGGCGCGAAGCCGGTGCCGTAGTTCGGCACCCGGTTGAGGACCTGGCTGGCCAGCCTGACCGGTTCGCTCATCATGTCGGCGCGCCGCGCGCGCTCGTCCCCGTCGTAGTCGGGGATGCGGGCCGCGCCCTCGCCGAGTTTGTCGCTCAGCTCCTTCGACCCGTCGGCCAGCTTGCCGAGGCCGTCGCTCAGCTCTCCGGCGCCCCGGCTCAGCCTGCCGACGCCGCTGTCCACCCTGGTCGCGCCGTCGCTCAGCCTGACGATGCCGCCGTCGAGCCGGGACAGGCCCTGGCTGAGGCGGTCGGCTCCGGTGCCGAGCCTCGTCAGGCCGGAGGTGAGCCGGCCACCTGCCGTACCCGCCTTGCCGAGTCCGGCGCTGACCTTGGCCGAGCCCGCGGCCAGTTCGCCGAGGCCCGCCTCCAGCTGTTTCACGGCCTTCCTGGCCCGTTCGAGGCGGGCGCCCGCGGAGGGGGCGATCTCGGCGGCGCGGCCCGCGAGTTCGGAGACGCGCCGCGCGTCCCGCCGCAGCCTGGCCGCGGCCTGTCCGTCACGTGCGGGGCCCGAGGGCTCGCCCGCCTGGGTCGATGCGGAGAGCCGGTCGGCGATGCCGCGCAGCGCGGAGTCGGCCTCCGGGTTGGCGGCGATCCAGTTCTGCAGCCGCCGTGCCTGCTGCGCGGCCTGGCCGGAGACCTGCCCGCCCGACCCGCCCGAGCCGTCCGCGAGCAGAGCCGCGTCCCGCTCGACGGCCTGGGCCAGGGACCGCAGCCGCGCGCCGTTGGCGTCGAGCAGCCTGGTCAGCTCACCTGCCGCCCTGTCGAGCGCCGCGATCTGGGCGCGGACCTGCCGGTGGACCTTGGCGTTGCCCGCCGCGACCCGTTTCGCGCCGTCGCCGAGCCTGTCCAGGCCCCGGCCGAGCTCACGCGCGCCGTTGCGTGCCCTGCCCAGCCCGCCCGCAAGTTCGGCCGCCCCCGAGGAGAGCTTGCCGGTCGCCGCGTTCGCGCCGCTCAGGCCGGTGACGAGCCTGCCGGTGCCGTCCTTGGCCTTGTCGAGACCGGTGTCCAGGGCGGAGGCGCCCTCGCCCGCCTTGGCCGCGCCGTCGCGCAGCTCGCCCGCGCCGTCGGCGGCCTTGGCCGTCGCCTCGTGCAGCTCTCCGAAGGAGACGAAGACCCGGTCCCAGTAGTCCTTCAGCGCCGTACGGCCCGCGGACTCCCTGACCTCGGCGAACACCGCGTCGGAGATCGTGCGCATGACGTAGCTGCGGCCGGTGTCCACCCGCACGCCCAGCTCGGCCGGGGTGGGCGCGCCCTCCCCTGAGGGGGAGGCGAGCCTGGCGCTGAAGTCGGCGGGGATGGTCAGCGACAGGTAGAAACGGCCGTCGTTGACGCCGTCCAGAGCCTGCCGCGCGTCGGTCGTGTGCCAGTCGAAGACCTCGCGCTCACGCAGCCTGTCGGCCAGCTCCCGGCCCGCGTCGACCGTCTTCCCGTCCACGGTCGCGGGCCGGTCCTCGACGACCAGCGCGACCGGGATGTCACCGAGGTTGCCCTGCGGGTCCCAGAACGACCACAGGTACAGCCCGGCGTACAGCAGCGGCAGCATCACGACCCCCGCCAGCGCCGCCCTGGTCAGCCGTGACCGGGTGAAACGCCGTAGCTCCAGGTCGCCCAGCCGAAGTGATCTCATCGTTCCTCCTGGCCCGGCAGGCGCAGCGTCCCAACCGGGCGCGCCTTGGCGGCCCCGGGGGTCGTGGTGGTTTCGAGGGTTCCACCGGCGCGCGGGGGCTCGGGGGGTTCGGTGCACGCGGCGAAGACGGTCAGCCCCAGCGCGGCCAGTCCGGTGAGTGTCGCCCAGAGCGCCGCGCGCCGTACCGCGTCGAGCCCGGTGTCCACGTTGTCGAGGACGAGCAGTCCCGGTTCGTCGAGCAGGGCGAGGGCGAGGCCGAGCCGTACACGCTGTTCGCGGTCCAGGGCCCGCACCAGGGTCCTGTCACCGGGGGAGCGTTCGAGGCCGGCCAGTTCGAGCGCGACGCCCGCCCGTGTCTCCTGCCGGCCGCCCCGCCGTGACCCCAGAGGACCCCGTGCCCGCTCACGCAGGTGCTCGGCGACCGACAGCGCGGGATCCAGGTCGTTGACCCCGTCGACCAGGCCGAGCGCGGCCACCCGCCTGATGGTCCTGGGCGTGTGCCTTCCGGCGACCGTGAGTGTGCCCGCGGTGGGTTTCATCCGGCCGGCCAGGGTCAGCAGGAGGCTGGTACGCCCGCTGCCCGCCTGCCCGGCGACGGCCGTGAGCGCGCCGGGGGCGGCCTCGGCGGTGACCTCGCGGTAGACCCAGCCGTGCCCGCCCCTGAGGGAAAGGTCGTCGGCGCGCACCGCCACCCCGGTGAACATCTCGCCTCCACATTTCAAACTGACCAGTCAGTACAAAAACTAACACAACGAAAAACCCCGCCCGTTCCCGGGCGGGGCCTTTCACGTCACCGCAGGTCAGAAGGGGGCGGAGCCGTACTCCTGGAGGAAGAGCGCCTCCGTGGCGATCGTACGGCGCAGCTCCTCGATGACGACACGCTCGTTGGGCGCGTGGATCGAGGCGTCGTCGTCCTCGGCGCCGAAGAGCAGGATCGAGGCGGCGGGGAACTGCCTGACGAGCGTGGAGACCAGCGGGATCGAACCGCCCGCCCCGACGTCGCGCGGCGGCCTGCCGTAGGCGCGCTCCATGGCCCGGTTCAGCGCGGAGCGGGCGACGCCGCCGGTGTCGGCGAGGAAGCCGGAGCCGAGCACGTGGTCGCTGAAGCTCACCCTGACCCCCCAGGGGGCGACCTGCCGCAGGAAGTCGAGCACGGCCTCGGTCGTGGCCTTCGGGTCGCCCGCCGGGGGCACCCGTACGGTCACCCGCGCCCTGGCGACGGGCTGGACGGCGCTGATGGCGCCGGAGACGGTCGGCACGTCCAGGCCGGTGACCGTGATGGCGTAGGAGGCCCACAGCCGGTCGGCCAGCGAGCCCGAGCCGACCAGGGAGACGTCGTCGAGCACGCCCGCCGTCGCCCTGAAGTCCTCCTCGGAGGGGCCGGTGCCCAGGAAGGTGCCACGGGGCAGACCGGGGACGCGGATGTCGCCGTGGTCGTCGTGCAGGGAGGCGAGCATCCGGATCAGCGCGGCCAGCGCGTCGGGGGCGGCACCGCCGAACGAGCCGCTGTGCAGCGACTCGCGCAGCGTGCGCACCTCGACGGTGAAGGCGGCCATGCCGCGCAGCGAGGTGGTCACCGCCGGGTCGCCGACACGGGGGTTGCCGGTGTCGGCGACCACGATCGCGTCCGCGCGGACCAGTTCGGGGTTGTGCTCGATGAAGGACTCAAGGCGCTCCCCGGCGTACTCCTCCTGGCCCTCGACGATCACCTTGACGCCCACCGGGAAACGGCCCCTGAAGGCGCGCAGCGCGGCGACGTGCGTGATGACGCCGGACTTGTCGTCGGCGGCGCCGCGCCCGTGGATGGCGCCGTTGATCTCGGTCGGCTCGAAGGCCGGGGTGCGCCACAGCGCGGGGTCGCCCGCGGGCTGCACGTCGTAGTGCGCGTACAGCAGGACGGTCGGCGCGCCGGGCGGAGCGGGAGCCTCGGCGTAGACGGCGGGGAAGCTCCCTGGGACCGGTACCTGCTGGACGTGCGGCAATCCCGTACTGCGCAGCAGTTCCTCGGTCACCGCGGCGGCGGCGAACACCGGCTCCTCCGGGTGGCCGGGGAAGGCCACGGAGGGGATGGCGACGAGGCGCTTGAGGTCCTCGACCGCCTGGGGCAGTCCCGCGGCGACGGCGCCCTCGATCTCGTCAGGAGTCACAACGTTCCCTCGCATCTCAACATCTGGTCCGTCCTATTGGATCACAACGAGTGGACGACCCTTCGTCATTGGTGTCCGTTTCCATCGTCCAATGGTTTCGCGTCTCATTCCGTGGGACGGAACCCGGAGACCGGAGCGGCATGGGCCGTGCTCGCGGATTTCGTTGATGTCGTGGGATGTCATTGCGGATTCCGATGTCATTGCAGTCTGTTGCCACGTTTTCACTTGGCAAGGTGATGTTCGGCGTGCAGACTGTGGGGAGCCCAGCTCATCGAGGGAAGATCGCCATGAACCACCCCGAAAACACCGACGTCGCCTCGATCATGAAGGCCGCGCAGGACAACCTGTGGCTGCACTTCACCCGGCACGGCTCCTATCGGGACGCGGAGATGCCGATGATCGTGCGAGGCGAGGGCAGCTACGTCTACGACATCCACGGCAAGCGCTACCTCGACGGCCTGGCCGGGCTGTTCGTGGTCCAGGCGGGCCACGGCCGCAGCGAACTGGCCGAGGCCGCGGCCAAACAGGCGCAGGAGATGGCCTTCTTCCCGCTGTGGTCCTACGCCCACCCCAAGGCCGCGGAACTGGCGCAGCGGCTGGCCGAGCAGACCCCGGGCGACCTCAACCGGGTCTTCTTCACCACCGGCGGCGGCGAGGCCGTCGAGACCGCCTGGAAGCTCGCCAAGCAGTACTTCAAGATCACCGGAAGGCCGCTCAAGCACAAGGTCATCAGCCGCCAGATCGCCTACCACGGCACCCCCCAGGGCGCCCTGTCGATCACCGGCATCCCGGCCTTCAAGCAGATGTTCGAGCCCCTGGTCCCCGGCTCGATCCGGGTGCCGAACACCAACCACTACCGCGCCGACGAGATCACCGGCGTGCCCGGCATGACCCCCGAGCAGTACGGCCACTGGGCCGCGGAACGCGTCGCCAGGGCCATCGAGATGGAGGGCCCCGACACCGTGGCCGCCGTCTTCGTCGAGCCGGTGCAGAACGCGGGCGGCTGCTTCCCGCCCCCGCCCGGATACTTCCAGCGCCTGCGCGAGATCTGCGACGAGTACGACGTCCTGCTCGTCTCCGACGAGGTCATCTGCGCCTTCGGCCGCCTCGGCACCATGTTCGGCGGGCAGAAGTTCGACTACGTCCCCGACATCATCACCTGCGCCAAGGGCATGACCAGCGGCTACTCACCGATCGGCGCCATGATCGCCTCGGAGCGCCTCTTCGAGCCGTTCAAGGACGGCACCGAGATGTTCGCCCACGGCTACACCTTCGGCGGCCACCCGGTCTCCGCCGCCGTGGCCCTGGCCAACCTCGACCTGTTCGAGCGCGAGGACCTGCTCGGCCACGTGACCCGCAACGAGCCGGTCTTCCGCGCCACCCTGGAACGTCTGCGGGACCTGCCGATCGTCGGCGACGTGCGCGGGTCCGGCTACTTCTGGGGCATCGAACTGGTCAAGGACAGGACGACCAAGCAGACCTTCGACCTGGAGGAGTCGGAACGCCTCATCCGGGGCTATCTGTCCTCGGCCCTGTACGAGGCCGGGCTGTACTGCCGGGCCGACGACCGGGGTGACCCGGTCATCCAGCTCGCCCCGCCGCTCATCTGCGGCCCCAAGGAGTTCGACGAGATCGAGTCGATTCTGCGGTCGGTTCTGACAGAAGCGTGGAATCGGCTCTGACTTCACCCTGGCAGCAGCACAATGGATCTCACCCAATCGTCACGGCATTCGCTGAAACGTCACCACGTTCAGCGGGCCATGCGGTGACATCCTTTGGAAGCTGAAAGGACCGATTATGAAGATCGGCGTGCCTGCCGAGGTCAAGAACCACGAGTACCGCGTCGCCGCTACTCCGGCGGGCGTCCACGAGCTGGTACGACACGGCCACGACGTCTACGTCCAGCGCGGCGCGGGTCTCGGCTCGCACCTGACCGACGAGGAGTACCTGTTCGCCGGAGCCAAGATCCTCGACACCGCTGACGAGGTGTGGGGTGAGGCGGACATGATCCTCAAGGTCAAGGAGCCGATCGCCGAGGAGTACCACCGCATGCGTCAGGGGCAGGTGCTCTTCACCTACCTGCACCTGGCCGCGGGCCCCGAGTGCACCGAGGCCCTGTTAAGGCAGCAGGTCACCGGTATCGCCTACGAGACCGTGCAGGTCGGCGGCACCCTGCCGCTGCTCGCCCCGATGTCGGAGGTCGCGGGCCGCCTGGCCCCGCAGGTCGGCGCCTACAACCTGATGCGCTTCAACGGCGGCAGGGGCGTGCTGCCCGGCGGCGTGCCCGGTGTGGCCCCGGCCAAGGTCGTCGTCATCGGCGGCGGCGTCTCCGGTCTCAACGCCGCGCAGATCGCGGTCGGCATGGGGGCGGACGTCACCGTCCTCGACCTCAACGTCGACCGGCTGCGCTTCATCGACGCCGTCTACCAGGGGCGGCTGAAGACCCTCGTCTCGACCTCCTACGCCATCGAGAAGGAGGTCCTTGAGGCCGACCTGGTCATCGGCGCCGTGCTGATCCCCGGGGCCAAGGCGCCGACCCTCGTCTCCAACGAGCTGGTCTCCAGGATGAAGCCGGGTTCGGTCCTGGTGGACATCGCCATCGACCAGGGCGGTTGCTTCGAGGACTCCAGGCCGACCACCCACGCCGACCCGACCTACCAGGTCCACAACTCGGTCTTCTACTGCGTGGCCAACATGCCCGGTTCGGTGGCCAACACCTCCACCTACGCCCTGACCAACGCGACGCTGCCCTACGCGGTCAAGCTCGCGGGCCTCGGGTGGAAGTCGGCCCTGCAGCAGGACGCGGGCCTGGCGCCGGGCCTCAACACCCACGCGGGCCTGCTCACCAACGACCAGGTCGCCCAGTCCCTCGGCCTGCCGTACACCCCGGTCTCGCAGGTCATCGCCGACTGACCGTTCCACACCGTGACCGTGCCCCGCGCTCCCGGCGCGCGGGACACGGCCCCCCTCTCTCCGTGTACGGCCCCGCGCTTCGGTTCCGCGCGGGAAAGCCGTTTTCGGCCGCCAATTCTCCGCATATAGTGCCGAGTTCGAACGGCGGAATGTCACGGCCGGGTTGTCTCCAGGTGCCAGCGCTTCTCAGAGAGCGCCGCTTCTGAGCACCGACATCCGCTCGAAATACTCCTCGGCACCGAGCTCGCCCCTGGCGTACCGCTCGGCGAGAATCCGCTCGGCCGCCGCCGTCGTGCCCTCCTGGGGCGTCTGGACCTCAGGACGCCGCCACGGCCCCAGACCCCGGCGCCGGGCCCGCACCACCAGCGTCGCGACCCCGGCCCACACCAGCACCCAGAACACCGGGAAGACCGGCCACCAGGGCACGTGCCACCCCCACGGCGGAGCCGCCGCGACGACCTCGTGACCCACGGCGAGAACGTTCATCTTCTACCTCCTTCGACGTCTCCCACCCTCCCGTGCGGGACGTGACGGGCAATCGCCCCCACGTCCCATCACGGCGTACGGCGCGGGCGTATCCGGGGCCGGGGTGGATACGACCCGCTCAGGAGCGCACGAAGACCGAGGTGTCCAGCGTGAAGCCGACCGGTTCCGGCAGGTGCACGGGCGAGCCCATCGCGACCCGGGTCGAGGTCAGGTAGGCCCCCTCCTTGGGGTCGCTGAGGACCGTCACGGTCGCCGGGGTGGCCACGGGGTCGATGATGACCATCACCGGGACCTCGCCGAGGGCGTAGATGCCGGGCTTCCTGTCACGGTCGTCGGCGACACTGCCGGGCGAGACGATCTCGGCCACCATGATGAGACCGGACGACAGCAGCTCCCGCTCTCCCCAACGGGGGCAGTCGGGCGGGGCGAGCACGAAGTCGGGCTCCACGGGGTCGCGAGGCCCGTCGATGCAGACGTCGACATTGCCCGTGTAGGCATGCCAGCCGCGCTCCCTGACCAGAGGATGCAGCTCGTAGGAAAGAAGTGTCGCAGTCCAGCCGTGTTCGGGGGTGCCCACCGGGCTCACTATGAGTCTCCCGTCGATGATCTCGGTGCGAAGCCCGGGAAGCTGGGGGAGGGCCTCGAACAGTTCGCGTGGCGTCCCGGGCAGGGAGTGGGACGCGGTTTCGGGAGTGGGCCTCAGAGTGGCGGGGCGCCGTCGTGACATCATGAGCACGATTGTTTCCCTTCGTGTCCTTGGGAACACGCAGGGTATCGCCGACATGCCGTGCGGGCATGGGTTTTCCCTGAAAACGATCACAGCCAGCCGGGGCGGACCAGGCCGGACTCGTAGGCGATGACGACGAGTTGAGCGCGGTCGCGGGCGTGCAGTTTCATCATGGTCCGGCTCACGTGCGTCTTGGCGGTCGCGGGGCTCATGAAGAGCCGCTGGGCGATCTCGTCGTTGGTCATGCCGGTGCCGACCAGGGTGAGGACCTCCCGTTCACGATCGGTGAGCAGGGAGAGGTCCTGGGAGGGGTGCGGCGCCTTGGCCCGGCTGGCGTACTCGGCGATCAGACGGCGGGTCACCCCGGGGGACAGCAGCGCGTCCCCGGCGGCGACGACGCGGACGGCCTGGATGAGCTCGGCCGGCTCGGTGTCCTTGACGAGGAACCCGCTGGCGCCGTTGCGCAGCGCCTCGAAGACGTACTCGTCGAGTTCGAAGGTGGTCAGGATGATGATCCGCGGCCCCGGGGGCATCTCCCTGGTCGCGGTCAGGCCGTCCATGCCGGGCATCCTGATGTCCATCAGCACCACGTCGGGCCGGTGCTCGGCGGCAAGGCGCAGCGCCTGGGCGCCGTCGGAGGCCTCGGCCACGACGGTCATCCCGGGCTGGGCGTCCAGCAGGGCACGGAACCCGGCCCTGACCAGCGCCTGGTCGTCGGCGAGAACGATCTTGATCATGCGGGTTCCTCCGGGATCGGCAGCCGGGCCTCGACGCGGAAACCCCGTCCGTGCGGGCCCGAGGTCAGGGTGCCGCCGAGGGCCGTGGCGCGTTCGCGCATGCCGGGGATGCCGTTGCCGCCGCCCAGGGGCTCGGCCGTGCCGACGCCGCCGGTGTCGGTGACCCGGATCAGCAGCTCGCGCGGGCCGTACCGCAGGAGCACAGTGACGGTCGAGCCCGGGGCGTGCCGGGCGGCGTTGGTCAGGGCCTCCTGGACGATGCGGTACCCGGCCCGGTCGGTCCCCGGGGGCAGCGCCCTGACCCGGCCCTCGACCTGCCGTTCGATCGTCAGGCCGCCGTGCTCGGCACGTCCGATGAGCTCGTCGAGGCGGTCGAGCCCGGCCGTGGGGGAGCGGGGGGCGCCCTCGCGGAGCACGTTGATCACCGAGCGCATCTCGGTCAGCACGTCCTTGGAGGCCTGTTTGATCGTGGTGAGCGCGGTGCGGGCCTGCTCGGGGTGGTCGTCGATGAGATGCAGGGCGGTCGAGGCCTGCACGTGGATGAGGGAGATGTTGTGCGCCAGCACGTCGTGCAGCTCCTGGGCCATGGTCAGGCGCTCCTCGCTGGCCTGCCGCCGGGACTCCTCGGCCTCGACCCGCCTCCGTTCGGCGATCCGCTCGCGCCTGGCCCTGGTGTACTCGCCGGCCGCCAGCACCACGCCGATGAAGGCCGCCACGGCCAGGTTGTGGTACCAGGAGGGGATCGGCAGGTTGGCGGCCCAGGTCGCGTAGGACAGGAGGAAGGCGTACATCAGCCCGCCGGTCAGCCAGGCGGCCCTGCGGTGCCCGGCGGAGACGGCGCAGTAGAGCGCGATGGCCGGGCTGGCGAAGACGGGGCCGTAGGAGTATCCGAGGACGACGTACGCCCAGGTCGCGACCTGGGTCACGGCCAAGCTGACGACGGGGTTACGGTGCCGTACGGTCAGGGCGAGGGGGCCGGTCAGCAGCAGCGCGTATCCCACGGCGTCCAGCGGGACCCGCATCAGCCCGGCGCTGTGCAGCTGGTTCCACTGGGCCCCGGTGCTGCCCGCGACCTGGACGACGGCCACCAGGAACGGCAGCAGCGGAAGGGGAAGGCGGGTGACGCGCACGGTGAGCACTTTACGTCCCGGCCCTGACCTGCGCGTCCGCCCCCGGCGGCAGACGGCACTACACCGCCGGGCGTAGGAGGGGGGCTGACATGGGCGGTCAACTGAGTCAAGCTGGGCTGCGGGAGGCCAACATGATCAGTCGAGGCTCAACCGTGCTCGCCGCCGCGATTCTGGCGGGAAGCTCCGTCCTGCTCGTACGGCCCGCCACCGCGGCCCCGCAGCAGGAGAAACAACCCGTCGCCGAGGGGTACGGCGGCGCGGTCGCGACCGTGGACCTGGACGCCAGCAGAGCCGCGCTCGGCGTGCTGCGCAGGGGCGGAAACGCGATCGACGCCGCGGTCGCGGGCGCGGCCACGCTCGGCGTCACCGAGCCGTACTCGGCCGGGCTCGCCGGGGGCGGCTACATCGTCTACTACGACGCCCGCCACGGCAGGGTGCACACCATCGACGGCAGGGAGACGGCGCCGAGGGCGATGCGGTCCTCCTCGCTGGAGGGCGTCCCGTTCGACGACGCGGTGACCAGCGGCCTGTCCGCCGGGGTCCCGGGCAGCGTCGCGCAGTGGGAGCTGGCCCTGAGGCGGTTCGGCACGCTCTCGCTCGGTCAGGCGCTCAGGCCCGCGATCGAGGTCGCCTCACGGGGGTTCACGGTCGACCAGACCTTCCACGACCAGACGGCGTCGAACGCCGCCCGGTTCAAGGACTTCACCTCGACCGCCAGGCTGTACCTCCCCGGGGGCGCGCCACCCGCGGTCGGCTCGACCTTCCGCAACCCGGAGCTGGCCGAGACCTACCGGCAGCTCGGCAGGCGCGGCGGCTCCTGGCTGTACGGCGGGCGTCTCGGCGCCGAGATCGTGGCCACGGTCAAACGGCCGCCGGTCACCCCCGGCTCGACCAGGACCGTACGGCCCGGCCTGATGGAACTGTCCGACCTGGCCGCCTACCGGGCGGTGGAACGTCGGCCGACCAAGGTCACCTACAAGGGCATGGACGTCTACGGCATGGCGCCCTCCTCCTCGGGCGGTTCGACGGTCGGTGAGGCGCTCAACATCCTGCAGGCCCTGCCCGGGGTCGGGGCGCACGAGTATCTGGAGGCCTCCAAGCTGGCCTTCGCCGACCGGGGGAAGTACGTCGGCGACATCCCCGGGGTGCCGCTTGGGCAACTGCTGTCGGAGGGGTTCGCCAAGGAGCGCGCCTGCCTGATCGGGGAGCGGGCGATCCCCGCCCCGGCCGCGCCCGGTGACCCGGACGGCTCCTACGGGGCGTGCCGGGCCGTACCGCAGGAGAGCGCGAAGCCGATTCCCGCAGAGGGGCCGGAGACCACCCACCTGGTGGTGGCCGACCGGTGGGGGAACGTCGTGGCCTACAACATCACCATCGAGTCCACCGGCGGCAACGGCATCGTCGTCCCGGGACGGGGGTTCCTGCTCAACAACGAGCTGACCGACTTCACCTTCGGCCCGGCCCCCGGCGACCCCAACCTGCCGGGTCCCGGCAAGCGGCCCCGCTCCTCGATGGCCCCGACGATCGTGCTGAGGAACGGTGAGCCGCTGCTGGCGGTCGGTTCGCCCGGCGGTTCGACGATCATCACCACCGTGCTGCAGATCCTGGTCAACCGCTGGGACTTCGGCATGACGCTGCCCCAGGCGCTGGCCGCGCCGCGCGCCACCCAGCGCAACACCGCGCAGACCCAGGCGGAGCAGGGCTTCATCGATCGCTACGGCCCCGAACTGACGGCCAGGGGTCACAGCCTCGTGCTGAACCCGGAGATCGGCGCGGCGACCGGTCTTGAGTTCCTCGGCGGCGGCAGGGTCCAGGCCGTCGCCGAGCCGGTCAGGCGAGGGGGCGGCAGTGCGCTGGTGGTGAGCGGGCGCCGCTGACGACCTCCCGGCCCCGGAGAACGCGAAACGCGCCGATGGCGAATGCCGTCGGCGCTGCGTTCTGTCAGGGTGGCCCCGGGGGGAGCGGCCCTAGCGGAACAGGAGGAAGGCCAGGACCGCCACGATCAGGACTCCGACCACGATCAGGATCGGGGTGAGCAGCGACCGCCCGGCGGGCGCGGCCTCGGGCTCGTTACGCTGGGCGAACGCCTTGAACTGCTGGGTGTTGCCCGCAGGGTCCATCTGAGGTTCAGACATGGGGCTGACTCTAGCGACATCCATGACCGCGTCACTACCGGTTCATGTCACTTTCGTAGGCATCCATGGTGCTTGGGTATTCGGTGGGCGATGCTGAAGACAGGACCACCGGGTCGGGCGGATAGCGTGGTGTCATGCTCCGGACCCTGTTCTCTCCTCGCGCGCTGGTGCTCCACCTGCTCGCGATCGGAGCGCTCGTCGTGTGCGGGCTGCTCGGCCGCTGGCAGCTGGGGGTGTTCGAGGACTCGGGCAGGCCACAGGCGGCGCAGGACCCCGCACCGGTCGCCGTCGCGACCCTCACCCAGCCCGGCAGGCACATGACAAGCGAGGCGGTCAGCCGCAGGGTCACCGCCTCGGGGACCTACGACGCCTCCAGGCAGCTGCTGGTCGCCGGACGGGACGGCGGGGCGTGGCTGCTCACCCCCCTCGACCTCGGCGACGGCACCTCCGTCCCGGTCGTGCGCGGCTGGGTGCCCGGGGCCACGGACCCCGCCGCCGGGGCGGGAGCCGTACCGTCGGGGACGGTGACCGTGACCGGGCGCCTGAAGCCCTCGGAGGCGACCGACAGTGTGCGGCGCGGGGGCGAGAGGCTGCCCGAGGGGCAGGTGCTCACCGTCTCGTCGGCGGAGCTGGTCAACCTGTGGCGCGGGGTGAGACTGCGGGACGGGTTCGTGATCGCCACCGCCCACAGCCCGGCCCCGGCCGTGGCGGTCAAGCCGGTCGCCGTCGCCCCGCCGACCGAGCCCGGCGGCTTCTCCTGGCGCAACCTCGCCTACGCCGCCCAGTGGTGGATCTTCGGTCTCTTCGCGGTCTTCATGTGGTGGCACTTCCTGCGTGACATGGTGCGAAGCCGTACGGCGGAGCGGGAGCAGGAACCCGAGCCCGCCGCGGCCTAGGGCCCGCGGAAGCCGACATATCGTTTAGTGTCCCGAACTCCCAGACCGAGGTAGATGACGTGGAATCCGCCCTCAAGCCCTTTCGCATCCTGGCGTACGTCGTCGGCGTGATGCTGCTCGTCCTGGTCACGTGCATCGTGCTCAGGTACGGCTTCGACATCGCCGGGCCGTCGAGGGTCGTCTCCCCGATCCACGGGTTCCTCTACATGCTCTATCTCGTGGCCGCGATGAACCTGGGCATGAAGGCCCGCTGGTCGTGGCCGTACATCGTGGGCGTGATGCTCGCGGGCACCGTCCCGCTGCTGTCGTTCGTCTTCGAGCGCAAGGTCACCCGGCGGGTCGAGGCCGAGCTCGCGGCGGCCTGACCGGCCTCTCATGGCCGGCCCTGATGGACGGGCGGGGCCGCGGGGGTGCCGCGGCCCGTCCGCCGGCTATCGTCCGAGGCCGCGCTTGCGGGCGCGCTTGAGCCTGGCGCGCTGCGACGGGTCGAGCATCAGGTAGCCCACGATCGGGGCGGCGATGACGCCCAGGACCACGAGCGTGAACAGCAGACCGGGCAGGAACAGCCACGACAGGAACACCACCGCGC
Source organism: Streptosporangium sp. NPDC000239 (assembly GCF_040300765.1). Classification (NCBI taxonomy): domain Bacteria; kingdom Bacillati; phylum Actinomycetota; class Actinomycetes; order Streptosporangiales; family Streptosporangiaceae; genus Streptosporangium; species Streptosporangium sp. NPDC000239. Next base: position 372,679 of record NZ_JBEPEI010000002.1, on the reverse strand, counting down.
CTGCGCCGAGCAGGTACTTCTGGACCGGCGACATCGTCAACATCCTCCGAACGCGGAGCGCTCGCCCCGCCTGTCGTTCATTGTGCGTCTCCTGTCCAACGCGTGGGCGCCCTCCCGGGTTCCATCCGAGATATATCGTGTTGGCCCGGCCGGGATCAGTGGTCCCGGGTGAGTGACTCGACCCCCCACCTGGCCGCGGTGAGGGCGTTGCGCATGATCTCCTCATCGGCCGGACCGGCGGAGTTCTGGTACTGGACGAAGAGCAGCAGGTTGTTGACCCGGACGATCACGGTCACCGAGTAACCACCCCCGGAGACCTCGCCCACGACGGCCTCGTTGCCCAGCCCACCGACGGGCCTCAGAGGAGTCTGCGCGCTTCCGTAGTCGTTCGTCCGCTTCTTGGCGGCCGTGGCCACGCGGCGAGCGAGTGCCTCGGAGGCCTCGGCCGCCGACGGATACAGCTTCTCCTCGACGGCGAGCTGACGCTTGAGGTTCCCCGGATCGTTGTCGTTCGCCGTACCCCAGATGAGGTGATCGTCGGGGCCGGTCGGATCGGTCCTCACACCGAGCTGCCCGAGCTGCTCGGCGGTGAAGAGCCCCTTCGCGGCGGGTTTCCCGGCGAAGGGCCCGGGGTCCACGTACGGCGCCACCTCGACCACGGGCGCGGAGGAGCGGGTCAGACCCCAGACGACCCCTCCGGCGACCGCGAGCACCACGGCCGCGACGGCCGCGATGACGAGCGGGGACCGGAGAGGCGACCTCGCGGGCTTGGGGGAGACCTGTTCGAGCGCGAGACGGACCGAGGTCGCGTCGGGACGCTGGGAAGGGTCGGCCGCGAGCAGGCCCTCGACGATCGGCGCCAGCACGCCCGAGCCCGTGGTCACCCCGCCGGTGAGGTCGGAGGGGGCGGCGAGCGGCGAGCCGTCCGCCATCCTGGGGACGGTCACCGACCCGGTGCTCGGCGCCCTGCCCTCCATGGCGGTGAACAGGGTGGTGCCCAGATCCCGCATCTCGTCGGCGCCGGAGGGGTTCAGGATGCCGGTCAGCACGACCCGGCCGTCCGCGGCGAGCACCACCGTGTCGGGGGTCGCGGCCAGGTTGACGCCCCGCTCGTGGGCGGCGTTCAGCGCGTCCAGCACGCGCAGGCCCACCTCGGCCGCCCGCTCGGGGGGAAGCGGACCCTCGTGCCTGACGATCTGGACCAGCGAACGGCCCGTCACCGCCTCGGCGACCAGCCACATCCGGTCGGGGGCCGAGATCACGTCGTGCAGGGTGGTGACCCCGGGGTGCCTGAGGTCGGCCGCCGCGCGGATCTGGGCGAGGAGCCGGTCACGGACGGGGCCGGGAGGCGGCAGCCGTACCTCGGCGATCGTGACCTCCCTGCCGAGCAGCTCGTCGCGGGCCCGCCACGAGGTGCCGGTGTGGTCACGGCGTTCGAGCAGCCGGTAACGCCCGGCCAGCAGACCGGGATCGGGGGACACGTCAGTCACGGCTGTTCAGCTCCTCGGCGGCGAATCTGGCGGCGCGAAGACTCCGCGCGCGCAGTTCGGGGCTCACCCGCTTGGCCTTCTCCGACAGGCTGACCTCGACCAGCAGGTTGCTGATCCGGAAGCGGATCACGGCATGCGCCTGGTCGAGGACGCCCATGTCGTAGGCGAACGCCTCGGCGCCGACCCGGTTCACATCGCGCAGCGGGCCGACCCAGCCGGCGGGGGAGGTCCCCTCGTCGGCCTTGGACTTGACGCGTTCGGCGACGAAGAACGCGTGGGCGACCTCCGGCGCCGTTTTCCCGGAGACCGGGGTCTTACGGGCGAACCGTACCCTGAGCGCGGGGCCGTCCGAGGGGTCGGACCAGCTGCAGTACGCTTCCTCGTCCCCCTTGGCCTTGACGAAGAACGGGGCCGAGGTGGGGCCGAGGGTGCGGACCTGGGCGGGTTCGAGCATGGAGCACGGGTCGGGATCCGCCGAGAACCGCCCCGCGCCCGCCTCCGCCGTCGTCCCGGACGGGGACGGCGAGGGGGAGGGCGTCGCCGTGCCCCCGGTGGCCAGCAGCACGGCGGTCGTCACCACGGCCGCCACGACCGCGGTCCCGCCTCCGACGAGCCACCCGGTCCTGATCCGCCCCGCCCGCCGCGAGGCTCCACCGGGTTCGGTGACCGGCTCGGCGGGGGTCAGCGGGCCCGCGGGCAGCCCCTGCGCCACCCGCTGCAACGCCGTACGGAGCATCGCCGCACCGGGCCGCAGCCGGGGATCCTTCTCCAGTACAGCCAGCAGCACCGGAGCCAGGTCCCCCGCGCGGGCGGGGAACGGGGTCGGCTCGGTCAGCACCGCGCCCAGGGTCGCCACCGGGACACCCCGCTGGAACGGCCCCCGCCCCTCGACGGCGGCGTAGAGCGCGGCGCCCAGGGACCACAGGTCGGCGGCGGGGCTGTCGTCGCCGCGCAGCCGTTCGGGGGCGATGTACCCGGGGGAGCCGACCAGCGAGTCCGCCGAGGTCAGCTGGGCGTCCCCCTCGACCGTCGCGATGCCGAAGTCGGTCAGCAGCACCCCGCCGTCGTCGGCGAGCATGATGTTGGCCGGTTTCACGTCGCGGTGCATGATGCCCCTGCCGTGCGCCATGGTCAGCGCGTCGAGGACCGCCACCCCGATCGCGGCCACCCGCCGGGGCGGCAGCGGTCCCTCGGCGCGGATCACCCGGTCGAGGGAACGGCCCCGGACGAGGTCCATCACGATCCAGGGGCGCCCCTGCTGGGCGATGACGTCGTGCACCGCCACGATGGACGGGTGGCTCAGCCGGGCCGCCGCCCTGGCCTCGCGGAGGGTGCGTTCGTACGCCTCCACCCGCTCGGCCTCGGTCAGGTTCCGGTTGAGCAGCACCTCCTTGATCGCGACCTCGCGGTGCAGCAGCTCGTCCCTGGCCCGCCAGACCACCCCCATCCCGCCCGCGCCCAGCCGGTCGAGCGCACGGTAACGGCCCGCGAGCACGGGCGGCGCCTGGTCAGCCATTGGTCTTCAGAGAGGTGCTGAGCCAGCGGGCGACCTTCTCCGCGCCCGCCGCGATCTGGCCGTCCGAGTCGTTCTTGACGCCGTACCGGCTGTAGTCGATCTCCGCGACCAGATTGCTGATCCGGAGGACCACGGTGACCCGGTACGCCCCGCCGTACAGGTTGTACTGGTTGAAGACCCCGGTGCTGAAGGCCTCCTCACCGACTCCCTGGAGGGCCTTCGGCGTCGTGGGCTTGGGGGTGAGCACCTTGATCTTCTCCAGGATGTCCTGCCGCTTTCCGGACAGGTACTGCTTGGCGCGTGCCACCCCGGAGGCGTCCTGCTTCTGGGCGACCAGCCGTACGCTGAGGTCGAACTTCTCGACGCCCGGCTTGTGCAGGTCGAGCGAGGCGAGCCAGTCGCAGGAGGAGGGCTCGACCTCGGAGCTACGGAAGCCGGGCACGACCTCGGCGGCCTGCTTGTCGTCCAGCAGGCTGCACGCCCTGGGCGCGGAGGCGAAAAGAGCGCCGCCGGGACCGGGGGCGCGGGCCTCGGCCTCGACGGGGGCGCCGATCCGCTGGGAGAGCAGGACACCGATGGTGACCGCCATGGCCAGGAGCAACCCGCCGGTCAGCCCGACGATCGGGCGGGGCACGAGCACCCCGGAGGAACGCCGCGCCGATGTGGGCGGTCGCGTCGCGCTCTCCTGGATCGGCGACACCGGAACCGGCTCACGCGGGGCGGGTGCCTGCTGGGGCTGCTGGACCTGGATCTGCTGGGCCTGGACCTGCTGAGCCTGGGGCGCAGGGAGCCGCGGTGCCGGGGTCTGCGGCTGGGGATGCGGGTTCTGGGGCTGGTTCGGGAAGGGCGAGGTGGGGATGGCCCCTTCGAACTGCGGCGGTGACTCCGGCGGCGGCCCGGCCAGCAGTTCGGCCAGCGGTTTCGACGGTGCTCCGGGCACTGCTTCGCGTACCGCTCCGGTCGGTGGTTCGGGCAGCGGCTCAGACAGCGGCTCAGACAGTGGCTCAGGCTGGGGCCCGGGTCGTGTCTCGGCCTGACGGCTGTTCTCAGGGCCGTTCTGGGAGTGTTCTTGGGGACTGGACGGTCCTGATTGTCCTGTTGGTTCCAGTGTTCCCTGGGCTCCTGACGCCCCTGGAGAGCGCGGCGGTCCCGGCGGCACTGACGATCCCGACGGCCCCGACGGTCCTGACGAGAACGGGTCCGAGCTGAACGGGCCCGAGCTGAACGGGCCCGAGGTGAAGGGGCCTGAGGTGAACGCCTCGGAGGGCCCTGAGGTGAACGCCTCGGAGGGCCCCGAGGTGAACGCCCCGGAGGAGAGGGGGCCGGAGGAGAACGGGTCCGAGGGGTAGGAGGAGGCCGGGGGGATCGTCGGGAGATCCGCGGGGAAGGGCGTGGAGGCCGCCCAGGGGGACGGCGGAGGCACCGCGTCCGCGCGGACCGGCGGCAACGGGGTGTGGCCGCCGTTGCGGGACAGGTCGAGCAGGGTGTTGCGCAGCACCCCGGGCTCGGGCCGCTGGGCGGGGTCGCCGGAGAGCAGCGCGAACAGCACCGAGCCCAGCATCCCCGCGTTGTCCAGGGACCCGCCGGGCGAGGGAGCGCGCCCCTCGACGGCGGTGTAGAGGGTCGCGCCGAGTGACCACAGGTCGGCCGCGGGGCCCGTCACCCCCTCGGGGGCGGTGAACGCCGGGGAACGCAGGGTGGGCGTCGCGAGGGTGACATGGTCGCGGGGGCCGATCAGCACCGAACCCGGACGCACGTCACCGTGGAGCATCCCCCGGTTGTGCACGGCCACGAGCTGGTCCAGTACGGCCAGGCCGATGGTGGCGGCCTGCTGAGGGGTCAACGGTCCGGCCCGCTCGACCACCTGCTCCAGTGAGGACTGTTCGAGCACCGCGGAACCGGGCGCGTTCACCGCGTGCCTGCCCGAGCGCCTGCCCTGCGAGTCCGGGACGTCTGGACGGTTCATCCTCTCGCTTTCTGCTTGTTCAGTGCCTGCGCGACCCAGGTCGCTGCGGTGTGGGCGCCCGCCTGGATCGCGGGACCGTCCTTGGAACCGTTGACCACCGTGTAGGTGACGTCGAGGACCAGGTTGTCGACGCGGAGGACCACGTGGCTCTGTTCGAGCCTGCCGGTCTTCCTGTTGTCGTACAGGTCGTAGCCGAACGCCTCGTCACCCACGGGTTTGACCGTGAGAGGCCCCGTGGTCCTGGCCGAGTGCATGACCGCCCCGATCTCGGACCAGCCCCACCCGATCTGCCCGCTGGGCAGTGTGCCGTTGCGCTGGTTGACGAAGAGTTCGTGGGCCTGGCGTGGGCTCTTGCCCCACTGTTTGCCGGGGGGAGCGGGCTGGACGTCAAGGCCGATTCCAGGGCTCATCCACTCACAGCCTCCCTGGTTGGTCGGCTTGCCCGGGGCCTTCACGGCGGGCAGGAGCTTCTTGACGTCGGCCGCGGAGATCAGCTCGCACAGGTCCACCGGGACGGTGAAGGCGCCCGGCTTCTCGCTGAGCCTGGGCGGCCCCTGCTGGACCGTACGGCCGAAGGCGAAGTGGGCCACCCCCGTGGTCGCCGCGATGACCGCGACGACCGCCGTGACCTCGACGGCCGCCCACACGAGGGTGCGCCCGCGGTTGCCCGCGGGGACGGGCGCCGCCTCGGGTTCCGCCGGGGGGAGGGACTCGGGGGCGGGGGAGACGACGGCCACCTCGGCGCCGGGGCGGCCGAGGGCGATCTCCTGCAGGATGCGGGCGGCCTCCTCGAAGGAGGGCCGTTCCTCGGCCCTGGGGGCGAGCATCCGCATGAGCAGCGGGCCGAGATGCCCCGCCCGCTCGGGAGGTCTGGCGGGGTCGGTCAGCACCCGGCCGATCGCCGCCACGGGGCTCTCCGCCGGGTGCGGGGGTGTTCCCTCGACGGCGAAGTAGAGTGTCGCGCCCAGCGACCACAGGTCGGAGGCGGGGCCGCCGCGTTCGCCGCGCAGGCGTTCCGGGGCGATGTAGTTGGGGGAGCCGATCAGCTGGCCGGTGCGTCCGGCCGTCTCCTCTCCCTCGACCGCCGCGAAGCCGAAGTCGGTCAGTACGGCCCGCCCGGTGCGGGTGAGGAAGACGTTGCCCGGCTTGACGTCCCGGTGTACGACCCCGGCGGCGTGCGCGGCGGCCAGCGCGCTGAGGATTCCCACGCCGACCCTGGCGACCTGGTGCACAGGCAGCGGCTGCCGTCTGCTGACGGTCTCCTCAAGGGAGGCTCCGGACAACAGCTCCATGACGAGCCAGGGACGCTCGTGCTCGATCACCACGTCGTGGACGGTCACGATCGAGGGGTGCTTGAGGCGGGCGGCCAGGTTGGCCTCCCTGAGAACGGAGGCGCACGCCTCCTGCCGCCGGACGGGGTCGAGGCCCGGCGGGAGCCGTACCTCCTTGACCGCCACGTCACGGCGGAGCATCTCGTCAGCGGCGAGCCAGACCGCCCCCGTGTCGCCCTCAGCGAGGGGGTTGAGCAGCCGATAGCGGCCCGCTAGCACTTGAGTGTCGATCCCACCCACCCCGTTCGCCGTCCCATCGCGGACAGCAACATAGCCACTTAGCGCCATATGAACCAATGAATGAGGACTTGCTGAAACGAAAGGTGGCCGCGCACGGGGTGCGGAGTTATCCACAGAACGGGATTCGGTGCCGACGGCCGTTCCCGGATCGGGCCATTCTGTCGGCGTGATGCCCACGGTGACGGTTCCGGGGAGGCGGCTGCACCCCGCTCGGAGGCCGGTTTATCCGGTTGAGCGCGGGTCGCTCGGCCGGTTAACGTCTGCCCGCCGGTCCTCAGGAGGCCGGCCCTGGAAAGAAAGGAGTGAGGAACAGATGCCCACCGATCTGATCACGCGTCCCCGTCTTGGGTGGCAGACCACCTGAGATCCGGGAGGCGCACATGCTTTCTGGAGTTTCACATGTCCGATCTGCTGTTCCGTCCGCTCCAGGCGGACGAGTTCCCCCTGTTCCACCGCTACGGTCCGGTGCCCGCATCGGGAGTCGGCCTGCGTCCCCGGCCCTTCGAGGAGCTCGGCTACCGGTCGGGGTGGGTCTGGGTCGCGTCGCGTGGCGACGAGGTGGTCGCGCGTGCAGCCTTCTGGGCCCCTGAGGGTTCCGACCGTCCGGCCTTTCTCGACTGGTTCGACCCCGGCCACGGTGACGACCGGGTCGAGACGGGCGCCGCCCTGCTGGAGGCCGCCCTTACGGGGCTGTTTCCCGAAGGGGACACCCGGCCCGAGTACCACCTGTTCCTGCCCGTCGGCTGGCAGGAGCAGCCGGACGCGCTGGCGGACGCGACCGACCGGATCGACGCCGCCGAGCGGTTGGGCTGGCGCAGGACCGTCGAACGGCTCAACCTGCGCTGGCTTCCCGAGTACGGTCTGCCACCCAGGTCGGTCCGTCTCACCTTCACCCCGGCAGACGACGACGAGACCGTGCTCGGCCTGCTCGCCAGGGTCGCCGGGGACAGTCTCGACTCCTGGGACCGGCGCACCAGCGCCGAGAAGGGGGCCGAGGCGACGGCGAGGGAGACCCTCACGGCGCTCGCGGGGTATCCCGGCGGGCGCTCCCGCTGGCGCCTGGCTCACGACGCGTCCGGAGCGCTGGTCGGCGTCGTGATGCCGACCCGCAACGACAGCTCGGCGACGGTCGGCTACGTCGGGGTCGATCCCGCGCACCGTGGCCACGGCTACTCCGGCGATCTGGTCACCGAGGCGCTGCACATCTTCGCCGCGGAGGGTGAGCCCCAGGTCTACGACAACACCGACCTGGGCAACGTCCCCATGGCCGCCTCGTTCGCCCGGCTGGGTTACCGCGTCACCGGCCACCGGATGGTGCTCATGTAGTTCCGGCCACGCCCGCGCCCTCTGGCCGTGATGTCGGAGATATCAGAGATGTCCGAGACGCTCGGGGCGCCGGAATCGGCGCCGGAAGTCGGTCAGGGGGCCGGGCGGAGTGCGCGAAACCTTCACAATTCATCACAGGTGATCTGCACGCGGCCCCTTTACGCTGCGAGGCATGACATCCCCCCAACAACGACGTGTCCTCGTGGTGGAGGACGACGAGACGATCGCGCGGGCCGTGGGGCACCGGCTGACGGCCGAGGGCTTCGACGTCCAGGTCGTGGGTGACGGGGAGGGGGCGCTCACGGCCTACGCCAGGGCCGGGGCCGACGTGGTCGTGCTCGACCGGCTGCTGCCCGGCCTCGACGGCCTGGAGGTCTGCCGCAGGATGCAGGCCGCCAGGCCGGTGCCCGTGCTCATGCTGACCGCACTGGGTGAGGAGACCGACCTGCTCGTCGGCCTCGGGGTCGGCGCGGACGACTACATGGCCAAGCCGTTCAGCATGCGCGAACTGGTCGCGCGGGTGCACGCGCTGCTGCGCCGGGTGGAGCGGGCCTCCCAGCTCGCCGTCGAGGACACGGTCATCCGGGTCGGTGACGTCGAGATCGACACCGCGGAGCGGCGGGTCTACGTGCGGGGAGCGGAGGCGCAGCTCACCAGGACCGAGTTCGACCTGCTGTGCCGTCTCGCCGAGCGGCCGGGCCAGGTGTACGAACGTGAACGGCTGCTCGCCGACATCTGGGGGTTCTCCGAGGCGGCCGCCACCCGGACGGTCGACAGCCACGTGCGCGCGCTGCGCCGCAAACTCGGCCCCGGCGTGGTCAGGACCGTCCACGGAGTGGGCTACGCCCTCGTCCGTAACTGACCCGCTCCTCTTTCAGTACCGGAAATCCTCCGAACCGCCACCACTCGACCAACGGACGGGCCCCATTGAGACCCCTCGACTTCCTCGGCAGGATCAAGGTCAAGATCGGCATGGTCATGCTGCTGGCCGTCGCCGCGGCGTTCGTCGCCAACGAGGTCGGCATCAACGCCGGATATCCGCGCAACGTCCGCGTCGCGGTCGCCGTCGCGTTCGCCCTGGTCATGATGCAGTTGCTCGCCCGGGGGATGACCAAACCGCTGCGTGAGATGGCCGCCGCCGCGCAGACCATCGCCAAGGGCCGCTACGGTCTGCGCGTCGCCGCCACCTCACGTGACGAGGTCGGCGAACTCGCCCGTGCCTTCAACGCGATGGCGGCCGACCTCGGCGAGGTCGACCGGCAGCGGCGCGAGCTGGTCGCCAACGTCAGCCACGAGCTGCGCACACCGATCACCGCGCTCAGGGCGGTCCTGGAGAACGTGGTCGACGGCGTCTCGACGCCCGACCCCGTCACGCTGGGAACCGCCCTGTCCCAGACGGAGCGGCTCGGCAGACTGGTCGCCCAGCTTCTCGACCTGTCCCGTCTCGACTCCGGGGCCAGGCCGATCGAGCTTGAGGAGGTCGAGCTCCGGCCGCTGTGCGAACAGGCGCTGCGCGAAGCCGTACTCGCCAGGGAGGGCGTCACCGCCCGCTGTGAGGTGCCCGCGGGCCTGAGCGCCCACGCCGACCCCGACCTGCTGGCGCAGGTGCTGGCGAACCTGCTGGACAACGCGGTACGGCACAGCCCCGTGGGCGGGGTCGTGGTGCTCGGAGCCTCCCCACGGGAGAACGGCGTACGGCTGCGCGTGACCGACCAGGGGCCGGGCATCCCGCAGGAGGACCGGGCTCGGGCGTTCGAGCGCTTCTCCCGGCTGGACGCCGGGCGGGCGGCGGACGTGGGCGGCGCAGGCCTCGGGCTGGCCATCGTCAAGGAGATCGTCGAGCTGCACGGCGGCTGCATCCACGTCGAGGACGGCGGGGGCTGCCGTGTCGTGGTCGACCTTCCGGAAAGTTCTTCGGCCTCGACCCTCACCCGGGCGTCGCGCGGACCGGCCGACGCCACCGGCCGTACCGGTGCCACGGGAGGCGCCCGGCTCTCCCAGGACGAGGCGCCCGTCGAGGGATCTGGTTTTCGGGAGATCGCGGGATCCGAAACGCCCGGCAACCCCGCCAAGGCGCGAGGGGAAGGCCCACGGCTCCCTGAGACGGCGGAATCCACCGGGGACTCGGGGGTTGAGGCGCTTCGGGAACACGGCGATTCGGACGAGGCCGGGAAAGCCGTGCCTTCCTCCGAGGGGACGGGGTCGCCGGAGATCACGGAATCCGGCAAGTCCGCCGGGCTCGCCCACCGGGCCGGGGGAACCGGTGAGAACGCGAAGCTCTCCGATGCCGTCGAGGGTGGTCTGGCCGGACCCAGGGAAAGCGCCGGCGCAGCCGGATTCGCGCGGTACGCCGAAGGAGACGGTGAACCTCCCCGGAGGACCGAGCCCGGGGCGGCGGAGCCGTCGGCCCCGGGTGAACCGCACCCGTCCTCGGCGAACGGGCCGGTGGCGGGTGAGTCACGGCTGTCCTCTGAGCGGGGGCCGGTGGGCGGGCCGTACTCGTCCTCGGCGAACGGGCCGGTGGCGAGCGAGTCCTCAGCGCGTGAGCAGCCGAGGGCAGACGAGTCGCATCTGTCCTCCGAGCGGAGACCCGCGGTGGGCGGGTCGTATCGGTCCGCCGCGTGGGGGCCGATGCCGGAGGTCCCCCGTCGGTCCCGGCCGCCTCGCAACTGGGCGGGGGCGTTCGCCGGACTCTTCGGCGGCGGGATCGCCGGACTGGTCTGCGGGGTGGTCACGGGGTTGATCATCGCCTCGATGAGCCCGCTGCTGGGGGCGCTGGCCGGTTTCCTGATCACGCTGGGCGGCGGGTTCGTCGGCACGGTGCTCGGGATCACCGACTCCTACGCCAGGGCCGCGGGAAGCCTCCCGGAGCGTCCCGTCATACCGAGGCCGGCGGGGCACGGCAGCGGGCCGTGGGGCGCGCGAGCGACCGGCGCCACGCGGGAAACCACCGGTGGCGAGCGGGGGACGGGCTCCTCGGGAGGCTCCCCGGACGGCACGCTGGAAGGCCTCCCGGGAGGGACGTCGGAAAGTTCTCCGGGAGCCCTCGCGGGGAGCGTGCCGGGAAGTCCCTTCGGGGGTCCTTCGGGAAAGGGCTCGGGAGGGCCGCCGGGGGGATATGTGGCCCCGCCGTTGTTCCCCAGGCCAGAGCTGCCCGCCACCCCCCGCTGGATGCTCGCCGCCGGCGCCTGTGTCGGCCTCGTCGCGGCGCTGGCCCTGCCGTACAGCCGGATCGGGCTGGGGTTCGTGCTCGTCGCCGTCGCCATGGGTGTGGCGGTTCTGCCGGTCGCCCGGCACCGGATCACACCGTGGTCGGCAGGGCTGGGGGTGGTCGCGTATGGACTCGTCACGGTCGCGGTGTTCAGGGACTCGGACTGGCTGGTCGCCTCGCTCCTGCTGGCCGGGTTCCTGCTGGCCGCCCTCGCCCTGTCGGGGGTGGGACGCGGCTGGCTCGGGGTGGTCAGGGGCGCCGCCTCGGTGCTGATCGCGCTACCGCCCGTGCCGTGGTTCCTCGCGGAGTCGGTCAAGGGGGCGTCCCTGCGCAGACGAGTGGTGCCCGCGCTGGTCGGGGTCGGGCTGAGCCTGGTGCTCGTACTGCTCTTCGGCGGGCTGTTCGTTTCGGCGGACGCGGTCTTCGCCGACGCCGTCGAACGGATTCTGCTGGCGCAGGACTGGGCGGCGTCGATGCCGGTGCGGATCGTGCTGTTCGCGGTCTTCGGGGTGCTGGTCGCCGCGGCGGTGTTGGTCGGCCTGCGTCCCGTGGCCGAACCGAGGGTTCCCACGCTGCGGCTCACGGTCGGCCGGAGCCTGTGGGTGCCTCCGCTGGTCGCTCTCAACCTGCTGTTCGCCGTGTTCGTGGGGATGCAGCTGACCGTGCTGTTCGGCAGCACCCGGTGGGTGGTCTCCGCCGTGGGGCTGACCTACGCCGAGTACGCCAGGTCAGGGTTCTTCCAGCTCGTCATCGTCAGCGTGTTCGTGCTGGCCATCGTGGCGGCGGCCTCGGTCCTGGTCGATCTCGGGGGGCGTGAGAGGTGGCTGATGGCTGGCCTGCTCGGCCTGCTCTGCGCGCTGACCCTGGTGGTCCTGGCCTCCGCGCTGCACCGTCTCGACCTCTACGTCGACGCCTACGGCTTCTCCCGGCTGCGGGCCTCGGTCGAGGCGGCGATCTGGTGGCTGGGCGCCGTCTTCGTGCTGGTCCTGGCCGCGGGGGCGGTACGGCTCACCCGGCGTGGCCACGCGGGATGGCTGCCCAGGGCGATGGTGATGATGACCGGGGTCGCGCTGCTGGCGTTCGCCGTGTGGAACCCCGACCTGCGGGTCGCCGAGACCCAGGTCGCCATCCGGGGTGTCGAACGGCTCGACCAGGCCTACCTGGGCGACCTCGGGGCGGAGGCCGTACCCGCGCTCGACCGGTTGCCCGAGCCGATGCGCAGCTGTGTGCTGCGGGACGTGGTCGCCGCCAACGACCTCGCGGCCCCCGACCCGTGGAACGGATGGAACCTCGCCCGCCAGCGGGCCAGGGATCTGCTGGCCGAACGCCCGGTGCTCTCCGGCCCTGAGTGCGCGACCACCTCCTCCCGGGGGCCGTACGACTGATTCCGGCGGGGACTCGCCGACCGCCTCCGGTGTCACGGCGAGTCACCCCCGGACGGCTGGAACGCTCGAAGATGCACGGAATCCCTCTTCAATGATTGAATCCGAGCATGTCCTTTGATGTGTTGATCAGAGACGGCTGGGTGTTGGACGGAACCGGCGCCCCGGCCTTTCTGGCGGACGTCGGGATCACCGGGAGCGAGATCACCGCGGTCGGCAGACTGACGGGGGCGGAGGCCGCGACGGTGATCGACGCCTCTGGGCGCCACGTCATGCCCGGTCTGATCGACTGCCACGTCCACGGCGACGCCCTCGTCTTCGACCCGGAGGTGCAGCTCGCCGCGCTGCGCCAGGGCGTGACGACCTTCGTCCTCGGTCAGGACGGCCTGTCCTTCGCCCCCACCTCGACCCCCGAGGCCTTCGCCTACGTCACCCGCTACTTCGCCGCGGTCAACGGCGCCCACCCCCACGCGGACGGCCCGCTGAGCGTGGCGGAGCTGCTGGCGGGCTACGACGGGGCGAGCGCGCTCAACACCGTCTACCTGCTGCCGCACGGCACGATCCGCTACGACGTGATGGGCGCCGCGGAACGGGCGGCGTCGGCCGACGAGCTCGCCGCCATGCTCGCCCGGGTCGAGCGCGGCCTGTCCGAGGGGGCGGCCGGGTTCTCCACGGGCCTGGAGTACGCCCCGGGACGCTACGCGGACGCCGCCGAGCTGGCCGCGCTCTGCGCGCCCCTCGGCGCTCTGCCGTACGTCACGCACATGCGCGGCTACGGCGTCAATGCCACGACCGGGATGACCGAGGTGACCGACATCGCCAGGCGCTCGGGCGCCGCCGTGCACGTCTCGCACTACCACGGTCCGGCGGCGACCCTGCTGCCGATGGTCGACCGGGCGCGCGACGAAGGTCTCGACGTCACCTTCGACACCTATCCCTACCTGCGGGGCAGCACGATCCTGGCGATGGTCGCGCTGCCGTCGTGGATTCCGGCCGCCGACACGGACAGGGCGCTCAGTCTGCTGGAGTCCGAGCGGATCGAGTGGGACGAGACGATCTGGCCGAGGATCACCCTCTCGCACGTCCCGGGGGCCGAGTGGGCGGAGGGGCTGACGCTGCCCGAGGCGGCGGAGCGGGCCGGCGCGGAACCGGGTGAGTTCTGCCGCGCGATCCTGGTCGCGACCCGCCTTGAGGCCGGGTGCGTGATGGCCCGCCCCGACGAGGGACCGGAAGGGGAGGAGTCGGTCCGCGCGATCCTGCGGCATCCCGCCCACACCGGTGGTTCCGACGGCATCTACGTCGGAGGGCATCCGCACCCCAGGGGCTACGGGGCCTTCGCCCGCATGCTCGGCCACCACGTCCGCGACACCGGTGACCTGACCCTGGAGCAGGCCGCCGTCCATCTCGCCTCCCACCCCGCCCGGCGTTTCGGCCTGACCGGCAGGGGCCTGATCCGCGCGGGTCAGGTGGCCGACGTCGTCGTTCTCGACGCCGCCCGCGTCCAGGACCTGGCCACCTACGCCGACCCCCGCGTCCCCGCGGCCGGTGTCGACGACGTCCTCGTCTCCGGAGTCGCGGTGCTCGCCGGAGGAACGCTCACCGGGGCCACCCCCGGAAGGGCGATCAGACCCTGACGGATAGGGTCCAGCAAGGGAAGCGAAGGGGGTAACACGTGAAGGGGATCGTCGATCCCAGTCGGGCGGTCGGGTCCTCACTGTTCGGGGGAGCCTTCAGCTTCCCCGTGATGGTGGCCAACCGTGACGCGCTCGAACACAACATCGCCACACTCGCGGGATTCGCCGCCGACCACGGGTTGCTCCTCGCCCCGCACGCCAAGACGACCATGTCGCCGGAGCTGGTCAGAGCCCAGCTTGAGGCGGGCGCGTGGGGGCTGGCGGTCGCGACCCCGAGCCAGGCGCTGACCCTGCGCGAGTTCGGCGTGTCACGCGTCCTCATCGCCAACCAGGTCTTCGACCCCGCGGGCCTCGACGCGATCGCCGCCCAGCTGGACCAGGACCCGTCGTTCGAGTTCCTCTGCTTCGCGGACTCGGTCGCCGGTGTCGAGACACTCTCCCGGCACGCGGGCGGCAGGCCGTTCCAGGTGCTGGTCGAGCTGGGACACGAGGGCGGCAGGGCGGGCTGCCGTACGCTCTCCGACTTCCTTGAGGTCGCCGCGGCGGCCCAGGAGGCGTCCGGCGTCGAACTGGTGGGCGTCGCGGGCTACGAGGGCGGGCTGGGGAACGCGCAGGAGGTGCGCGCCTACCTCGGCAGGCTGGTCGAGGCGCTGGAGCACCTGCGGGTGCGCGACCCGATCCTGTCGGTCGGCGGCAGCCAGTGGTTCGACGTGATCGGCAGGGAGCTGGCCACCTGCCAGGCCAGGGTCGTGCTGCGCAGCGGCGCCTACGTCTCCCACGACGACGGCTACTACCGCGAGCGCACGCCGTACAACCGGATCGAGGGGGAACTGCGGGCGGCGCTTGAGGTGTGGGCGTACGTGCTGAGTGTGCCCGAACCCGGTCTGGCCGTGGTGGGCTTCGGCAAGCGGGACGCCCCCTTCGACGAGGGGCTGCCGGTGCCCAAGGGGGCCGTCGAGGGCGCGACCGTGCTCAAGGTCCAGGACCAGCACGCGATCCTGCGGCTCACGCCGGACTCGACGGTGAAGCCCGGAGACCTGGTCTCCTTCGGCATCTCCCACCCGTGCACCGCCTTCGACAAGTGGCGGGTCATCCCGGTCGTGGACGACGACCACACGGTCGTCGATCTGATCACGACCTATTTCTGACGTTCTGTCGTTGTCGTAGAGAGTCTCCTAAGGAGTTGTGACATGAGTGGCAAGCAGGAACTGCGGACGGACGAGGGCGCCGCGCCGGTCGGGGCGTACTCACAGGGCCTCGTGGTCGGTGACTTCGTCTACACCTCCGGCGCGGGCCCGCTCGACCCCAAGACCGGTGAGGTCGTCGGCACCGACGTGGCCGAGCAGACCCACCAGGTGATGCGCAACCTCGGCGCGATCCTGGCGGCCCACGGTCTCGGGTTCGACGACGTGGTCAAGTCGACCGTCCACCTTCAGCACCTGAAGCGGGACTTCGCCGCCTACAACGAGGTGTACAAGTCGTATTTCACCCAGCCGTACCCGGTCCGTACGACCGTCGGCTCCGACTTGATGGACATCCTCGTCGAGATCGACTTCGTCGCTTACAAGGCACGTTAGAGTCTGACCGACTGCGTGGGAAGGCGGCGGTTTGGACAGCTCGCTATACGTCTACGTCGAGGACGTGCGGGGTGAGGGCCTTGAGGCGGTCCTCGACCGGGTCACCGGGTACGGCGTGGCGGGCGTGACCGTCGCCGCCGCCTATCACCGCGCTCGCGACGTCACCCCGCACGGCCGCCCCCGGGTGACCGTGCGTGACGACGGCGTCCACTTCCTTCCGCCGGCCGACCTGTTCGACGGGCTCCGCCTCGTCCCGCCTGTGCAGGCGGGTGCCGAGGAGGAGCCCCTGGCCGCGTTGCGTCTGGCCACCGCGGAGCGGGGCCTGAAGCTGCACGGCTGGACCGTCTTCCTGGAGAACACCACACTCGGCCTGGCCAACCCCGACGTCACCGTGCGCAACTGCTTCGGTGACCGGGGTTCGCCCGCCGAGCTGTGCCCCTCCAACCCCGACGTGCGCCGCTACGCGGTGGCGCTCGGCAGGGCCGTGGCCAGGCAGGGGGTGGACAGTGTGGTCGCCGAGGCGCTGCACTTCGGCACCTTCGGCTGCGGCTACCACAACGACCGCTGCTTCGTGCCGCTCGGGCCGATGGACGTCTTCCTTCTGGGCCTGTGCTTCTGCGACTTCTGCATCCGCCGCGCCGCGGACCTCGGTGTCAACGCGGAGGTCGCCAGGGAGGAGTGCGCCAGGATCGTGGGCGGTGTCCTCGACGGCGACCCGCCCGCGCAGGGCGAGGTGACCAGGGCGGCGCTGACCGCCTACGCGGGGCCCGAGGTCGTCTCCTACGCGCGGGCCCGCTCCGAGGTGGTGACCTCGCTGGTCTCCGAGGTCTCCGCCGCGGTCACCGCGGAGGGCACCAGGTTCGTCTTCCTCGACGCGACCGGCGCGGCGAAGGGCTACATGGACGGTCTCCCCCCTTCCGGGCTGTCCGCGCACGACTCCTGGCAGCTCGGCGTCGACCTGGTCGCCCTGGGTGACCTGGTCCCCTCGCTCGGAGTGCTCGCCTACGCCCGCGACGCCGAGCGCGTCGCCGACGACCTGGTGGCCTACCGTCGTTCCACGGGCAAGGAGCTGCGGGCGGTGCTCCGGCCCGGAATGCCGGACACCGACTCGGCGGAACGGCTGGCCGCCAAGGTCAGGGCCGCCAAGGTCGCCGGGGCGGACGCGGTCGACTTCTACGCCTACGGGCTCATGCCGTACCCCATCCTCGACCGCATCCCCGGGGCCCTGTCCGGCTGACCGTTCACGGAACTGTCACGCCGGTCGGTGGCGGGGGATCACCAGGGCGGGCACCAGGGCCACGGCGATGATCACCAGAGTCCAGGTGAAGCCACCGGAGAAGGCGGCGGTGCCGTACGAACGGGTCAGTGCCTGCAGGACGACCGCGGTCACGGCGGCGCCGAGCGCGCTGCCCACCCTGATCACGATCTGCGAGGCGGTCGCGGCACCCGGAACGGCCGCCCTGGGCAGGGTGCGGTAGGCCGAGGCCATGATCGACGGGGTGACGAGACCGTGCCCGAGGCCGATCACGAAGAGCGCGGCGACCGACGGGCCGATCACGGCGCAGGCGAGGGTCCCGGCGAGCACGGTCACGATGCCCGCCACCCCGGGCAGCCGGGCGCCGAGCCGGTCGGTGAGCCGTCCGGCCAGCGGCATGGTGACGATCGCGCCCACGCCCATCGGGGCGATCAGGAGGCCCGCGTCCAGCACGCCCGTTCCCGGGACGCTCTGCGAGTACAGCGGCACCAGCAGCAGCACACCGAAGACCCCGACGGAGTAGAAGAACAGGGACGCCGCGGAGGTGGTCAGCCCTCTGTCGCGGAAGAGACCCACGTCGATCAGGGCGCCGGTGCCCCGGCGCAGCGAGTGCGTGACGAAGACCGCGACGAGCGCGGCGCCGAGGCCGAGTCCCAGGACCGCCCGCGTACCGCCCCCCGCCTCACCGAACTGTGACAGTCCGTAGACCAGCGCGGCCAGCCCGGGGGACAGCAGCACCAGACCGAGCAGGTCCAGCCGCCCGGCGTCGCGCTCCCGGTCACCGGGCAGTAGCCGTACGGCCAGCAGCAACGCGACCACGCACACCGGGACGTTGACGTAGAACATCCACCGCCAGCTCAGGTGGTCGACGAGCACCCCGCCGAGCAGCGGCCCGAGCACCGGGGCGAGCATCGACGGGACCGAGATCACGGCCATCACCCGGCCCAGCCTTTCGGGGCCCGCGGCGCGGGCGAGCAGGGTCTGTGCGATCGGCATGAGCAGCCCGCCGCCGATCCCCTGGAGCACGCGGAAGGCGATCAGGGCGCCCACGGACCAGGCGGCCCCGCACAGGACCGACCCGGCTCCGAAGATCGCGAGCGAGGCGATCCAGGTCGTCTTGGCGCCGAAGCGCCCGATGGCCCATCCGGTCACCGGGATCGTCATGGACAGGGCGAGCACGTAGCCGGTGACCGTCCACTGGACGGTGCTGAGCGGGACACCCAGGTCACGGCCGAGAACGTCGATCGCGACGTTGACGATGGTCGCGTCCAGCATGGTCATGATCGTGCCGAGCACCACGGTGATGGAGACGGCGCGCAGTGCGGGGTCGGATCGGGCTTGGGTGACGGTCATCCAGATCACCGTTCCGTACGTTGTATCGGTTTTCCGTACACTGTAGCGCCCATGCGCTACGCCGTACACTCTTCGGATGGGAACCGAACAGGCGCAGGGGCCGGTCTGGGCACGTGAGACGGCCGGGCGCCGTCCGAAACTGACCCGCGAGGCGATCGTGAGGACCGCGATCGAGGTCGCCGACGCCGAGGGGCTCGACGCCGTCTCCATCCGCAGGATCGCCACCGAGCTCGGGGCGCGGGCGATGAGCCTCTACACCCATATCGAGCGCAAGGAGGACCTGCTCGACCTCATGGCCGACGAGACGAACGCGGAGATCCTGGTCGAGGGGGAACTGCCCGACGACTGGCGCGAGGCGATCTCAGCCGTCGTACGGCGCACGCGGGAGACGATCCGGCGCCATCCCTGGCTGGTCGATCTTGTCGCCAGCCGTCCCCAGGTCGGCCCGAACGGCCTGCGGCACGGGGAGCAGTCACTGGCCGCGCTCTCCGGACTGCCGATCCCGCCCGAGCAGAAGTGGCGGATCATCGCCGCGATCGACGACTACGCGCTGGGGTTCGTGATCAGGGAGACGCTGCGGGGGGAGGGGCGCAGCGGATACACCTGGACACCGCAGGAGCGCGAGGCCCTCATGCGGCCATACCTACGTGAGCTTCTCGAAAGCGGCGAGTTCCCCAACCTCGCGCCACTGGTGAACGAGATCGCCTCCGGCCCCGCCGACCCCGCCGCGGCGGACGAGGACTTCGAGCAAGGCCTGCGCTGGATGCTGGACGGCATCGCCGGGGACCTCGGCCTCTAGCGCACTCCGTCAAGGACGACGGACACCGCCTGGGTGGCGAAGTCGTCGTCGAGAGGGAGGCCGCGGAAGATCGTCCGAATCCACACCGCGCCCCCGAGCAGATCCACGATCAGCAGCGGATCGGCCGTCTCCGGAAGCTCGCCGCGCCGCCGGGCACGGTCGAAGACCGCCTCCTCCCTGGCGAACCGGTCGGTGAAGAACCGCCGGACCGCCGTGGCCAGCTCGGGATGGTTCACGGCCGCGCCCAGCGTCGCCACCGCCACGTCCGAACTGGGGGAGGTGGTCAGGAGTGTGGCCATCCCTCGCACCAGCTCCTCCAGGTCTCCCCTGAGGGTGCCGGTGTCCGGAGGGTCGAACAGGAGCAGGTCCGCCTGGGTCAGTGCGGCGGCGAGCAGGGCCGCCTTGGAGGGCCACCAGCGGTAGATGGTGGTCTTGTTGACTCCGGACCGCTCGGCCACCCCCTCGATGGTCAGTCCCTCGTATCCCCTCACGGTGAGCAGTTCGAGCGTCGCCTGGAAGATCTGCTGCTCCTTGCGCGGTGCCATGCGCCAACCATAGCAACGCAACGGTGCGTTGTGTTTCAATGGGGTTGTTCGTCCGACATGTCTGGAGATCTCCCATGCGGCCAATCGTCTTCCTGCACGGCATCCGGGTCAGCGCGACCATGTGGGACCCCGTCATCGACCACCTCGACCGCCCCGTGAAGGTCGTCGACCTGCCGGGCCACGGCACCCGCGCGGGAGAGCCGTTCTCCATGGACGACGCGGTCTCCGCGGTGTCCGCCGCGATCGACGCACTCGGCGGCAGAGCCGTCGTGGCGGGCCTGTCCCTGGGCGGCTACGTCGGCATGGCGACCGCCGAGCGCTTCCCCGACAAGGTCGCGGGCCTGGTGGCCATGGGCTGCACGTCCCGCAGCCAGTCGATGCTCGGGGTCTACCGGTTCGCCGCCAGGCTCGCCGCGAGGAACCCCGCTCGGGCCAACCGGATCAGCGAGTACGGCTTCCGCCGCTTCCTGCCCGCCCCCTCAGCCGCCGCGATGGTCGCCGGGGGGCTGTCGTGCGAGGTGCTGCCCCAGGTGGTCGAGGCCGTCGCCGCGCACGATCAGCTCACCGCACTGGCCGCATACCCCGGCCGTGTGTGGCTGGTGAACGGCTCCCGCGACCCGTTCAGGGCCGACGAGCGCGACTTCCTGCGTGCCTGCCGGAACGGCAGGCTCATCCTGATCCCCGGGCGTGGCCACCTGGGTGTACTGGCGGCTCCAGGCTCCCTGGCCCGCCTCGTCGACGACCTGTGCTCCCAGGTCGAGCCGTGCTCCCCGGTGGGTCCGGGCGGCTGGTCCGAGCCGGGTTGTGCCTCCGGTCCGGGTGGTTTCCCGGGCTGAGCCGATCCCTCAGGCCGTGCGTCCGTTTCCGGATCGGGCGCCTGGCCTCTCTGGCCGTACGTCGGGTTTCCCGGGCCGAGGGCCTGGTCTCTCTGGTCGCGTGTTCGGTTTCTCAGATGGACGTCCGGCCTCTCAGGCGGAGCCTGATCTCTCAGACCGAGCGTCCGGCGAGCGCCGTCGCGACCCCCAGGCCCAGGTAGACCACTCCGCTGAGGCGCCCGACCGTGTTCGAACGGCCACGGAGCCTGGAGCCGAGCATTCCCGCCCCCAGTGCGTAGACCATGTCCGAGACCATGCCGAGGAGTAGGAGGGTGACACCCAGGACCACGACCTGCAACGGGACCGACCCCGCCTCGGGGTGCACGAACTGTGGAAGGAAGGCCAGGAAGAACAGGATCACCTTGGGATTGAGCAGGTTGACCACCATGCCCTCCAGGAAGATCGCGCGAAGCGGCTGGGGCCGGGTCTCGTAGGAGGCCTCCTCGTGCCTGCGGACCAACGCCCTGAGCCCGAGATAGGCCAGGTAGGCCACCCCGGCCCACTTGATCACGTTGAAGAGCGTTGCGGACCTGGCGATCACATAGGACAGTCCCGCGGCCGCGGCGGCGATGTGCACCAGCGTGCCCGTCCCGACGCCGAACACGCTCGCGATCCCGCCGGACCTGCCCTGGGCGATGCTCCGGGCGGCGATGTACAGGTGGTTCGGCCCCGGAATCAGGACGAGCGCCGAGGATGCGACCACGAAGACCAGGAACGTGGACATCGAGACCATGCCCCAACCATAAGAGCGTTTCGGTCCTATGGAACGGGCCATCAACTTTGTCGACGCACGGTGGCATACTCACCAGGTGGGACAGAGAGCTTCGAACGGTGTTCTGGGCGCCACTTCGGGCACCGCTTCGAGCGGAGTCCTGATCGGACGCTCGTCCGAGCTGGGCAGGCTCGCCGCGCTGCTCCGCGCGGCCTCCGAGGGCCTCGCGGGTGTCGCCCTGGTCGGCGGTGACGCGGGCATCGGCAAGACACGTCTCGTCACGGAGCTCGCCGAGCAGGCCAGACGGGACGGCTTCGCCGTACTGGTCGGTCAGTGCGCCGAACTGGGTGACGCGCTGCCGTACCTCCCGCTGGCCGACGCCCTGCGCGGCGCCCCAGCCGAGCTGCGTGCGGAGATCGACGCCCGTCCCGTCCTGGGGAGGCTGCTGCCGGGAGGCACCGACCCGGGCACCGAGAGCGCCTCCGGCCTCACCCAGCAGCGGCTGTTCGGGTCGATGCTCGGCTTCCTGGCCGTACGGCCCATGCTGCTGGTGCTCGAAGACCTGCACTGGGCCGACCGTTCGACCCGTGACCTGCTGGTCTTCCTCAGCCGGATGCTGCAGACCGAACGTGTGCTGCTGGTCGGCACCTACCGGACCGACGACCTGCATCGACGCCACCCACTGCGCCGGGTCCTCGCCGAGCTCAGACTCCTGCCCTCGGTGACCTCCGTCGAACTGACCCCGCTCGACCAGGCCGAGATGGCCGACTATCTCGCGGCCCTCGGCGGCACCGACGCCCGGGTCATGGACGAGGTCGCCGAACGAGCCGAGGGCAACCCGTTCTACGGCGCCGAGCTGCTCGAAGCCGTGACCGAGGGCTCCTCGATGACCGACGACCTCGCGGGCCTGTTGCTGTCCAGGGCCGAAGTGCTCTCCGACGAGGCCCAGCGGGTGCTGCGCGGCGCCGCCGTCGCGGGAAGGCGGGTCGACCACGACCTCCTCCAGGAGGCCTCCGGCCCGCCTGACCTGGCCTTCGACGAGGCCATGCGGGAGATCGTCTCGCGTGGGCTGCTCCGCCCCGACGGCGAGTACGGCTACGCCTTCCGGCACGCCCTGCTCCAGGAGGCCGTCTACACCGACCTGCTGCCCGGTGAGCGGATCAGACTGCACTCCGAGTTCGCCCGCCTGCTCACGGCCCGTCAGGGAGCGGCGGCCGAACTCGCCTACCACTACCTCGCGGGCCACGACCTCGCCGAAGGCCTGTCCGCGTCGGTGGAGGCGGGACGCAGGGCCGAACGTCTGGGCGCCCCCGCGGAGGCCCACCGCCACTTCGAGCAGGCGCTCAGCCTGTGGGACCGCGTCCCGGACGCCGAACAGCGCGCCGGGACCGACCGCGTACGGCTCACACTGCGCACCGCCGCCGTCGCGGCCGACATGGGCGACAACCACCGGGCCATAGCCCAGTTGCGTTCTCTCACCCCCTCGGCGGAGATCTACGAGCGGCTCGCCTACTACCTCTACGACTCCGACGACGTCGAGGGCGCGGTCGCCGCCGCCAGGGCGGCCGTCGATGCGGCACCTCCGGACAGCCCTGACCTGGCCAGGGCACTGGCCACGCTCTCCCGCACACTCGCCTGGCCACCACGACCGGCCGAGGTCAAGGTGCTGGCCGAACGCGCGCTCGGGGTGGCCAGGGCCACCGGGACGAGCGACGCCGAGAAGGGAGCGATCCTCGTTCTCGCCCTCTGCGCCGAATACGAGGGGGACGTCGAAGAAGCCGAGAAGCTGCTCGACTCCGTCGTCCTGCGAGACTCCGGCGACCTGGCCATGGACCTGCGCGCCCTGTTCCACCACGCCCGGACGCGATACGAGCGCGGATTCATGGCGAGTGCGGCCGAGACAGCCGAGCGTGGTGTACGGCTGGCCGAACGCACCGGACTGTCGTGGAGCACCTACGGCACCGACCTGCGGTTCCTGTGGCTGCTCGTCCACTACTCGTCAGGAGAGTGGACCCGCGCCGCGGAGATGGCCGCCGGGTTCGGCGCCAGGGTCGGCAGGGTCGCCGAAGCCGTGTTGTCCTCCTTCGCGTTGTTCGTGGAGGTCGCCTCAGGGGCGCCTCAGGTTGAGCAGCGTCTCGCCTGGCTCAGGCCGTTCTGGTCCGACCCCCTTGTCGCTTACATGTCACGCGGCCTGGCCGCCGAGCACGCCCTCTGGCAGGGCGACCCCGAGCTCGCCCTGGAGCATGCCACCGCTGTACTGGACACGATCTACCCCGCTGACCTCGGGGTGATCCGTATCAGCGCCGTCGCGCTGTGGGCACTGGCCGACCTTGGCCGCACCGAAGGGGCCGACGAACTGCTCGCCCGCGCCCGTGGTGCGGTCAGGGCAGGGATGGGCACCGAGGGACACGGATGGATGGCACGTGCCGAGGCCGAGTGGCACCGCGCGAACGGCCGTTTCGACGTCCAGGCCTGGCGTCGGGTCGTCGAGATCTTCGACCCCGCCTTTGTCTACGAGACCGCACGCGCGCGGTGGCGGCTGGCCGAGGCGTTGCTTGCCTCAGGAGATCGCGCCGCCGCGCTTGAGGAGTGGCGACTCGCTGTCGAGACCGCCGACTCCCTGGGTGCCAAACCTCTGGCCAAGGCTCTGGCCGAACTGGGACAACGCGCCAGGTTCGTCACCGCCCAGCAGAGCCTGCTCACCAGCCGCGAACAGGAGGTGCTGGCCCTGGTCGCCGAGGGCCTGCCCAACCGCGAGATCGGCGAACGGCTGTTCATCGCCCAGAAGACCGTGAGTGTGCACGTCTCCAACATTCTTGGCAAACTCGGTGTCTCCTCTCGAACGCATGCCGCCGCTCTCGCGCGTAAGCGGGGCCTTCTCTGAGATCTGTCCTTGGTTTTCCTTTAGTGATATCACCCGGCGGGAACAGGGATTCGAGGGTTTTGATGGGCTTCGATAGGTGGGCCCGCCTTTGTTGTGAACCTGTCTTGTTGTAGACACGGCGCAGGACTCAGTGGCGACTCGCACTCAGCAGGGTAGGCGGGCCGTTTCACCACGTGGCGGGATTAGGTCCCGGCGTAGGGGCCGGAGGTGATCGTGACCTGGGCTGATCCGCCGTCTCCCTGGCCTGTGCGGTCGCCGGCCAGGATGCTCCAGCCCAGCGCCGGGGAGATCTCGTGTCGGGTCCCGTCGGAGCCGGTGTAGCCGCCGTCCGCGTGTGCGGCGGGAATCGTCGTCAGCGGTCCTGTGGGAACGGCGATCGCGGTGACAAGAAGAGCACGCCAGAACCGGATATCGCGGTGATTCCCGGAGCTCATGTGCGACTTCTTCATTTCATTGAAAGGGAACGTTCTCATCCGGGAGGCGTTCCGCCCGGAGAATACGCCATGGATGGAGTGGGTCAAGAGAGCCCGTGGCGTCTTCGAGTCTTTTCCTGAGGTGTTCGCTTACTTGGATTCGGCGCCGAGGTTCTGGAACGCGGAGGTTTCAAAGGAGCGGCATCGAGGGTTTCGAGTTCGACGCCGAAGATGATCTTCGGTCGGGAGGCTGAGGCTTCTGAGCGAACGGCGGGTTCTTGGGGCGTTCCCGGGCAGGCGTCTGTCCGGAGTCCGGAGGTATGTGATCTTGCTCGGCGTGCTGGGCGGCCGTTATCGGTCGTGCCGCCCGGCTGGGACGGCCACGACAGGCAGGCTTGTGCCGTTCGGGGAGCGGGTTCAGCCGTTGTGGGCGGCCAGGGCCAGGTCGCGGACGACCTGAATGAGCTCGGACGGGTCGAACGGCTTGGTGAGATAGGCGTCGACACCGATCCCCAGCCCACGCCGCTTGTCGTCCTCCTGTGCCCGTGCGGTGATCAGCACCACCTTGATGTGGCTCGTCTCCTCGTCGCCGCGCAGCCTTGTCGCCGTCATCCAGCCGTCGAGCCTGGGCATCATGACGTCGAGCGTGATGACATCGGGCCGCACGTCCAGCACCCGATCGAGGCAGTCCTGCCCATCGGAGGCCGTCTCGACCTGGAACCCCTCCAAGGTGAGATTGACCGCGATGAGCTGTCGGATGACCTCGTCGTCATCCACCACCAACACTTTTCCCAGAGGCTCGCCCACGGCCGTGAGGCTAACTCCTCGAAGAGGTGTCCCGCGCGGTTTTCGATGGATGTGTACACAGAGCTGTTCATGGGCGACAGGTTCCCGCAGGCGGAGACCGGCCAGGAAGACGTTTTTCGTCAGGTTTCCCACCTCCAGGATGGCTGTCACCGTCGTGCGCTCCACGGATGGCGTCGATCATCGGGGTTCTCCCTCGGGCGGTCGTTCGGGGTGCTGCGCCGTACGGGGCGTTGGAGAACATCTTCAGCCCGGAGGCGCGCGGAAGCGGTTACCGAACGCGGTTCTGTGGATAACTTGAGTTATCCACAGAACCGCGTTCGGTCGCTTGGCGACCCCGCCGTTTCTTTGATCCTGGGCCTCGACCGTTCACCGACCCCAGGAGGCCACACATGATCACGACCCTTGTCACCGTCACCGTTCTTGTGGCGGCACTCGTGGTCACCCCCCGGATATCCGTGACCCGACCCTGTCGTGAGGCCGCCGACAGCTGGACGAGGTGGCTCATCATGGGCGGCCCGCCAGGCCTCCTTGAGGGCCTGTCCGGGGGCGAACAGGACGCCTGCCATGCGGAGACGGCCAGAGCCGTGCCTTCACCAGGGGCGGCCGCCTTGACACCGGAGCCCGCTACGAGCCGCGACACCCCGCAGGAGGCTTCCGCAGGGCCGGCCAGGTCCGATACGTCCATCCGCGGGCAGGCCGCTCACCCCATGGCCCCCGTGAAAGCGAATCCTCCGTCCACGGATCTCGGGCCTCACGCCTGGAGTCCGGTCGACTCCCCGCCTGCTCCACCTTCCCTGAGGGCTTCGGACGGGCTCGCTGGCGCCGACGAGACGAGCGACGCCGCAGTAAAGGGCGGTCAGGTCGGCGACAGGACAGGTCACGATGCCGACGAGAACGACATGGCCAGGGGAGACGGTGAGATCGCCGAGATGGCGAGCCCGGAGCCAAGCGGTCCTGAACCGCGCGGATCCGGGACGACCACAGGTCGTAGCGAGGCGGCCGGCAGGATCGCCTTGCGATGGTCGAGCCGTTTATCCCCGGTGAGGACGGCTGTCGCGTTGTCCCCTGGCCGGATGGCCGTGACCGCGGCCTTACGCCAGATCGGCAGGCCCTACGTCTGGGGAGGTGGGTCGAGCACAGGGCCGACCCGCGGCGGCTTCGACTGCTCGGGGCTCACCTTGCACGCCTGGGCGAGGGCGGGGGTCAGGCTCACCCACTACACCGGCAGTCAGTTCAGGCAGGGCAGGAGGGTGCCGTTCTCCCGCCTTCGCCCCGGAGACCTGGTCTTCTTCGGGGGAGGCAGTGGAGATCCCGCCCATGTGGGGCTCTATGTCGGTGGTGGCCGCATGATTCACGCCCCACGACGTGGTGACGTCGTCAAGACAACGAGCTTCGCCACCTCGCCCTACTACCGTGCCCGTTACCGGGGCGCCGTTCGCCCCGCAGGCTGACCTCACCCCAGAGCGATCTTCTCCCCGGCCTGTCCGATCTCCACCCCGGTCCCAAGCCGCCCACCCAGGGCTTCCCGCCTGTCTGCCCTCTAGATCACCCGCTTCGGGTTTCGAGTGTCGGTTCCCTCCAGGATGCTGGTAGCCTATTCACTCGTTGGCCCCCTTAGCTCAGGGGATAGAGCACCGGCCTCCGGAGCCGGGAGCGCAAGTTCGAATCTTGCAGGGGGCACCAACTCCTCATCGGCGATCTGTTCGCTGAAAAGGGGAAACAGCACAGGAACGGGCGGGTCTCCAGTCTTAGGGAGCCTCGCCCGTTCTCATTGACGCCCACCAGTTGTGGACTCAGACCTCACGAGGTGAGTACGGGGTCACCCCTCCCCGAGGGCCTTCCTCAAGGGCGCGGTGGCCGCGCGACCCGAACTCCCCATGGAGATGAGATGAGATCGCAGTATCCGGTGCGCGCCGTCCTGTTCGACCTGGAAGGGACGCTGTACGCCAACGGGGAGATGATTCCCGGTGCCGTCGCCGCCCTGACCGAGCTACGGGAACAGGGGCTCGCGCTCCGGTTCCTGACCAACACCGACTCCGAGCCCGCTGGGCGGACTCTCGCCCGGCTGGCCGGTTACGGTCTCCCGATCGGCCAGGAGGAGTTGTTCACCCCGGTGGTGGCCGCCGAGTCCCTGGTGGCGGCCACTCCAAACGCCCGGGTGTACGCGGTGGTCTCGCAGGCCCTGCGGGAGTCCTTCCCCTGCCTCGTCGACGAGCCCCCCTTCACCCACGTACTGGTGGGCGACTGCCGGGACACGTTGAGCTACCCCCTGCTGGACGGGGCCTTCCGTGCTCTGCGCTCCGGCGCGGCGCTACTGGCGCTGCAACGCGGACGCTATTTCAAGCGGGCGGACGGCGACCATCTGGACACCGGGGCGGTCGTGGCGGGGCTGGAGTACGCGGCGGGTGTCCAGGCCCGTGTGCTCGGTAAGCCGTCCACCGACTTCTTCGCCCTCGCCGCCGCGACGCTCGGCGTCGAGGTCACCGAGTGTCTGGTCGTCGGAGACGACGCGACCACCGACGTCGCCGGAGGGAACGCCGCAGGTGCGAGGACCGTCCAGGTGCGCACGGGCAAGTACGCCGACCAGCGGGCGGACGGCCTTGCCGGGGGAGCCGACCACACGATCGATTCGGTCACCGGGCTTCCCGGACTCCTCAGGGAGTTCCCCGAGGGATGACCATGACCGTCTACCGGATGGCCTGGGACGCCACGGCCCAGTGACTCGTGGACCGGGAGGGCACACCCGCCGGGGCACGGCGGTTGCGTTCCCGCCGCCAGGCCGCTGACCGGAGACCTTGGGCGACGAGGAGGGCGACGAGGAACGCGCAGCGCGCTCGTATACGACGGGTGTGGGAGCCCCTGTACAGGCGGAGACGCGTAGCGCGCTGGACGCCCAGCGCTTTCGTCGGTCCGACGAGGAGACCGCCGTGGGGAGAGCCGTCCCGGACCCGAGGTTCGAGACGGCCCACATGGTCGGCGAGATCGGCGGCGCGTCGAACGCGTGATCCGTACGCCTGGACCGTCCGCTCCGACCGGAGCGGTCACGAGCACGTTCGACGAGCGGGGCGCGACGGGCTCTCACCCGGAGGCGAGCAGGTGTTTCGCCAGGATGGGGGAGATCTCGGACAGGGCTTCGGGTTTGACGATGGAGGTGTGGTCGCAGGTCACGGTGTGGACGGTCAGGGCGGGCAGGAAGGGGCGCCAGGTGTCCGAGGCGTGGATGTCCTGGAGGGAGGCGTCGAAGCAGAGGGTGGGGCCGGTGAAGGGCACGGGGGAGTGCGCGGCCATCGCGTGGGTGTTCTCCCCGGTGATCGACACCAGGTCGTCGACTGTGGCCTCGTCCAGGGCGGCGAGTGGACTTCCCGCCCGTCGCAGCGCCTCCCGTCGCGAGCCCCTGGGTGCGGCGACACCGTCCAGGGCGGTACGGGCGACCTCCTCCTCATGGGTCTCTTCAACGACCTCGGCAGGGGCCTCATCAGAGGCCTCCGCGGGGGACTCCTTGTGAGAACCCTCAAAGGCCTGGTCCGGGGTTCTCGCCCCGAATCCGCGGCGGGACGCGCGTCCTCTGACGTCACCGGGATAGGCGTCCAGCAGGACGAGCAGCGCGACCTGCTCACCCGTGGCGGTCAGGTCGACGGCGATCTGCTGGGCGACCGTACCCCCGAAGGACCAGCCCGCCAGGACGTACGGCCCGGCAGGCCGGATCTCGCGCATCCGCTCGGCGTAGACGGCCGCCAGCTCGGGCACCGACATCGGGCGCACCGGTCCGACGGCGAGGCGGGGGTCCTGAAGGGCGTGCACCGGATGCCCCCGGGGGATGTGCCTGGGCAGCGCCGAATAGCACCACCCGAGTCCGTTCGCCGCGGGGATCAGGAAGATCGGGCACAGCTCACCACGGGGGCGGTAGGACAGGACGGCGGGTACGGCACCGCTCTCCTCGCCGAGGCGTTCCGCGAGTCCCGTGACGGTCGGGTCGGCGAACAGCGCGGAGACGCCGACCTCGGCGCCGAGCACGGAACGGACGCGGCTGACGAGGCGGACGGCGAGCAGGGAGTGTCCACCCAGGTCGAAGAAGTTGTCGCGCACGCCGACCTCGGGCACCCCGAGCACCTCGGCGAACAGCTCACGCAGGACCGCCTCACGAGGGTTGCCCGCGGAACCGCCCGACGACGCCCGCCGTACGGGAGCCGGGAGGGCGTGCCGGTCCAGCTTCCCGTTCGCGGTCACCGGGAACGCCTCAAGCGCGACCACCGCGGACGGCACCATGTATTCCGGCAGCAACCCGGCCACGTGCTCACGACACCACTCGGCGTCCGCCACGCCCAGGCCTCCGGTGCCGGTCGTGGCCGCGTTCGGCCGGGGCGGTTGGCCTTCGGGTGCGGTGCCCGGTTGTTCCGGGGCCAGGCCGGCGTCGATCAGGGTGGTGTCCGTCGGGCTGCGTTGCCCGGACAGGGGCCCGGCCGGCACGCCGTCCGGTGCGGTCTCCTGCGGTTCGTGGCCCGGGGGCGTACCGGAGGGGGAGGTCACGACGTAGCCGACCAGGTGTTTCTCGCCGGGGGCGTCCTCCCTGACGACCACCACGGCCTGTCTGACGCCGGGGACGCTCGCCAGCGCGGCCTCGACCTCGCCGGGTTCGACGCGGAAGCCACGGATCTTCACCTGGTCGTCGGCACGTCCGAGGAAGAACAGACGCCCCTGCTCGTCCCAGCGGACGACGTCGCCGGTGCGGTACATCCGTTCTCCGGCCGCGCCGAACGGGCAGGCGACGAACCGCGCCGAGGTCAGGCCGGGACGCCCGACGTATCCGCGGGCCAGCCCGGCCCCGGCGAGGTACAGCTCACCCGGCACGTGGGGCGGCACCGGGCGCAGGGAGTCGTCCAGCACGTAGGCGCGGGTGTTGGCCATCGGACGTCCGATGGGAACGGTCGTCCCCGGCCCGTCCCCGGCCCGCCAGAGCGACCAGGTGGCGCACAGGGTGATCTCGGTGGGGCCGTACAGCGTCCGCACGGTCGTCTCGGGGCAGGCGTCGAGCACCGAGGCCACGGCCTGGGGAGAGACGACGTCTCCGCCGGTGAGAACCTCGCGGACACCGGTGAGACAGCCGGCGAGGTCCTCGGCGACGACCCGGAACAGTCCTGCGGTGAGGTGCACGTGGGACACACCGTGCTCACGGATCAGCCGTTCGAGCACCGGGGCGTCGAGGTCGCCGGGCGGCGCGACGACCACGGTGCCCCCGGTGAGCAGCGGCACCCAGATCTCGTAGGTGGAGGCGTCGAAGGCGTGCGGGGCGTGGAACAGCACCCGGTCCTGCGGGCCGACCTCCCACATCGGGTCGAGGGCGAGGTCCACGACGCCCTGGTGGGTCACGCCGATGCCCTTCGGTTCACCGGTCGAGCCGGAGGTGTACATGACGTAGGCGAGGTCCTCAGGCCGTGCCTCGTCAAGGCCGCTCTCCGAGAGGCTCGCGGGGAAAGGAGAGAGGCCGCCGTCCGGGTGCACCGTCAGTGTCCGCAAGCCCGTGGTGAGTTCGTGCGCGCCGTACACCTGGTCGGTCAGCAGCACCGGGCTGCCGCTCTCCTCGACGACGGCCCGCATCCTGGCCACCGGATAGGCGGTGTGGACCGGCAGGTAGGCCGCCCCGGCCCGCAGTACGGCCAGCAATGCGACGACCAGTCCCGCGGAACGCTCCATCAGCACCGGCACCGTCGTGCCGGTGCCGACCCCGGCCGTGACCAGCGCCGCGGCCAGGCGTCCCGCGCGTTCGTCCAGTTCGTCATAGGTGAGCTGGGTACGGCCGGCGACGACGGCTGGCGCGTCGGGGGTCGCGGTAGCGCGTTCGCCGAACACCTCGACGACCGAGGCGGTGCGGCGGGGCGCGGCGGTGTCGTTCCAGCCGGTCAGGATCAGTTCGCGTTCCCGGGAGGACAGCACCTCCAGGGCGCTCAGCCGGGTCTCGGGCTCCGCGACGATCTGACGCAGGACACGGACGAACCGTTCGGCCATCGTGGCGACCGTCGGCTCGTCGAACAGGGCACTCGCGTAGGTGATCGTGAGCTCGACGTCCCGGCCCCGCCGTTCGAAGGCGAAGTCCAGGTCGAACTTGGCCCCCTGGGCGACCGCGGTGCCCGGCAGGCAGCGCGCTCCCGGCAGGTCGAGGGTGAGGACGCCGCTGTCGGCCCAGGACAGCGCCACCTGGAACAGCGGGTGACGGGCGGGGGAGCGGTTCGGGTTGAGGGCCTCGACGACGTGGTCGAACGGGACGTCCTGGTCGGCGTAGGCGGCCAGGTCCGCCTCCCTGACCCGGTCGAGCAGTTCGGTGAACGCCGGGTCGCCCGAGGTGCCGACGCGGAGCACCAGGGTGTTGACGAAGAATCCGATCAGGTCGTCGAGCGCCTCGTCGCCGCGTCCGGCGACGACCGTGCCCAGCGGGATGTCGGTGCCCGCGCCGAGACGGGTCAGCAGACCCGCCAGCGCGGCGTGAACCACCATGAAGACCGTGGCGTGACGACGCCGGGCGAGTTCGTGCAGTCCTCGGTCGAGTTCGGCGTCGATCGGGACGAGCACGCGTCCGCACCGGTGGTCGGCCCGGGGAGGGCGGGGCCGGTCGGTGGGCAGTGTCAGCTCCTCCGGCAGGCCGTGCAGCCTCTCCACCCAGTGGTGCGGGCCGTCTTCCGTCCGGCGGGAGACGGCTCGGTCAGGCACTCCGCCCTCCGCCAGGTGCCGTGGGGCCTGCTCCACGAGGGAGGCGGCCTCGCCCTTCACCCTGCGACTCGGGCCTTGCCCGGCGAGCGCTTCGTGCTGCCAGAGGGCGTAGTCGGCGTACTGCACCGGTAGCGGTTCCCAGCCGGGTGCCTGCCCGGTCAGCCGCGCCGCGTACGCGTGTGACAGGTCGGCCCCCAGCCGGTCGATCGACCAGCCGTCGCCCGCGATGTGGTGCAGCACCAGCACGAGCACGCACTCGCCGGGCTCCGACCTGATCACCTCGGCGTACAGCGGCGAGTCCGTCGTGAGGTCGAACACGTGGGCACACGCCCTGGCCACCGCCGCCGCGCGTTCGGCGGGCGGGCACTCGGTGAGCACCACCTCGGTCCTGGGCTCGGGCAGGATCCGCTGGACGGGCTCGCCCCCCTCCTCGGTGAAGACCGTCCGCAGGCTCTCGTGCCTGAGCGCGACGTCCCGCAGCGCGGCGGCCAGCGTCGCCGGGTCGAGCGTGCCGTGGACCACGGTGGCGACCGGCATGTTGTAGGTGGGGCTCGGTCCCGCGAGCCGGTCGAGGAACCACAGACGCCGCTGCCCCGGTGAGGCGGGCACCGTCATGGGGCGGGGGGAGACCGCCGTGACGGCGGGCCGTTCCCGTCCGTCGAGACGGCCGAGCAGCCCTCTCGGTGTCGGCGCCTGGAAGAGGGCGCGCACACCGACCGAGGCGCCGAGCGCCGTACGGACCCGTTTGACCAGCCGGGTGGCCAGCAGCGACTGCCCGCCCAGGCTGAAGAAGTTGTCCTCGGGACCGACGTCCGTCACCCCCAGCACCTCGGCGAACAGCCCGCACATGATCTCCTCCCGGGGACCACGGGGACCACGGGGACCACAAGGACCGCGCGAGCCACGCGGGCCGTGGAGAACATGCGAATCATGGAAGCCATGGGCGTCACGAGGCTCGTCGAGTTCGTGAGAGCCGTGAGAGTCCTGTGGGCCACGGGAGTCACGCGGAGCGCCGAGGTCGTGGGGCCGCGCCGTACCGGGGGTGTCGTGCATCGGTGCCCTTCTCGTCTCAGGTCGGTCAGCCGGGTACGGCGGCGCGCATCCGGTCGAGCATCTCGTCGAGTACCGCGGGTGAGGTGGCGAAGTTCAGCCGGGCGAACCCCCTGCCCTCCGGGCCGAAGTCCGGACCCCTGAAGAGCATGACCCTGGCCCGTTCGAGGAAGAACGCCGACGGGTCGTCGCCGAGGCCCAGGGCGCGGCAGTCGAGCCAGGCGAGGTAGGTGGCCTCGGGAAGCCGGTAGACCACTCCCTCGGGCAGCCGTTCCGCGACCCGCAGCCGGTTGCGCGCCAGCAGGTCCCGCACGGTCTTCAGCCAGGGGTCCCCTTCGGTCCACGCGGCCCTGAGCGCGTCCACCCCGAGGGCGCTCACCTGGCCGAACAGGATGCCGCGGTGCGCGTCCACGGCGTCGCGGACCTCCTTGGCGCCGATGTGCGCGACGGCGCAGCGGACCCCGGCCAGGTTGAAGGCCTTGCTGCCCGAGGTGATCGTCACCGTGCGCGCCGCGGCCTCCTCGGAGACCGCGGCGAACGGGATGTGCCGGTATCCGTCGTAGGCCAGCTCGGCGTGGGCCTCGTCGGAGATCACCAGCAGGTCGTGTTCGACGGCGAGCGCGGCCAGGGCCTCAAGCTCGTCGCGCCGGAAGACACGTCCGGTCGGGTTGTGCGGGTTCACCAGGAACAGCGCGCGGCACGGGGTCCCGTGACGGCCACTGACCTCCTCGGAGATCCGGTCGAGGTCGAGGTCCCAGTCGCCGGCGCGCCAGCGGATCGGCACGGGCCTCGGCGGGCGGCCCAGCTTGGTCAGCATCTCGGTGAACGGGGGACAGACCGGGGAGTGCAGCGCGACCGGGTCACCGGGTGAGGTGCCGAAGTGCAGCGCGACCTGCATCGCCTGGTTGATGTCGGTGAACAGTCTGACGTGCGTGGGGTCGGCGGCGAAACCGAACCGGCCGAGCATGCGCCCGGCGAACGCCTCTCCCAGCGGCCCGCCGCGCGACTCGTCGTACCATGCGGGGTAGCCGAGGTCGGTGTCGATCCGCTCGACCAGGGCGCGCCGTACGGCGGGCGAGATGGGGAAGTCCATGTCCGCGACCCACGCGGGCAGCACCCCGGCCGGGGCGGACGCCCATTTCTCCCCGTCACGCAGGGAGAGAGTGGCGAGGTCGAGGGCGTCCAGGGTCATCGATGTGTCACCTAGCCTGTCGGGGGTCCTGTTCGAGCGGCACCGGCGCGCTGTCGTTACGGATGGCGCCCCAGCGTCTTTCCGTCTCGTTGTGGATGTACCAGAGGTCGTCCTCCGTCAGTGTGACGGACACGACGCCGGGAAAGGCCTCCTCGAAGTAGATGTACGGCTTGCGGTTGTCGACCCACGGGGAGTGGTAGTCGAGCTTGTCGGTCATGCCGTGGATGCGGGTGATCGGGGTGGCCGGGTGGTAGGTCAGGATGTTCGGGCTGGCGAGGTCGATGATCCTTTCGTCGATCAGCTCGCTCACCCCCGTGATCGTCTCGTCGATGCTGGCGCGGGTCTCCCCGTCGAGGCCGAACAGGACGGACGTGCCGACCCGCAGGCCGTGTGACTTCACCAGTGACGTCGCCTCGCGCACCTTCTGCGCCCAGTCGCGTCCCTCGACGCGGCGGAGGTTCTTGTGGATGCGGTCCATCACCTGCGTGGACATGCTCTCGATGCCGATGTAGACGTAGGTGCATCCCGCCTCGCGCATCAGGTCGAGGATCGTCGCGCTCTCCTCGGGCCTGTGCAGGCCGACCAGCACGTCCACGGTCAGCTGCGCGCCCCACTGCAGGCGGCGCAGGCGGGCCAGGCCGTCCTCGCCGCCGAGCGAGCGCAGCAGGCCCTCGTCCAGCTCCCCGGCGGCGGCGCGGCGGACGCCGCCGAGCTCGGCGCAGAACTCGGCGATGTCCCGGAAGGTGCCGCTCCAGAAGACCGAGTCGTCGAAGAACAGGGCCTCGGCGCCGTAGCCCACATATTCGCACACGCGTTCGACTCCGGCGTGTGTCTGGCTGAACTTCTTCAGGCCGCCCGCGAGTTTGGCCGTCTCCGAGCAGAAGTTGCACTGGTAGGGGCAGGCGTTGGACACCATCACGTGCGCGGTCCGCTGGATCTCGCCGGTCGCGCCGTCGGTGAAGATCGGGAACCGGGACCGGATCGCGAACGCCTCGTACGGCGAGGGCAGTGTGGTCAGGTCGAGCCTGGGCCCTTCCTGGGGGTAGGCGTGCACGGCGTCCTGGCCGGTCAGCGTGATCAGGGAGCGCCCCGGGGCAGGGCCGTCCCGTCGCAGCAGGTCCTCAAGGCGGGGGCGGACGGCCGAAGGGGCGACCCACCCGGTGTCCAGGTCGACGGAGAGCGCGACGGCGCGCATCAGCAGGTCGAGTGAGTGGTAGGCCTCGCCGGAGACGGTCGCGTCGACCACGTGCGGCACCCTGCCGTCGTCCATGACCGCGAGCGTGCTGCTCGGCGCGATCATGAGCGTGTCGGCGCCGGGGACGCAGGTGGTCGTCTCGTCGACGTGCCGCCCGCCCAGGATCACGTAGACACCGGGTATCTCGGCCTTGGCAAGCCCCGCGATGTCCAGGGCGTAACGGTGGGCCGGTGAGACGCTGCTGATCAGCACGATCCTCGGCCGGGTCTCGCGCAGCAGGCCGATCCAGCGTTCCCGTGCCGCCCGGTCCCAGACGCGCGGGTCGAAGACGGTCTCGTCGGTGTTCGGCGAGTCGGTGTACGGCCGGTAGCCGTCCTCGCCGACCGACATGCGGTAGGAGAGGTCGGGAAACCGGGTCCACCCCGGAGCCAGGTCGTTGTAGTGCCCGGCGTTCCGTACGGCGTTGCGCACCGCGACCGAGAGGGCCGCGTACAGGCACATCGGGTCGCCGGGGTAGGTGATCTCGCCCTCCGCCTGCGTCATGACGGGCGCGAGCACGGCCAGCACCGGGAAGTTCCGGTGCGGAAGACGCCCGAGCGCGAGGTCCTCGGAGAGGCGCTTTCTGCGCGCGGAAAGAAGTTCCTCGAACCCGGAGGAAACGGTTCCCCCGGGGAATCGGTGAACGTGAATGTCATTCAGCAATGCAGTTCCTTTTCCCTTTGTGTTCGCGGCCGGTATGCGTACGCCGAGGGATGGATAAATCACTCCCCGTGTGATCCTGCATAGCTTTTGTATGAGTTATCTGCCACGTTACTTTCGACCGATTGAACCAGATGGCCGGTGGACGTCAAGCGAGTGCCTCCGGTGAGGGCCGATGTCCCGCCGGCGGGACATCGTGGCGGCGCGCGGACCCGCCCCGGCGGCGCGTTGACATGAACGCGCGGCATCGTGTTTCAATGGCGGGCGTGTGAGAGAAGGGGGATTCTCCGGTGTCTGGCGAGTCGCGCACCATAGTCGGCGCTTTCGCCGAACAAGTCCAGGAGAACAGCGACAGACCCGCTGTCAAGCAGGGTGGGACCGTTCTCTCATACCGCAGATTGGATGAGATCTCCGACATTTTCGTTGATTTTCTGGAACGCTGTGATATTCGTTCCGAGCAGCGGATCGGCATCCTCATGGAACGCGGCCCCGACGTGGTCGCGGCGATCGTCGGGACGGTGAAGTCGGGCGCCGCCTACGTCCCGCTCGACACCCGCTCACCGGCCGCCCGGCTGCGGTTGATCCTCACCGAGTGCGGCATCCGCGTCGTGATCACCGACTCGGCGGAGCGCGCGGCCTTCGTCCGGGGCTTCTGCGAGCCGGGCACCCGGGTGGCCGTCGTCGGTGAGGATCTCGACCTGTCGGGACCCGGCCCGCGAACGGCCCGGAAACAGGTCGTCCCCGGGCAGCTCGCCTACGTCGTCTACACCTCGGGTTCGACGGGGACGCCGAAGGGCGTGGCGATCTGCCACCGCGACCTGGTCGCCTTCGCCGCCGACCCCTGCTGGACCGGCCTTGAGGGACGGGTCCTGCTGCACTCCCCGCTTGAGTTCGACGCCTCGGTGTTCCAGATGTGGGTCCCCCTGCTGCGCGGCGGCACGGTCGTGCTCGCCCCGCCCGGCCCCGTCGAGGCCCGCGCGCTGGCGCGGACGATCGCGGAGGAGGCCGTCACCTGCACCTTCATGACCACCTCCTTCTTCAACGTGCTCACCGAGCAGCACCCGGACGCCTTCGCCGGGGGCTGCCAGGTGTGGATGGGCGGCGAGGCCGCCTCCCCGGTGGCGGTCGAGCGCACCCTGCGCGCCTCGGGGCCGGGCTCCGTCGTCAACGTCTACGGCCCGACCGAGGCCACGGTCTTCGCCACCTACCACCCGGTCGAGGAACCCGTGCCGAGCCCGGTGCCGATCGGCTCGCCCATGCGGGACGTCACCGTCCACGTCCTCGACGAGCACCTGCGCCCGGTCCCCGACGGCGCCGAGGGTGAGCTGTGCCTCGGCGGACGGGGCGTCGCCCGGGGCTACTGGGCGAGACCGGGCCTCACCGCCCAGAAGTTCGTCGCCGACCCCTTCGCGGGTGACGGCGCCCGGATGTACCGGACCGGCGACATCGTACGGCGCCGCCCCGACGGCCTGCTGGAGTTCGTCGGCAGGCACGACGGCCAGGTCAAGGTCCGTGGCTTCAGGATCGAGCTCGGCGAGATCGAGAACCAGCTCTCCCGCAGGGAGGACGTGGCCCGGGCCGCCGTCGTCGCCACCGCCGACCGGCACGGCGACACGACCCTGACCGCCTACGTCGTCCCCGCAGGGGACGCCGGAGACGCCGGGGAGACCGGGGACGCCTGGGCGGACGTCCTGCTGGACCACCTGCGCGAACGGCTGCCGCCGTACATGGTGCCCTCGGCGCTGGTCGTGCTCGGGGAGCTGCCGCTGAACAACAACGGCAAGCTCGACATACGGGCACTGCCCGCCCCGGCGCGCGCGGCGGGTGGCGCGGAGCCCGCGTCGGAGACGGAGAAGGTGCTGTGCCACCTGTTCGCCGACGTGCTCGGCGTCGAACGGGTCGGGGTGAACGACGGCTTCTTCGACCTGGGCGGCCACTCGCTGGCGGCGACCCGGCTGGCGGCCAGGGCCGAGGCCGCCCTCGGCCTCCGGGTCGAGGCGGGGGAGGTCTTCGAGGCGCCGACGGTCGCCGAGCTGGCCGTACGCCTCCTCACCTCACCGGCCCGCGCCGCGGGTCTCTGCCTTCCGCCCGTTCCTAAGCCGCGCCCGGAGCGGATCGCGCTGTCCCACGCCCAGCGCAGGCTGTGGTTCGTCGACCAGCTCCAGGAGGAGGGCGACCCCGGTTACCACATCCCGCTGGTCTTCCGCCTGCCGTACGAGGTGGACGCCGACGCGCTGCGCCTGGCCATGGCCGACGTCGTCACCAGGCACGAGAGCCTGCGCACGGTCTTCCCCGACGACTATGACGACGAGGGGCCCTGGCAGCGCGTCCTGGACCCCGGGGAGCGCGACCCCGAGCTGACGGTCACCGTCTGCGCCGAGGCGGAGATGGAGGAGCTGCTCGCGGCCGAGGTCCGCAGGCCGTTCGACATCACCGAGGACCTGCCGCTGCGCGGCGCGCTGCTGCGCCCGTCCCAGGGGCGGGGGACGACACTGCTGCTGGTGCTGCACCACATCGCGGCCGACGGCTGGTCGCTGACGTCGCTCTGCCGCGACCTGTCCCTGGCCTACCGGGCCAGGCTGGCGGGTACGGCCCCGGAGTTCGTCCCGCTGCCGCTGCAGTACGCCGACTACGCCGCCTGGCACCGTGAGCTGCTCGGCGACGCCGGAGACCCGGGCAGCAGGCTGTCGTCCCAGCTCCGCTACTGGGAACGGCGGCTCGCGGGCCTGCCCGACGAGGTCTCGCCGCCGCCGGACCGGCCCCGGCCGCCGATCTCGGGCAACCGGGGGGACGCCGTCGCCTTCACCGTCCCCGCCGAGCTGCGCCGGGGGCTTGAGGACCTCGCGCGCTCCTGCCGGGCCACGCTGTTCATGACGCTGCACGCCGCGCTGGCGGACCTGCTCACCGACCTGGGCTGCGGGCACGACATCGTGGTGGGCAGCCCGACCGCGGGCCGTACGGCCGAGGCGCTCGACGAGCTGGTCGGCTTCTTCGTCAACATGGTCGCGCTGCGGACCGACACCTCGGGCGACCCGACCTTCCGTGAGCTGCTCGGCCGGGTGCGCGACGGCTGGCTGCCCGCCTCGGCCAATCAGGACGTCCCCTTCGAGCTGGTGGTCGAACGGGTCAACCCGGCACGCGGGCTGTCCCGCCACCCGGTCTTCCAGGTCACGCTCGGCCTGCTCGACGCCCCGGACCTCGCCCTCGACCTCACGCCGGAGCCCTCCGAAACTCCGGGGACCCCCGGAACGACTCCGCAGGCCCCCGGAACGCCGGAGCGCGGTGAGTGGACGCTGGCCAGGACCGGGGCGGCCAGGTTCGACCTGACCTTCGACCTGATCGCCCGGCGGGAGGCGGACGGCACGCCCGGCGCGCTCGACGGCTACGCGGAGTTCGCCACCGACCTGTTCGACCGGGAGAGCGCGCTGCGGCTGGTCGAGGGGTTCGTCACGAGGCTGCGCCAGGCCGTCGCCGACCCGGACCACCGGAGCGGCCCTCAACGCGGGAACACAGACGCGGGCACGGACGGGAACACCGAAGGAGGCACGAACGGAGGCACGGACGGAAGCACGGACGGAAGCACGGACGGGCTCCGCGCGCTCGGTGGCTCCGCGCGATGACCGCGACCACCACCTCGCTCACCCGGCGGATCATGGGCCTGCCCAGGGAGGCCTGGGTCATCTGCGCGGGCATGTTCGTCAACAAGTTCGGCGCCTTCCTCAACGTCTTCCTGGTCCTGTACCTCACCCACCGGGGGTACTCCGCCTTCCTGGCCGGGCTCGCGCTCGGCGCGGTCGGCTTCGGCGGCTTCCTCGGCAACGCGGTCGGCGGAAGCATCGCGGACCTGATCGGCAGACGGTGGACGATCGTCGCCTCGATGTTCGGCACCGCGGTCTTCACCCTGCTCGTCCCGCTGGCCGACACCATCGGCGTCATCGTCGCGCTGTCGCTGGCCGTCGGATTCCTCGCGCAGCTCTACCGCCCGGCGGCGGGCGCGATCCTCGTCGACACCGTGCCCGCCCGCGACCTGATCGCCGCGGTCTCCCTGCTGCGCCTGGCCATGAACCTCGGGATGGCCATCGGCGGCGTGGTCGGCGGCCTGCTCAGCGTGCTGTCCTACACCTACCTGTTCGTCGGCAACGCGGTGAC
The DNA here is from genome assembly GCF_040300765.1 of Streptosporangium sp. NPDC000239. Taxonomy (NCBI): domain Bacteria; kingdom Bacillati; phylum Actinomycetota; class Actinomycetes; order Streptosporangiales; family Streptosporangiaceae; genus Streptosporangium; species Streptosporangium sp. NPDC000239. The sequence continues at coordinate 332,376 of NZ_JBEPEI010000002.1, read as the reverse complement.
GTGCCTGCTGTTCGGGCTGCTGGTGCTGACGCTGCTGCCGGAGACCAGGCCCGCCCCGCCCGAGCACGAGGGCGCCGGGGCACGCGGCGGCTACCGGACCGTGTTCCGCGACCGGGCGATGGTGCTGTACCTGCTGTCGATGACCGCCGCCACCTACGTCTACACGCAGACGATCGCGACACTCCCGCTGCACGTCAGGAACCAGGGGCTCGGCACCGAGTTCTACGGCCTGCTGCTCGGGGTGAACGCGCTGCTGATCGTGCTGTTCGAGCTGCCGCTCGTCCGGTTCACCGAGCGCCGCCAGCCCCGGTACGTGATCGCGGCCGGGGTGGTCCTGCTGGGCGCCGGGGTCGCGCTGACCGGGGTCGCGGACGAGCGGGCCGCGCTCGTGGCGACCGTGGCGCTGTGGACGCTCGGCGAGATGGTCTACACGCCGGTGGCCACGGCCTATCCGGGCCTGCTGGCGCCCGGCCACCTCAGGGGGCGCTACCAGGGCGCGGAGGGCGTCGCGGTGACCGTCGCCCAGACGGCGGGCCCCGCCGCGGGCGGCTTCCTGTACGGGCACACCGCCGCCGGCCACTGGGCGCTGTGCGGGGTGGTCGCCGTGCTCGGCGCGGGGTTCATGCTCGCCGCGCGACCCACCGGTACGGCCACATGACGACGGACTCTCCGCGAGGGGCGGGGAGAGAAAGCGGAGGCTGAGATGCCCGGACCGTTCGACGAGGAGACGGGGCTGTTCAAGGTCCTGGTCAACGACGAGGGCCAGTACTCACTGTGGCCCGCGGGCACCGCCGTACCCGGCGGGTGGCTGGTGCGGCTCGACGACGCGCGCCGGGACGACTGCGTCGCCTACGTGGAGGAGCACTGGACCGACATGCGGCCCCGCGGTCTGGCGGGCTCCCATGACGCGTGACACCGGCCTCGCCGACACGGTCGTCCTGGACCTCCTCGGCCTGCACGGCTCGCTCGGCTCTCCCGTCATCGAGTCGATGAACTTCCTCAACGAGGTCTCCAGCCGCTTCCCCGACGCGGTCTCCTTCGCCGCGGGACGGCCCTACGAGGGCTTCTTCGACATCGAGGAGGTCCACCGCTACCTGCGCGTCTACCGTGACCACCTGATGGAACGGCTGGGGGACGAGGTCCTGGTCAGGCGCACCATGCTCCAGTACGGCCGCACCAAGGGCGTCATCCACGACCTCGTGGCCAGGAACCTCCTGCTGGACGAGGGCATCGACGTCGACCCCGAGTCGATCGTCGTCACGGTTGGCTGCCAGGAGGCCCTCTACCTCACGGTGCGGGCGCTGCGCCGCGACGGGCGGGACGCCCTGCTGAGCGTCTTCCCGTGCTACGTCGGGGTGGCGGGCGCCGCGGCGCTGGCCGACATGCCGTTGCTGCCCGTCGCCGGCTCCCCGGAGGGGATCGACCTGGACGACCTCGTCGCGGCCGTCCATCGGGCCAGGGCCGACGGGATGCGGCCACGCGCGCTGTACGTGGTCGCCGACTTCGCCAACCCCTCCGGCGTCAGCCTCGGCCGCGCCACCCGTGAGCGCCTGCTCGCCCTGGCAGGGGAGCTCGACCTGCTGATCCTTGAGGACAATCCGTACGGCCTCTTCCACGGCGAGGAGGAGCGGGCGCCGACGCTCAAGGCCCTCGACCCCGGCGGGCGGGTGGTCTACCTCGGTTCGTTCGCCAAGACCGGCATCCCCGGCGCCAGGGTCGGCTACGTCGTGGCCGACCAGCGCGCCGGGAACGGGCTGCTCGCCGACCAGCTGGCGAAGATCAAGAGCATGCTGACGGTCAACACCTCACCCATCGCCCAGGCCGTCATCGGCGGCAAACTGCTCGCCAACGGGTGCAGCCTGCGCGCGGCGAACGTCAGGGAGACCCGGGTATACCAGGGCAACCTCCGGCACATGCTCGACGGGCTGCGCGAACGCTTCCCACCGGAGAGCCGCGTCAGCTGGAACACCCCGGAGGGCGGCTTCTTCGTCGTCCTCGACGTCCCGTTCCCCGCCGACGACGAGCTGCTCGAACACTCGGCCCGCGAGCACCGCGTCCTGTGGACGCCCATGCACCACTTCTACGGCGACGGCCTGCCACGACCACAGATCCGGCTGTCGTTCAGCCATCTGACGCCCGGCGAGATCACCATCGGCCTCGACCGGCTGGCGCGCTTCGTCGCCCGGCGTTGTGAGGCCCCATAGGGAGGCAAGAGATGACAGTTTTCGAGGAGCTGTCCGTCGACCACGTCGGATTCTCCGTCGCCGATCTGGCGGAGACGACCAGACTCTTCGTCGACCGCTACGGCTTCACCGTCTACGCCCGATCCGAGGAACCCCCCGAGACCGGGGGCGCCCTCACCGTCGCCCTCGGCTGCCAGGACATCAGGCTGGTGCTGACCCAGGCGGGCGACGCCGACCACCCGGCCGCCGCCTACGTGGAACGGCACGGCGACGGGGTCTCCGACATCGCCCTGCGCACCTGCGACGCCGAGGCGGCCTACACCGAGGCCGTACGGCGCGGCGCCCGGCCCGTGACACCACCGGCCGTACGGGACGGGGTGGTCACCGCCTCGATCGTCGGCTTCGCGGACGTCCTGCACACCTTCGTCCAGCGCCCGCCCACGACCGACCCGCGTGTCCTGCCCGGACTGTTCCCGGCCACCGGGGAACGGCACCCGGCGGGACACGCCGGGCTCGGCACGGTCGACCACTTCGCCGTCTGCCTGGAGGCCGGGCAGCTCGACCCCACGGTCGAGTTCTACGAGACGGCCCTCGACTTCGAGATGGTGTTCACCCAGCGCATCGTCGTCGGACGCCAGGCCATGGACTCGAAGGTGGTGCAGAGCCGTTCCGGCGCGGTGACGCTCACCCTGATCGAACCCGACGTGTCACGCGACCCCGGCCAGATCGACCAGTTCGTCAAGGACCACGGTGGGGCGGGCATCCAGCACGTCGCCTTCACCACCGGCGACATCGTCAGGGCGGTGGGCACGCTGCGGGAGAACGGCATCGAGTTCCTGGGCACCCCCGGCGCCTACTACGACCTGGTGCCGGAGCGGCTGCGGCTGGCCAGGCACTCCCTCGGCGAGCTGCGCGCGCTGAGCATCCTCGTCGACCAGGACCAGGACGGCCAGCTGCTGCAGATCTTCTCCAGGAGCGTCCACCCGCGCGGCACCCTCTTCTTCGAGGTGATCGAACGGGCCGGGGCGCGTACCTTCGGCAGCGGCAACATCAACGCCCTTTACACCGCGGTGGAGATCCAGCGCAACAGGCAGGCCCGGTGAACGCCGGGGACGCGGCGGTGTGCGTCGCGGACGTCGAACGGCTCGCCGGAGATCTCCTGCCGCCGGACATCCGGGACTTCGTCGCCGGGGGAGGCGGCGACGAGTCCGCCCAGGCGGCCAACCGCGCCTGCCTCGACCGGGTGCGCCTGGTGCCCAGGGTGCTGACCTCGGCGGACGGGGCCGACACGGCGGGACGGCTGCTGCACGGCACGGCGGCGATGCCGGTCGCCGTCGCCCCCATGGCCTACCAGCGGCTGTGCCATCCTGACGGCGAGCTCGCCATGGCCCGCGCCGCCGGGAAGGCGGGCGTCCCGTTCACGGCCGCCACGCTGAGCAGCGTCCCGATCGAGGAGATCGCGGCGGTCGCCGGGACACTCTGGTTCCAGCTCTACTGGCTGCGTGACCGGGGGCTCGTGCTCGACCTGCTGGCCAGGGCGGAACGGGCGGGCTGCACGGCGCTGGTGCTGACCGTGGACGTGCCGGTGCCCGCGCGGCGACCGCGCGACATGCGCAACGGGTTCACGCTGCCCGCCTCGGTCGTCGCCGCCAACCTCCCCGAGGGGACGGGGTCGGCCGCGCACGTCCCCATGCCGCACGAGTCGGCCGTCGCCTCCCACACCGGGATCATGTTCGAGAACACGCTCGGCTGGGACGACCTGGCCTGGCTGCGCGGGCACACCGGCCTGCCCGTCGTGCTCAAGGGCGTCCTCGACCCGGGCGACGCCGTACGGGCCGTGGAGGCCGGGGTGAGCGCCGTGGTCGTCTCCAACCACGGCGGTCGTCAGCTGGCCGGGGCCGTACCGTCCATCGTGGCGTTGCCGGGGGTCGTCGAGGCGGTCGCCGGGCGGTGCGAGGTGCTGTTCGACAGCGGGGTCAGGAGCGGCACCGACGTGCTGCGCGCGCTGGCGTACGGCGCGGCCGGCGTGCTGCTCGGCCGTCCCCTGCTGTGGGGGCTGGCGATGGACGGCGAGGCGGGGGCCGGGCTGGTGCTCGACCTGCTGCGCGCCGAGCTGCGTGAGGCCATGCTGCTGACGGGCTGCGCCGACCTCTCCGCCGCCCGGACCCTGGGCACCGTCCTGCTCTGACCGCTCACACCCCGGGCGGATCCCCGGCGAACGGCGCCATGAACGCGGGCAGCCTCGCCCAGACGTCCGGGGTGTAGAAGTGGCCACCGGGCAGCCTGTCGTGCCGGAAGGCGCTCTCGGCCAGCTCCCGCCACCTTTCGGTCGCCTCGGGCTCGATGACGTCGTCGGCGGCGCCGGTGAGCACCTGCAGGGGAACCCGGGCGCGTGTCCCGGCCCGGTGACGGAAGGAGTCGCGGACCTTGATGTCGGCGCGCATCAGCTCGACCGCCATCTCGCTCAGGTCAGGGTCGTCGAGCACGTGCGCGGGCAACAGGCCGTTGACGCTCATCCAGTGCAGCAACTGCTCGTCGGTCTCCTCCTGGGCGGGGAACATGTCTCTGGGGCGCAGGCCGCCGCTCGGCGCGTTCGTCGAGGAGATGACGAGCGCCTCGGGGGGCCTGCCGCCGTGCCGTTCGAGCCGGGAGGCGACGTCGAAGGCCATCCAGCCGCCCATGCTGTGCCCGAACAGGACGTACGGCCGGTCGGCGGCGGCGAGCACGGCGGCGGTCGCGTCCTCGGCCAGTTCGTCCCAGTCAGTGGCGAACGCCTCGGCGAAACGGCCCTCCCTGCCGGGGTAGCAGATCGCGGCCAGGGACACATCCTGCGGCACGACGTCGGCCCACCCCAGGTAGGGGCCCGCGCCGCCGCCGCAGAAACCAAGGCAGACGAGTGCCCGCGCCGCCTCGGGCCGGTGCCGGGGGCGCACCACGATGGTGTCCACGCTTTTCCCTCTCTTGTGGTCCTCAGCCGTTGCGGTGCAGCGACTCGACGTAGCCGGCCAGGTCGCGCAGGCGCGGATGCCGGTACACCTGCCGGGTCGGCACGACGACGCCGAGGTTCCTGCGCAGCCGCGCGACCACCCGGATGGCCATCAGCGAGTGGCCGCCGAGGGCGAAGAAGTCGTCGTCGGGGCCGATCCCGTCCCGGCCGAGGACCTCCGCCCACACGCCCGCGATCAGCTCCTCGAACTCGCCCCGCGGCGCTTGCCCGGGTTCCGCGGCCCACACGGGCTCGGGGAGGGCGGCCACGTCGAGCTTGCCGTTCGGGGTGAGCGGGAGGCGTTCGACGAGGGCGAAGGCGGAGGGCACCATGAACTCCGGCAGCCCGGCGGCCAGGTGCTCCCGCAGCCGTTCCGGGGAGGGTTCGCGGCCTTCCACGGGCACCACGTGGGCCACCAGCCGGTCGCCGCGGAGCGTGACGACGGCGCGTGCCACGTCAGGGTGGGCACCGAGGGCGTGCTCGATCTCGCCGGGCTCGATCCGGAAGCCGCGGACCTTCACCTGGCCGTCGGCCCGCCCTGCGAACCGCAGCGTGCCGTCCTCCGCGCGGGAGGCCAGGTCGCCGGTGCGGTACATCCGGGCGCCGGGCGCGGAGAACGGGTCGGCGACGAACCGCTCCGCGGTGAGGGCGGGCCTGCCGACGTAACCGAGGGCAAGGCGGGGGCCCGCGACGTACAGCTCCCCGGTCACGCCGGGCGGCACCGGGCGCAGGGCGTCGTCGAGCACGTGGACGTGGCAGCCGGACAGCGGCCGTCCGATGTGCGGCCCGGCGCCGGTGATCCAGGCGGTGGTGACGTTGACCGTGCACTCCGTTGGGCCGTACAGGTTCAGCCCCTCCACGTGCTCCGAGCCGGCGATCTCCCGCCAGGTCCGTTCGGGTACGGCCTCGCCGCCGAGGAACAGCCGCAGCACACGTCCGTCGGGGCGGGGGGTGAGCAGTTCCTCGCGCAGGGTCTCCCAATGTGAGGGGGTCAGGTCGAGGTCGGTCACCGCGTGCTCGTCGAGCAGGGCGCGCAGCCGGGCCGGGTCGGTGCGGTCCTGCTCGCCGAGCACGACCAGGGTGTCTCCCCGGCACACCCTGACCCACTGCTGCACGGAGGCGTCGAAGGAGACGCTGGCGTTCCAGGCGACCACCCGGGGACGGTCGGCGTAGGCGCCGAAGCGTTCGAGCGCGGTGACCATGGAGGCCACGGAGCTCCGGGACACCTCGACCCCCTTCGGCCTGCCGGTCGAGCCCGAGGTGTGGATGACGTACGCCGGGGCCGAGGCGGACGGAAGGTCCAAGGCCCCGTCGTTGCCCGAGGTCGCATCCGGGGTGAGGCAACGCGCTTCACCCGCCCACGAGGGACGTTCACCGGTGTGGAGCAGAATCCGCGTCTCCGCGTCCTCGGCCATGAACGCGAGCCGGTCGGCGGGGTAGACGGGATCGAGCGGGACGTAGGCCGCGCCCGCCCGCCACACCGCCAGCAGCGCCACGACCAGGTCGGCGCCCCTGGGCAGGCTCACCCCGACCCGGTGGCCCGGCCCGGCGCCCAGGTCGCGCAGCGCCGCCGCGAGCCGGGCCGTACGGGCGTCGAGTTCGGCGAAGTCGAGCACGGTCTCCCCGTGGCGCACCGCGGGCCGGTCGGGCGCGTGCCGGACCGTGGCGGAGAAACGGCTCAGCAGGTCCCGCTCCTGCCCGCTCACAGCTGACCGGCCGCGGGCTGGACGGTCGGCGCGCAGTCGAGGAGGTCGACGGGCTCGCCCATCGCCACCACGATCCTGCGGTCGCCGCGGAAGGGGTCCCTGCCGTGCGCCGTCAGGACGTTGTCGACGATGAGCAGGTCACCGGGGCGCCACCGTTCGCGTACGGTCGCCGCCTCGTAGGCGGCCCGCAGGTCCTCCAGGTCGTCCCGCGTCAGGGGTTCGCCGTCGCCGAAGGCGGTGTTGAACGGCAGGCCGTCCCGCCCGAACTCCGCCACGAGGACCTCCCTGAGCTCCTCGTCCAGGGACCACTCGTTCCAGAAGGCCAGGTGGTTGAACCAGACCTCCTCCCCGCTGCGCGGGTGCCTGATGACGCCGGGGCGCAGCTGGCTGGTGCGCAGGTTCCCGTCGTCCTGCCACCGGTGGCCGATGAGGTTGTCGGCGCAGTAGCGCTCGACGTCGCCCCTGTCCTGCGCGGAGAAGGCGGTGCGCCAGTCGGTCGAGATGTGCTCGGAGTAGCCGCGTCTCAGCAGCCAGCCGGAGGCCCGGACCTTCTCGGCCAGGGGTGCGGGGACGTTCCGCAGAACCTTCCTGCAGTCGGCGACCGGCGTGGCCCCGCCCTCCTCCGGCGCGGTCAGGCAGGCGAACAGCAGCAGCCCGGGGAAGGTCAGGGTGTAGCTGTTCTCGTTGTGCATCATGATCGGCTGCGAGGGGGGAAGGTCGGTCGAGGAGAAGACCCCGCTGCCGAGGTCGCTGCGCGGCGTCGCCTTCTCCCGGTACGGCGTGTGCCTGGGGATGAGCACGTCCCGCACCCTCGCGAAGTCCTCGACGCCCTTCAGCGGCAGGCCCCGGAGGTGGACGGCACCGTGTTCGGCCAGGGCCGCGCGCAACTCGGGCAGGAGGGCGCTCAGCCGGTCACAGGTCCCGGCGATGTCGTCGGGGCCGGTGAGCCACGCGGACACCGGTTTCCCCTCGGAGACCTCCCAGTCGAGTTCGCCGGTCGTTCCTTCCGGCGTTGATCTCATTTCCGATGTCCTTTCGCGCTCGGTCGGGCCTGGAGAGACCGTGGACATGACGGGAGCGCCGGGCCGGAAAACGAGAGGGGAAGGCCGTTCGCCCCCTGTTGAGATTTACGGACGGTGTCGTCCGCCCGGATGGTTCGTTCAGCCGAGAAACGCGGCGGCCGCGGTGTCGAGTTGTTCGACGATCCAGGATTCGAGGCTGGTCTGCGACTGGCCCGCGACCTCCTGGTAGCGGGCGATGCGGTCGGCGCCCAGCCTGAGTTCGAGTGAGACCCGCTTTCCTTCGGCCTCTGGTTTCTCCTGGCGGAGGGCGGCGAGGTTCCGCCTCAACCGGTTACGTGTCCATCCGTTCCGCTGCGCCTGGTCGAGCCAGTGGTCCTGCTCCTCGGGAGGCAGTGACGCCACCTCCGCGTGGTGCTGGAAGCTCAGCCCGTCGCGTCTGCGGGAGAGGTCGACCCTCCTGGAGACCCAGGCGTAGTTGCGAAGTGTCTGGTAGTCGAGGCCGATGGCCTCGATGGCTTTTCGGTATCTGTCGGTGTAGCGGGACCGGCCGTAGGCGAGCCAGTCGCCGAGACACCATGTGGAAGAGTTGGCGACCGCGGAAATCCGGAAACCGGCCTTCTCCCAGAGTTCGTAGGGCAACTCCGCTGGGATGCGAAGACCGACGGGGGTCACCTGGACGCCTCCGTAGGCGTCGTCGGAACCCCTGTGATGATTCTTTTCTCCGATGGAATTCCTTTTCGGTTGGATCCGGGTCGCGCCTTTCGTTGCACCTGGGCGCCCAGCCAACACGTCCTCCCTGATATGAACAGGCGGAACAATATTTTAACTAATACCAGATTGCCACTCATGTTGTAAAGCTCGGTCAATATCACCGTGAACCGTGTTTTTGAGTGCGCATGCAATGTGGGTTGTGGGGCGGTCTTATTGGCTTCCGACCCAACAGGTAAGCAATCTGGATAATGCTGGATAAGGGCGGAAAAACATTCCGCCCGGCCGTGTGGCCGGGCGGAACGTGTCAGCGAAGGTGCGGTTCCCGGATCACCGGGAGATCACCGCGGGTTGTCGGCGGCCATCCGGTAGGACTTCCCGCCGAAGGTCACGACGAAGTTGGACGGCGTCGCGATGGGCAGGTCGTATCTGAGCTGGACCTCCTTCGACTGCCCCGGGGCGATGCTCTCCCAGGTCGGAACGGTCAGCCGTATCCGATGGAAGTCGCCCTTGAGGCCGCCGACGTTCGGCCCGGTGTGCCCGGTCGAGACCACCGAGAGCGTCCAGCCCGTCTGCTGGGTCATGGTCGCCGGGGCGGAGGTGCCGTAGTCGAACTCGATCGTGGCGCCGCCGGGGATCGTGGTCGTCGAGTTGTTGGTGAACTTGAACTTGGGGGAGATCGGGTAGTTGGCGTCGCCGACCGCGAAGCCGTACAGCTCGGCCTGGACGTTGAGGGTCTCGGTCGGCATCGTCCTGGTGCCGGCCTTCAGGTTCCCGTACGGCGCGGCCGTCTTGAAGGTGTTGTAGATCTTGGTGGTGAGGGTGTCGCCGATGAAGTACTCGCCCTTGCCGCCGTCACGCTCGGGGTAGTACTTGTAGTCGCCGGCCAGCTCCCAGATCATGATGCCGCCCATGCCCTTGTTGGCCACGTAGTCGGCCTTGGCCTGGATGGACTGGTCGTCCTCGGTGGACAGGTAGACCTTCTTGTCGTTGTTCCACAGCCACGGGGCGACCATGGAGGAGGAGTACTTGCGGACGTAGGTGCCCGAGATGCGGTCGGTCGGGTCGGTGTCCGGGGTGAGGCCGTACTGGGTGATGTAGCTGCCCTGCTTGCCCTCCTGCAGGTTCTTGAAGTGCCAGACCGGGTTGACGCCGGCCGGGACTTCCTTGCCCGCCTTGTCCAGGTCGTGCCAGAGGTTGTCGATGCCGATGGCGCCGTCACCGCACGGCACCTTGGAACCGATCTTGCCGCCGGTGCCCTCGGGGCAGTTGTTCTGGTCCGGCAGGTCGGAGGTGCCCCAGAGGCCGTCCGTGCCTCCGGTGACGCGCTGCCATCCCCGGCTGTAGTAGCCGACGCCCAGGTTGATCCGGCCCGCCTGCATCGCGCCTCGCAGGTGGTGGAAGGCCCAGTCGCCGTTCATGTAGCCGATGCCGCTGTAGGTGCCGTAGACGTTCCAGTACTTCATCTCGGCGTCGCTGCCGTCGTCGTAGAGGGCCTGCAGCGGGCCGACGAAGTGGTTCCACGCCCCGTGCAGGTCGTAGGTCATCATGTTGGCGTAGTCGAGGTACGGGGTGACCTGGTAGGTCTCGCTGCCGCGCAGGATCCAGCCGGAGGCGGTGGTCGCCGCGGTGAGCAGGTAGTACTTGCCGTCGGCCGCGGCGGCGGCGTCCAGCTTCTGCCGCAGGGTCTTCATCAGGTTGACGTAGCCCGCCATCAGCGTCGCCCGGCGCGGGTTGGAGAAGCTGAAGTCGTCGGGGTTACCGGCGTTGGGGGCGGAGGTCGCGTACTCGTAGTCGATGTCCACACCGTCGAAGCCGTAGTCCTTCATGAACTTCACGGCCGAGTCGGCGAAGGTGTTGATGCTCGACTGCGAGCTGGCCATCGTGTAGAAGCCGCCGGAGGCCTGCCGGACGCCGTTGTCGTCGATGTAGCCACCGGTCTCGGCCCAGCCGCCGATCGACAGGATCGTCTTGACGTTGGGGTGCTGCTTCTTGAACTTGTTGAGCTGGTTGAAGTGGCCCTTGTAGGAGTAGGCCGGGTCCATCTCGGCCCCGGCGACGCCCGGCCACTCCATGCCGATGGAGGGGTTGTTCGCGCTGGGGGAGCCCACGGAGACCTTGCCCTGCCCGTCGATGTGGGCGAAGGCGTAGTTGATGTGGGTGATCTTGTCCCAGGGGATGTCCTTGGCGAGGTAGGACGGGGAACCGTCCTTGCCGGTGCGCCAGCTGGTGAAGTAGCCCACCACGCGGCGCGGGTGGTCGGCGCCCATCTTCTCGCGCCCGTTGTTGTCGTAGACCGTGCAGTACGGCACGCCGGTCACGCCGGGAGACTGGTAGAGGCCGTCGGGACGGCAGGCCGACTGGTCGGTGGGCAGCTTGTCGGTGCGGCCGGTGACCGTTCCGGAGAAGTCGGACTGGTTGCCGACGGCGTCCTTCGCCCGGACCTTGAAGGTGTACTCGGTGTCCTCGGTCAGGCCGCTGACGGTCGCGGTCGTACCCGGCGGGGTCCCGGTCACGACGGTCGCGGAGGAGTTGCCGTTGTAGACCTCGTAGGAGACGACGCCCTTGTTGTCGGTCGAGGCGCCCCACTGCAGGGTGATGCTGGTGTTCGTCTTGCCGGTCACGGTCGGCGTGCCGGGGGTGGTCGGCGCCTCGGTGTCCGGCTTGTCGGTGCGGGCGGTGACGGTCCCGGAGAAGCCGGACTGGTTGCCCGCTCCGTCCTTGGCGCGGACCTTGAAGGTGTACTCGGTGTCGGCGCTCAGCCCGTTGATCGTGGTGGTCGTGTTCGGCGGCGTCCCCGTCACAGTGGAAGCCGACGAGTCACCGTTGTAGACCTCGTAGGCGGTGACGCCCCTGTTGTCGGTCGAGGCACCCCACTGCAGGGTGATGCTGGTGGTCGTCCTGCCGCTCACGGTCGGCGTGCCGGGGGTGGTCGGCGCCTCGGTGTCGGGGGTGTCGTCCTTGAGGGTGCGGACGGTGGTCGAGGGGGAGGAGGCCGACTCCTGGCCCGCGGTGTCCTTCGCCTTGACGGAGAAGGTGTACTCGGTGTCGGGCGTGAGGCCGTTCACCGTCGCGGAGGTGGTCGCCACCGAGGTGACCTTGGAGGTGCCCTGGTAGACGTCGTAGCCCGCGACGCCCTTGTCGTCGGTCGAGGCGGCCCAGGTCAGGGCGACGCTGTTGGTCGTCGGCGTCGCGACGGGCTTGCCCGGCGCGGTCGGCGGGGTGTCCGGCGGCGGGCCGCCCTCACACGGGTTGCCGTTGATCTTGCAGTTGGCCGGCGGGGTGGTCGGCCCCATGCCGACGAAGCCGAAGCTGTTGCCGCCCGTGCTTCCGCCCGCGGGAACGTTGGCGTTGCCGCTGCCGGGCTTGACGGTCACGTGGCTGCCGCTGATGGTCGGCGTGCCGTTCCACCAGTTGCCGATGGACTGGCCGGAGTTGAGGTCGAATTCGAGGGTCCAGGTGGTCGCCGCCGAGTCGCCGGCGTTCTTCACCTCGTACGTTCCTTGCCACCAGGTACCGCGGTCGGAGGCGGAGAACTTGGCGGTCAGCGATGCCGCGGCGTGCGCGGCGGGCGCACCGACCGCGGCCATTCCCGCCGTTGCGGCCGCGTACATGACCGCAACGGCGACTGCTCTCCATGAACGGAGACGGGACATCGTGCTTCCTCTCTGGCGAAGCAGCTAAAAAGGTGTCCCCCGAGATAGTTCGCGCGCGCGTGTGACCTTCCCGGCGGGCGGGTGAATCCGCTCGTCAGGGAAGCAACAAACAAGAAACCTTCTTATTTAATTCGGGAAGCTACTCGCGCTGACATACACCGTCAACCCTCGGTTTTTCTATATGTCCGGACATATCCATCCGGACACCGGGGATTACGGGCCACGAAGATCCCGTACGGCGCGCGACCGCGGAGGACGGTCCAGAGAGGGCGCGCCGGAGAAGGTCAGAGCAGGCCGTGCCGGGGCGGCAGGGTGCCGTTGAGCAGGTAACGCCCGATGTGCTGCACCTTCCACCTGGCCGGGTCGTGCAGGGTGTGGGTCCTGGCGTCCCGCCAGAAACGGTGCAGGTTGAGGCCGTCCAGCGCGGAGCGGGTTCCGGCCAGCTCGAACAGGGCGCCGCCGATGTCGACCGCGGCGCTCGCGGCGAAGGCCTTGGCGGCGGCCACCGCGATGGACGCCTCGGCCGCGCTTTCCTCGGTGAGCCCGGCCCCCGGCGTGCCCGCGGCGTCCACGGTCCTGGCGGCCGTCGCCAGCAGCGCCTCGGCCGCGCGCAGCTGAACGCCCAGCTCACCGAAGCGCTGGATGAGCAGCGGGTCGTCGGCCGCGCTCTCGTGACCGCTCTCGAACCAGGGCCTGCTCCTGGTGCGGACGAACTCGGCGGCCTCGGCCAGGGCCGCGGCGGCGATCCCCACGTCGATGGCGGTGTGCAGCAGCTGGGCGACCGCGCCGTGCAGCTGCGGCCCCTGGAAGGTCAGGTGGTGCGGCACCACCCGGTCCGCGGGCACCTCGACCCGGTCGAGCTTGACGGTCCCGCTCGCCGTGGTGCGCTGACCCATGCCGTCCCAGTCGTCGACGACGGTCAGCCCCCGCGCCTCGCGCGGCACGTAGGCGACGTGGAGCGTGTCGTCCTCGGCACGGGCGAGCACCGGGATCCAGTGCGCGAACAGCGCCCCGGTCGAGTAGTGCTTGACGCCGCTGAGCAGGAACGAGCCGTCCGGCGCCGGGACGAGCCTGGTACGGATGTCCTGGACGTGCCTGGTGCCCGCCTCCGACTGGGCGTTGCCGAACCTGCGTCCCGCCAGCACCTCGGCGAAGAAGAACTCCCGCTGCGCCGGGGTGCCCTGGCGGCGCAGGACGTTGACGTAGACGAAGTGGCTCTGCGGGATCTGCGCCAGGCTCGGATCGCCGGAGGCCAGCAGCCGGAAGACCTCGGCCAGTGTCTCGTGGCGGATGTCGGCGCCACCGTGGTCGGCGGGAACGGTGACGCCGAGCAGCCCGCTCGCCGAGAGCCGCTCCACCTCGGCGTGCGGGAGCTTCCTCGCCGAGTCCCGCTCGGAGGCGCCCGCGCGGAACTCGGCGGCCAGCCTCCCGGCCGTCTCCAGCGCCTCGGCGTCGTCGGCGATCACATGAGCGGTCACGGCGGGATCTCCAGGGGGTCGGTACAGGGAGAACCGGGGCGTGCCCGGTCGTGGCCGTCCGTGTCGGCCACGACCGGGCCCGCGGTCACCGGCGCGGAGGGGTCAGGAGTACCAGGTCGGCTCGGGAATCTCGCCCGTCAGGACGAAACGCCCGACCTCCCGGCGCTTGTAGGCGACCGGGTCGTGCAGGGTGTGGGTGCGGACGTTGCGCCAGAACCGGTCCAGGCCCTCGGCGCTCGTGGTCGCCCGCGCGCCGGTGACCTCGAAGATCCGGCCGGTCACCTCAAGGGAGACCTCGGTCGCCACGGCCTTGGCCGCCGCGACCCGCACCTCGAACTCCCCGCGCGCCGCCTCGGTCACCGCGTCCGGGTCGCCGTGCAGCCTCTCACCCTCCTCGGCGATCCGGTCGGCCAGCGCCTCGGCCGCCCAGAGCCTGGAGGTCAGCTCGCCGTAGGCGTCGATGACGTACGGCTCGTCCACCGCGTTGTCGTGTCCGCCGTGCAGCCAGGAACGGGACCTGGTCCTGGTGTATGTCGCGGCCGTCTCCAGGGCGCCCGCCGCTATGCCGAGGTAGAGGTTGACGAAGACGAGCTGGATCGTCGGGACGTTGAGGGTGTTGTAGACGCGGGGCTGGAACACCCGGTCCACGAAACCGGCCGCCGAGGCCCATGGGGTCCGGACGCCGTCGAGGGTGACGCTGCCGCTCTCGGTGAGCCGCTGGCCGATGTTGTCCCAGTCGTCGTGAAAGGTCAGCCCCGGGCTGTCGGAGGGCACGATCGCGAAGATGTGCGTCTGCGTCCCGTCGAGCACCCCTTCCAGGACGGTCACGTCGGAGACCTTGCTGCCCGTCGAGAAGGACTTGCGCCCGGTGAAGACCAGGTCGTCGCCGTCCTCGGTGACGACGACGTCGTTGTCGCGTGGGTTGACCGCGCCGCCGAAGAACCACCGGTTGCGCGCGGCCTCCGCCTCGACGTGCTCCCACTGCTCACGGGTGCCGACCAGCCTGGCCGCCCAGTTCCACAGGTAGTGGTAGCCGAGCAGCTGGCCGACGGAGCCGTCCGCCTTGGAGATCTCACGGACGACGCGGTAGGCGGTCGGCCAGTTCTGGCCCCCGCCCCCGTGCTCGGCGGGCCCGAGCAGGGTGACGAGCCCGGAGTCCTTCAGCAACCGGACCTCGGCGTACGGCGTCGCCGCGGCCTTGTCACGGGCGGCGGCGTCGGTCGAGAGCACGGCGGCCACCTCGGCGGCCCGGTCGATCCAGCCCCGCGGGCTGTCGGGGAAGGGCTCTGTCTGCCAGGCGGAAGGAGTGACGGCGGTCATGACGGACCTCTCGTTCGGGCTGACGGTCGTGGGTTCGCTGTTCCGGGGGGCTGGTGGTGCGGTCAGGAGCCGAGCGTGGCGGGCTCGCTCTCCTTCCCGGGCAGCCGGGACTCCAGCTCGCGCACGAGCGGCAGCACCCGCCTGCCGAAGTACTCGACCTCCTCGTGGTAGTGCAGGAAGCCGAGCAGCAGGAGGTCGACGCCGAGCCGCCGGTAGGCGACGATGCGCTCGGCGACCTGCTCGGGGGTGCCGATCAGGCCGGTGCGGAACCCGTCGTTGTACTGGACCAGGTCCTCGAAGGTCGAGTCCTGCCACATCCCCCTGCCGTCGGCGGTCGAACGGCCCGCCTGCCTGACGGCGTCGCCGAAGTCGCGCACGGCCTCGGTGTCGGCCTTGGCGACGATCTCCCTGAGGGTCTCGCGGGCCTCGGCCTCGGTGTCGCGGGCGATGAGGAAGCCGTTGAGACCGAAGCGGGGCGGGCGGCGCCCCACGCCCTCGGCGGCGGCGCGCACGTCCGCGAGCTGCTCGGCGACGCCGTCGAAGTCCCTGCCGTTGCTGAAGTACCAGTCGGAGACCCGGCCCGCCATGGCGCGGGCGGCGGTGGAGTTGCCGCCCTGGAAGATCTCCGGGTGCGGACGGCCCGCGGAACTCAGCGGCTTCGGCTTGAGGGAGAAGTCGCGGATCCGGTAGAAGTCCCCGGCCAGCTCGGCGTGGTCCTCGGTCCAGATGGCGCGCAGGGCGCGGATGAACTCCTCTGAGCGGCGGTAACGCTCGTCGTGTTCGAGCCACGGCTCGCCGAGGGCGGTGAACTCGCCCTTGAACCAGCCGCTGACGACGTTCACCGCGAACCGGCCGCCGGAGAGGTGGTCGGCGGTCGCGCCGAACTTGGCCAGCACCCCCGGATGCCACAGGCCGGGGTGGACCGCGGCGATGACCTTCAGCCGCCGGGTGGCCAGCAGCAGGGCCAGGCTGAATCCGGTCGACTCGTGCTGGTACTCGGCGCCGTAGCCGGCGATGTAGCGGACCTGGCTCAGGGCGTAGTCGAAGCCGTTCTCCTCGGCGAGGACGGCCAGGTCACGGTTGTACTCGTAGCTCCAGTCGGTGCGTTGTTCGATCCGGCTGGTGACCAGGCCGCCGCTGACGTTCGGCACCCAGTAGGCGAATCGCACGGGTTCTGTGGAGGGTGGTGCGGACATCGAAAGGCTCCCGGCACATGGAGGGAGGGCATGACGGAGAAAACCGGGTGGTCGTCGTTCACGGCATGGGGAAATACCGTTCACGACGGACGGGAAAAGAGGGTCGGGAAATTGGCATGGCGAATTCACATGCGATGCCGTACCGCTTGGAAGGGGAATTCCGAAGGCGGTTGGGAAGAGGGGCGACGCCGTGAACGCCAGGCGGAGAAAGGGGGAAATGCCTGGTGGGAGGGGGTGAGAGGGGGAAGGGCTCTCAGGACCGGGGACGACAGATGGCGCTGGAGACGCGGGCGAGATCGACGTGCCGCCGCCGCGTCAGGGCCTGTCGCTTCGTCATGCGAGTAAGAGTAGCCGAGTCGTCACCGGCAGTCGAGAAGCTGTTTGTTTTTTCTCTCCTGTGTTTTTTGTTAATTTCGGCGAAACACGTGTGACGACCGGGCTCGGGGCGGGGCCGTCACAAGAAGTTGGCGAGGCCGTGTTTGGTCGCACGGGCATCGGGTACCGGGGACGGCTGTGGCTGAAGTGGCCGATGTGACAGCCGAAGGAAAGTTTCGTAAACATTCAAGACATGCACGATTTGTGGTCTAGGCTCCAACGCCTGTGTGGGCAAGGAGCGGGCACGGAGCGGGCACAGACCTCCTCCGGCGGCTCCCGCCGGAGGCAGGACCGGCGCGTGCCCATGTCACAGATCGCGTCGCGGACCACGGGTCCGCGATGGATGGGAGCGATGTCGAGTTGATGGACCAGTACACGCCGCGCGGCGGCCTGGACGACGGGGACCACCTCCCCGGTTCGAGGGGGGAACACGTGCTCCAGCTCCTGTTCGCCACCCGCGACAGGGCGAAGAGGTTCTACGAACGCCAGGTCACCGACCGGCTGACGCCGCGGATGAGGGAGTTCGTGGCCCGCCAGGAGATGGTCTTCGTGGGTACGGCCGACGCCTCGGGAAACTGCGACACGACCTTCCGCGCCGGCCCTCCCGGATTCGTCAGGGTCCTCGACGAGACCACGCTCGCCTACCCGGAGTTCCGCGGCAACGGCGTGCTCGCCAGCCTCGGCAACATCATGGAGAATCCGCACCTCAGCCTGTTGTTCGTCGACTTCTTCGAGGAACTCGTCGGGCTGCACGTCAACGGTTCGGCGACCATCGTCACCGCCTACGACGCGGCCCGCCGTCACGGCCTGGCCGACGAGGACATGACGGCCCCGGGCCGCAGGGCCGAGCGCTGGGTCAGGATCGAGGTCGAGGAGGCCTACATCCACTGCTCGAAGCACATCCCGCTGCTGGCCAGGCAGGAACGCGGAGGCCGGCACGGAGCGCGGCGCAGACCGGCGGGGGAGGACCACTTCGGTGTCGGCCGCCGTGGAGAGCGGCCCGTCGAAAGGGAGAGATCCGTCGACAGAGGGCTGCCCGCCGAGAGGGAGTGGCCCGCCGAGAGGGAAAGGGAAAAGGCGGGGAAGCCGGCCGGGTGACGACATGATGATCGACATCGGGCTGATCCGCCACAGCTGGCTGCTCGTCGCCCCCGTGGCCGAGAAGGTCACCATGCACTTCTACGGCAGGCTCTTCTCCGAGTATCCGCAGGTGAGAGAGATGTTCCCGCCCGCGATGGACGTGCAGCGCGACCGGCTGCTCAAGGCGCTGACCCAGGTGGTGCTCAGCCTGGAGAACGGTGAGCCGCTCGACGACTACCTCGGCCAGCTCGCCAGGGACCACCGCAAGTACGGCGTGCGCCCCGAGCACTACCCCGCGCTGGGCCACTGCCTGGTGGCCGCGATGCGGGCCAACGCCCACGGCGCCTGGCTGCCCGCCTACGACGAGGCGTGGATGAACGCCTACCGTTACGTCGCCGAGGTGATGATCCAGGCCGCGGAACAGGACGCCGTCCACGCGCCGCCCTCCTGGATCGGTACGGTCGTCTCGCACGAGATGCGCACCAGGGACATCGCCGTGATCAACGTCGAGCCCGACCAGCCCTACCCCTTCAGGGCGGGTCAGTACGCCACCCTGCAGACCGGGCAGTGGCCCAAGGTGTGGCGGCCGTACTCGATCGCCAACGCGCCCAGGCACGACAACCGCCTGTCCTTCCACGTGCGGGCCGTGCCGGGCGGATGGGTCAGCACGGCGCTGGTCCGGCACACCCAGCCCGGCGACATCGTCCTGATCGGCCCGCCGAGGGGGACGTTCTCGCTGAACGACGCGCGCACCCCGCACCTGGTGTTCCTGGCGGGCGGCACCGGCCTCGCCCCGCTCAAGGCGCTCGTCGAGGAGTCGGCGTGGTCGCCGGAGCGCCCCTCCATCGACCTCTTCCACGGCGTACGGCACAGCTCCGAGGCCTACGACATGCACGACCTGCGGCGCCTGCGGGCGCAGCACAAGCGTCTGCGGATCATCCAGGCCGTCTCCGACGAACCCGAGCACTGGCCGAGGCACACCGCGGTCGACGCCCTCGAATACCACCGGGTCATCCCCGACGGGGACGTCTACGTGTGCGGCTCGCCGGAGATGGTGCGCCACACGACCGCGCGGCTGCTGGCCATGGGGGTGCGCGGTGAGCGCGTGCACAGCGAGTTCAGCGGGGAGGCCCCCAGCTTCGTGCCCTCATGACACACGGTCAAGGGCGGTGAGGGTCGTCTCGCGCGGATAGGGCGACAGCCGTACGGCGTGCTCCCGGTCCAGCTCGCCCGAGGCGACCCGGCGGCAGAAGTCGGCGACGGCGGCGATCTCCGCGCGCTGGGCGACGACGAACCCGCGCCCGACCGGGTCGCCGTGGCCGGGAACGACCGTCGTCGCCGCCGTGGTCCCGGGCAGCCCGAGCAGTCCGTCGAGGGCGGCGGGCCACGCCAGGGGAGCGGCGTCCTCGTAGTCGGGCGGCGCGCCGTTCTCCACCAGGTCACCGGCGAAGACCACGTCCGCGTCCGGCACGTGGACCACGAGGTCGTTGCCGGAGTGGCCGGGACCGAAGTGGGCCAGCACGACCCTCCTGCCTCCGGCGACGAGTTCGGCCCCCGAGCTCACCAGGCGGTCGGGCAGCGCGATCTCCGTGCCCGCGATGTCGTCGGCGACGTCGTCCCGCCCCTGGTCGCGGTACCACCGCGCCCAGGTGTCCCTGGCCGCGCAACCGTTCGCCACCAGGTCGCCACGGCAGGCCTCGTGCGCCCAGACGGGGCAGTCGAGGAAGGCGCCCGTGCCGAAGCTGTGGTCGAAGTGCGAGTGGGTGATCACCACCGTCCACGGATCCGGGGTGATCCTCCGTACCTCGGCGGCCAGTTCTGCGCCCTGCCGGGCGTCGCCCCGCGTGTCGACCACCAGGCAGCCGCCGTCGCCGAGGACCAGCCCGACGGACAGGTCGAGCTCACTGTGCCGCCGCACCAGCACCCGGTCGGCGACCTCGATCCAACGTCCCTCCACGGACGGCATTCTCCCGTACGGCCCGCGCGGCCGGGCCGTACGGGAGGCTCATTTGTGCAGCATCACCCAGATGCCGAGGGCGACACCGCTCACGACGACCAGGAAACCGGCCACCGCGACGACCCAGCCGAGGGGACATCCGCCGCCTCCGGCCGAGGTGGGCCGGGCGGCGGCCAGACCGGCCAGGGCGACGGAGAAGACCGCGACGAGCCCCGCGCCACCGGCCAGGGCGGCGACCAGGACCCGCCACAGGGCGTCGAGGTCGAGGTAGGCGTTCATCACACGGCCTCCTTGACCGGGGCGGGGGTGCGTCCGGTCCACTCGTCGTTGACGTTGGCGGCGTTCACCGTGCTGCGGCGGGAGGCGAGGTAGAGGCCGAGGCCGCCGAGCAGCGCGAGCAGGAAGACGACGGTCACCCCGCCCGCCCCGCCGATGAGGTCGGCGCCCTTCCACGCGACGGCGCCGACCAGGGCGGCGGCGGGCAGCGTCAGCAGCCACGCGGTGGCCATCTGACCGGCCACGTTCCAGCGCACCTCGGCCAGCCGCTTGCCGAGGCCGGAGCCGATCACCGACCCGGCGCACACGTGCGTCGTGGACAGCGGGAAGCCGAAGTGGGAGGAGGCGAAGATGACCGCCGCCGAGGACCCCTCCGCGGCGAAGCCCTGCGGCGTCTCGATCTCGGTGAGCCCCTTGCCGAGGGTACGGATGATCCGCCAGCCGCCGAGGTAGGTGCCCAGGGCGATGGCGCTCGCACTGCAGACGATCACCCACAGCGGCGGTCCCGCGTCCTTGCCGAGGGTGCCGTTGGCGATCAGGGCGAGGGTGATGATGCCCATGGTCTTCTGGGCGTCGTTGGTGCCGTGGGCGAGCGAGACGAGTGAGGCCGACCCGATCTGGCCGATCCTGAACCCTCTGCCGCGGATGTCGTCGGGAACGTTCCTGGTGATGACGTAGACCAGGAAGGTACCGATGGTCGCGACCAGGATGGCGGCCAGCGGCGCCAGGACGGCGGGGATCAGCACCTTGGAGACGATGCCGACCGCCTTCACGGCCGAGGGGCCCGCGGCGATCAGCGTCGCCCCGACGACTCCGCCGATCAGCGCGTGGGAGGAGCTGGAGGGGATGCCGAAGTACCAGGTGAGGAGGTTCCAGGCCAGACCGCCCACGAGTCCGGCGAAGACGACGGTGAGGGTGATGGCTCCGGCCTCGACGATGCCGGTCGCGATGGTCGCCGCGACGGCCAGGGAGAGGAAGGCGCCGAGGAAGTTGAGGATCGCCGAGAGCGCGACGGCGATCTTGGGGCGCAGGGCGCCGGTGGCGATGGAGGTCGCCATCGCGTTGGCCGTGTCGTGGAATCCGTTGGTGAAGTCGAAGGCCAGGGCGGTGGCCACCACGACTCCCAGCAGTACGGTGTTGGAGTCCATAACAGCTGTATTGACCTTTTAGGTGGCAATGACCCTTAAAGTCCGGCCTTAACTGGAAAATTCATTCTTTATATGCCTGCTTGTCCACGGGCCATGGAGGTCAGCCGCGCAGGTAGGTCACCACGGCCAGGACCCTGCGGTGGTCGTCCTCGGCGGGCGGCAGGTCGAGCTTGGTCAGGATGCTCCCGATGTGCTTGCCGACGGCGGCCTCGGAGATCACCAGCCCCCTGGCGATGGCCGCGTTGGAACGGCCCTCCGCCATCAGGGCCAGCACCTCCCGCTCGCGCGGGGAGAGCCTGCCGAGCGGGTCACGGCGGCGGCGCAGCAACTGCCTGACCACCTCGGGGTCGACGACCGTGCCGCCGGAGGCGACGCCGTGCAGCGCGTCCACGAACTCCTCGACGTCGCCGACCCGGTCCTTGAGGAGATAGCCGACCCCGGTCCCGTCGCCGGAGTCGAGCAGCTCGCTGGCGTAGGTCTGCTCGACGTACTGGCTCAGCACCAGGACGGGCAGGCGGGGGTCGGCGGCGCGCAGCGTGACCGCGGCCCGCAGTCCCTCGTCGGTGAAGCCGGGCGGCATCCGCACGTCGGTGACCACGACGTCAGGGGCGTGCGCCCGTACCGCCTCGACGAGGCCGTCGGCGTCGCCGACCGAGGCGACCACCCGGTGCCCGAAGCGGGTCAGCAGCCCGGCGAGCCCCTCACGCAGCAGGACGCCGTCCTCGGCGAGGACTATGTCGAGGGGTCGGTCGGTACGCAAGGGATCTCCACACGTAGCAGGGTAGGGCCCCCGGCGGGGCTGGAGAGCATGAGCCTGCCGTCGACGACGGAGACGCGGTCGGCCAGACCGGCCAGGCCGCTGCCCCTGGCGGGGTCGGCGCCGCCCGTGCCGTCGTCGCCGACCTCGACCACCAGGAGGCCGCCGTCGAGACGGCCCTCGACCCGGGCGTGGGCGGCGCCGCTGTGCCTGGCCACGTTGGCCAGCGCCTCGGAGACCACGAAGTAGGCGACCGACTCGACGGCCTCGGGCAGGCGCGGCAGCGTGACCGAGACGTCGACGGGTATCGGCGACCGGTCGGCCACGTCGGCGACGGCGGCGGGCAGGCCCCGGTCGGTGAGGATCTGCGGATGGATGCCCCTGATCAGGTCGCGGATCTCGGCCAGGGCCAGTTTCGCCTGGCCGTGGGCCCGTGCGACCAGCTCGGCGGTCTCCTCGCCCTCCGTCAGCCTGGCCATGCCGAGCGTCATGGTCAGCGCGACCAGCCGTTGCTGCGCGCCGTCGTGCAGGTCGCGTTCGATCCGGCGCCGCTCCGACTCGAAGGCCGCGACCAGCCGGGTCCTCGACCGGGTGATCTCGGCGAGCCGCCGTCCCGCGTCGATCTCCTTCGGCGACAGCATCGCCCTGGCCAGCGCGCCGTGGGCCAGGGCGAGCAGCGTCAGCGGGTACAGGGCCAGCAGGAGCCAGAGCGAGCCGATGGCGAGCGCGGCCATCGCCGACAGGTCGTTGTCGACCAGCCAGAACCTCAGCACCCTGACGTCTCCCGTCTGCGAGCGCAGGGCGGGGGTCAGGACCATCGTGGCGGGCATGCCCAGGCCGAAGGTCACCGCCAGCAGCTCGATCGGCCACAGCACCGTGACCATCAGGACCAGGTAGCCGAGCTCCCGCCAGGTGGCCTGTTCCCGCAGCCGCAACCGCAGCCACGCGACGACCCCCGAGGACTCCGCGGCGCGGTGCGGGGTCGGGGCCGGGTCCGGGTCGATGATCCGCAGCCTGCGGCGTTCGAGCGCGGCCACGGGTATGCCGCCGAGGGCGAGCACGAGCAGCAGCGGCACGCCGATCAGCACCGCGGCCAGGACGGTCCCGGTGAACAGGCCCAGCAGGAAGACCACCAGGACGACCTCGCCGACGAGCACGCCGGTGACCAGGTAGGCGAGCGAGCGCCACGGCCAGGAGGTCAGCACCAGGTCCCACCGGGTGAGGGCCCGCCACGCCGCCGATGACTGCATCCGACGACACTACGTCCCCGGAGCGGAGGCCCCCAGGAGAGCAACCCCACTTATAGGGGTATAGCCAGATATACCCGGAAAACTAGGCTTTGGCGTCCTGTGTCCACGACCCCGGCGACGGTGTCATGGGGGCCATGAACCAGACAGCCGTACGCCCGGACCTGCGGGCCTTCATGTCGGCCGCGCTGCGCAGACAGCACGTCGTCGGCGCGATCGCGCCGAGTTCCCCCGTCCTGGGCAGGGCGCTCAGCGCGGTGGTCCCCACGGGGAACGCGTCGGTCGTGGTCGAGCTCGGCCCCGGCACCGGCCCGATCAGCGAGGTCATCCACGCGCGGCTGGCCCCCGGCTCCCGCCACCTGGCCGTCGAGATCGACCCCGACCTCGCCGCGCACCTGCGCAGGACCAGGCCGTGGATGGAGACCCTGTACGGCGACGCCGCCGACCTGGGCACCCTGCTGGCCAAGGCGGGGGTCGAGCGGGTGGACGCGGTCGTCAGCACGCTGCCGTGGTCGTTCTTCCCCGGTGACGTGCAGGAGCGCATCCTCGGCCAGATCAGCGGGGCCCTCGCCCCGGGCGGGGCGTTCACGACCGTGACCTACCTGCACGCGCTGCCGCTGGCCGGGGCGAGGGCGCTGCGCCGGCGGCTGCGCGCGGTCTTCGACGAGGTGCTGATCACCGGGCCCGTCTGGCGGAACATCCCGCCGGGGATCGCGTACGTGTGCCGCAGGCCGGTCGACGCGGCCCCCTGAACGTCAGGCCAGCACGCGGCCGACCATCCGGGCGTACATCCGCCCCGGGCTGGGCGCCGAGGGCGGGTTGAGGAAGCCGGGAAGCATCGGCGGGTTCACGGCGAAGGGCTGCAGCCGTTCGTAGAGGACGTCGGCCCCTGGGGGGCGCCGTTCGGGGTCCTTCTCCAGCAGGTCCTGGATCAGCCGGTTCAGCTCGGCGGGGACGCCGCCGACGGGGGGCGGGCGCTCCTTCACCTGGCGCTCGAACACGGCGTACTCCGTCGGGCCGGTGAACAACTGCTCGCCCGTCAGCATCTCGTGGATCACACAGCCCAGGGCGTACAGGTCGCTGCGGGGCCCGACGATCCCGCTCTGGATCTGCTCGGGGGCCATGTAGGCGGGCGTCCCGAGGATCTGCCCAACCCGGGTGAACTGGGCCGAACCGGTCTCACGGAGCACGGCCAGCCCGAAGTCCAGCACCTTGACGCTGCCGTCGGGGCAGAGCATCAGATTGGTCGGCTTGAGGTCGCGGTGGTAGATGCTCAGCGCGTGGGCCGCGACCAGCACCGCGCAGGCCTGCGCGGCTATCGTGGCGGCCCAGGGAACCGGCAGCGGGCCGTGCTCGCTGAGCAGGTCGGCCACGGTGACGCCCGCGATGAACTGCATCACCTGGAACAGCCGGTGGTCGAAGGTGCCGAAGTCGTACAGGACGGGCGCGCCGGGATGCTCCAGCCTGGCCAGGATGCGCGCCTCACGCAGGAAGCGCCGCTTCATCTCCTCGTCGGGACCCGTGACGAGCCGCAGGAACTTCACGGCGACCCTGCGGTCGAGATGCCTGTCGTGCCCCGCGTAGACGGCGCTCATGCCGCCCTGGCCGAGCGGGAGGTCGTCGAGCACGTACCGGTCGCCGATGACCATCCGGTCCTCCAAGCCCGCGGAACATCACACTCCTTGGTCGCACGGCCGCAGATGACCGTCGACCAGTCCGTCAAAGCCTAACCGGATCAAGGTTTCCCCCAGCGCCGCCGTCTCGCGCAATCTGTCCTCAAGGGCGAACAGCTCACGGAAGGCGGCGCCGTAACGGCGCTGCTCAACCAGGGGAAGCATCGGCACCCTGGCCCGCCGTACGTCGAGGCGGCTTGAGCTGGGATGGATTCGCGCCGCGTCCGCCGAACGGAGGAAACCGGCGAGGAAGTCCGCGTCGAGCCGCCCGGGATCGACCCGGTAGAGCGTGAGCTGCGGGCCGAGCGCGGCCCCGCCGTGCGTGACCACCCGCACCGCGCCCATGACGGTCGTCACGACGTCTCCGGGCGTGACCATGACCGGCGCCGGGTCAGGGGTCGTCCTGCCGGAGGGGGCGGTGCCCAGGGCGGCGTCCTCCGCGGTCAGCACCGGCAGCGGGCCCTTCTCGACGGACATCTTCGGCGGGGCCTGCAGGATCGTGATCAGGCCCGCCTTGACCAGCTCGCCCACCGTGGTCGTCGGCAGGTCCTGCCGTTCGGTGAGCGGTTCGAGGGCGAAGGGCGCGCCGGAGAGCCTCGCCGAGGTGCCCCTGAAGCGGTCGAGCGCCCCGGTGAAGTCACGCAGGAAGTCGGGGCCGCCCTGCTGGGGGCGGACGCGCGCCAGGCTGAGGTCCACCTCGTCGTCCAGCAGGTCGATGATCCGCACCGTACGGCTCTCGCCGGTCATCTCGGCCTCTGGGTCGTCGCAGTAGGCCCGCCAGGCGGGTTCGACGACCGACAGGTTCTCACTGGCGTCGACCACCAGAAGCTGGGAGGGGGGCCTCTCCCCGTCGGGACGGCGCAGCAGCCACAGGTCGGGGCCGCCCGCGCCCAGCGTGACCACCGCACGCAGCGCCCCGGCGCGCAGCAGGTTGCCCCTGATCCGCTTGCCGGGACGGCGGCTCGCCGCGGCGGCGGGCATCAGGATCGCCACCAGGCCGCCGGGCCGTACGCGGGCGAGGCAGTGCTGCACCCAGGCCAGCTCGGACTCCCCGCGCGGCGGCAGGCCGTACTCCCAGCGGGGGTCGCCGGTGAGCTCCTCGTAACCCCAGGCGCGCTCGTTGAACGGCGGGTCGCAGACCACGGCGTCGGCGGGCTCGTCCGACAGGCCGTCCTCGCGGAGCGAGTCACCCGCGACGATCCGCGCCCTCGTCCCCCGCAGCAGCAGCCTGACCGCGGTGAGCAGCGCGTTCGTCTCGTTGATCTCCTGGCCGAGGGCGTTCTCCGCATGCAGCAGAAGGGTCCCGACCCCGCAGGCCGGGTCCAGCACCGTTCCGCCGTCCTGCACGGCCAGCCGGTGCATGAGCGCGGCGACGTCGTCCCTGGTGACCGAGAGCCTGCGGGAGTGGGCCTCGACGTAGCGCTCGCAGAGGAACTCGAAGGCGGGCAGCGGCCCGAGCTCGGCGGACAGTTCGGCGACCAGGCGCAGCAGCGCGGGGTCGTCGACGCGTGCCGGGGTGCCGGGCAGGTCGGCGGTCACCTCGGCGATCCGGGACAGGGCTCGTCTGCCCTGCTCGCGCCAGGCCCGGGGCTCACGGTGCAGGAACAACAGGAAGGCCCCGGCGCCGCCGACCAGGTCGCCGAGGCGCAGGTCGTCGGCCGAGGTGCGCAGCCGCTGCCAGACCAGGTCACCGAGGGAGACCTCGAAGGTCTTGCCGTTACGGCGCAACCAAGCGGCGATCTCGGGCAGGGAGTAGAGCGGGCTGGAGGTGGTTCCGCCGACCGGCTGGGGGAAGTCGTCGTGGCGGCGGCGCCAGTTGCTGACCGCGGCACGGCCGACGGAGGCGAGCCGGGCGATGTCGCCCGCGTTCACCGTGATCTCCTGGCTCTCCTCCATACTGGGCCAGAGTAGTTCACTGTGCCGCAGCGGTCTACAACAGCTTTGCTTGTGAAGTGCTTCAACCAATGATTTACTGCCTTCATGGCACTGAACGAAGCACCGGCACTGCGCTATGCCGCCCGCTCGGATGTCGGCGTCCGCCGTGAGGCGAACGAGGACTCGGGCTACGCGAGCGCGCGCCTGCTGGCCATAGCGGACGGCATGGGCGGTCACGCCGGCGGGGAGGTCGCCAGCTCCCTGGCCGTCACGGCCCTGGCGGCACTGGACGACAGTCTCCCGCAGAGTGGCGTCGATCTGGTGACCACCATCAAGAACACCGCGCGGGACGTCAACCACGCGCTGAGGGAGAGGAGCGAGCAGGACCCCACCCTGCGGGGGATGGGAACCACATTCACCGCCATGCTCTGGGACGGCGCCTCCTTCGCGCTGGCCCACGTCGGCGACTCCCGCGCCTACATGCTGCGCGAGGGCGCCCTCTACCAGATCACCCACGACCACACCCTGGTCCAGTCGCTGGTCGACGACGGGCGGATCACTCCGGAGCAGGCGGCCGAGCACCCACGCCGCTCCATGGTGCTACGGGTCCTTGAGGGCACCGGGGACGGCGAACTCGACCTGTCGTTGCGCGAGGCCAAGGTCGGCGACCGCTACCTGCTGTGCTCGGACGGCCTGACCGCCGTGGTCGGCCCGGAGACCCTGTTCAACACGCTGACCGACATCGGCGACCCCGACGAGGCGGCCAGATGGCTCATCGACCTGGCCAACCGGGGTGGCGGGCCCGACAACATCACCTGTGTCGTGGCCGACTTCGGCGCCCACCCCGCCTCCGCGAACCGGTTCGTCGTCGGCGCCGCGGCGGAGCGAAGACTGTCCCTGTGACCGGTACGGCGGGCGGATCGGAGGCCGGCCCGCCGTACCGGACCTGGCACTACCAGGTCCTGCCGGTGATGCGCTCGTAGGCCTCGATGTAGCGGGCCCTGGTGATCTCGACGACCTCCTCAGGCACCTCGGGGGCGGGCCCCTTCTTGTCCCAGCCGCTGTTCGCCGCCCAGTCGCGGACGAACTGCTTGTCGTAGGAGAACTGCGGGCGTCCCGGCTCCCACTGGTCTGCGGGCCAGAACCGCGAGGAGTCCGAGGTGAGCACCTCGTCGCCGAGCACCAGCGTGCCCTCGGCGTCCCGGCCGAGCTCGATCTTCGTGTCCGCGATGATCACACCGCGCTCGCGTGCCAGCTCCGCGCCGCGCCGGTAGACCTCAAGGGTGATCCGGCGCAGCTCCTGCGCGGTCTCCGCGCCCTCCCGGGCCACCACCTCGTCGAAGGTGATGAACTCGTCGTGCTGCCCGAGCGGCGCCTTCGTGGTCGGCGTGAAGATCGGCTCGGGGAGCCTGGAGCCCTCGACCAGGCCGGGCGGCAGCTCGACCCCGGAGACCGCGCCGGTCGCCTGGTACTCCTTCAGGCCCGAGCCGGTGAGGTAACCCCTGGCGATGCACTCGACCTGCACCATCTCCAGCCGCCTGCACCGTACGGCCCGGCCCTCGAACTCGTCGGGCACCTCGGTGGCGGAGATGACGTGGTTGGGCACGACGTCGGCGAGCTGCTCGAACCACCACAGCGAGAGCTGGGTGAGGATCCTTCCCTTGTCGGGGATGGGCGTGGGCAGGATCACGTCGTAGACCGAGACCCGGTCGGAGGCGACCAGGATGATGTCGCCCCGGTCCTCGTAGACGTCGCGGACCTTCCCTGAGTGGAGAAGCTTCACTGTTCCCTAATCCCCTGAGATCGCTCGGCACGATGGCCGCGATGGCGGCACCGCCCGCTGGTTGACACGTGTCCGCCCGGCCCGGTGGGAGGCTGATCGGCACCAACAGCGTAGTCGCAGGGGTGAGAACCGGGGCGGCGGGCCTTGCGCGCCCCGGCCTCGGGGCCTCAGGCGGGCCGCGTGATCATGATGGCCAGCCCGACGAGGATCACGACGGGGATGAGCCACACGATCGCCTCGATGGCGAACTCCTTGTACACGACGGACATCCCTTCGAGGGTGACGATCGTTGCGGGAACGCTGAGCACCGACGATAGCGCCTGCCCCGCGCCGCGACCAGAACCCTCGGAAGGCCGTCAGGAGGGGTCTCAGGAGGGAATCGCCGAGCCGACGACGACCGGTTCCTCGGAGCCGGGTCCCTCGACGACCTCGGCCACCACACAGGTGATGTTGTCCGGGCCGCCCGCCTCGCAGGCCAGGTCGATGAGCTGCCGCGTCACCTCGGAGAGGTCGTCGACCTCGGCCAGCACGTGGCGCAGCCGCTCGGCCTCGACGACCCCGGACAGGCCGTCCGAGCACAGCAGGTAGCGGTCGCCGACCTCGGCGTCCCGCAGCGACAGGTCGGGGTCGGCGTTGTCTCCGCCGTCGAGGACCTGCAGCAGGATCGACCGGTGCGGGTGCCTGGCGGCCTCCTCCGGGGTGATCCGGCCGTCGTCGAGCAGCGTCTGCACCAGGGTGTGGTCGTAGGTGATCTGGTAGAGGTCGCCGTTGCGCAGCAGGTAGGCGCGGGAGTCGCCGATGTGGGCCAGGGCCACCCGGGGGCCGTCCCAGAGCATCATCGTCAGCGTCGTGCCCATCCCGGTGAGGGACGGGTCCTGCTCGACGAGCTCGCGCAGGCGCTGGTTGGCCCTGCGTATCCCGGCCTCGGCCGCGGCCGCCAGGTCGGCGGAACACTCGTGGTCCAGGTAGGCGACCGCGGCGATCGCCGCCGAACTGGCGACCTCCCCGCCCACGTGGCCGCCCATGCCGTCGGCGACGGCGAGCAGCCGGGCGCCGGCGTACCCGGCGTCCTCGTTGCCCTGGCGGACACGGCCGACGTCGGAACCGGCTGCGTAGCGGAGCGTGATCATCTGCACACCACTGGAAGGTCGAGTTGCACGAGCGGGTCGCTTTCGGGCGGTGGAATCGGCACGGTCGAACCGAGATGTTCCACAATCCACTTAACACCATGGTGGCGCAAGCGGCCTGTGGAAGTGTCGTCACATCCTTTGGGGGTCACCGTGGCGCGTAAGCTGTTTCGGCTCCCCGCACACGTTGCCGGGAGCCCCACCACCCCGGACGGCGAGGAGCTGAGGAAATGACCGCGGTCACGCAGGAGGCGGGGCGGCGCCGTACGTTCGCGGTGATCAGCCACCCCGACGCGGGAAAGTCCACGATGACGGAGGCGCTCGCGCTGCACGCCTCGGCGATCAGTGAGGCCGGTGCCGTGCACGGCAAGGCCGGCAGGCGTGGCGTCACCTCCGACTGGATGGACATGGAGAAGGCCAGGGGCATCTCCATCACCTCGGCGGCCCTGCGGTTCGAGTACCGCGGCCACATGTTCAACCTGGTCGACACCCCGGGCCACGCCGACTTCTCCGAGGACACCTACCGGGTGCTGGCCGCCGTCGACTGCGCGGTCATGCTGCTCGACGCGGCCAAGGGCATGGAGCCGCAGACCCTGAAGCTGTTCGAGGTCTGCCGCCACCGGCGCATCCCGGTCATCACGTTCGTCAACAAGTGGGACCGTCCCGGCAGGGAGGCCCTTGAGCTGCTCGACGAGATCCAGGAGAAGACCGGCCTGCGGCCGACCCCGATCACCTGGCCGATCGGCACCGGTGGCTTCTTCCACGGGGTGATCGACCGCGTCGCCGAGCAGGCGGTCCGCTACACCCGGACCCCCGGTGGGGCGACCAAGGCCATCGAGACCCTGCTGACCCCCGAGCTGGCCACGGCCGAGCTCGGCGAGGACTGGGAGCGGGCCAGGGACGAGGCCGACCTGCTGTCGGCGATCGGCTCCGACCACGACCAGAAGGCCTTCGAGGCCCACGAGTCGACCCCGGTGCTGTTCGGCGCCGCGCTGAACAACTTCGGCGTCGGCCGCCTGCTCGACGCCATGGTGGACATCGCCCCGGCCCCGGCGCCCCGCCCTGACGTCAAGGACGACCCCCGCCCGCTCGACAAGCCGTTCTCCGGCCTGGTCTTCAAGGTGCAGGCCAACATGGACCCCTCGCACCGCGACCGGATCGCCTTCGTCCGGGTCTGCTCGGGGCGCTTCGAGCGCGGCATGGTGCTGACCCACGCGGCGACGGGCCGTCCCTTCGCGACCAAGTACGCCCAGTCGGTCTTCGGCCAGGAGCGCGCCACCATCGACGAGGCCTTCCCCGGCGACGTGGTCGGCCTGGTGAACGCCACCGCCCTGCGCCCGGGGGACACGCTCTACGACGGCGTCCCCGTGGAGTTCCCCAAGATCCCCAGCTTCGCGCCCGAGCACTTCTGGACCGCCCGGTGCCGTGATTCGAGCAGGGCCAAGCAGTTCCGCAAGGGCATCGACCAGATGGAGGCCGAGGGCGTCGTCCAGGTCCTGCGCTCCGACATCAGAGGAGACCAGTCGCCGGTGCTCGCCGCCGTCGGCCCGATGCAGTTCGACGTGGTCAAGCACCGCCTGGCGGGGGAGTTCAACACCGAGATCGTCATGGACAGGCTCGACTACAGCCTGGCCAGGATCACCGACGCCGAGTCCGCGCCCATCCTGGCCCGTCAGCGGGGTGTCGAGGTCCTCACCCGGGCGATCGACGGAGAGCTGCTCGCGCTGTTCAGCGACGAGTGGCGCATGCGCGGCGTGCTGCGTGACCACCCGAACCTCGTGCTCAAGGCCCTGCTCGCCGACACCCGGGGCTGAGCCGCCCTACGAGCCGCCGAAACGGCCCCGGGTCTCGATGGATCACATCGGGCGCGCCGGGGCCGCTGAAGGCCGCTGGAGGCGGGCGTAGGGGCCCTCTGTCGCGCCGTCTATCGGAGAATGGGCGGCCATGTCCGCGCCTGGTGCGATATATCCCCACAAGACGGCCAAATGGGGCATCCTTATCGCCGGAGCGCCTGTCCACCGGGGGGGGTAGGGCGGTGGCTCGCGTGCCGTGCGACGGCGGCCGTGTGACAGAGGGAAGCAGATGTTCGGAATCGTCCGCCCGTGCCGCCACGGGATGTGCAACGGGTTGTTCAAGGAGTGGATGGCGCACCTGTGCGGGCTCTGCCTGGCTCTGCGTGACGAGCACGGCCACCTCTCCCGGCTGGTCACCAACTACGACGGCCTGCTCGTCTCGGTGCTCACCGAGGCCCAGGCCGTCTCCTCCTCCCCGCACCGCAGGGCCGCGGCGTGCGCGCTGCGCGGCTTCAAGGGCGCCGACGTCGTCGAGGCCCAGCAGGGGGTACGGCTCGCGGCGGCGGTCTCGCTGATCCTGGCCGCGGGCAAGATCGGGGACCACGTCGCGGACGGGGACGGCGCCTACGCGCGCAGGCCGGTCGCGGCCGTCGCGGGCCGGGTCGCCACCCGCTGGTCCGCGGCGGGCTCGGGTACGGCCGTCGCGGTCGGCTTCGACCCCGAGGTCCTGGTCAGGGCGGTGGCGGAGCAGACCAGGCTGGAGGGCGTGCCGGGGCTGCGGCTGCTCGAACTGACCGCCCCGACCGAGGAGGCCGTCGCCGCCGCCTTCGGGCACACCGCCCTGCTCACCGGCAAACCGCACAACCAGGAGGCGCTGCGGGAGGCGGGACGCCACTTCGGCCGCCTGGCCCACCTGCTCGACGCGGTCGAGGACCTGACCGAGGACCGTGCCCGGGGCGCCTACAACCCGCTGATCGCCTCGGGGACCGGCCTGGCCGAGGCCCGGCGCCACTGCGACGACGCGCTGCTCGGGCTGCGCCTCGCCGTCGCCGAACTCGACCTGGAACGGCGGACCCTGGTCAGGGCGCTGCTGGTCAGGGAGACCGCCCGCTCCGTCGAACAGACCTTCGCCCTGGCCGGGCAGCGGGGGAGACCGGGCCACAAGGACCCCAAGACCCCGCACCACGACCGGCCCCGCGACCCGAGGCTCAAGCCCGACCCCGGCGGCCTGCTGTCGATGATGTGCGCGGCGATGGCCTGCTGCACCTGTGGCCTGTACCGGCCCCCGTGGGATGAGGACCGGTACAAGTCATGCGGTGAGCGGTGCGACGCCAGCGGCTGCGACTGCTGCGGGAACTGCGGCGACTGCGGAAGCTGCTGTGACTGCTGTGGCGGCGACGGGTGCTGCGGCGACGGCTGCGGTTGCGACTGCGGCTGCTGACGGAGCGCTCAGGACTCCCCGGTCAGCCTGGCCGACCCCAGCGACGCGTTGGCGATGACCCTGGCCGCGGTCTGCGTCGAGGAACTCGTGGTCAGCTCGGTCAGGCTCGCCCTGTTGAGCGCGTAGACCACGAACTCGTAGGTGTTGACGGTCCTGGGCGAGCAGGGGCCCTGGTAGCCGTACAGGCTGGCGCTGCCGCGGTAGTAGACCTGCCTGGCCCCCGAGGGGACCGTGGGCCGGTAGGCGTGATCGACGTTCTGCGGGAGCGAGGTCACGCCCACCGGGATGTCGTAGATGACCCAGTGGATGAGGTTGTTGTTGTCGAGGTCGCGCATGACGAGCGCGTAGCTGCGCGCGGCGGTGGGCGCGCCCGCCCACGTCAGCGGCGGGGACTCGTTGTGCTGGCGCGGGTCGTTGCCGCCGCTGGTGCACTCGTGGACCTTCGGGATCGTCCCGCCCTCGGTGAAGGCGGCGCTGGTCAGGGCGAACGCGGCGTGGCCGGCCGTATCCGCGCTCGACGGGGCGGCCGTGGCGACCGAGGAGGTGACGGTCAGCGCGGCGAGCAGGGCGTACGAGGCGGCTCGTTTGATGGTCACGGGGGGCTCCTGGAAGGTTGGGTCGTGGTGCTCCCGCCGGTGTCCTCTCGGATTCTCCGAGGTTTACCGATATTACTGACACAGCTTACAAATCACTGTTTTTTCCCGCTATCACCGCGTTGTCGCCTTTTTCCGCCTGTCGTCGTCTATGTCGTGAAAAGGCTGGTGAGGGTGGTGGACGATGAGCCCGCGGCCGGTTTTCCGGCGCCCCCCGCATCCCCGGGGCGGCCCGTGCACAGCCCCTCTCCCCGTACGGCCCCGCCCGACCGCTAGACCCGGCGCCAGTCGTGGCGTTCCAGGAAGGAACGGCCCCCCTCGGCGTACTCGACGAAGGCCTCCCGCACCGCGCCGATCTCCGGGACGTGCGTGCGGACCATCACGTCCCGCGCGCTGTCCTTGTACTCCAGCTCGTATCCGGTGATCTCCGGAGACGACTGGACGAAGTGCTCACCGAAGACGACCAGCGCCGTGAACGGGTTCTGCGGCGACATCGTGGCGACCGCGTCCCCGACGAGCCGCAGGTCGGGATCGACGACGATCATGCCGTCCCCGGTGCGCAGCTGCATGCCGGGATAGGCGCCCAGCGGGGCCAGGTTGTGCACCAGTCCGCGTTGCGGGTCGTAACAGACCAGCCCGCACTCACGGGCCAGGGCGAAGGCCTCGCCCGCGACCTCGTCGGAGCGTTCGAGGTCCACGGTGAGCAGGGCGTAAGCCGGGGAGTCGCCGAAGGACACGGCCTCGGGGAACGCGGCGGTGAACTCGGTCACCCCGGGATGAGGCCGTACGGCCCGGGTGTCGCCCTCGCGCAGCGCCCGCAGGACCTCGGCCGCGCGCTCGGCGGTGATCGGCTCGGGTTCGTGCCAGACGGCCAGTTCGAAACTCATGACCCCATCGTCTCGCGGACGACGGGGAGGGCGCTCAGGAGGCGGCCGTGGCTCCGGAGTCCTCCAGCACCGCCGTGCAGAACGCGCAGCGCCTGGCCGCGACGGGGATGTCGCTGAGGCACTCGGGGCACTTCTTCTCCGTCGACTCCTTGTTCCTGTCGAAGTAGGCGACGACCCTGCTCATCGGCAGCACGACCAGCCAGTAGACGACCGAGGCGATGATCAGGAAGCTCAGCAGCTGGTTGACGAAGTCGCCGTACATGAACTTGGCGCCGTTGACCGTGAAGACGTAGTCGGAGAAGTCCGGCTCGTTGCCGCCGGTGACCGCCGCGATCAGCGGGGTGATGAGGTCCTTGACCAGGGCCTGGACCAGGCCGCTGAACGTCGCGCCGATGACCACGGCCACGGCGAGCTCGACGAGGTTGCCCCTCATCAGGAACTTCTTGAATCCGGTCATTCCGTGCGTCCTCCACTCGTGTGGACGCCGAGCCTACCGCGAAGCCCGCCCCGGAGAGTAACTGAGCGATGACGTTCGCACGACCACGACTTTACGGTCCGGGTCCATGGTGGGTTACCATCTGCCGAATTCGTGAGCGAGGTGCCTGATGGACTTTCGTGTGCTGGGACCGGTCAGCGTGATCACCGGTGACGGGACGCCGCTGGACATCGGTCCCCACCAGCAGCGTGCGGTCCTGGCGCTGTGCATGCTGGCCGCGCCCAGGCCCGTCGGGGCGGCCACGATGATGGAGGAGCTCTGGGAGGGCGAGCCGCCGCCCAGGGCGCTCAACACCCTCCAGGCCTACGTCTCCAAGCTCCGCCGGGCTCTCGAACCCGGCAGGAGCCGTGCCACGCGGCCCACGGTCCTGGTCAGCAAGCCGGGCGGCTACGCCCTCGACATCCCGGCACGGGACCTCGACCTGACCAGGGTGCGGGGGTACGCGGCCGAGGGCAGGCGCCTGGCCGCCGCGGGCGAGCACGAGGCCGCGGCGGGACGGCTGCGGCTGGCACTGGCCGAGTGGCGCGGGGAGCCGCTGGCCGACTTCGCCGAGGCCTCGTGGGCCACGCGGGAGGCCGCCCACCTGGGCGAACAGCGGCTGACCCTGCAGGAGGACCTCGCCGAGTGCGAACTCGCGCTCGGCCTGGGGGCGGAGCTGACGGGCACCCTGACGCGGCTGGTCGCCGACAACCCGTTCAGGGAACGCCTGCACGTGCTCGGCGCGCACGCCCTCTACCAGGCGGGACGGCAGGCCGACGCGCTCGCCGTGCTGGCCAGGGGACGCGACACACTGGCCGACGAGCTGGGCCTCGACCCCGACCCCCGCTCAAGGGAGATGGAACGGCGCATCCTCGCCCAGGACCCGTCCCTGACCCCCCGCGTCCAGGCCACACCGGCTCCGCCCCGGCCCGCGGAGGACCCTCGGGAGACCCGGCTCATCGGCAGGGACGCCGAGGCGGAGGTGCTCGACGCCGCGGTCACAGGCGGGCCGTACCGGGTGGTGCTGCTGGCCGGGGAGCCGGGCATCGGCAAGACGAGCCTGGCCGAACAGGCGGCGCGGACCGCGCGGGCCGAGGGGAACCGGGTGGTGTGGGGCCGTTGCTGGGACGGCACGGGAGCGCCGCCCTTCTGGCCCTGGACGCAGGCCGCGCAGGAGCTGACCGGCGGGCAGGGCGGCAAGGCCGGTCCCTCGGGAGGCGACCGCTTCGAGCTCTACGAGGCCTTCGCCGAGCTGTTCAACGAGCACGGCAGGGTCCTGGTCGTCCTCGACGACCTCCAGTGGGCCGACGCCTCCTCGCTGCGGCTGCTCGAATTCCTCGCCTCGACCCGGCTGTGCCCCAAGCTGACCGTGGTCGCCACCTACCGCGACACCGAGGTACGGCCCGGCGGCGCGCTCGAACACGCCCTGGCCGCCCTTGCGCGGCTGCCGTACGTGCGCAGGCTCCCGCTGCGGGGGCTCGGCGAGGCGGAGATCGGCGAGTACCTCGGGCGGGCCGGCGCCGACCCCGGGCTGGCCGGGGAGATGGGCAGGCTGACCGCGGGCAACCCGTTCTTCCTGGGGGAGGTCCTGCGGCTCGGGGAGACCCCGGCGGCGCTCTCCGACGTCGTGCGCGGCCGGATGACGGGCCTGCCTCCGGAGACGGAGGAGGTGCTGACCACCGCGGCGCTGCTCGGCGATCAGGTGGTCGCCGACGTCCTGACCCAGGTGACCGGGCTGTCCGTCGAGCGGGTGCTCGACATCGTGGACGCCGCCGTCGGCGCGGGGCTGCTGACCGAGGGGCGGGGACCCGCCTGCCGCTTCGTCCACGACATCGTCCGCGACGTGCTGCGCGAGGCGCTGCCCCCGCTGCGCCGCAGGCGCCTGCACGCCCGGATCGCCGAGGTGCTGGAGGCCCGTGGCGGGGCGCGCCTGACCGAGATCGCCCACCACTACCGGCAGAGTCTGCTCACCGCCGCCACGACCGGCAAGGCGATCGGCTACACCCGGCGCGCCGCGGCGCAGGCCACGGCGCAGTTCGCCCACGAGGACGCGGTGGAGAACCTGGAGCAGGCGATCGCGCTGGTCGGCGCCCTGCCCAGGTCCGACGACGCGCTCCGCTGCGACCTGCTGCTCGACCTGGCCGAGGCGCAGGGCGCCGCCGGGATGAGCGTGGCGGCCCACGCCTCCCTTGAGGCGGCGGCGGAGATCGCCGAGGGACTCGGCGACGACAGCAGGCTGGCCAGGGCGGTGCTGGGGTTCACCGACCCGATCTCCCTGGCCATGTACGAGGAGACGACCGGCATCGACCGGCTCACCGAGCGGATCGAGCGGGTCCTGGCCTCCGGGCTGGCCGCCGACTCGCCCTGGCGGGCCCAGCTCCTGGCCGCCGCCGCGCTGACCGGCGCGACGACCAGGCCCGTCGAGGAGAGCACGCGGACCGCGCTGCAGGCCGTACGGCTGGCCCGCAGGCTCGGTGACGACAGGACGCTGGCCAGGACGTTGATCGTCCAGGAGCTGCTGTCCCGGACCGAACACGACCACGACCGCAGGCAGGCGGTCATCGACGAGATCACCGAGATCGGCCACCGCATCGGCGACCTGGCCGTCGAGTGGGTCGGCAGGGAGACCGCCTACGTCGAGCTGCTCGCCCAGGGCAGGACCGAACGGGCCCCCGAACTGCTGGCCTGGCTCACCGAGACGGCCGAACGCCTCAGGCTCCCCTCGATGGTGAGCCTGGCCGCCTGGCAGCGGGCCGTGCACGCCTGGCTGGGCGGGCACGCGGAGGCGGCCCTCACCGCGGCCGAGGAGTCCGCCGCCGCCTACCCGGAGGGGGCGCTGGGCAGGGACGACGCCGGGCTGAGGCGCGGGGTGTTCCGCTTCCTGACGCTGCGGGCGGACGGGGACGCGGCCGGGGCGCTCGCCGTCGCCGACGAGATGCTCGCCCTGCGCCCGGGGCAGCGGCCCTGGCTCGCCCTGCGCTGCCTGGCCCTGATCGACCTGGGCGGGACCGAGCGGGCACGCGCCGTCTTCGCGGTCCTCGCCGAGGACGGCTTCGCGGCCGCCGGACCCGACCTGGCCTACCGGTTCGTCCCCGACGCCCTCAGCGAGGCCTGCGCCGCGCTGGGCGAGCGGGCGGCAGGACGTGTCCTGTACGGCCTGCTCGCCCCCAACGCGGGCAGGCTGCTCGGCTGGTCGGTGACGGACCTGTGCCTGGGGCGGCTGGCCCTGCTCGACGGCGACGTCCGGGGCGCCCACGACCACCTGGGGGCGGCGCGTGACCTGGTCACCCGCGCCCGGCTGACCCGCTACGAGCCCGCGCTGCGCGACCTGGAGGACAGGCTGGCCGAGCCGGTGGGGGAGGCGAGGACGGGCCGGTAGGCGGGCGGGCCCGCCGACGGGCCGCGAATCGCCGGGCGCGGTCCTGTCCTCCCGCCTGAGGGCCAGGAATACTCCCATGTCATGCCGGTTTCGCCGCGCCGAGGCTCACGCCGGGGCACCGCCACGCATGACAGGGGAAACATGGGGCATGTCTTCCCACCGCTGAAGGGCGGTGTGATGATCGAGATCTGGCCCGGTGACCCCTATCCCCTCGGGGCCACCTACGACGGCGCGGGGACAAACTTCGCGCTCTTCACCGAGGTCGCCGAGCGGGTCGAACTGTGCCTGTTCGACGAGGAGGACAACGAGACGCGGGTCCCCTTCACCGAGTGCGAGGGCTACGTCTGGCACGGCTACCTGCCGGGCGTCGGCCCGGGCCAGCGGTACGGCTACCGCGTGCACGGCCCCTACGACCCCGCCAGGGGCGTGCGCTGTAACCCCGCCAAGCTGCTGCTCGACCCCTACGCCAAGGCCATCGAGGGGGAGATGCGCTGGGACGAGGCCGTGTACGGCTACCGCTTCGGGGACCCCGACCTGCGCAACGACGCGGACTCGGCCCCGTTCGTCCCCCGGTCCATCGTGATCAACCCGTTCTTCGGGTGGGGACACGACCGGCCGCCCGCGACGCCGTACCACGACACGGTCATCTACGAGGCGCACGTCAAGGGCCTGACCGTGAACCACCCGAAGATCCCCGAGCGGATCCGGGGCACCTACGCGGCCATCGGCCACCCGGAGATCATCGACCATCTGACCTCCCTCGGCGTCACGGCGATCGAGCTGATGCCGGTCCACCAGTTCGTCACCGACCACGTCCTGGCCGAGCGTGGCCTGACGAACTACTGGGGTTACAACAGCATCGGGTTCTTCGCCCCGCACAACGCCTATTCGAGCACCGGGCAGCGCGGCGGGCAGGTGCTGGAGTTCAAGGCCATGGTCAAGGCGCTGCACGAGGCGAACATCGAGGTCATCCTCGACGTGGTCTACAACCACACCGCCGAGGGCAACCACCTGGGGCCGACGCTGAGCATGCGGGGGATCGACAACCCCGGCTACTACCGGCTGGTGGACGACGACAGGCGCTACTACATGGACACGACGGGGACCGGCAACAGCCTGTTCATGCGCTCCCCGCACGTCCTCCAGATGATCATGGACTCGCTGCGGTACTGGGTCATCGAGATGCACGTGGACGGCTTCAGATTCGACCTGGCGGCCACCCTGGCCAGGGAACTGCACGAGGTCGACCGGCTGAGCGCCTTCTTCGACCTCGTCCAGCAGGACCCGGTGCTCTCGCAGGTCAAGCTGATCGCCGAACCCTGGGACGTCGGCCCGGGCGGCTACCAGGTGGGCAACTTCCCCGCCAGGTGGACCGAGTGGAACGGCATGTACCGCGACACGATCCGCGACCTGTGGCGCGGCGAGCCCGCCTCCCTGCCGGAGTTCGCCTCCCGGCTGACCGGCTCCAGCGACCTCTACCAGGACGACAGCCGCAGGCCCGCCGCCTCGATCAACTTCGTCACCTGCCACGACGGCTTCACCATGCAGGACCTCGTCTCCTACGACCGCAAGCACAACGAGGCCAACGGCGAGGACAACCGGGACGGCACCGACGACAACCGTTCGTGGAACTGCGGCACGGAGGGGCCCGCCTCGCTGGCGATCGAGTCGCTGCGCGAGCAGCAGAAACGCAACTTCCTGACGACGCTGTTCCTGTCCCAGGGCGTGCCGATGATCTCCCACGGCGACGAGCTCGGCCGTACCCAGCTGGGCAACAACAACGTCTACTGCCAGGACAACGAGCTGAGCTGGGTCGACTGGTCCGACGTCAGGGAGAACTGGCTGCTGCTGGAGTTCACCCGGCGCCTGGCCAGGCTCCGCGCCGGGCATCCCGTCTTCCGCAGGCGCCGCTTCTTCTACGGCCGCCCGGTACGGGGCTCCGGCGACAACCTCAGCGACATCGCCTGGTTCACCCCGAGAGGGGAACGGATGACCGACGCCGACTGGAACGTGGGCTACGCCAAGTCGCTGGCGGTCTTCCTGAACGGCGACGCGATCACCGAGCCGGACCGCAGGGGACGGCGGATCGTCGACGACTCGTTCCTGCTGCTGTTCAACGCCCACCACGACGTCATCGAGTTCACGATCCCCAAGGACCACGGCGACATGTGGGTGACGGAGATCGACACGGCGATGCCCATCATCGTCGACACCAGGGTCTGCAGAGCGGGTGAGGAGGTGCCGGTGACCGGCAGGTCGGTACGGGTGTTGCGGCGTGTCTGACGGGCGAAGGGAGAACGCGGGGCGGGACTTCGGACCGCCGCTGTCCACCTACCGGCTCCAGCTCACCCCCGACTTCGGCTTCGCCGAGGTCGCCGAGCTGGCCCCCTACCTGCGCGACCTGGGGGTGAGCCACGTCTACCTCTCCCCGATCCTGCAGGCGACCTCGCGCTCCCGCCACGGCTACGACGTGACCGACCACTCCCGGATCAGGGAGGAGTTCGGCGGCCTTGAGGGGCTGCGGGCGCTGTCGGAGCGGCTGACCGCGCACGGCCTGGGCGTCGTGGTCGACATCGTGCCCAACCACATGACGGTCCCGGTCCCCGAGTCGGGCAACCGGCAGCTGTGGTCGGTGCTCAGGGACGGCCCGGCCTCGCCGTACGCGCGGTGGTTCGACATCGACTGGGCGGGCGGCGGCGGCCGGGTGGACATGCCGGTCCTCGGCGACGAGGTCGAGCCGCACGCCGACGGCTCCGTGCTGCGCTACCACGACCACGAGTTCCCGCTGCCCGACACCCACTACCGGCTGGTCGACTGGCGTCGCGGCCCCGGCTACCGGCGCTTCTTCGACGTCTCCTCGCTGATCGGGCTGCGGGTCGAGGACGAGAAGGTCTTCGACGCCACCCACGAGGTGATCGTCGGGCTGGTCCGCGACGGGATCGTCCACGGGCTGCGGGTCGACCACCCGGACGGCCTGGCCGACCCGCGCGGCTACCTCGCCAGGCTCCGCGAGGCCTGCGGGGTGTGGACGGTCGCCGAGAAGATCCTGGTGGGGGAGGAACGGCTGCCCGCCGACTGGGACTGCGACGGCACGACCGGTTACGAGGTGCTCAACCGGATCACCGGCCTGTTCGTCGACCCGGCAGGGCAGGAGCCGCTGACCGACCTGTTCGTCGAGCGCACCGGCATGCCCCGCGAGTACGCCGCCGTGGTCGGCTGTGCGAAACGGGAGGTCATCGACCTGTTCCTGGGCGCCGAACTCGACCGGCTGCACGCGGTCGTCGGCTCCGACCGTACGGCGCTGGCCGAACTGCTCGTCGCGATGCCGGTCTACCGGGCCTACGCCGTGCCGGGTGAGCCGGTCCCCGAGCGGTCGGTGGCGATCGTCGAGGCGGCGGGGCGGGCCGCCGCCGCCAGGCTGCCCGAGGGCGCCCCGGTCGCCGAGGTCGTGGACAGGGTCCTGTACGGCCCCGCCGACGCCGTCGTCCGCTTCCAGCAGACCTGCGGCCCCGTGATGGCCAAGGGCGTCGAGGACACCGCGCTCTATCGGTGGTACCCGCTGGCCTGCCTGAACGAGGTCGGCGGCGAGCCCGACCGGTTCGGCGGAGACGTCGGGGACTTCCACGCCTTCTGCGGGGAGATGTCCCCGGGGACCA
Source organism: Streptosporangium sp. NPDC000239 (assembly GCF_040300765.1). NCBI lineage: Bacteria > Bacillati > Actinomycetota > Actinomycetes > Streptosporangiales > Streptosporangiaceae > Streptosporangium > Streptosporangium sp. NPDC000239. The sequence continues at coordinate 290,599 of NZ_JBEPEI010000002.1, read as the reverse complement.
TGACGACGTTGTCCACCCACGACACCAAACGCTCCGAGGACGTGCGGGCGCGGCTGGCCGTACTCTCCGAGATGCCGCAGGAGTGGGCGCGGGCGGTGGGGGAGTGGTCGGCGAAGGTCTCCTTCGACCCGGCGCTCGACTATCTCGCCTGGCAGAACCTGATGGCCGCCTGGCCGATCGAGCCGGGCAGGTTCTTCGACTACCTGCTCAAGGCGGCCCGCGAGGCCAAGACGGCGATCTCGTGGGCGGCCCCGGACCCCGCCTACGAGCGGGGCGTCCGTGACTTCGTCATGCGGGCCGTCGACGAGTGCGGCCCCTCGGTCGCCGAGTTCACCGCCATGATCGAGCCGTACGCCAGGTCCAACTCCCTCGGCCAGAAACTCGTGCAGCTCATGCTGCCCGGCGTGCCCGACCTCTACTGGGGCAACGAGATCACCGACTTCTCGCTGGTCGATCCGGACAACCGCCGCCCGGTCGACTTCGCCCGCCGTCGCGCGCTGCTGGCCGTGACCGGGAGTGGGCCCAGGAGCGGCTCGTGGGACGAGGACAAGCTGCTGGTCACCACCCAGGCGCTGCGGCTGCGCAAACGCCTCGACCCGGCGCTGCCGTACCTGCCGGTCGAGACGGGGGAGCACGCCGTCGCCTTCGCCCGGGGGGACAGGGCGGTGGCGGTCGCGACCCGGCTGCCGGTCGGCCTGGCCGCGCGCGGCGGCTGGGGCGGTGAGACGATCACCCTGCCGCACGGCAGATGGCTCGACCTGCTGTCCGGCGCCCGCCACACCGGGCGTGTCCCGCTGGCCCACCTGCTTTCCGTCTTCCCGGTCGCGCTTCTTGAGAGGGAGTAGCCCGTGTTCGAGGTCTGGGCGCCGCAGGCGTCCTCGGTGGACGTGGAGATCGACGGAGTGCGCCACCCGATGGCCCTGGGCGCGGGCGGCTGGTGGTCTGCCCGGGTGCCGGGCGCGGGCCACGGCACCGACTACCGCTTCAGCCTCGACGGCGGTCCCGGGCTGCCCGACCCGAGGTCACGCAGGCAGCCGGAGGGGATCTTCGGGCCGAGCCGGGTCTACGAGCACGACAGGTTCGCGTGGAACGACGACCTGTGGCGCGGGCGCGCCCTGCCCGGTTCGGTGATCTACGAGCTGCACGTCGGGGCCTTCACCCCGGAGGGGACCTTCGACGCGGCGATCGACAGGCTCCCGCACCTGGCCGAACTCGGCGTCGACTTCGTCGAGGTCATGCCGGTCCCTCCGGTGCCCGGCACGCGCAACTGGGGCTACGACGGGGTCGACCTGTGGGCCGTGACCGAGAACTACGGCGGCCCCGACGGGTTCAAGCGCTTCGTCGACGCCTGCCACCGGCGGGGACTCGGGGTGATCCTGGACGTCGTTCACAACCACCTGGGGCCCTCGGGCAACTTCCTGGCCCCCTTCGGCCCCTACTTCAACCCCTCGGCCGCCTCCTTCTGGGGGCAGGCGGTCAACCTGGACGGCCCCGGCTCCGACGAGGTGCGCCGCTACTTCGTGGGCAACGCCCTGCAGTGGCTGCGCGACTACCACGTGGACGGCCTGCGCCTGGACGCCGTGCACGCCCTGCACGACTCCCGGGCCGTGCACCTGCTTGAGGAGATGGCCGTCGAGGTCGAGGCCCTCTCCACGGCCGTCGGCAGGCCGCTGACGCTGATCGCCGAGTCCGACCTCAACGACCCCCGGCTGATGACCCCCCGCGAGGCGGGAGGGTACGGCCTGGCCGCGGCCTGGAACGACGACGTCCACCACGCGCTGCACGTGGCGGTCACCGGGGAACGGCACGGCTACTACGCCGACTTCGCCGGTGCCGGAGCCGGAGCCGCCGGGGCCGTGGTTGGGGCCGAAGCCAGGGCCGTAGCCGGGGTCACGGCCGGAGACACCAGCGGAAGCACGGGCGGAGACGCCACCGGGGTCACAGCCGGAGACGCCACCGGTGGCGTCACGGCGACGTTGGCCAAGGTGCTGACCTCGGGTTACTACCACGACGGCACCTACTCCTCCTTCAGGGGCCGCTCCCACGGCCGCCCGGCCGGGCACGTGCCCGCCCACCGCTTCGTCTGCTCGGCGCAGAACCACGACCAGATCGGCAACCGCGCGACGGGCGACCGGATGCCGCCGGAGGCCCTGCGGCTGGCCGCCGGGCTGCTGCTGACCTCCCCGTTCACCCCGATGCTGTTCATGGGCGAGGAGTGGGGGGCCCGCACCCCGTTCCTGTTCTTCACCGACCACGTCGAGCCTCAGCTGCGCGAGGGCGAGGGGGAACGGCGGCGCCGGGAGTTCGTCGGCCACGGCTACGACGACTGGGCGGACAAGGCGCCCGACCCCGGCGAGGAGCTGACGTTCCTGCGCTCCAAACTCGACTGGAGCGAACTCGACGACGACGCCCACCGGGCCCACCTCGACTGGTACCGGGCCCTGATCGCGCTGCGCCGGGCCCACCCCGAACTGACCGACCCCCGGCTCGACCGGACCGCCGTCTCGCACGGCGACGACTGGCTCCTCGTACGGCGCGGCGCCCTGCGGATCGCGGCCAATCTCGGCCCCACCCCCCTCACCCTGCCGACCGGCCCCGCCCACATCCTCCTCGCCCTCGACCCGGCCACAACCCTGACCGGCCCTGACCTGTTCCTCCCCGCCAGATCGCTGGCCGTACTCCAGTCCTCCGGGGCTGAGTGACCAGCGGCTGACCTGGAAGGCACGCGGATCATCGTCCGCGAGGAACGCCTCCACCCGGGCGCTCAACCGTGGTTCACTGACCTCTACGGGCGTCGTTTCCCCTGCTTGTCACCGGCACCCAACCGTCCAGACAACCCAGGAAGGAGAACCAGCCGGGCCTCGTGGAACCCGCTCACCCGACGCGAAAGCCGGGCCATCACGCTGACCAGGAAGCGAAATCACCCCTTAGCCGAAGACGCCAGCTGACCACACGAAGATCGTGAAAGATCGAGGCTAATGGTCAGGTTAGGGCATATACGGCCTTCGAGGAGTTGCCGTCGCTGTCGGATCTGGAGAAGTTCTTTCCCGGACGCGCTCGATCGGTATGAGATCGCGAAGTCACGCCAGAACTCGCATGGAATGGGCTTGGCAGCCCAGAGCGGGACGGTCTGGTACAAGGACCTGCGCCTGGGAGACCCTTGAATCTGCGATCTGTACGGATGTGAAGAAGCCCCAGGGAGGCGGCATTTTCTCCGGGATCTTGCTAAACCGGGATCCTAGGCAGCATTACCAGCCATACCCTGGGGCCTTGCGTCACCATGCATTGGGTTCGTCGGAAGGCGGCCTGCTGCAATCGTGATCAGCACGCAGGCGGGCGATCCGGGCGCTTTCCACGATGCGCCACAGCACCTTCCTCCATACGGACGAGGCCTTCCGGTCGACGTTACGGGTTACTGGGCTCGATTTCGCAAACTACCCAGTCCCAGTCCGGATCATACCTCGGCACATCGCAGTAGGTAGTGAGAGTCTTAGAACTTCCGTCCCTGAACCATTTTAAGGTTACCCTTCCCACCCACCACCAATTTGCAAAGCTGTGGCATTTATCGATGTCGAGCCGAGATGAAGTGTTGGCCGACGTGCCAGTGTGACTTGTTCCACTGAGCTTTACGGCGTCATAGAAAGCGGTATTATCGCATACTCGGATTTGCTGCCCGTTTGATCCAGGGGCCAGTTTCACCGAAGAGGCGGAGTTGGCTCCAGTTGTACCGGGTTGCTCCGCGTGTGCGGCCGTAGAAGAGGCGAATAGAGCCATTCCCGCGATTATCACACTAACTGAAGCGCGTCGAGCGGACAGGTTTGCTTTAAGAAATCTCATGGGTTTCCATTCGGAATGAAATGATCCGCTTCTGTTTTCGTGTCAATGTCTGAGACTTTGGGTGACACCTCCTTAGAGATCTCTAAAGTGGATGGTAATTAGCACTCTGTGGGGTGTCAAGATGCATAGCTGGGATCTATTTGTTGAATCTTAAAGCTAGTGGCTTGGGGTTTGGATGGGCGGCCTGCGTTGGTATGTGGCGCCCGGATAACTCGTTTCGCATGGTCTTCGCGTGTGATTATGATGCCATTCATTAATATAGTCGTCTCTGTAGCCAATTTCGGTTAGTGTATAAATAATAAAGACGAGTCTGATACTGCGTTTATCGGAGTTCTCAGGTAAACGTTTGCTGCTGGCGCCGAGGCTCGGGGAACCCTTAAGGGGAGCATGCTCACGCTATGTGACTGCTGTCGGCAACCTGGCTCTTGTTGCAGAGACACTATTGCCCATGCCATACCGAGACATCGGGTGAGCCGGCCGCAGATAGCGATTCACTAGCGATGCCTGACGTTCCTACCAGTGCATCAGATAGCGGTATGGAGTTCCGAAGGCCTGGAGCCTGTGTGAGATCGAGGTGTAAGCGCAGCATCCATGTCGGACATAGGGAGGTGTTGGCGTCCCGAGGAAAGGTGTGACCATGCAAGAGCCGGTCGACAGATTCGCCTGGTTCTTCGACACCTGCTATGACGACGTGTTGCGATACGCGGCACGGCGGATCGATCCTGACACCGCACGCGACGTCGCAGCTGAGACCTTCCTGGTCGCTTGGAGGCGACTGTCCGAAGTCCCTCAGGTTGATGGCGATATCCTGCCGTGGCTGTACGGAGTCGCGCGAAACGTCCTGGCCAACGAATACCGTCGAGAGCGTCGCAGCCAGCGACTTCTGCAACGGATCGCACGATCGCTAAGCGGCCCGATGAGTGAAGACGACCACGGCGACGATGTCACCGCGGTGATGGGACTGCGCCAGGCACTGCAGTCACTTCCTCCCAGAGATCAGGAGGTTCTCCAGCTCATCGGCTGGGAGGAACTGACGATCCGCCAAGCCGCCATCGTCATCGGATGCTCGCCGGCGACCATGGCGGTCAAAGTTCACCGCGCGCGCCGCCGTTTCCTGGCCATCCTTGACGATCAAGGAACGCCAGCCCCGATTCTCTCCATCCCCCGTCGAACGGAGCGGTGACCATGGCTGAGGAGTTTCACGACATCAAGCATCTGATGAGCATGACCAATCCGGTTCCCCGCCACCACCTTGTCGGTGCTGCCCATGACGACCAAGGCCGCGCAGCCTTACGTCGAGCCCTTGAGCAGACGGCTGAGGCGTCGCTACATGGCGCACCGCGGATGTGGACGCGGCGCCGCCTGCTGGCAGCGGGAGCGGTGGCAATGGCGGCCACCGCTACCGTAGTGATCCGCCAATCCTCCTCTCCAACTCCGCTGGCCACACCGCCGATGTTGCACTATCGGCTGATGAGAGCCCCTACATCTATCCCCCCCTCCGCACAGGCGGTGCTGTTGGCCCTAGCCACTGTCGTTGACCGGCAATCGAGCACGCACCCTCCCGCCGATGCGGCTTTCAGCCTCATCACGACCAATATTTGGGACCTTAACGTTACTGTGGCTGACCAGAAGACGACGTCGGTCATTGTGCCCAAGCTCGTTCAGCAGTGGACTCCCCTCGCGATGACTGGCTCTGGGCGCCGGGTGGAACGCAGAGGCAAGCCGCAAAGCGTTGAAGAGGCAAAAGAAAATAGCGCTGAGGCAGTTGACGACGCCGCCGCACTCTCTGATGAGGCGTGGCCGGCAGGGGCGGACATGGGGCCCTGGAGCGATGCCTTGGCCCGTAGTTCGGACCAAGAGCTGCGGGAAGAACTCCTGCGTGGCGGGAGCAACTCCGGCGAACCGGTCACCTATCGGCTCCTTCGCGCGGTGCGGATGCTGCACACCTACCATGTGGTCCCAGATCCGCTCGCAGGCCGGATATGGCGTCTGCTGGCGCGGCAGCCCGATCTGGTATTCGGCGGAGAGGTCACCGATCGGGCCGGGCGGAAGGGGAAAGCCATCACCTTTGACTTCGATCTGGCACTGCCCATGCGCTGGGTGATGATCATCAGTCCGGAGACCGGGCGTCTGCTAGCGTTCGAGGAGATATTGACCACGGACGCCGGAAAGCTGAATGTCCGAATACCTGCAGTCATCGGCTACACGACATTCCTGAGCCAGCGATGGGTTCGAAATCTCAACTGACATGTGATGCTCTCCCTTTCAGAGGGAGGACGAACCCCGTTCGGGGACGCCATACACACCATGGCGTCCCCGAACGGTGGCTGCTCGAAGTCAGCAGCCCGAGGTTTCACGAAGGTAGATGAACCGGTAGGAGCCTACGGTGGCTGCAACGTCGGACGCCGCTGTCTCGTAGTCGTAGCAGTAGGAGGGGGCGCTGGAGTGCTGCTTCAGCAGGAAGGCGTCCGCTCGGTGATTGTAGAAGGAGGAAAACGAGGTGATTCCCCACTGGCGCAGGTCCTGCCAGTAGCCGTTGTCGGTGAAGGACCATTTAGTTCCCAGGTAACGGGAACTCGACCACAGACACAGCCAGTCTTCCGTGCAATCAGACTTAGCGGAGGCGCCATCGCCTCCGCAAGAGGCGGGGTTGGCGAGGGTGACTGTGACCTTTCCGCTAGCGTAGGAGATGGTTCTCTCATCGATGACCTGACCGCCGGGAATCTTCTTCAGCTGCTCGTTGACGGCCGCCTGGCGGTCAAGTCCGCACTGATTCGGCGACGTATCGGCCTGGGCCGAGCCGGCAGGGGCAAACATGTTGATCGCCAGGAAGCAAAGCGCCGCTGCGATCGCTGTAACTCTCGGCTTCACGCGTTCCCTTTCTTGGATGGAGGAAGCGGGCCCGTGCTCCGGCCCGCCTCTCTTGTGTAACTCATATCGCAGGAGAATTAAAGAATAATTTTATGTGGTCACGTCGGGACAAGTTGTTACGGTGGTCAGATGTCAACGAGTCGACACTTACCAAATTTTTCGAATGTCCATTAAGCGGTATCGCCAGGCCGAAAAGACGGATGTTCGGGTGGGAAAAACGTAAGTTGCACGCGTGGACGCAGTTATGATTATGTGCTACCCTCTGGTCGACTAGGGGACGGCCCATGCCCTGCTTTCTCTGAGTAGAGTGGAGAAAATTCGACGATTCGTCGTCAAGGGCCTGTTTTCTGCACGCAATGGTCTGGGGGCCGGCGTAGCTTTCGGGCACGAATGGCGGCGAAGCTTGCAACGGGCGCATTGACTGAATTCGGTGAGACCGACGTCGACCAATCCGGCTTCGCTGACAGGACTGAGGAAAGGGCACAACGGTGGACAGCGAGGACTTGGTGCGCCTTGGCGAACTTATCCAAGCGGCCCGTAAGCGGCGCGAGGTGGACATGGCCGATTTACGTGAAGCGTTGAGACTACTGGGCGAGGTGACTCAGGCCACCGCCACTGTGGCCGATCACCTGCGAACCGAAATCGCCCCTCTGCGGAAGCGGTGCACCGCGCGTGGCGACCTGTTGTGCGACGACACTGGTGAAGACGCGGAACCGCTGCTTGCTGAGGTTCGTGACCGTCTGAGGAGGATCGCCGATCACTTGGAAGAGGCTGGCTTGCATGCCCGGCGCTCCCACATCAGGCTCCGGCGCATCGATGTGCAAAAGCGCGGTGTTGATGAGGGTTGAGCCCTTCTTGCTCGGCCTGGCAGGGGAGGCGCGGGTATCCATCGCGTTGCTCCAGCCAGAACCAAGATCGCTTACGACTCGTCGGTGGCCAGTGGATGAGCGTCTTCTTGAGCTGAGGAGGGTTCGCGCGTTCGGCCGCGCCTCCCAGGTCTGAGCTGGGCACGGTGGCGTACGGTGACCGGCAAGGCCGTGCCGGGGTCGCGCGCCACCGTGAGCCAGGACCCGGCTCGCGTGATCCGTGAGGCAGAGTGGGGCCATGACCGGGTACGAGACGATGGCGTTTCATCTGGAGACCGAGCGGCTGACGATGCGGCCGTGGGCCGAGTCGGACGCCGGCGAGCTTCGGGACCTGCATGCCGAACGTGGCAAGGGGACGCCCACGATTGAGCACGTCCGGGCGATCATCGCGAAGCAGCTCACCGCGACGGCGGCCACGGGGATCGCGCTGCTGCCCGTCCGGCGCCGGGTGGAAGGCGACTTCATCGGCTACTGCGGGCTGATCGTCGGTCGTTGCACCGTCGAGGAGCCCGAGATCGCGTATGAGCTGTTCCAGCGTGTGCACGGGCGCGGGTACGCGACCGAGGCGGCCCGCGCGGTGCTCGACGCGGCGGTGGCGACCGGGCGGAAACGGCTCTGGTCGACCGTCGGCTCGTGGAACACGCCCTCGCTCCGCGTCCTGGAGAAACTCGGGTTCGAGCGGGACCGCCTGTCCACGGAGGAAAACGGTGAGGTGGTGTGGCTCACCCGCTCACTGCCGTGACATTGAGCGCGCTCAGGCGTCGGCCTTCAGATGGCCGATGAACGAACGCCACTGGGCGGGGGTGAGGGTCAGTGTCGGGCCGGTGGGGTTCTTGCTGTCTCTGATGGCTGTCAGACCGTTGAGGTGGGCGACTTCGACGCAGTCGCCGCCGTCGCTGCCGGAGAGGCTGGATTTACGCCAGGTGTTCATGATGGTTTCCTCTCCGGCGGGCGACGAGGGTGAATCAGAGGGCGTCGAACGTGCCGTTCTTCACGCCCTTCACGAAAGATTCCCAGCCGGAGGCGGTGAAGGCCAGTGCCGGACCGGTGATGTTCTTGCTGTCGCGAACGCCGATGTGTCCTCCGCCGAGACGGGCGACTTCGACGCAGTTACCGCCGTCGCTGCCAGAGAGAGAGGATTTGCGCCAGGCCGCAGAAACGAGTTCCCTGGTCAGGCTGTCCATCGCCGCATCATCTCCTTGATCGCGTTCAGCGACTCGCGCCGCGACATGGCGTCGGCGCGAATCGCGTCGTGCTTGAATCGTAGACGTTCGACCTCCTTTACTCGATCGTTCACTCGCCCTTCGGTGCCCTGTGATTCCACGTAGACCATGTCCGCGGCCGCACCGGAAAGCTCGGCGACCACAAAGCTGCCCAGCAGTCCCACAACGTTGTAGGCGCTGTGCGGGAGAATCTGGATGGAGATGTGCCCCTCCTCTGCCACTTCCAGCAGGTGGGCGATCTGGGCCGCCATGATCTCGGGGCTGCCCACGGGCCGGGCCAGCACGCCCTCGTCCAGCACCACCCAGAAGCGCGGCGGGTCGGGCCGGGCGAAGATGTTCTGCCGGTCGAGCCGGGCTCGCACCAGCTCCTCGGTCCGCTCCTTCGAGACCCCCGGCTCACCGCTCAGCTGCGCCCGAGCATAGCCCTCCACCTGGAGCAGTCCGGGAACGATCAGTGGCTCCCATGCCCGCAGCGTCTGCGCCTCGCGCTCGACCTCGATCCAGGGGCGGAACCACTCGGGTGACTGGGCGGCCATGCTGTCGAACATGTCGTAGAGCTCGATGAGCCGTCCTTCGAGGCGCATGGCCGCGTCCACGGCCACGGTGAAGGGCCTCGTGGGCTTCCTGTGCCCCTGCTCGACCATGCTGATCTGGCTCTCCGACCACCCAATTATGTCGGCAAGTCGCAATTGGGTGATTCCTTTGCCGGTGCGAATTCTGCGGAGTTCTTGGGCGAAGTAGGTTCGCGGCGACTTCGAGGAGTCGTATTCCTGGGAGACGTCCATGGGTAATCCTTTATATCCTCATGGGCCGGGTCGCCAGTACTTCACAAGAAGTGTGTGGGAACCGTGCGCCATTACAGGCTGCTCTGTGGCCGTCGTGTCTGGGATTCTCGGTGGCGAGCCGAAGCGGCACCCTAGGCGCGGACGAGGGGATGGTGAACATGAGGGAATACTCACGACGACGCGGGTGCGGAAATCGGTATTCCGCAGCTCACGGCATTCGGGGCGGACTTTCCTCCCGGGTGGGTACCGTCAACTTCACAACTCCCTGTGGAGGTGCGGAAGTCAATCAGAAAAGGGGTATTAAGGGTATTGGTATGGTAATGAAGATGGTTGTTTCGGTGATAAACGCGAACACTCGCCATCTGGGAAATAGCCGACCGAAGTCCCTTTTGCCTGTTATCGCAGGGTTTCCCGCCATCCGCGTACCGGCCGCTTCTCCAACAGGACGGACCCGGGAGGTCCAGATCATGCATGGCATCCCCACGGCCCAGGTGATCCCGGGCTGGCGGTTGATCATCAGCGACGCGGGCCGCTTCTGGGCCTTCCGTTCCCACGTCTTCCCCTGCACCGCCGTACACGCCGGGGCCCAGTCGGCCGTGGACGCCGACACCTTCGACGAGGTCCAGGCGGCCGTGGCCGAGCAGGAGGAGATCGCCAAGGGGGTGGCGTCGTGACCGGACGGCACCGTGCGGGCCTGCCGTACGCCCCGGTGTATAGGCGGGTCTGGGACGGCCCGGCACGGGCGCAGGCCGAGCGGATCGACCAGGCCTGGGCGGGCTGGACGGTGCTCTACAGCCTGGGTAGCCGCCGCTTCTACGCCGTGGCCGCCTGGGACGGCCCTCGTCCGGTGATCGTTGAGGACTCCACGGGTGAGGGGCTGGAGGAGCGGATGCGGGAGGCGGAGATGATCAGGACGATCCGGCTCTCGCCGCAGTCCTCCCCAGTGTCGGCCCGGCGCAGGAAGGGAACGGCATCCGCCGGAGGGCGGCGTTCGCCGGGTGGGAGGGCGGCATGACGTCGGACACCGCACGTCAGAGCTGCGATGCCGTACAGCGGACGCACCCTGACTGGCTGGTGTTCCACAACTCGGCGACCGGCCTGTGGAGCGCCTACCGAAGCGCCCTGTCCGGCAGGCCGCGCTCCCGGGACCGTGCCGCTGGTACGGGCGGAGTCGGCTGAGGAACTGGACCGCAAGCTGTCCGCCCAGGTGACCCCGACGGTGCCGCCGAGCATCAGGGCCGTCGCCCGCGCCCTGCGGACCGCCCTGGTCGGGCAGCCGACCCGGACCTCCCTGGCCGTATGCCCTGGCCAGGCCGTCGCGCCCGGTCGGCCTACGGCACTGCGCAGACTTCTGCGCTCGTGAAAGCCGGTACGGCGGGCGGTGGAAATCATCCCACCCGCCGCCCGCCGTACCTCCTCAGCGTGCGGTCCAGGTGGGAGGGACCTGGGCCGCACACCTCCGCGAGACGGTTCCCACGCGCCGGGCGCGCTGGGGAAGAGGGAGCCGTCTGGCGCACCGGCCCCATGTGGGGCCGGTCCTCCTCCAGGGTGCCCGGCCAAGTGCTCCCCGGCTCGGGGCCGGGCGCCCGCCCCCGCTTCCACCCTCTCCACCCTTTCCGCCCCCGGAACGCTCCCGGAATGTTCTCGGAACGCCTTCGGAACAACTTCCGGGAGACCTTCGGAGCACCCCGGAACGACTCCCGGCACCAGGGACGACCATGACCGAGTACGAACGCCGGTTGATCGACCTGCTCATCAGCACCCACCCCGCCTGGCGGTACGAGGAACACGACCTGCCCGGACCGCCCCGGTCGTGGGCCGTCCGCTATCACCCGCTCCGTCCCGACCAGCGCGCGGCCGGAACCAGGGATGTGCGCGGCCGTACCACCCTCCACCGGCTGGCCTGCGCGCTGGCCCACCACGACGAGATCCTCCACCGCAGCCGCCACTGACCCTTCTGGAGCCCTCCATGTCCCCACTCAAGGCCGTCGCCCCGGACGGCACCTTCACCACCGGCCCGGACACCACCGACAGGCTCCTCACCCCCGGTGAGGTGGCCCGGATCTTCGGCGTCGACCCAAAGACCGTCAACCGCTGGGCGCTGACCGGCCGCATCCCCTCGGTGCGAACCCCCAGCAGGCAGCGCCGTTACCGCGAGAGCGACATCAGGGCCCTCCTCGACGCCGGCTGAACTCATGTCGCCGGTAAAAGTGCTCATTCGGTGAGCACTTTGGCTGACAGGATCGATCTCACAAGCCACCGAGCGGAAGGCAGCAGGACATGCTTCGCGGACTCACCACCATCAGCTTCTACGCGCACGACGTCGCCGCCGCCCGTGACTGGTACGCCGAGCTTCTCGGGATGGAGGCCTACTTCCAGCGGCCCGAGCAGGGCGATCCGGTCTATGTGGAGTTCCGGGTGGGTGACTACCAGCACGAGCTGGGCGTCATCGACGCGCGCTTCGCCCCGCAGGGCTGGAGCGCCGAGAGCGGCGGGGCGATCGTCTACTGGGCGGTGGACGATCTGGAGGCGACCTGGGAGCGGCTGCTGGAGATGGGGGCCGTCCCGTTCGACAAGCCGACCGAGCGCGGCCCCGGCTTCGTCACCGCCTCGGTCCGCGACCCGTTCGGCAACATCCTCGGCATCATGATCAACAACCACTACATGAACGTCCTCGCGAGCCGGAAGGGCTGACCACGATGACCGAGAACGCCCTGATCCTGGACGACGCCGCCGCCTGGAAGGCCTGGCTGACCGAGCACCACGACAGCGCCCGCGACGTCTGGCTGATGATCGCCAAGAAGAACGGCAACGCCACCACCGTCACTCTGGACGAGGCCCTCGACGAGGCGTTGTGCCACGGCTGGATCGACAGCCACCGCAGGGCGTTCGACGGCGACTACTACCTGCAGCGTTACTCACCGCGCGCCCGCCGCAGCCCCTGGTCGGAGATCAACGTCGCCAAGGCCGAGGCGCTGACGGCCGAGGGCCGGATGCGCCCGGCGGGCCACGCCGCGATCGAGGCCGCCAAGGCCACCGGCCGCTGGCCCGAGACCCGCTGACGGTCACGCCGCCATGGGGGTGAGCAGGGCCGAAAGGCGGCGCAGGCCGCGGGCCGTACGGGCCTTGACGGTGCCGAGCGGAACGCTCAGCCGTTCGGCGATCTCCCGCTGGGTGAGGTCGCCGTAGTAGGCCAGCTCGATGGCCTGGCGCTGCGGGGCGGGCAGTTCGGCCAGCGCCCGCCGTACCTCGTCGCGTTCGGCCAGGGCCTCCCCGTGGGCCCTGCCGTCCTGACCCGCGGGGTCGGCGACCGCGTCGAGCGGGACCGTCCGCAACGTGCGCACCCGCAGGTGGTCGACCGCCCGGTTGTGCGCGATGCCGAGCAGCCAGGCGGGAAGGCTGCGGGCCGGGTCGAAGCGGTGCCGTGACCGCCAGACCTCGGTGAACACGACCTGCTGGAGGTCCTCGACGTCCTGGAAGGCGACGAAGCGCCGCAGGTAGGAGCGCACGAGCGAGCCGTGCGTGTGGAGGCACTCGGCCAGGGCCGCGTCGTCACCCTCGGCGAACCGGACGTTCAGGGTGTCTGTCATGGTGCCCCCCTTGCCGAAAAAAGCTACTCAAAACTTATTCATACTCTCCGGTGTGCATGAAGGCAAGCGACTCGCGCAGGTCAGCGCAGTGCGGCGTGGACGCCGGTGAGCGCCTCGGCGAAGGAGGAGACCCGCAGAACCGAGGCGGGCAACCCCTCCCGCCAGCCCTCGCCGCCCACGATGAGGCGGCTCGGCGGGCGCAGCGGAGGCAGCGAGGCGAGCGGCGCGGGATCCCCTGTCTCGGGGATCTGGGACCAGACGAAGACCACCGCAGGGCCGAGACGACGCATCGCGTCCCCCAGCGCCGGGTACGGCGTCCGCGCGCCGAGCACCCGCGTCTGGACGCCCTCCAGGGACAGCGCGGCGGCCAGCGCGTGGACCGGCATGCTGTGCAGCTCGTTCTCCGCGCAGGCCAGCAGCACGGGACGGTCGTTGACCGGCAGGGCGGGGGGACGGCCTATCCGGGTCAGCGCGCCGAGCAGCCGTTCGGAGAACAGGTGCTCGATCTCGATGCCCGCGCCGGTCTCCGCCTGTCGCCTGCAGATGGCCTCGAAGACCGGCAGCACCAGGGTGTGCCAGGTCCACTCGACGCCGTGCCTGGCCAGCGCCGCGTCGATCCAGTCGGAGACACCCCCGCTGTCCAGCGCGGTCGCGGCCCGTGCCAGCATCGCCACCGTCGGGATCGCGGCCTCCCCTTCCGAACCCGAGCCCGAACCTGAGCCAGGGACCGAGCCCGAGCCCGAACCCGAGGCAGGGACAGGGACCGGCGCGGGCTCCGGCGTCTGGAGGGGCAGGGCGCCGGGCCGCAGGACCCGCCTGGCGGCGTCGGCCGCCGGAACCCCCTGCCTGATCAGCCGGTTCATCTCCTCAAGGCGGCGCAGATCGGCGGAGTCGTAGCGGCGGTGCCCACCGGGGCTGCGGCGGCTCGGGCCGACGCCGTAGCGCAGGTTCCAGGTGCGCAGGGTCGGGGCGGGCACACCGAGTCTGCGGGCGACGGCCCCGATGCCGTATCCCGGCTCCTGCTCGTCCGTCACCGTCTCACCCCATCCACGGGCCCCTCCCGTACGGTCTACAGCCTGCCAGTCTCGTCCCCCTGACGATCCCTTCGGACACCCGGCCCCGGCCGGATGCAACCACGCGGGGCGCGGGAACGAAGGTCCCCATGTGATCGAGACCGTCGTCGTCCTCTTCACCCGTGACCTGCGGGTCCATGACCATCCGGCACTGGCGGAGGCGTGCGCCGGGGCGCGCCGGGTGGTGCCGCTGTTCGTGCTCGACCCCGCCGTCCGGCCGTACGGCAGGGCGGCCTTCCTCGCCGAGAGCCTGGCCGACCTGCGCCGGTCCCTGCGCGGGCGAGGGGGCGACCTGGTGGTCCGCCGGGGCGACACGGTCACCGAGACGATGCGTCTGGCCCGTCAGGTCGGTGCCCGGGCCGTGCATGTCAGCGAGGACGTCAGCGCCCTGGCCTCGCGCAGGCAGCGGAGGCTCGCCGAGGAGTGCGAGCGCGCGCGGACGGCCTTCCTGGCCTTCCCCGGTGTCACGATCGTGCCTCCCGGCGCCCTGCGGCCCTCCGGCGGCGGTGACCACTATCGGGTGTTCACGCCCTACTGGCGGGTCTGGGCGGAGCACGGCCGCAGGCGGCTGCTGGACGCCCCGCGCGAGGTCGTCCTGTCCGAGGGACTCGACGCCGGCACCCTGCCCGAGCCCGGCCCCGGAGGGCCTTTCCCCGGTGGTGAGCGGGCCGCCAGGGAGCGGATGAACACCTGGCTCAGGTACGACGCGGAGAACTACGCCGACAGGCGCGACGACCTCGCGGGCGACCGTACCTCACGGCTCAGTCCCTACCTGCGTTTCGGCTGCCTGTCGCCCCTTGAGCTCGAATCACGGCGGCCCGGTGACGACCTCGTCAGGCAGCTCTGCTGGCGCGACTTCTTCCACCAGGTCACGCGGGCCTTCCCGGGCATCACGCGGGAGGACTACCGGCCGCGCGGACACCGTTGGCGCCACGACGAGGAGGCCGCGCGGGCCTGGCGGGAGGGCAGGACCGGTGTGCCGATCGTGGACGCGGGCATGCGGCAGCTGCTCGCCGAGGGCTGGATGCACGGCCGCGCCCGGATGGTCACCGCGTCCTTCCTGGTCAGGAGGCTGGGCGTGGACTGGAGGGTGGGTGCGGAGCACTTCTTCTCGCTGCTGCTCGACGGGGACGTGCCCGACAACTACGGCAACTGGCAGTGGGTCGCGGGGACGGGCAACGACACCAGGCCCAACCGGGTCGTCAACCCGCTGAGGCAGGCGAGACGGTTCGACCCGACGGGGGAGTACGTCCGTCGTCACGTGCCCGAGCTGCGGGCCGTACCGGACGGGGCGGTTCACCGGCCCTGGCGCCTGCCCGGCGGGGTCGAGGGCTACCCGCCACCCCTGGTGACCATGGAGTGAGGTCGCGGGCCGTGTTTCGGCCCTGACCGCAAGTGTTGATATGTCGGGAGCGGAACAATTCGCCTGTGCCGTACGTCGCACTGATGTGATGATCTTCGACGGCATCGACGACGACCTGCGCGCGGCCCGTGAGCGGGTACGGCGTCTTGAGCGGCTGACGGCCCAGCGTCAGGGACTGGCCCTGCAACTCGACGAGGTCGGGCGGCTGCTCGCGGAACTTGAGGAACGGCTCGCCGAGGAGGAGAAGGACGTCTCCCGGCTGGAGGCGGGCGGCTTCACGGCGTTCCTTGCGGGGCTCGCCGGTTCGAAGGAGGAGCGGCTCGCCAAGGAGCGGGCCGAGGCGCAGGCCGTACGGCAGCGCCTTGACGGGCAGCGCGGCCGCCTGGGGTGGCTGGAGACGGACATGGCGGCCGTGGAGAGCGGCCTCGCCGAGGTGGGCACGGCGCGCGAGGAGTACGCGGCGCTGCTCGAACGCAAGGAGCGCATGCTGGTCGAGTCGGGCGACCCGAAGGGCAGGGAGCTCACCGACATCTCCCGGCGGCTCGCCGACACCGACGCCGGGCTGCGCGAGCACGAGGAGGCGCGCCAGGCGGGGGTCGGCGCGGTCCAGGCCGTTGGCCAGGTCCTGCACAGTCTCGGCAGCGCCCGGGGCGCCTCCCGCTGGGACATGCTGAGCGGCGGCGGGGGCTTCGCCGACATGGTGGAGAACGGCCACCTGCGCAACGCCGACGAGGCGGCCTGGCACGCGCAGCGGGCACTGGACGTCTTCTCCAGGGAGCTGGCCGACGTCGGGGTGCACGTCAACCCCCAGATGCCCGAGGTGGACACCCGCTGGTTCGCCGACATGTTCTTCGACAACATCATCGTGGACGCGATCAAGCACCAGAAGATCTCCCGCACCGGCGAGGCGGTCGCCGAGATCGCCCAATGGGTGCAGGAGACCGTCGCGACCCTGACCACCAACCACGCCGAGCTGGCGCGTCAGCGTGATCTGCTCATCGCCCGCAGGGAGGAACTCCTCGCGGGCTGAGAGAGGACGGACCGGACGGCCGGAACGGAAGGTGCGGCGGACATGCTGACGTGATCGGCCAACGGTGACAAGCTCTGGGCTTAAGACATCGCATCGTCTCGGTGGAGGGCCGCATGTCGAACCCCAGTGTGGTTCCGTTCCTTCGTTACCAGGACGCCCCGGGCGCCATCGAATGGCTGGGCAAGGTCTTCGGCTTCCGGCCGTCGGTCACGGTGCCCGGCTCTCACGGGGGAGTGGGGTACGCCCGGCTCACTCTGGGGGACGCGGTGATCGTGCTCGCCTCGGTACGGCCCGGCGAGCCCTACCTGCGCAGTGCCCTCGACCTGCCCGCGGTCAGCCAGGGCGTGTTCGTCGTTGTCGAGGATCTTGAGGCCCACTACGAGCAGGCCGTGGCGCGGGGCGCCGAGATCGTGGTCGAGCCCGAGACCACCCCCGAGGGCACCAGGATCTACATGGCCTTCGATCTGGAGGGCCAGCTCTGGGCCTTCGGGGACGGCTTCGAGGCCGACGACTGATCTCAGTGGTCGTGGCCGTGGTGGTCGTGGTCGTCTTCCTCGTCCGAGGGGCCGTCTGAGGGTTCGACCCCCAGCACGGCCTCGCGGGGCTCGACCTGCTCCACGTGCTCGATCAGGCCCAGAACGTGGTCCGGCTCGATGAGCCACTGCAGGGCCGTGGCCCCCGTCTCGTCGGCGGAGACCATCTCCGCCTGTTCCCTGCGCTCGTCGTCGTCCAGGTCGGCGTCGGGGTGGTTGATCTCCTTCAGCGCGGCTTCCTGGAGCCCGGCGAGGTCCTGCACCTCAACGGTCAGCTCGATCGTCAGACGCAGATAGCGTTCGGTGCCCGATTCATCACTCATGGTGGAATCCTAGTGCCCCGACAAGGGACGATCAGACTACGGCAGCTTCCATTCGACCGGTGCCGCGCCCTGCTGCTGCAGCAGGTCGTTGGCACGGCTGAAGGGGCGGGAGCCGAAGAAGCCGCTGCGGGCCGACAGCGGGCTCGGGTGGGCCGACTCGATGGCCGGGGTCGAGCCGAGCATCGGGCGCAGCGAGCGGGCGTCGCGGCCCCACAGGATCGAGACCAGGGGCTGGTCGCGGGCGACGAGGGCCTTGATGGCCTGCTCGGTGACCTCCTCCCAGCCCTTGCCGCGGTGCGAGGCGGGCTTGCCGGGCATGACGGTGAGGACCCTGTTGAGCAGCAGGACGCCCTGGTCGGTCCAGGGGGTCAGGTCGCCGTTGCTCGGCATCGGCAGGCCGAGGTCCTCGGTCAGCTCCTTGTAGATGTTGCGGAGGCTGCCGGGGATCGGGCGCACGTCGGCGGCGACCGAGAAGCTCAGGCCGATCGGGTGTCCCGGGGTCGGGTAGGGGTCCTGCCCGACGATCAGCACCTTCACCTGGTCGAAGGGCTGCTGGAAGGCGCGGAGCACGTTGGCTCCCGCGGGGAGGTACTGCCTGCCTTCCGCGACCTCCTGGCGGAGGAAGTCACCCAGCTCGGCGATCTTGTCAGCGACGGGTTCCAGGGCCTGCGCCCACCCGGCTTCCACGACTTCGTTCAAAGGACGTGCGGCCATGCCGAAAACCCTATCGAGTTTTGCGACCAGGTACGGCTCGCGTGACGAATCACGCGAGCCGTATCTGACCTGCCCCTGTCGTTATTTCACGGAGCCCGCCATCATGCCCTGCACGAAATACCGCTGGAATGCGAAGAACAGGATTAACGGGATTATCAGCGACAAAAAGGCGCCGGGGGCAAGGATGTCGATATTGGTGCCGAACTGCCGCATCTGAGACTGCAGGGCCTTGGTCATCGGCTGGTTGCCGGTGTCGGCGAAGACCAGGGCGACGAGCAGGTCGTTCCACACCCAGAGGAACTGGAAGATCCCCAGCGAGGCCACCGCGGGCTTGGCCAGCGGGAACACCACGGTCGAGAAGATCTTCCACTCGCCCGCGCCGTCCATCCGCGCCGCCTCTAGCAGCGAGCGCGGGATGCCCGCGAAGAAGTTGCGCAGCAGGAAGATCGCGAACGGCAGGCCGAAGGCCGTGTGGAAGAGCACGACCCCGGCGATGGAGCCGAAGATCCCGAGCGTGCCGTACAGCTTCGCGATCGGGATCAGCGCGATCTGGACCGGTACGACCAGCAGGCCGACCACCACCAGGAACAGGGTGTCCCTGCCCCGGAACTCCATCCAGGCGAAGGCGTAGGCCGCCATGGCGGCGATGCCGATCACCAGGACGGTCGTCGGGACGGTGATGAGGACGGTGTTCCAGAACGAGGAGGTGAAGCCGGTCGCCAGCAGGTCCGAGTAGTTCCTGAGGGTCAGCTCGGCCGGCCTGGTCAGGGCCGTCCACCAGCCGGTGGAGTTG
Organism: Streptosporangium sp. NPDC000239; assembly: GCF_040300765.1. Lineage (NCBI taxonomy): Bacteria > Bacillati > Actinomycetota > Actinomycetes > Streptosporangiales > Streptosporangiaceae > Streptosporangium > Streptosporangium sp. NPDC000239. Next base: position 271,598 of record NZ_JBEPEI010000002.1, on the reverse strand, counting down.
TTGGCGGTCTCGTTCCTGATCGAGACCACGAACAGGCCGAGTGTGGGAACCAGCCAGAACAGGCCGATCACCACCATCAGGGCCTGGAGCAGGCCGCCGCCGATCCGGTCGACGGCCCTGCCGAGGGGGCCGCGACTCGGCGCGCCCAGCGCGGGGGTCGTCACTGGTTGTCCCTTCTGAACCGGCGGATATTGATGATCATGAACGGCAGGACCAGGATCAGCAGGAAGATGGCCAGCGCGCTGCCCAGCCCCTGGTTGCCTCCGCCGCCGAAGGAGACCCGCCACATCTCAAGCGCGATCACGTTCGCCTGCGGCTGCACGGAGCCCGGGGCGATCACGAAGACCAGGTCGAAGACCTTGAGCGTATTGATGATCATGGTGACGAACACGACCAGCAGCACGGGGGAGAGCAACGGGACGGTGATCTTGCGGAACACCTGCCACTCGGTCGCCCCGTCGATGCGGGCCGCCTCAAGCGCGTCACGCGGGATGGACGCGAGCCCGGCGGCGATCAGCACCATGGCGAACCCGGCCCACACCCAGATGAACGCCCCGATGATGGCCGGGGTGATCAGGGTCGGCCCGAGCCAGGAGACGCCGTTGAAGGGCTCCTGGAAGTTCGACGGCGGCAGCCGCAGGAGATAGTCGCCCTGGGGCAGACCGGCGAAGCGGAAGGTCCCGTCGGCCTCGGTGGTCGCCGTCGCCGCGACCGCGTCGCCGCGCACCGCCTCGACCGTCACCCCGGCCAGCGCCTTCTCCGTGCCGTCGACCTGGTTGAGCGTGCCGCCGCCGCCCTGGGTGAAGTCGACCCACACGGTGCCGGTCAGCTCGCCGGGCACCGGCTGCGCCGCCTTGGCCGCGGAGGCGGAGGCGAGCGTCGCGGGCTTGACGCCCACCAGCGGCACCTGTACGGCCTGGCCCGGCTTGACGGTCTGCCTGGTCACGACCGCGCCGTCGCGTGGGACGACCGGCGCCGCGTCGTTCTCCCTCGGCCTGGCGTCGGGATAGCCGTGGGAGGGGCCGAAGATCCCCTGGACCGAGGTGATCACGGCGTTGGCCACGCCCCGGTCGGGGTCCTGCTCGTAGACGAGCCTGAAGATGACGCCGGAGGCCATCAGGGAGACGGCCATCGGCATGAAGACGACCAGCTTGAACGCGGTGGCCCAGCGGATCCGCTCGGTCAGCACCGCGAAGATCAGGCCGATCGCGGTGACCATGGCGGGGGCGAACACGACCCAGATCAGGTTGTTCCTGATCGTGGTCAGCGTCGAGGAGTCACTGAAGATCGCGGCGTAGTTCCCGGCGCCGACGAAGGTGTCCCCGGTGGCGTCGAAGAGGCTGCGGAAGATCGAGTAGACGATCGGGTAGATCACCAGCGCGCCGAGGACGACCGCGGCGGGCAGCAGGAAAACCAGCGCCAGCGTCGGGGAGGGGCCGAGCCTTCCCCGGCGGCCCGAGGGATTCGAGGGATTCGAGGGATTCGGGGGAGGAGCGGGAGCCGCAGACCCCCGGGCCGCGGCTCCCGCCGTCGTGGCCTCCGCTGTCGCCCCGGCCGTCTCCGGCGCGGTGGCGGACGGCGGGGGATCGTCCGCTTGGCCCTGCGGGGTCGCGGGGCCGGGCCCGGGCCCGGGGGAGGCGCCCTCGCCCTCCCTCGGGCCCTGCGGGCCGTCCAACCGGTTGGTCACGGCCGGTCCCCCTACTTCCAGGCCTTCTTGGCCTCGTCCTCAAGCTTGGTCTGGGTCCCCTTGACGTCGGAGGGGTCGCGGACGAAGTCCTGCAGGAGCTTCCACTCGCCCTTGCCCTCGGTGCCGCCGAACGCGCTCGGCGCGAGGTCGGACATGTCGTAGCGGACCGCCTCACCGGCGGAGATGATCGTCTGGGCGAGCTTCTTGGTCAGCTCGGCCGGGTAGTTGTCCGGCGAGACGTTGCGGTTGGGCGAAAGGTAGCCGGGCAGCTTGGCCCAGATCTCGCCGCCCTCCTTCGAGGCGAGGAACTCAAGCAGGGCCATGCCCCCCTTGGAGTCCTTCAGCGCCACGGCGATGTCGCCGCCGAGCACGACCGGCTCGGTGTCACCGGCCTTGGGGAAGGGGAAGTACTTGGCCTCCTCGCCCAGCTTGGCGCCCGACTGCTCGGCGGAGGTGGCCACGAAGTCGGCCTCGATGACCATCGCCGCCTTGTCCTGGCCGTACACCTGGGTCGCGCAGGTCGGGAAGTCGGTCTGCAGGGCGCCGGAGGGGCCGCCGAGCAGGAACTCCTTCTTGCCGACGATCTGCGCGATCTTCTCAAGCGCGGTGGTCACGGTCGCGTCGGTCCACGGGATCTCGTGCTTGGAGAGCTTGGTGTAGTTGTCCGGCCCGGCGGTCGAGAGGTAGACGTTCTCGAACAGGTCGGTCAGCGTCCAGCCGGAGGCGCCGCAGAGGGCGAACGGGGCGGTGCCGGAGTCGGCGACGGTCTGGGCCGTCTTGATGAGGTCGTCCCAGGTGGCGGGGGGCTGGGCGCCCGCGTCCTGGAACGCCTGGTCGCGGTACCAGACGAGCGACTTGTGCGCGGCCTTGACCAGCACGCCGTAGACCTGGCCGTCGGCGGAGCCGAGCTCCTTCCAGTACGGGGTGTAGTTGTCGTCGATCTGCTTCTGGACCTCGGCGGTGAGCGGCTTGAGGGCCTTCTCCTTGGCGTACTGCTGGACGAGGCCGGGCTGGGGCAGGATCGCGATGTCCGGCGGGCTGCCGCCCTGGATGCGCGGGCCGAGGTAGGCGCCGGTGTCCTCACCGGTCGAGGCGTAGGTGACCTTGGCACCGGTCTTGGCCTCGAACGCCTTGAGCACCTGCTGGAAGTTCTCCTGCTCCTGGCCCGTCCACTTGGCGGCGACCTCGATGGTCACGCCGTCCAGGGTCTTGGCTCCCGCGGCGGCCGAGGAGGCCGGGGCGCTGTCGCCCGGGGCGGGCGTCGAGGACGCGTTGTCCTGGCTGCCGCACGCGGCGAGCGCGAGCGCCAGGCCCGTCAACGTCACCGTGGCGATGGTCTTACGCATTCTGGCGAACCTCCTGTGCTGACGGAACGGAGATGGGGGGACAGGCGATCGGTGCGGGGGGACCGCCTGTCCCCGGTCCTGGGGTGGTGAGGTGAGGCGTGAGGTACGGCGGACGCCGCGCGGTGGGGATGCCCACGGGCGTCCGCCGAGAACGGAGAGAGACGGAAAGAGACAGAAACAAGGGGAAGGGAAGGGATGACGACTCGCGGAACGGAGGGGTGACCCCCGTCATCGAGCCCGGATGATCTCGTCGAGCTGACCCTTCATCGAGGTGACGACGTCGCCGCTGTCCTCGTCGAAGGGCGGGGTGAGCGCGTTGGAGACCGCACTGGCGATCACCAGGCTCAGCTGGTTGTAGTTGGCGCTCGTCGGCCTGGGCCGCGCGGACAGCAGGCTGTCCTTGAGCACCGGCAGGTAGGGGAAGCGCTTGATCAGAGCGGGGTCGTCGTAGAGCTCGGCCCAGACGGGGGGGAAGGACCCGTCGGCGAGCACCCGGCGTTCGTTCTCAAGCCCGGTGAAGTAGCGGATGAACTCCAGGGCGGACTTCTGCCGCTTGGAGTAGGCGCTGATGGCGAGGTTGATCCCGCCCAGCGAGCTGGAGCCGGGCCCGTTGAGGCCGGGCAGCCGGGTCACCCCGAACCTGCGGCCGATCGGCGAGGTCGTCGCCGGGCCGTAGGCGTGGGGCCAGTTGCGGGAGAAGGCCAGGCGGCCCTCCTGGAAGGCCAGCCGTGACTCCTCCTCCTTGTAGGAGAGGGACTCGCGGGGGATCCAGCCCTCACGAAGACCGTTGACCAGGAAGTCGAGCCCGGTCGTGGCCTTGGCGGTGTCCATCGTGACCTGGGTGCCGTCGCGGTTGAGGATCTGCCCGCCCGCGGACTGCACGGCCTCGGCGAAGTTGACGGTCAGTCCCTCGTAGGCGAGGAACTGCCCGGCGTAGCCGCCGATGCCGTACCTGTCGTGCAGCGCACGGGCCTGCCTGCGCAGCTCCGCCCAGGTCGTGGGCGGAGTGAAGCCCTCCTTGGCCAGCAGGTCCTTGCGGTAGTAGAGCAGCCCGGCGTTGCTGGTGTACGGCACGGCCCAGAGCTTGCCCCGGTGGACGGCGGTGTCCGTGACGGACGGCAGGAACCTGTCCAGCGGGAACATGCCGCGTTCGAGCGGCACGATCCAGCCGGCGTCGGCGAACTCCGCCGTCCAGACCACGTCCAGGCCGAGCACGTCGTAGCGGTCGCTCTTGGCCTGCAGGTTGGCGACCATCTGCGCGCGTTGCTCGTCGGCGGCCTCGGGAAGCTCAAGGAGCGTCGCCTGCTCCGCCGGGTGTGTCTGGTTCCACCGGTCGATCAGCGGTCGCAGATAACCGGTGGTGTCACGGCCCGTCACGAAGGTGAACGGACCGCTGCCGCCGGAACGGTCGGCGTCCCGCGCGACCGCTCCCGAACACCCCGTCACCAGAACGACGACGAGAGTGACGAGAAGGAGGTGGCGCACGATTGCCTCCCTGTTTCCTGGCGGCTACATACATGTTAGGTAGATGCATGCATGTTATGCACAGCGTTAATGTGGACGTCAACGGATAGTCCCGTAACGCTCAGGTAACGAGCATGTCGAGGAGGTGGGGGGTGAGACAGTCACTGCTGGCGCTCCTCGCGAAGGAACCTGCCCACGGATACGAGCTGAAACAGGCGCTTGAGCAGATCTTCGGCCGGGCCTACCCGTCACCGAACATCGGGCAGATCTACGTCACGCTCGGCCGCCTTGAGAAGGACGGCCTGATCCGCGCCGTGGACGTCGAGCAGTCGAACCGGCCGAACAAGAAGGTGTACTATCTGACCGCCGCGGGCCGGGACGCCCTGGACGCGTGGGTGGAGGAGCCGACCGAGGGCCCCAGGGTCCGCGACGAGTTCTTCATGAAGCTCGTCCTGGCCCCCATGACCGGCATCGCCGACCGGATGGCGCTGATCAACCGCCAGCGCCGCCACTATCTCGGGCTCATGCGCGACCTCAACGAACTCGCCGACCGGACAGACCGGGAGGACTACGTCGCACTCCTGCTGATCGAGGGGGCCATGCTGCATCTGCAGGCCGACCTCGACTGGCTCGAACGATGTCAGGAGGACCTTTCGTGAGTCACCCCCCGGTCGTCCGTACGGTCAATCTGGTCAAGATCTACCAGAACGGCGCCGTGCCGGTGCCCGCGGTGCGCGGGGTCGACCTGGTGGTCGAGCCGGGACAGTTCGTCGCGATCACCGGCCCCTCCGGCTCGGGCAAGTCGACCCTGGTGCACATGCTCGGCGGCCTCGACCCCCGCACCAGCGGGGAGATCTGGCTGGACGGCAAGCGGGCGGACACCATGAGCGAGAGCGCGTGGGCGCTGCTCAGACGCCGGAAGATCGGCTTCGTCTTCCAGTTCTTCAACCTGGTCGCCAACATGACCGTGGCCGACAACGTCGAGCTGCCCGCGCTGCTGGCCGGGGCCTCGGCCCGCGACGCCAGGGAGCGCAGGGAGCACCTGCTCGGCGAGCTCGGGCTGACCGGCCGCGCCGACGCCTCACCCGCCCAGCTCGCCGGCGGTGAGCAGCAGCGGGTCGCGCTGGCCCGCGCGCTGGCCAACAAGCCGAGCCTGCTGCTGGCCGACGAGCCGACCGGCAACCTCGACAGCCGCAACACCCGTGACGTCCTGCGCCTGCTCGGCCAGGTCCACCGCGACGGGCAGACCATCGTCCTGGTCACCCACGACGCCCGGGTCGCCAGCCTGGCCGACCGGGTGATCACCCTGCTCGACGGAGAGATCGTCGACGACGGAGCCCTGGGAACCGCCCGCCGCCGCCCGAGGGGCACGGCGGGCGACGTCGTCGAGCTGCGGGGATAGCCCGCGTTGTTCCCGAACACACCCCCGAGCGGAGCGGCCACGTGAGCACCCTGCGGGCCTCGGCCAGATGGGTCGGGGCCGACCTGAGGGCACGACGGGGGCAGGCGCTGCTGACCGTGCTCGCCGTCGCCGGGATCGTCACCGCCCTGATCACCGCGGCGACCCTCCTTGAGGACGGGACCAACCCCTGGCGGGGCCTGTTCACCGAGTCCAAGGGCGCCCACGTGTGGATCCACACCAGGGACGCCCCCCAGGTGGCGGCGCTGGCACGCCTCCAGGGGGTGGTCAGGGTCGCCGGGCCGTACCGGGCGGCGCCGGTGATGCTCACCATGAACGGCAGGCGGACGCCGGTCACGCTGCGCGGGATGGAGGCCAGGCCGCCGGACGTGGCCGTGCCGCTGGTCCGCGCCGGACGATGGCTACGCCAGGGGGACGACGACGGGGTGGTCGTCGAACGGTCCTTCGCCGAGGCGCTCGGCCTGCGGGTCGGCTCCTCGTTCACCGTGACGGCCCTCAACGGCGCGCTGCACCCGCTGAACGTGGTCGGCCTGGCGGACACGGCCGACCAGGGCTTCTACCCGGAGACGACGCCCGGCCTCGCCTGGACCCTCGGCACGACCCTCGTCAAGATCGAGCCCGCGCCCGGCCGCAGCGAGATGGTCACCGGGCTCAGGCTCGCCGACGGCGAGGACACCCTGCCGGTCGTGCACGGCGCGGTCACCTTGCTGGGCGGGCAGATCCAGCGCATGTCCACCTGGCGCGAGGTGCGCGCCTCGATGGAGCTGGACAACCGGCTGCTCGGCCTGCTGCTGGCGCTGTTCGGCGGCGTCGGCATGGTCGCCGCCGCCCTGGCCATCGCCAACGCCGCCGGCGGCCGGGTGCTCGGCCAGATCCGCGACCTGGCCACCCTCAAGTCCCTCGGCTACACCAGGGGCCAGATCTTCGGCCTGCTCATGGCCGAGCACGGCGCCCTCGGCATGATCGGCATCGCCGCCGGGCTCGTCTGCGGGCAGCTCGCCTCCTCCTTCGCGCTGCGGGGCGTGCCGATCCTGCCGCTCTCCCCGATGCCGCTGCTGGCCATCACCGCGGGCACCGCCGTGGTCGTCCTCGTCGCGGTGGCCCTGCCCGCCTGGCGCGGCGGCCGTACCGCGCCCATCCCCGCCGCCCCGGCCGCGCCGCTGCGGGGCCACCTGTCGCGCATGGCCAGACTCGCCCTCCTCGTACGGCTGCCGCCCGCCCTGGTGCTCGGCACCCGGGACGCCTTCAGCAGGCGGGCGCCCGCGTTCCTGAGCATCTTCGGCCTCGCGGTCCCGATGATGATGATCGTGGTCGGGCTCGGCTGCTGGGCCACCCTGGACGACTTCCTGAGCCACCCGGAGCGGGTCGGCCAGGCCGCGGCCCTCACCGTCCGCTCGGACCGGCTGCCGGCCGAGGACGTGGCCAGGCTGGCCAGGGCCGACCCGGACGTCGCGGCCGTCTATCCGGGCAGCGAGGTCGCCGCCCTCGAACCCGAGCAGACCAGGAGCGTGCTCGTGCGTGCCGTCGGCACCTCGGCGCAGCCGTACCCCTTCTCCGTGGTCGAGGGGCGGATGTTCACCGCCAGGGGCGAGGCCGTGGCCGGGCAGGGGCTGCTCGACCTGATGGGGGTGCGCATCGGCGACCGCGTCAGGATGACCGTCGGCGGCACCCCGCTGATCGTGCACATCGTCGGCCGGGTGATCGAGCCCGAGCAGGACGGCGAGGTGCTCTCCCTGGGGCTGGACAGCCTGGCGGCGAAGGACGCCGTGCCACCGCAGTTCCACAGCCTGGTGCTGAGGGAAGGGGCCGACCCGGCGACGGTCAGGGCACGGCTGCTCGCGGCCTCGGGCGAGGCGCTGGAGGCGCGGCGGGTGGTCAACCCCGCCGAGCGGCTCTCGGTCATCCGCGGGGTGATCGTGGCGCTGATCGCCGTGCTCGCGCTGCTCGGCCTGGCCAACCTGCTGACCGCCAGCGCCCTGGGCCTGCGCGACCACGCGTTCGACCTGGCGGTCCTCAAGGCGATGGGCCTGACCCCGAGGCAGGTCGCCGCGACCCTGGTCACCGGAACCGGCCTGCTCGTCGTGCTGGGCGTCGTCACGGGAACCGCCGCCGGGGTCTCGGTCGTCGGCGGCCTGATCGACCTTCAGGGGCACAGCAGCGGCGTCGGGGCGGGCATCGGCCGTACGCCCTCCGCGCTCACCCTGGTCCTGGCGGTGCTGGCCGCGATCGGGGCGGCGCTGCTCGTCGCGCTGATCCCCGCGAGAAGAGCGGCCCGCGCCCGGGTGCCCGTCACGGCCCGCTGACACGCCGACGCCCGCCGCCCGGGATCACCGGACGGCGGGCGTCGGTACGCGGGGTCACCCCTGCAGGGAGAACCAGTAGAACCCGTGGCCCGGCAGGGTCAGCAGGTAGGGGAGCTCCCCGACGACGGGGAACGGCACGCCGCCCCTGGCCTCGACCGGCGTCATGCCCTCGAAACGACGCAGATCAAGCTCGACCGGCTGGGGGTACTTCGACAGGTTGTTGACGCACAGCATGACGTCGTCACCGTCCTCGCGAACGTAGGACAGCACCGCGGGGTTGCTGGACCACAGCTCGTTGTAGACGCCGGTGCCGAAGACCGGGTGGTTACGGCGGATCTCCAGCATCCGCTTGGTGAAGTGCAGCAGGGAGGCGGGGTTGTTCTGCTGCGCCTCGACGTTGACCGCCTGGTAGCCGTAGATCGGGTCCATGACGGCGGGCAGGTAGAGCCGTCCCGGGTCGGCGGTCGAGAACCCCGCGTTGCGGTCGGGGCTCCACTGCATCGGGGTGCGGACCGCGTCACGGTCCTCAAGCCAGATGTTGTCGCCCATGCCGATCTCGTCGCCGTAGTACATGACGGGGGAGCCGGGCAGCGACAGCAGCAGCGCGGTGAACAGCTCGATCTGGTCCCTGTGGTTCTCCAGGAGCGGGGCCAGGCGGCGCCGGATGCCGAGGTAGGCCCGCATCCGCGGGTCCTTGGCGTACTCGGCGTGCATGTAGTCGCGCTCCTCCTCGGTGACCGTCTCCAGGGTGAGCTCGTCGTGGTTGCGCAGGAAGATGCCCCACTGCGCGGTGTCGGGGAGCTTCGGGGTCCTGGACATGATCTCGGAGATCGGCTCGCGGCTGCCGCGCCGTACGGCCATGAAGATGCGCGGCATGAGCGGGAAGTGGAAGGCCATGTGGCACTCGTCGCCGCCGACCGAGGGGTCGCCGAAGTACTCGACGACGTCCTCCGGCCAGCCGTTGGCCTCGGCCAGCAGCACCCGGTCGGGGAAGAGCCGGTCGACCTCGGCGCGGACCTTCTTCAGGTAGGCGTGGGTTTCCGGCAGCCCGGAACAGGTGGTGCCCTCACGCTCGAACAGGTACGGCACCGCGTCCAGCCGGAAGCCGTCGATGCCCAGGTCGAGCCAGAAGCGCAGCACCTCCAGCATGGCCTCCTGAACCGCGGGGTTGTCGTAGTTCAGGTCGGGCTGGTGGTGGAAGAACCGGTGCCAGTAGTACTGCTTGCGGACCGGGTCGTAGGTCCAGTTGGACTCCTCGGCGCCGATGAAGATGATCGGCGCGTCGGGGTAGCCGGTCGGCTCGTCGGCCCAGACGTAGAAGTCCCCGTAGGGTCCCTCCGGGTCGTGGCGTGAGGCCTGGAACCAGGGGTGCTTGTCACTGGTGTGGTTCATCACCAGGTCGGTGATGATGCGCAGCCCGCGCCGGTGCGCCTCCTCGATGAGCTGGATGAAGTCTCCGAGGTCCCCGAAGTCCGGAAGGATCTTCATGTAGTCGGAGATGTCATAGCCCCCGTCGCGCAGCGGCGACTCGTAGAGAGGCAGCAGCCACAAACAGTCCACGCCGAGCCACTGGAGGTAGTCCAGTTTCTCGATCAAGCCACGCAGGTCCCCGGTGCCGTCGCCGTTGGAGTCCTTGAACCCACGGACGAGCACCTCGTAGAAGACCGCTCGCTTGTACCACTGCGGATCGGCCGAGACGAAATCCTCGGGCACGGAATCCGGGCAGGGGGATGCATTCATCGTGTTCTCGCTCACAGTGAGAAAGGGCAGGACGAAGTCACCGGAGTGTCCGGCTCATGATGTTTGATGACTGCGCTGGGAGGAGCCGTCATCCCCACGTGCTCCATGCCCCCGGCGGACCGAATTCGTGGTTCGGTGCCATCCGTTGTGGCGCTTTCTGGGCCGAAGACTACCAGCCGTGTGAGTGCTGCGAAGCCCTCCCAAAGAGGTACCTCTCCCCGAGGGGACACGGAATCCCGTCAACTTAGCGTCGTCGGCGCGTAATCGTCCGCTCACCCAGTGTCCTTCGGTGTGAAGAACGCGATGATCAGGGCCCTGACCTCGGTGGACGACTCGCGCTCGGTACGGCCCCGCCGGAGGTGCCGCATGCCCTTGCGCGCCGGGTTTCCGAGGGTGAAAACCGGCTTCCGTCCCCTCCCGCACCCCGATCCGGTGGTGGATTCGGACGCTCACCGAGAGTCATGTAAAGGTCGGACGATCCCCTCGCCTGGATATGCCATCAAAAGGCATGAATTTTTACCTTAAAAACACAAGAAGCCGTAAAATCTACATAAAGGGGATCAAGACCAGGGCGGGGTGAGTTCGGTCAGCCGGTTCTCGTAGTCGCCCAGCCACGCTCCGAACAGCACCAGGCTCCGCACCCAGAACCGGTCGTTCCACCCGTTGAACCGGGCCAGGGCGTCCGGCCCCTCGGCGACCACGGCGTGCAACTGCTCCGATAGCAGCGTGGGCACCAGCTCCGCGACCCGGCCCAGCATGCGGTGGCCGTACTCCCTGGCGGGGGCGGCGGCCGAACGCAGCGGCACCCGGCGCAGCGGCTGCTTGACCACGTTGGTCGAGGGCAGGGCGGCGACCCGGGGGTTGGCCGCGTGCAGCAGCTCCCGGTAGAAGGCGCCCCGGGCCTTGCGGGCCACGCCGACCGAGAGCGCGGCGTCGAAGAAGGCCGGGTGCATGAACGGCGCCACGAAGGAGACCTCGGGGCCGACCAGGTTGACCGGGGAACGGGCGATGCCCCGCGCCGTCCTGGTGTGCAGGACGGACAGCGGCAGCTCCGCCCGGTGGCCGTTCAGCATCGAGGTCGCCTGGGTGAACGCGGCCCCGACCGAGGAGGCGATCCAGTCCGCGGCCTCCTCGGCCAGGAACGGCACCGACGGGGTGCCCAGCGCCAGCGAACCGAGCAGCGCGGCCTTGCGCTCGGCCTGCGAGGAGGCCTCCAGGGCGGCCCCGCTGACCATGAAGTTCTTCAGCAGCGGGCCTCCGGCGAGCCCGTCGACCAGGGTGCGCCCCGCCCGGTGCACCTCCCTGGCGAAGGGGGAGTACCAGGCGTGGTGCGGGGTGAGGAACTCAAGGCGCCGCGCGACCGCCAGCGCGTCACCGGGGTAGGCGGCGGGGTCCTGCTCGATCACCCGGTGCGGCACGCCCAGCTCACGGGTGATCGCCTGGGCGAAGGGGATGTCGGTGTCGGTGCCGTCGTCCGGGCTGGTCGTCCACGACTCGACGTCGGCGCCCCTGGTCACCGCCACCGAGCACAGCAGCCGCGAGTCGTAGCCGCCGCTGACCGGCACCAGCAGGGGCCGCCCGTCGAACTCCTTGTAGACGTCGTGCAGGATCTCCAGGATCTCCCCGGCCGTGTGCCCGGCGTCCAGCGGCTCCTCCCGCAGCCACCTGGGCAGCTCCCTGCGGGTCGAGATCCGCCCCGTGGCCCGCTCGAAGACCAGCGCGCCGGCCCCGGCCAGCCGCCTGACCTCGGTGTAGGGGGTGTCGTCCCGCAGCGGGAAGGTCAGCTTGATGATCGAGGCCCAGGCGTCCCAGTTCACCTCGTACGGCGTGCGCGCCAGCGACAGCAGCGGTTCGAGCAGCGAGGAGAAGTAGACCGCGTCCCCGCGCATGACGTAGTAGACGTCGACCAGCCCGAGCCCGCCCGCGTGCAGGACGATCCGCTCGCCGTCGTCCATCAGCCCGGGCGTCTCGAACTCCTCGGCCACGGAGATCCACGACCCCGCCCCGACCGGTCTGCGCTCGCCCCAGGCGAAGGCCCACGTCCGCTCGTCCCGCCGGTACGGCGGCAGCGGCGCCGAGCTGAACAGCGCGGCCTCCGGCGTCCGCAGAGCGGGCCTGACCCGCGGTCCCGCGCTCCGCAGCGTCTCAAGGGCGGCCTCGTCGAGGTGACCGATGCCGCCGCAGACGTACGGCCTCACATTGAACGTCGGCCACTGCACCGTGCTGACTCCTCTGTGTCGCGATTGAGCAAAGGGTATCCTTTGCCCGGCTCAGAAAACGGAGGACGGCGTGGCGGACGAGCAATTGGAAAGCACCCGGCTGGCGTTGCGGGAGGCCATGGCCCAAGGAGAGCGGGCCGCTGAGCTGGCCAGGCTGCTCGCCGCGGCGGAGGCCAGGCTGGCCGAGGCACAGGACGCGACGGCCGAGCTGCGAGGTCTCCAGGAGCGGCTGGAGGAGGCCGAGGAACGGCTCCAGAAGGTCCAGGCGGCCGAGGAGAAGCTCCGCAAGGACCTTGCCGAGCAGCGCTACCAGGCCGAGGTGGCCAAGTGGAAGCTGTCCTCGGTGCAGGTGGCCCGCTGGTCCAGGCTCGGCGACGCGATCAGGACCGGCAAGAGCAACCCGGTACGGCTGGCCCGCGGGCTGCGCGGAGCCGCGAAACCCGCCAAGCGCCCCGCGGCGCCCAAACGGCAGCCGATCCCGCAGCGGGCCACCGGCAAGCCGGTCCCCGGCGCCTCCTTCCAGGCGACCACCTCGACCAGGACGGTCGGCGGCGCCTCGGTCAAGCTCAAGCCCTTCCGCGTGCCGACGGGCCCGAACACCCGACCGCACCTGACCGTCGCCGTCGTGGCCGAGCCGCACGCCGAGGCGCTGCTGCGCTACGAGTGGCGCCAGAGCACCGGCTTCACCCCGCGCGACTTCGCCAGGGTGCTGGCCGCAGAGGTGCCGCACCTGCTGCTGGTCGAGTCGGTCACCACCGGCCCCTGGGCCGAGGAGCTCGCGGGGGCCGGTGAGGGGCTGCGCGCGCTGCTGGCCTGGTGCGCCGAACGGGGCATCCGCACCGTCTTCTGGCACACCGGAGGCGAGGTGGCCGCCTTCTCCGCCGCCGCCTCGCTGTTCGAGCACATCGTCACCGCGCTGCCCAGGAGCGTGGGCGAATGGGGGGCGGCCCTGGCCTCCTGCGAGCCGGAACCGGGCCGTCGCACCCCCTCACTCGGGCTGCTGCCCTTCGCCGTGCAGCCCCGCGTGCACAACCCGCTGCCGCTGGCCGGAGACCGCTTCGACCGGGTGCTGACCCTGGAGGAGCTGCTCCCGGCACACCTGTCCTATCCCGACGTGCTCACCTCCTACCGCTGGCCGAAGGCCGTCGACTGCCCGCCGGGCACCGACCCGTGGCGGATGGCCGAGCTGGCCGCCTGCGGCACGCCGATCGCCGCCTCGCCCTTGGCGGCGCCCGCGCAGCCCGCCGAGCCCCTCCCGCTCGGCGCCACACCCGACACCGGCGCCGAGGCCCGCAGGGCGCACGCGGCGCTGCGCCAGGCCTACGCCTCGGGCACGATGAGCCAGAAGGTGGACGACCTGCTCGGCGTGGTCGGCCTGCCCAGCGCGCGCGCCACCCTGAACATCTCGGTGATCATGATCGACAGGGGCGACCTCGACCACACCCTCGCCCAGGTCGTGCCGCAGAAGGGCGTCATCCAGCTCGTCCTGCTCTCCGACGCCGAGGACGCCCTGAAGCGGGCCCGCGACGCCATGCCCACCGGGGTCGAGGTCGTGGTCCGTCCCGGCGACCCCGAGCTGACCACGGGCACCATGCTGAACCGGGCCCTCGACCTGTGCCAGGGCGACCTGGTCGCGGTCATGGACGCCCAGGACGTGTACGGCGAGCACTACCTGACCGACCTGGCCCGCGCCTTCCTGTTCACCACCGCCGACATCGTCGGCAAGGCCGCCTACTACGCCCACCTGCGTGACGTCGCCGCGACGGTGTTGCGCCAGCCGTCCGCCGAGTACTCCTACCTGCCCGAGGTCGCGGGAGCCACCCTGCTGGCCCGCCGGGCCGTACTGCGCGGGATCGGGTTCGCCGACGTCTCCGAGGGGTGGGACGAGGTGCTGATGCGGCAGTGCCGTACGGACGGGGTGAAGGTCTTCTCCGCCGACCGCTTCGGCTACGTCCGCATGCGTGACCGTGACCGCTGGCTCCTCGGCTCCGCCCAGCTCGTCGACTACGGCCCCCCGGAGCCCCACGCCCTGGCCTGAACCGTACGGCCTGGCGTCGTCCCGAGAGGGGATCGTGGCTGTTCGAATACTCTGAGTCGTCGGGCGCGCTTGGGGTGACGTACAGCTCAAGATCGTTGCAGACTTCGGCGACCCGTCCATGGTGCTCGACACGCCCCGTGGCCGCCGTACAGGTTGACGGCGACGGGGCTTCGGTGGCGACACGTCGTTGAGCACCCGACGGGTTCTCGCGGGGATGGAACCGGTGTGCTCGGGTATCGTGCCTTTCATGTCGAGCCCTGAGGCATCCAGGACGGGGGCTTTCGGTCACCCGTCAGCCCCCTGAACCACTCAAGACCCTGTCCCGCCGTACGGCGGCGGCGACAGGAGCGGCCGGGCCGCTGACCGCGGTGACGAGACGTCCCATCCGATCTCTCATCACCCCGGGGTCTCTCGATGCCTCTGCCCGTCTACCTGCTCTCCATGGCGATCTTCGCCATGGGCACGTCCGAATTCATGCTCGCCGGTCTGCTGCCGGACATCGCCGCCGACCTCGGTGTCCCGGTCGCGAGGGCGGGGCTGCTCACCCCGGCCTTCGCCGCCGGGATGGTGGTGGGCGCCCCGCTCACGGCGGGACTCGCGCGCCGCCGGCCACGGCGGGCCGGCCTGCTGGGCCTCCTCGGCCTGTTCCTGGTCACGCACGTCGCCGGCGCCCTCACCGGCGATTTCACGGTCCTGTTCGTCACCCGGTTCCTCGCGGCGCTCGCCAACGCGGGCTTCCTGGCGGTCGCGCTCACCACGGCCACCGGGATGGTGCCCGCCGACCGGAGGGGCCGGGCCCTGGCCGTCCTGCTGGGCGGCGTCACGATCGCCACCGTGGCCGGGGTTCCGGGAGGCGCCCTGCTGGGGACGCTGCTCGGCTGGCGCGCCACCTTCTGGGTGGTCGCGGCGCTGTGCGTGCCCTCGGCGCTCGGTGTGGTGCTCGGCGTCCCCCCGGGTACGGCGCGGCCCGACGGACCGGTTCCCGACCTGCGCCGAGAGCTCGCCGAGCTGCGGCGCCCCAGGCTGGTGCTGGTCCTGTCGCTGGGCGCGCTGGTCAACGCCGCGACCTTCGGCACCTTCACCTTCCTGGCCCCGATCGTCACCGGTGTCGCCGGGCTCGGCCCGCTGTGGGTCCCCGTCGTGCTGGTGCTGTTCGGCCTTGGTTCCTTCATCGGCGTCACCGTCGCCGGGAGGCTGTCCGACCGGAGGCCCGGCCTGGTCGTCGCGGTCGCCGGGCCGTCGCTGCTCTGCGGCTGGGTCGTCCTCGGACTCACCGCCGTCCATCCGGCCGCCCTGCTGGTCCTGGCCCTCGTCCAGGGGGCGCTCTCCTTCGGCCTCGGGAGCACGCTGATCGCACGTGTGCTCCACGAGGCTCCGGGGGCACCCACCATGGCGGGGTCCTACGCCACCGCCGCCCTCAACGTCGGAGCCGTCGCCGGTCCGGCCCTCGCCGCGGCCACCCTGGCAACCGGCTCCGCAGGAACGGGCCCCGTCTGGGTCAGCGGCGCCCTGGTCGCGACCGCGCTCCTGCTGGTCCTGCCGTTCCGCCGGGTGGTCGTCCGGCCGTGAGCCGTTCGGGGCCTTAGGCTGCCGGGCGTGACGGTTGGTCAGCTCGGGGCGCCGCCCGTGCCCGGGGGCATGGGAGCGGGCGGCGCTCTGCGTTTCGGTCACCGTGCGAATTTCAACCAGGACGCCGGTCCTCTTTTCCGTCGTCCGGCAAAGAAACGGAGAAGAGATCTCTGTAACGTGAGATATCACTGAAGCCTCTTGTGTAAAGACTTGTCTCCGAGGACAGATCGTCATACAGGGCGGCCCGAACGTCCGCGGTTCCGAGGAATTTCCATTCCACGGTCTCTCCGTACTGGTTCCTGTACGACGTCTCCTCCTCGCGGCCCATCGCCTCGGCGGCCGCGTGGGCCTTCTCGTCCGACTCCTCGTACAGGACGACGAAGTCCTCGGTGTACTCAGAAGGAGTGCGGCCGTCCTTCACGATGACCTCGAAAACCAGGATCGCCATATAAGGAAGCCGGTTCATCTGGACTCCTGTCGCATTTCCTGTGTGTCTCGCGGGGCGTCCTGCTCCAGGGTGCGGACGACGATGAGCTTTTTCAACCTGGTTTCGCGGGCCGTGGACGCGACGCGGTGTACGGCATCTCATCGAAAAAGAGGAGATCCCCTGGTGATGCGGGTCGCTGTCACAGGCGGCGCCGGTCACGCATGGCCGTCACCGAATCCGCGGTGGTCGCGTTCCCCGGTGCCTTCGCGTCACGGCCTCAGGCCGGGAGACGGACGTCGGCACGGGAGTCCACACGCCACCGCGCGGCCCCGCGAGTCACGGCCTTACTAGGCTGCCGTGCATGACGCCGGGTCAGCTGGACGAGGTCCTCGGTACGCCGCCGGTCCCGCGTGGGACGTGGGAGAAGGAGGCGCTGTACGTCTCGGCGGCTGCGCTTCGAGGGCGGGAGGAGCCCGAGGAGCTGGCGGCGCGGGTGCGGGCCCTGCCGGGGGTCGCCGAGGTCCGGGTACGGCCCGGCGGCTTCCTGGAGATCGTGGTCACGGTCCCCGGGGAACTGCTGACCGAGATCGGGGCCGCCGGGACGGTGGCTCCCTCCCTGGGAACGGGGTCGCCGTGGCCCGACTTCCCCAGGACATGGCGGAACCCGGGGTTCACGGTCAGATACGCCTGCGTCAGGGCGGCGGCCGTACAGCGCTGGGCGGACGAGCTGGGGGTCGGGGGTCCGTTCCTGCCCGAGCTGCTGGACGGGCGGCAGGACAGGGCGGTGCTCAGGTTGCTCGCCGAGCTGTACGGCAGGCGCGGCAGCCGTGACCCCGGCTGGGCCGCCTACGCCGAGCAGCTCGCCCTGGCCTACCACGACGCCTTCGAGCACGCCCCGGCGTTGCCCGCCGGGGATGAGGAGCCCACGGCGCTGCACACGGCCCGGGTACGGCTGGCGCAGGCCGTACGAGAGGTGCTGACCGAGGCGTTGGCCGCAGTTGGTGAGACAGTTCCCGACAGATTGTGATAAATCCGGTAGTTCAGGAAGACCATAAGGGGGACGGGTGGGAACCGGATTACGGCGCCGGGGCATCGTCGGGTGGGTGCCGGTGGTCCTCATCGTCCTGGTGATCGTCGCCGGTGCCGTCTACATCATTACCAACCTGGAAAGACCGGACGAGACCGCACGGGCGGCGGCCGTGGCCACGACACCTACGGCGACACCCACGGCGACACCGACCCAGCCCGCGTGGCTGAAGGTCTCCCACAAGTCCTACCGGGGACTCGGCCCCGTGGACGCCCGGTGCGACCTGCCGGAGTCCCTGAGAACCGGTGCCGAGCCCGAACCGGCGTTGCGGGCCCTGGCGCTCTGCCTCGACCGCATGTGGACGGACACCCTGGCGAAGGTCGGGGTCACCTACGTCAAACCCGAGATACGCCTGATCCGCACCCCGGAGGAGGCGGCCTGCGCGTCGCTCGCCTTCGAATGGGGCGGGCTCTACTGCTACGGGAAGAACGTGGTCAACGTGTTGATCACGGACGGGGAGCCGACACCCTGGTTCGTGTTCGCGCACGAGTACGCCCACCACGCGCAGTTCACCGGCGCGATCACCGACAGGTGGATGACGCGGCCTGTCGACGACGACATTCTTCGCCGCCTCGAACTGCAGGCCGGCTGCCTGGCCGCGGTGACGCTGCGCACCGTGCTGCCGGAGGAGCTGGAATCCGCGCGGAAGACGTACACGTCCTACATCGGACTGGAGGCGGAGCCCGGGAGGGCCGAGGAACTGGCGGCGATGCTGCGCACGCACGGCTCATGGGCCCACTCCGTCGCATGGATGAAGCGAGGGGAGCGCCAGGGAACGGTGGCCTCCTGTGACACCTGGGTCGCCCCCGCCAGACAGGTGTCCTGACGGCGGAACCGTCCACGAGCACAAAAATATCCTCCTATACCCCTAGAAACCGTGAAAAATACGCGGTTTTTAGGATGATCACGTCTCGATACGTGGGCACGCGTCCCATGGGGATCACCGGGTCCGATAGCCTCGATAGGGTGAGTCGATTCGCCCATCCCGCCGGTGACCGGCACGCCGAAGTGCTGCCCGAGGACCGCCCTCCCCACGTACCCGCCGACCTGAACACGCTCGACCCCACGATCTGGCCGCGAACGGCCGGCCGCGTCGACGGTTCGGTGACGATCGGCGGCGCGGACGTCAGGGATCTGGTGGCACGGCACGGCAGCCCGCTCTACGTGGTGGACGAGGAGGACTTCCGCTCCCGCTGCCGCGACTACCGGGAGGCGTTCGCCGGAGGCGAGGTCCACTACGCGGGCAAGGCGTTCCTGTGCCGCGAGGTCGCCCGCTGGATCATGCAGGAGGGCCTCGGCCTCGACGTGTGCAGCGCCGGTGAGCTGGCCGTCGCGCTGAGCGTCGGCTTCCCGCCCGAGCGGATCACGATGCACGGCAACAACAAGTCCCCGGCCGAGCTGGAGAAGGCCGTCGAGGTCGGCGTCGGGCACATCGTGGCCGACTCCTTCGAGGAGATCGCCCGCCTCGGCTTCCTCGCCGACAAGCACGGCAGGCGTCCCCAGATCATGATCAGGGTGACCGTCGGCGTCGAGGCGCACACCCACGAGTTCATCGCCACCGCGCACGACGACCAGAAGTTCGGCTTCTCGCTGAGCAGCGGAGCCGCGGCCGAGGCGGCCAGACGCATCCTCGCCCTGCCCCAGCTCGAACTGGTCGGCCTGCACTCCCACATCGGGTCCCAGATCACCGACACCGCCGGGTTCGAGGTGGCCGCGCGCCGCCTGGCCACGCTCCTGGTGCAGATCAAGGAGGAGCACGGCGTCGTCCTGCCCGAGCTCGACCTCGGCGGTGGCTACGGCATCCCCTACGTCGAGGGCGACGTCGCCCCCGACGTCAAGGAGATCGCCGACGGCCTGCGGGAGATCGTGACCAAGGTCGCCCAGGCCGCTGGGCTGCCCGTCCCCAAGCTGACCGTCGAGCCGGGGCGCGCCATCGCGGGCCGGGCGGGCGTGACCCTCTACGAGGTCGGCACGATCAAGGACGTCGAGGGGCTGCGGACCTACGTCAGCGTCGACGGCGGCATGAGCGACAACATCCGCACCGCGCTCTACGGGGCGGAGTACACCGCGCGGCTCGCCTCGCGCGAGAGCACGGCCGAGCCGATGCTCTCCCGCCTGGTCGGCAAGCACTGCGAGAGCGGTGACATGGTCGTGCGTGACCTGTGGCTGCCGGGAGACCTGGCCACCGGAGACCTGATCGCCGTCGCGGGCACCGGCGCCTACTGCCGCTCGCTCGCCAACAACTACAACTACCTCCCCAAGCCCGCCGTCGCCGCGGTCAGGGACGGGGAGTCCCGCGTGATCGTCCGCCGCGAGACCGAGGACGACCTCCTGAGGGGACAAGCGTGAAACGATCCGGAAACGAGAAGAGGAGTGCGGCCGTATGGCTCTGAAAGTTGCCCTCCTCGGATGCGGCGTCGTCGGTTCCCAGGTGATCCGGCTGATGCACGAGCAGGCCGACGACCTGGCCGCACGTATCGGGGCACCGCTTGAGGTGGCGGGCGTCGCCGTACGGCGCATGGGCCGCAGGCGGGACACCGACGTGGACCCCGCGCTGTTCACCACCGACGCCGAGGCCCTGGTCACCCGTGACGACGTGGACATCGTGGTCGAGGTGATCGGCGGCATCGAACCGGCCAGATCGCTCATCCTGGCCGCGATGAACAGCGGCAAGTCGGTCGTCTCGGCGAACAAGGCCCTGCTGGCCGAAGACGGCGCGACCATCCACGCCGCGGCCAAGGCCAACAACGCCGACCTGTACTACGAGGCGGCCGTCGCGGGTGCGATCCCGCTGCTCAGGCCGTTGCGCGAGTCGCTCGCCGGTGACCACGTGCACCGGGTGCTGGGCATTGTCAACGGCACGACGAACTACATCCTCGACAAGATGGACTCCTCGGGCGCCTCCTTCTCCGACGCGCTTGAGGAGGCCCAGGCGCTCGGTTACGCCGAGGCCGACCCCACGGCCGACGTGGAGGGCTTCGACGCCGCGGCCAAGGCCGCCATCCTGGCCGGGATCGCCTTCCACAGCCGGGTGACGGCCGCCGACGTGCACCGCGAGGGCATCACCGAGATCACCGCGGCCGACGTGGCCAGCGCCAAGGCCATGGGCTACGTCATCAAGCTGCTGGCGATCTGCTCCCGTTCCGACGACGGGCGTTCCTTCGGCGTCCGGGTGCACCCGGCCATGATCCCCAGGACGCACCCGCTGGCCGGGGTGCGCGAGGCCTACAACGCGGTCTTCGTCGAGGCGCGCTCGGCGGGGCAGCTGATGTTCTACGGCGCGGGCGCCGGTGGGGCCCCCACCGCGAGCGCGGTGCTCGGCGACCTCGTGGCCGTCGGGCGTAACCGCCTGGCCGGGACCAGGGGCCCGGAGGAGTCCACCTACGCCGACCTGGGCGCGCACGCGATGGGCGAGACCGTCACGCGCTACCACGTCTCCCTGGACGTCGCCGACAAGCCGGGTGTCCTCGCCCGGGTCGCCGACATGTTCGCCAAGCAGGACGTCTCCATCCAGACCGTCCGGCAGGAGGGGCACGGCGACGACGCACAGCTCGTCCTGGTCACCCACCGGGCCAGCGACGCGGCCCTCTCGGCGACCATCGAGGGCCTGCGGGAGATGGACATCGTCCGTGACGTGGTGAGCGTCATGCGCGTCGAGGGTGAGGACGCCTCCTGACGAGGCCGAAGAGCGCCCTTCCCGGCGACGGGGAGGGCGCCTGCGTCGTAGGGGAGGGCGGGCCGTCGTGAGGATCGCATACCGGCTGGGCGCGCCGGCGGTCGCGCTGGCCGTACTGGCCGGGGCACTTCCCGCCAGAGCCGAGACCGCCGAGACCGCCGGGAAGGTCAGGACCGTCGTCTCGCTGACCTTCGACGACGGGGACGCCACCCACGTGGCTGCGGCGCGTCTGCTGGAGCGCAGAGGGATGCGGGGAACGTTCTACGTCAACTCCGCGACCGCCGGACGCGCGGGCAAGCTGACCCGCAAGCAGGTCGTCGCGCTGGCCCGGGCGGGGCACGAGGTCGGCGGCCACACCCTGACCCACGTCCGGCTGGACGAGCTGACCCGTGCCGAGCAGCGCGGGCAGATCTGTGACGACCGCAGGAGGCTGCTCGCCTGGGGGCTGCGTCCCGTCACCCTCGCCTACCCCTTCGGCGCGGTCGACGCCCAGGCCAAGAAGGTCGCGCGGGGATGCGGCTACGACGCCGCCCGCACGGTCGGCGGCCTGCGGCAGTGGAGCTGCTCCGGCTGCCCGGAGACCGAACCCCGGCGCCCCCGGGACCGGTACGGCATCCGCACCCCGGGCTCCGTCCGTGAGGACACCTCGCTGCGGCAGCTGAGACAGCTGGTCCTCAACGCGGAACGGGCCGGTGGCGGCGTCCTTCCGCTGGTGTTCCACCGGGTCTGCGACGACTGCGGCCTCTACTCGGTGCCGCCGAAGGTTCTGGACGGCTTCCTGGCGTGGCTGGCGGCCCGCGAACGCCGTGGCACGGTCGTCATGACGCTGCGGGACGCGGTCGGCGCCCGCGGCTGACCGTACTGTGGACCGTCACGGTGGGCCTGTCAGCCCGTCACGGGGCGGGCGGTGAGCGTGAGGAAGACGTCGTCGGGGTCGGGGGCGTGGACCGAGAGCCCGTCCACGGCGAGCAACTGGTGGTCGATCCTGTCGAGAAGGGCACGCAGGGAGCCGACGCTGCCGTCGTTCGGGACCCGCAGGGTGAACGCCTCGTCGTCGCCGGGCACGCCGCCCAGGACGCGCACGGCCCATTCGAGCTCCTCGGCGTCGGCGAAACGCAGGTGGGCGTGGCCGCAGGAGGCCAGGCGCCCCAGCTCCCGCGGGGTCCCCTCGGCGACGATCCTGCCCTGGGACAGGACCGCGACCCGGTCGGCCAGCTCGCCCGCGTCCCGTGGGTGCCGCGTCGTCAGGAAGACCGTGACGCCCTCCGCGGCGAGATCGCGCAGGACCCGCCGTACGGCACGGCGGCCACTCGGGTCGAGCCCGCCGGTCGGCTCGTCGAGGAGGACCACCTCGGGGGAGCCGACCAGGGCCGTCGCGATGCCGAGCCGGTGCCGCATGCCGCCGGAGTAGGCGGCGACCGGTATTCCTGAGGCCTCTGTGAGACCGAGGCGGCCGAGCAGGTCGGCGGCGCACCGCGCGGCCTCGGCGTGGTCGAGCCCGCGCCGCCGTGCGACCGCGAGCAGGTTGTCCTCACCGGTGAGCGAGTCGTCCAGGGGGGAGCGGCGGCCCACGTGCTCCCCGGTGATCCGCACCAGGCCTTCGTCGGCCCCGGTCACCCCGGACAGGATCCGGATCACCGTGGTCTTGCCCGAGCCCTCGGCGCCGAGCAGCGCGAAGACCGTCCCCGAGGGGACCTCAAGGTCGACGCCGTCCAGGACGGTCCTGTCGCCGAACGACACGCGCAGCCCGGACGCCGAGATCGCGAAATTGTGCATTCTGTCCCTCGTTTCGCCTTTCAGGACTTCAGGAACGGTGGATCACGACGTCGCCGTAGTGGGTGCGGGCACGCACCTCGACGGTCTCGTCAGAGGGGGAGGGGCCGTCCACGGCCTCCAGGGTGTTGCGCACGCTGCCGTAGGGCGTGCTCAGGTCGAGCCAGGCGGCGGTTCCCTCCCGGATGCCGACCTTCAGCTTGCCGTAGGAGGTCTCCAGGACCACCGACCCGCGTACGGCCTCACCGATGCGGATGTCTCCGGAGACCGTCCTGGCGTCGACGCCGGCCAGCGCGCGGCCCACGGTGATGTCGCCGTAGGCCGTGTTCAGCCGCAGGTCGCCGGTGACCTCGCCGATGGTGATGCCGCCGTTGGCGGTCCTGACCATCGCGGGGCCGTCGATCTCGCCGATCCTGATCTCACCGTTGGAGGTGGTGACCTCGGTGCGCCCGACGGAGCGGATCACCGTGATGTCGCCGTCGGCGGTGTTCAGCCGCAGTTCGCCGGTCTGGCCGAGCCAGATGTCGCCGGAGACCGTGCGCAGCGTGGACTCGCCGAGCCGCCCCTCGCAGTGGAGGTCGGCCATGGCGCTGACGTCGACGCGGGAGCCCTCGGGCAGGTCGATGACGACCCTGACCGAGCCGTCCCACCCGAGCAGCGAGCCGATCCTGGTCTTGGGGGCCTTGACCAGGAGCCTGCCCTGGTCGTACTCGACCCGGGTCTGCTCGGCGGCCCTGATGTCGGCGCCGCCGTGCTCGTCGGCGGGCTGCACGTCGACGACCGTGTCCGCGCGTTCGGCGGCGTTGAGCCGGATGTGGCCCGCCCCGATGTCGATGACGACGAAGATCGGTTCCGGGGTGTCGAAGGTGGGCATGGCGCTCTCTTCCTGACGGTCGGCTACCGCACCCAGCCGGTGTAGCGCCGTTCGCCCCGCTGGGAGACCCGGGGAGGCGGCGAGGGGCGGGCCCCGGCCTCCAGGGCGGCGGAGACGGCGCGGACCAGCCAGGCGTTGACCGAAAGCCCCTCCTTGCCCGCCGCCTCCTCGATGCGCGGCTTGAGGTGCTCGGGGACCCGCAGGGACAGGCGTGTCGTGCCGCCGTCCTCCGCCTCGGGCGAGGTGGGGGCGGGGCCCTGGACGGTGGGCGCCCCGGCCTCGAAGCCCTCCTCGAACGGCCTGGCCGCCGGAGGAGGCGTCACCACGAAGTCGGGGTCGCGTCTGCGCAGCCGTACCTCGACGGAGCCGGGGGCGAGGTCGCGGCTGATCTCGTCGGCGGCGGTGGACAGCGCCTCAAGCAGGACGAGCCTGGTGGTCGACTCAAGGGCGGAGGTGAGCTGCCTGGCGGCGGCGCGCACCTCCTCGCCGCCTGTCTCCGCGACGACCGTGAGCTCGCGGCGCAGGCGATCGACGTAGGGCGTCAGGTCCATGACGCCACTATGACGCCACGATGGCGCCATGGCAAGTCTGCAGTGGCGTCACCATGGCGCCGTTCCGGGCATGCCAGGGGGAAAGCCAGGCGTGTCAAGGGGAAAGCGGGGGAAAGCAGGGGAAGGCGCGGGTCAGCGGCCGCCCTCGGCGAGACCCCGCAGCCTGCGGGCCGCACGGCGCAGCAGGGAACGGTCCCGTTCCCTGCGCAGGGCCACGGCTTCGAGGCGGCGCTGCTCGGCCTTCTCCTTCCACCGGGCGGCGGCGCGGTCGCCCTTGGCCGCCTGGGCGCGCAGTTCACGCAGCTCGGCCTTGAGTGCGGCGACCCGCTGCCTGGCGCGCTCGGCCTCCCGCCCGTGTCTCTCCGCCTCCGCGCGCCAGCGCACGGCCTCCCTGTTGCGGGCCGAGGCCCAGGCCGGATAGGCGCGTGAGGCGGGCCGGAACCGCCAGGTCTCGGCGTCCAGCCAGGTCGCGCCGTACAGGTCGGCGATCACGTCGTCCAGGGACTCGCCCTCGGCCGCGACGCGCAGCGCCCTGGCGACGGCCGAGGTCCGTTCGAGACGCGCGGTGACGACGCCGGTCTCGTTCTCGTCGAGCGCGACGAGCAGCAGTCCCTCGTCGTCCCCGTCGGCCTGCTCGACCAACATGGCCAGGCTCTCGGCCCCCGGCACCCACCCCGGCGGGCAGGTGAGCCTGAAGGGAGCGGGAAAGGAGGTCGCGGGGACGCGCTCGGCCAGGCGCACCCGGCCGTCGCCCGCGTACTGCCCGCGCACCAGCCTCAGGTCGAGCAGCGGGTCGTCCAGCGGCGTCCGGCCCTCCTCACCGGGCGGACGCGCGTCGAGCAGGGCCCACGGGCCGGTCAGCACCACGCTCACGTCGGACAGGGTGCTCGCCAGCGCGCCGTCCACGCTCGCCCTGACGTCCTCGAAGGAGGCGTCCGCCGCGTCCACGACCACCTCGACGTACGGCACCAGCCACTGGCGGCCCGGGTCGGAGCGCAGATTGCGCCGGTACGGCACGCGGTCGGCGATGAACGGCCCGTTGTGCCGTCTGACCTCGGCGGGCCTGCGCATCGCCGTCGTGGTGCCCAGGTGCCAGCACACAGCCTCGGCGTCGGGGACGAAGACCGCGCCGGTCTGGGTGAGCCGGTAGCCCAGCTCGGTGTCCTCGCCGAGCACCAGGGAGGTGTCCAGGCCGCCGGCCTCCTTCAGCAGGGCGGCGGGTGAGGAGACCGTCGCCCCCACGTGGACGCGGTGCAGCAGGGGGCTTGGCGCGTCGCGCAGGCCGCGATGGGCCGCGACGAGCTCGTCGATCCAGTCGTGCCCGTGCTCGGGGTCCTCCGCGAAGAGGCCGTGGGCGCCGCCGTCCGCGACGACCCCGCTGACCTGGGCCGGGGCCGGGAGGGGGCCCGCCGCGGCGGTGAAGCGCAGCCTCCCGAGCACCACCAGGTAGTCGGCCAGATGGTGCCAGCGCATGTGCGCCTCGACGTGGTCGTGGTAGGGGACGATGTCGGCGTCCATCCTGTGGATCACCTCGCCGTCGGCGGCGGCCGTACCGGTCTCCATGGCGCTCGCGATGCCCCGCCTGCCCTGGGGGGAGCGGACGATCCTGGTGCGTTCCGGGGCGATCCCGGGGACACGGAGCGGGGGAACGCTTCCGTCGTCCACGACGACCACCTCAAGCAGGTGGGCGGGGTAGGTCTGGGCGGCCAGGGCGGCCAGGGTGAGGTCGAGTCTTTCCTGCCCGCCCCTGGCGGGGATCACCACGCTCACCGCCATGCGGGGCCGCCACGTGCCGGGCGCGGGCGGCTCCAGCACCCCGTAGTCGTTGCCGGGGATCCGCGCGGTCATCCCGCCTCCACGGGCAGCTCCATCAGCGCGCTCGGCCGGAAGCCGCGCCACTGGCGTTTGTTCCTGCGCAGGAACGTGCCGATGGGCTCACGCCAGGTGTGCCCCGCGGCGTTGCCGCGCCGCAGCACGTACCCCAGCCCCTGGGTGCGGTAGATCCGCCCGCCCGCGCCCTGCACGGCGTGCTGGAACTGGGCGTCGATCGTGCCGGGAAGCGGGCGGAAGCCCCCCACCGCGTGGAAGGCCGAACGCTCGGTGAGGATGGTCCCTCCCGCGATGAAGTTGGTGATCTGCTCGGTGACCTGTTCCCGGTGGACGGTCACCCCGATCGAGGCGAGGTAGACGAACTCGGGCACCATGCCGACCACCTCGGCCCCCGAGTAGGAGTGGGCCAGCAGCAGGTCGGAGACGAAGTCGGGGCCGTACCAGTCGTCGTCGTCCATCTTCAGCAGGAACGCCCCTGACGCCCTGGCCGCGGCCTCGTTGAGCACCGTGCCGAACACGCTCGCCCGGTCCGCCTCGAACACGGTGAGCGGCCGGTCGAAGGACGCCGTCGCCTCCGCCACGTCCGGATGTCCGGCGGGGATGCCGTGCAGGGCGAGAATCACCTCGAACTCGGCGCCGCGCTGCCTGGACAGCTGCTCGAACGCGAAGCGCACCATCTCGGGACGCCGGGTCGCCAGCAGCACCGAGACCAGGGGGACGGGGACGGCGGGGGCGCCGAGCTGCTCCCAGCGGGCCCGTACGCCGTGGACGCGCAGCGCCCGCCTGCGCAGCCGTACGCTGTACTCCTCACGTGTCAGGTCGTCGGCGAGCGCGGTCTCGTCGGCGGAGGTGACCAACTCGGCGAGGTCCCGGCCGAGCGCGCCCGCCCACGGGGGCACGGTCTCGCAGACCAGCGGAACCCCGGCCGCGGCGAGCCCGGTGACGACCCGCAGCGCGGCGACCGGCCCGCTGTGGCCCCGCCGCCAGTCCACGCGCACCCCTCTGACCTGCCTGATCCTGGTGACGTCCACGTCGGTCACGCAGCCGGAGGCGCCGAGGACGGTGAGCGTGCGCCCCTCACAGGTGATCGCCCAGCGGCCCGACTCGACGGACAGGTCGGCCATGCCGAGCGACGGTACGGTGACGAAGCCCGTCGGGTTGACCGAACGGTCGTCGACCGGCGGGATGGTCCTGGGCTCCGACAGGTCTCCCAGGCCGCTGCGCAGGATGCCCGCCCCTCCCGGACGGCCGAGCCGTTCCCAGCTCATCAGCGCGGCGGCGGGGCGGTCGATCGGGGTCTCCGCGCCCTCCCAGGAGGGCGGCTCCTCGTCGGTGACGCGCAGGACCAGGTCGGCTCCCGCGGCACCGAACCGCTCGGGGACCGGGCCCGTCACCTCGGCGGGGGCGGCGTTGGGGTCGCCGGGACGCCAGTGGGCGGCTCCGGGGCCCGCCAGCCCGGCCACCGGGGCCGCGACCGCGTCCATCCCGTGCCCGCCGAACGCCCTGGCGGTCGCGGCGAGCGTACGGCCCGCGGGCGTGGGCTTGGCGAACCTCGCCTCGACCGCCCAGGCGTCCTTCGCGGGACGGTGCACCCGCAGTTCGGTCAGGGACCGCCAGCGGTGCGCGGGGACGGGGGAGATCACCGGCGCGGTGTACCAGTACGGGGCCTCCTCGACGGCGACCGTGACCCGTGAGGCCGAGGGGAGCAGGGACTGCAGCGCCGCGGCCCTGCGGACGTCGGTCGGCGTCCTGGCGACGACGAGGACCTCCGTCACGCCGTCCTGGGCTCCGGGCAGCCCGCCGAGGTCGCCGTCGAGGTCCGTCACCCGGTACGGCTCCAGGTCTTCGAGGGTGTCGAACCCGGCGTGGCAGACCAGCAGGCCCCGCGCGTCCCGGCCGCCGAGCAGGTCGGTCAGGAACGACATCAGCCCGCCCTCCTGTGCCGGACGGTCGCGATGATCTCGCCGATCGGGCCGCGCCGCCGTTCGGCCCCGGCCTGTTCGGCCCGCTCGCGCGCCTCCTGCGCCTCCCGGCGCAGGCTCCGCACCTCGTCCTCAAGGCGTTCGGCCTCGCGCCGCCACCTGGCCGCCTCCGCCCGCCACCTGGCGGTGTCCCCGGCGACGGGCTGGGACCGGTCCGCGGGGGTGAAGCCGAACTCCTCCCCGCCCACCCACAGGGAGCCGAACATCTCGTGCACCAGGTCGTCCCGGTCGTCCCCGGCGACGAGCGCCGCCCTGGCGAAGGCCGAGGTGCGTTCGAGCCTGGCAGCGGTGACCCCGTTCTCCCGCTCGTCGAGCACCACGCTCAGCAGGCCGTACCCCTCGCTCTCCGCGTGTTCGACCAACCTGGCGAGGGTGTCGGGGCCGAGGGCCCATCCGGCGGGGCAGGTGAGGAGAAAGGGGGCGGGGGCCGCGTCGGGGACGGTCTCGGCGAAGGAGACGCGCGGCTCGCCGCCGTACAGGTTGCGCACCAGGCGAAGGTCGAGCAGCGGCTCGTCGAGGGAGGAACGACGTCCCCGTGGCAGGGCCGACCACGGTCCGGTCACGGTGACGGCGACGTCGGCGAGGGTGCCCGCGAGCGCGGCGTCCACACTCGTCCTGACCTCCTCGTAGGTGGCCCCGGCCGCGTCCACGACGACGCGCACGTACGGCACCAGCCAGGTCCTGCGCGGGTGGGCGCGCAGCCAGCGCAGGTCGGGGATGAGGTCGGGCAGCACCGACCAGTTGTGCCGGTGCACCTCCTTCTCCCTGGTCATGACCGTCGAGGGGCCGAGGTGCCAGGCCGTGGCGCGCGGGTCGGGGACGAAGACCGCCCCCGCCTGTGCCAGCCGGAAGCCCAGGTCGGTGTCCTCACCCATGTTCAGCGCGGTGTTCACCCCTCCCGCGGCGCGCAGCAGCGCCAGCGGGACCGAGGTCGCCGCCCCCGAATGGAGCAGGTGGGCCCGGGAACCGGCCTCCCGCAGCCGCCGGGTCTCGGCGAACCGCTCGGCCCGCCAGGCGTGCGGGGCGGAGACGGGGAAGAGGTCCTCGGCACGCCCCCGCCGTACGGCCGCGAGGACCTCTTCGGGTCCCGGCGCGTCCCCGGACGGCTCGGGGGTGAAGCGGATGTCGCCGAGCACGACCGCGTACGGGGCCAGGTGGTGCCAGCGCATGTGCGCCTCCACGTGCTCCCGGTCGAGGACCACGTCGGCGTCCACCCAGAGCAGGACGTCGCCGGTCGCGGAGGCGGCACCGGTCTGGCGCGCCCAGCCGCGTCCCCAGCGGCCCTCGGGCACCCGGACGATCCGGGTTCCGGCCGGGGCGGGGCCGTCGATCCGCAACGGCGGTTCACTGCCGTCGTCGGCGACGACCACCTCCGTGAGATGGGCCGGGTAGGTCTGGGCGGCCAGGGAGGCGAGCGTGCGGTCGAGGGACTCCTGGCAGTCGTAGGCGGCGATCACCACGCTCACCCCGAGCCGGGGCTCCCAGTGGCCGGGTTCCGGCGGGGTCAGCGAGCCGTAGTCGTTGTGCCTGACCCTCGCAACCCCTCCGGTGTTCCGGGCGGGGGGAACGGCGACCTGTCCCGTGCCGTCCTCCCCGCCCGTCCTGAGCGCGCCGTCCTCTCCGTCCAGGGACGGGCCGGCCGTACCGGAACCCGCCTCCCGGCGCTCTCGGGCCTCACTCACGCCGCGCCCTCCGGCCTGGCCCGCCAGGGCCTGGCCTCGGCCGCGGCGAGCTTGGGGAGCAGCTCGCTGACCAACTCCTCCATCTCCCTGCGCCGGGGAACGGCCGTCAGCCGGTCCTCGCCCAGGGAGACCAGGATCGCCCGCAGGTCCTCCTCGTGCCTGCCGCTCTCCTGCCTGAGCAGGGAGACGATCTCGTCGAGCCGTCCGTCCAGCCGTTCGACGGCCGTCCTGACCTTGGCCAGCTCCGCCTCCTGCCGCTTGACCCGGTTGTCGACACGCTGGGCCTTCCCGTCGGTCCTGCGCAGGGTGACGAGGGTCAGCGCCTGGGCGGCCAGCACGGCCACGGCCGCGGCGAGCCCGAGGGCGCCCACGACCGGGACGGCGCCGAGGACCGTGAGCAGGGTCAGCGCGATGACGACCAGCGGGGCCGCGATCGTCGTCAGTAGCGTCAATTTTCGGGGCGTGGACATCCGCGCTTACCTTCCGTGCCGCTCTGTCGTTCGTTGCCTGTTCTGTCGGGGGGAGTGTTCGAGGCTATCCACTCCACATGAGTGGATATAGCGATAAACGGTAAACCTCAAGGTTTTTGTGACCTGGGTGAATGCTGTGAGTGACTGTCGGTGAGCGCCCGTGTCAACCCTGGAACGCGCTGGGAAGTGATCTCCCGGCCTCGATATCCTGCGTCGGTGCCCTCCCCCGCTCTTTCCGCGTCACCGCCCACGTCCCCGCCCCCATCAGGGCCCGTTCCGACCCTTTCCGCGACCCCGGCGGGCTTCCTGCGGACGGCGAAGGAGGGGATGGCCGAGCTGACGTGGTCCGGCTCCGGATGGCTCGCGGCGGGTGAGCCAGTCGGGGAGCGCCCGGAGGCCGCCGAGATCGACAGGCTCAGGCCGCTGCTCGGCCTGAACGTCGGCTGGCCGGATCAGGAGGTCCCCACGGGCGCGCTCACCGCGCTCGCCGCCGCCGGAGTCCCGCTGCGCGCCGCCGCCTCGCCCGGCTGGGCCGAGCCCGGCCTGGCCCGCCTGCTGGCGGCCTGGACCCCCGGAGAGCCGGAGGAGAACCCGCCGCCGCACTCGGTGACCGCCCTGCGCAGGGAGGAGCACAGCGTACGGCTGCGCCGCCACGGCCTGTCCCTGCTGGGCGTCCCTCCCCGGGGCACCCCGTCCGTCAGCGTCGTGATGTCCACCATGCGCCCGCACCTGCTCGGCGGGGCGCTCGCCCAGATCGCCGCCCAGCGCCGGGTCGAGACCGAGGTCCTGCTCGGCCTGCACGGCGTCCCGGCCGACCACCCCGAGGCACGGCGCGCGGTCGAGGACAGCGGCCTGCCGGTCAGGGTGACCGAGGCACCCGCGGCCGTGCCCTTCGGCGAGGTGCTCAACCTGGCGGCGGCCGGAGCGTCGGGAGAGTACGTCGCCAAGTGGGACGACGACGACTGGTACGGTCCCGAGCACCTGGCCGACCTCCTGCTGGCCAGGGCGTACTCGGGCGCCGACATCGTGGGCACCGCCGCCGAGTTCTTCCACCTGGAGCCCCTGGGCGTCACGGTCCGCCGCACCGACTACACCAGTGAGATCTGGTCCGACCACGTCGCGGGCGGCACGATCCTGAGCGGCAGAGACCTGTTCACGCGGACCGGGGGTTTCCCCGCCCTGCCGCGCGGGGTCGACGCGGCCTTCCTGAAGGCCGCACACGCCGAGGGGGCACGGATCTACCGCACCCACGGCCTCGGCTACGTGCTGCGACGCTCGGTGAGCGCCGAGCACACCTGGCGGCTGCCGCTGGCCCACTTCCTGCGTGTCGCGTCGTACCAGTGGTACGGCTTCGCGCCGAGCCTGATCCTGGAGGCCTCGTGATCGCGCGGGTCGTGGGCAACGACTACCGCAGCCTCACCCCGCCGGAGCCGGGGGCCTGGACCCCGTCGCTGCGGGTCAGCGTGGTCGTGCCGGCCTACGGCGGCCAGGACAAGCTCGACCTGGTGCTCGCCGGGCTCGCGGGCCAGACCTACCCCGAGGACCTGACCGAGGTCATCGTGGTCGACAACGGCAGCGACCCGCCGCTGCGCCTGCCCGAGCTGAGGCCCGCGGGCACCCGGCTGGTCGCCTGCCCGGTCCCGGGCAGGGCGCACGCGCGAAACGCCGGGCTGCGGGCCGCGACCGGCGACGTGGTCCACTGGCTCGACTCGGACGTGGTCCTGGACCGGCAGGCCGTCGAGGCGCACATGCGCTGGCACCACGCGGCGCCGTACCTCGTGGTGACGGGGCGGCTGCGTTTCACACCCGCGCCGCTGCCCACGGCGCGGGAGGTGGCCGAGGCGCCGGACCTGGCCGAGTTGTTCGAGCCCGCCGAGCCGCACGCCTGGCTGGTCGACCTCATCGAACGCACCTCGGGCCTGACCGACGGCCGCAGCCGGGCCTTCAGCCTGCACGTCGGCGGCGCGACCTCGGTCAACGCCGCGTTGCTGGCCGAGGCGGGCCCCATGGACACCGATCTCGTCCTCGGTCAGGACACCGAGATGGGCTACCGGCTCGCCCAGGCGGGCGCGGTCTTCGTGCCCGAGCCGCTGGCCCGCGCCTTCCACCTGGGGCCGACCATGCGGATGCGTGACAAGGCGCCGATCGACCGGGTCAGTCACGCCTTCGTCGCCGACCGGATCCCGGCCTACCGCTGGCTGCGTTCCCACCCGGCGCGGCAGTGGAAGGTGCCCTACCTGGAGGTGGTCGTCGAGAGCGACGGCGACCCCGGCTACGACGAGGTCAGGGCGAGTGTGGACGCCGTGCTCGCGGGCACCGTGCCCGACGTCGCGGTCACCGTCCCCGGCCCCTGGGAGCACGCGGGCGTCGAGGGACGTGCCCCGCTGCGCGACCCCCACCTCGACCTGACGCTGATCCTCGGCCACTACGCGCACGAGGGCCGGGTGCGGTTCACCTCGTTGACCCCGGGACAGGCGGGACGGCCGGGGGAGTCGTCGTGGGGGGCGGTGCCGTACCGGCTTCGGCTGCCCGCCGGATGGACGCCGGGGGAGGACACCCTCGCCAGACTGCTCGACCTGGCGACGGACGGAGGATACGGCCTGGTCAGTGTGCTCCTGGCGGAAGACGCGGAGCGGGGACTCATCGTCGCCAGGCTGGAGCGGACCGCGGCCTTCGCCCGCGCGGCCATCGTGGCCG
Organism: Streptosporangium sp. NPDC000239; assembly: GCF_040300765.1. Lineage (NCBI taxonomy): Bacteria > Bacillati > Actinomycetota > Actinomycetes > Streptosporangiales > Streptosporangiaceae > Streptosporangium > Streptosporangium sp. NPDC000239. The sequence goes on along the minus strand of NZ_JBEPEI010000002.1, from coordinate 238,763 downwards.
CCGACGGCGAGCCGCTCGACGACGCGGTCCAGGACACCTTCGGCACCTTCTGGGCGGACGGGGAGACCTACGGCTTCCTGCGGGAGGCCAGGACCCCGGCCGGGCGCAGGGGGGCCTACCGGGCCAGGGCGGAGGCACAGGCCGAGATCGCCCGCCTCACCAAGGAGGCCGAGCGGTTGCGCGGCCAGGTGACCCGGTGGCGCGAGGAGGCGGGCCGCTGGCGCAGGAGCGCCGTCGAGCTGCGGCGCGAGGTCGGTACCCTCCGCAAGGAACTGGCCGCGGCCAGGAAGGTCGTCCAGTACGGTCTGCTGTCCTCGGTGAAGCGGGCGATCACCCGTCGCCGTTGACCACTCCGACCCCGCCCAGGAAGTAGGACCCGATCCCCTTGTACGGCACGGTGTCCCCGGGGGCGGGGCGCCACTCGGGCAGGTTGACGATGCCGGGCTCGACCAGGTCGAAGCCCTCGAACAGCCGGACGATCTCCTTGCTGGTCCTGGCCACGAACGGTGAGGAGGCCCGGTCGTAGACCTTGGTGACCCCGTCGGCCGCCGCGGGCCTGGCGTCGATGGCGACGTGTGACATGACCAGGTGGCTGCCGGGGGCCATGGCCTCGCGGAACGTCGCGAGGATCCCGCAGGGGTCGTCCTCGTCGGGCACGAAGTGCATGATCGCCAGGAGCAGGACACCGACCGGCCTGTCGAAGTCGATCGCCGCGCGGACGTCCGGGTGCTCCAGGATCTCGCGGGGGCGGCGCATGTCCCCCTCGACGATGGTCACGTTCTCGTTCTTGCCGAGGATCGCCCTGCCGTGGACCAGCACGGTCGGGTCGTTGTCGACGTAGACGACCTTGGCGCCGGGGGCGACCTGGTGGACGTTGTTCTGGGTGGGCAGCCCGGCTCCGAGGTCGAGGAACTGGTCGATGCCCGTCCTGGCGACGAAGTCGACCGTGCGGCGCAGGAAGGCGCGGTTCGACCTGGCGCTGTGCCTGATCTCGGGGACGACCGTCAGGGCCCGTTCCGCCGCCTCCCGGTCAGCGGGAAAGTTGTCCTTGCCGCCCAGATAGTAGTCGTACATGCGTGCAACGTTAGGTATCTGGGTGTTGATGCCTTTTAGTGCCTGATCGGTCACGTGCTGCTCCCCGGTAGAAATATTTCCGGAATTGTCGTGATCATATCGAGCGGTAACGCTGGAGAAGTGATCAGGCGGCTGGCAAGATCGCCGCATGGCCGCCCTTCCCCCGCGCCGTTTCGCCGGGCTTCACCTGTCCGACGGCATCAGCCCAGGCAACCTGGTGGCGTCCATGATCATGGCGTTCGCGGCGACCATGATCATCACATTCCTGCCCGCCGCCCAGCCGCTCCTGCTGCTCGGTGTGCTCGACGGCCAGGGAGCCGACCAGGGCAGGGTGGTCGCCCTGCTGGCCGCCGCCGCCGAGATCGCGATGATCCTCAGCCTCCCCTGGTACGGCGCGCTCGCCGACCGCTTCGGCAGGCGGCCCGTCGTGGTGACCGGGTTCGCGTTGTGCGGCCTGTCCACCCTGCTGTTCCCCTACGCGGGCAACGTGACCGTGCTCGTCGCGCTCAGGGTCGTCTTCGCCCTGGGTGTGGCGGCCCTCAACGGCATGCTCGCCACGGTCGCCATCGACTACGTCCGCGACCGCTCACGCGGCAAGTCATACGGACTGATCGGCCTGTTCAGCGGGCTGGGCGCCATGGTGGCCGTCCTCGGCCTGGTCCGCCTGCCCGCGATCATCGAGAGGAACCTCGGCGGGGACGGAGGCAGGGCGGCCACGGTCGACGCGGCCCGCTACTCGTTCCTGATCGTCGCCGTGATCGTCCTGGCCGTCGCCGCGCTGATGTGGGTCACCATCTCCAGGATCAGGGTGGACGCCGCCTCGGCGCGAATCCCGCTGGTCCGCCTGGTCAGGGAGGGGTTCGCGCTCGCCCGCGACCCCGGGGTCGCGCTGTCGTACGCGGCCTCCTTCGTGGCCCGCGCCGACCTGTCCATCGTCGCGGCGTTCCTGCCGCTGTGGGTCGTCGTCCACGGCGTCAGGGAGGGCGGCCTGTCCCCCGTCGAGGCCGTGGCCAGAGGCGGAGCCGTGGTCGGCGTCGCGCAGACGGTCGCCACCCTCGGGGCCCCGCTGTTCGGCTGGCTCGGCGACCGGCTGCGCCGCCAGGACGCCGTCCTGGTCGCCCAGGCCCTGGCCGCCGTCGCCTACCTGTCCACGCTGCTGGTCGACGACCCGCTCGGCTCGGGCATGATGGCCGTGGCCGCGCTCATCGGCCTCGGCGAGATCGCCGCCATCGTCAGCGCGGGTCCGCTGCTGGCCCAGCAGGTCCCCCCGGCGGTGCGCGCCTCCGCCTACGGCGTGCAGACGCTCTGCGGCGCCGTGGGCATCCTCGTCATCTCCGCGGTCGGCGGGACGCTCTTCGGCTCCTGGCGGCCCGCGGCGCCGTTCGCTGTCGCGGGCGTCGCGGGCCTGCTCGTCGTCGCCTTCGGCCTGGTCGTACGGCGGCGCGTCGTTCCCCGCCCGCAGCAGGAGCAGGGCGAGACCCCTGCCGTCAGGCCCGCAGTTCCCTGAAGGCCGCCCCCAGCCTGGAACGCAGGGACCGGGTCGCCCTGGAGGCGGAGGACTGGTTCGCGCAGGGCTTGGCGGTCTTGGCCGGGGCCGGCCTGGGTGCCTGACGCCGGGGAGCGGGCCAGAACTCCGCCTTCGTGCCGTGCCGTACCCCGTGGGTGGCCTTGATCGAGGTGACGACGTCGTCCGCGCCGAGCAGCCTGGCCCTGCCCAGCGCCTCCGCCCGTTCCAGCGTCGCCGACCCGTCCTCACCGAGATCGACGACGAGCATGCCCGACCGGTCCTCCTGGACCGCGGCGATCATCCGCTCCAGCGTCTCCCTGCCGAGCGGGACCGAGACCGGCCCCGTGTAACGGAACGGCGTCGGCCCCGGCGTCGGGACGACCTCGTCGGCCAGCCTGATCCGCTCGTCGTGGGCGAAGTGCTCCCGCATCACGCGAAGCTCGAACGACGGGTCGCCGAGCACCGAGTGCCGTCCGGGCGACAGACGCGACCAGGGCGCGACCAGGGTGACCCGGACGTCGGAGACCGAACCCTCAAGCGCGGCGCTCACCGCGGCCCGCACCTGCCTCTCGTCCCCGTCGACATGGAGGACCACCTCCACGTACGGCACCAGCCACCGTCTGCCCCCGTCCTTGCGCAGGTCGCGGCGGAGCGGAACCCGGTGGGCCAGGTAGGGGGCGACGGCCCTGACCGTCCGGTCCCGGTCGACCCGCTGCGCGGGAAGCCCCAGGTGCGCGGCCCTGGCCGCCATGTCCGGGACGAAGACCACCCCGTGGGTGGCCAGCCGGTAGGCGAACTCGGTGTCCTCACCCCTGAGCACGCCGGGATCGACCCCGCCCACGGCGTGGAAGGTCTCCCGCCGCATCGAGACCGTCGGCCCCGTGCACACGTGGTAGGGGTTGCGGCTGCTGCGCAGGCCGTCGGTCCGGGAGATCGTCTGCTCCGTCGAACTGGCCAGCGCGTTCGACAGGTCGAGGACCTCGCTGAGGGAGCCGGCGCGCGCGTGCTCGTAGAGCCCCTCGGGGGAGAGGTCCGGGGGCGGCTCCTCGACGAACCTCTTGGCGCCGATGGTGACCAGGTAGTCGCTCAGGTGGTGCCAGCGGGCCAGCGCCTCGATGTGCTCGGGCCAGACGACCATGTCGGCGTCGAGCCGCTGGATGATCCGCCCCTCGGCCACGGCGGCACCGGTGTTGAGCGCGTGCGCGATGCCCCAGCCGTCCGAGGCGGAGGAAACGATCCTGGCGCCCTCGGGGGCGATGTCCGGCAGGCGCAGCGGTGGATCGCTGCCGTCGTCGACCACGATCACCTCCATGAGGTGACCGGGATAGGTCTGCGCGGCCAGGGAGGCGAGGGTGAGGTCGAGCGCGTGCTGCCCGCCGTACGCGGGGACGACCACGCTGACCGACAGGGAGGGAGCCCAGTCGCCCAGTGGCGGCGGATCGAGAGGGGAGTAGTCGTTGTGCCGGATCGGGGGCCGTCTGGTCGCCACTCCGCCCGCCATGTTCCGCCGCTCCTTGTCTGCGTTCCCGCTTCTCAGGACCCGATGACACTACCCACGCTTCCTGAGCGTTTCCTGGGGAGACGCTTGAGGTGTCCAGTTGGTGGACGGCAGATCCCGGTTCAGATCCCATTACCCGTAGACTTGCTGCCTAACACCGCAGGTAGAACGCGCGTGCTGGGAACGCGCGGGAGGAGCAATGATGAGCAGGGCGTGGCGTGGCCTCATCGAGGAGTACCGTGACCGACTTCCGGTGACCACGGCGACGCCCGTCGTCACGCTGCTGGAGGGCGGCACACCGCTCGTTCCGGCACACCGGGTCTCGGCGCTGACCGGCTGCGACGTCTACCTCAAGGTCGAGGGGGCCAACCCGACCGGCAGCTTCAAGGACCGTGGCATGACCATGGCCATCAGCAAGGCCGTCGAGGAGGGCGCGAAGGCCGTCATCTGCGCCTCGACGGGCAACACCAGCGCCTCGGCCGCCGCCTACGCCGTCCGCGCGGGCCTGACCTGCGCCGTGCTCGTGCCCCGCGGCAAGATCGCGATGGGCAAGCTGGCGCAGGCGCTCGTCCACGGGGCCAAGCTGATCCAGGTCGAGGGCTCCTTCGACGACTGTCTCGACATGACCAGGAAGCTCTCCGAGAGCTACCCGATCGCGCTGGTCAACTCGGTCAACCCGTTCCGGCTCCAGGGCCAGAAGACCGCCGCCTTCGAGATCGTGGACGCCCTCGGCGACGCCCCGGACATCCACTGCATCCCCGTGGGCAACGCGGGCAACATCTCGGCCTACTGGATGGGCTACACCGAGTACGCCAAGGACGGCGTCGCGACCAGGAGCCCGCGCATGTTCGGCTTCCAGGCCAGCGGCTCCGCGCCGATCGTCAACGGCGCCCCGGTGCCCCACCCGCACACGATCGCCACCGCGATCCGCATCGGCAACCCCGCCTCCTGGCAGCTGGCCGAGGCGGCCCGTGACGACTCGGGCGGCGTCATCCAGGCCGTGACCGACCGTCAGATCGCCGCCGCCTACAAGCTGCTGGCCCAGGAGGAGGGCGTCTTCGTCGAGCTGGCCTCCGCCGCCAGCGTCGCGGGCCTGCTGCAGGCCCACTCCCAGGGCCTGGTCGACCCCGGCCAGCGGATCGTCTGCACGGTCACCGGCAACGGCCTCAAGGACCCCGACTGGGCGATCTCCGGGGCGCCGACCCCGCTGACGATCTCGGTCGACGCCCACGCCGCGGCCCAGGCGCTGGAACTCGCCTGAACCGTCCGTCCGCAGGGCACCTCCCCGACCCGCGTGCCGCGGCGGCCCCGCCGCCGCGGCTCTTCGCGCGCACTCCCGAAGCATCAGGCAGACCGTCCCGCGTCAGGCGGACAGCAGGCAGATAGGAGGAGGGGCCTTCCACGCCCATGGCCACGCCAGGGGCTCGCGCCCCAGATTCTCGATGACCGAACGCACCAAGGTCACCGTCCGGGTCCCGGCGACATCGGCCAACCTCGGGCCCGGGTTCGACACCCTGGGACTCGCCCTCGGCCTCTACGACGAGGTCGAGGCGAGCCTGTTCACCCCGGACGGTTCCCATACCGGGACGGTGGAGATCGCCGTCTCGGGAGAGGGCGCCGGCGAGCTGGACCAGGGTGAGGGGCACCTCATCGTCAGGACGATGCGCACGACCTTCGAGCGGATGGGCCTGCCGCAGCCACACGGCATCCGGCTGAACTGTCTCAACCGCATTCCGCACGCCCGGGGCCTGGGCTCCTCCTCCGCGGCGATCTGCGCGGGCGTCCTGGCCGCCAGGGCGCTCGCGGGCACGTCCTCGCTCGGCGACGACGACGTCTTCGCCCTGGCCACCGAGATCGAGGGACACCCCGACAACGTGGCCCCCTGCCTGGCGGGCGGCCTGACCGTCGCCTGGACGGACCGGTCGAACACGCCGCATATGCTGAAACTGGTTCCGCACGCCGACATCCGGCCCGTAGCCATCGTTCCCCGACAACGCCTCTCGACGGAGGTCGCGCGGGGACTCCTCCCTGAGAGCGTGCCGCACGCGGACGCGTCCGCGAACGCGGGGCGGGCCGCGCTTCTCGTGGCGGCGCTGACCGTCAGGCCCGAGCGGGAGCTGCTGCTCGCCGCGACCGAGGACCGGCTGCACCAGGACTACCGCGCGCCTGCGATGCCGCGTACGGCGGATCTGGTACAACGTCTGCGCGGCATCGGGGTCCCCGCCGTGGTCTCGGGAGCGGGTCCCACAATTCTTGCGTTTTCCACAGTGGATACGCAGGATTTGATCGCACCGGAAGTGGGTACGGATTGGCTCATCCAGCCACTGGATGTCGAAACCCGCGGTGCCCGTGTTGTCTCTCCCGAGACACGCTGATACCTCTTCGACCTTCAGGGAATAGCTGTGTGCGCTGGTGATGTTAGGCTGGTAGCCGCACCAGGTGCCCCCTTGTTGGGTGCGTGCTTGTCAGCCACACATCGCTGTCTCATTTCCCACACCGTGGGGCATGAGGGCCGCAGTGGCCTCCCCGAATCCGTCGCCTCCGAATGCTCCACATTCGGTTGGGGCAACGAGAGGCGGCGTTTGAGGGGACATGCGCGTTCGAACTACCTCGACATCTGGTTGCCGGTAGCAATCCGGGGGGTGTCCTCCAAGCCCCACCGTCGGCGAATCTCGATGGTGACGGCATGGATGTGCCCTTCCCCGACAGTGGCGGCGGTCCCCAAGGGCCGTCGAGGATCGCGACGTGCAACCCGACCCGGTCTGTCCCACCGGGTCGATCGCACCACCGGGACGATTGGCTGATCATGGCCACGCCCGACCCCTGGGAAGGACCCATTAGTGAGCGACACCACCGAACTCCTCTCCGACGCCGCCGGCGCATCGCCGACGGCCGGCGACACCCCCACCCGCGCCGCGGCCAAGCCGCGCCGTCGCTCCGGCACCGGCCTGTCCGCCATGGTGCTGCCTGAGCTGCAGGCCATCGCGTCCGGCCTCGGCATCAGCGGGACCGGGCGGATGCGCAAGAGCCAACTCATCGCGGCGATCCAGGAGAAGCAGGGCGTAGCCACAGAGAGCGCCCCGGCTCCCGTCGCGGCCAAGGAGGCCTCTGCGGCTCCCACTCCCGCCGCCGCTGCGGCCCCCGTGGCCGAGCCGGTCGCCGAGCGTCCGGCCCGCAGCCGGAGGGAACGTTCCCGCGCCGCCGCCCCGGTGGCCGCGGAGCCGGTCGCCGAGCAGGCGCAGCCCGCTCCCGTCGTCCAGCAGGCCCCCGCTCCCGTCGCCGCCGAGCCCGTCGCGGCTCCCGTCGTTGAGCAGCAGGCCGAGCCGGTTCAGGCGGAGACGCGACCCGAGCGCGGCGAGAGCCGCCGTGAGCGCGGCGACCGCCGCCGCAACGGCGACCGCGGTGAGCGCGGTGAGCGCGGCGAGCGCGGCAACGACAGGCGTGAGCGCGGCGAGGGCCGTCCCGACCAGCGCGCCGCCGACGCGGGCCAGAGCCGCGGGGAGCGGTCGAACGACCGCAACGACCGCGGTAACGACCGGGGCGAGCGGTCGAACGACCGCGGTGACCGCAACGACAGGAACCAGCAGAACCGCGGCCCGCAGGACCGCAACGACCAGCACGGTGTGGGCGACGACGACGACCGTCGCGGGCGTCGCGGCCGGTTCAGGGAGCGCAACCGCCGTGGGCGCGACCGCTTCGACGGCAACGAGCCCGTGGTCGGTGACGACGACGTCCTGATCCCGATCGCCGGCATCCTGGACATCCTCGACAACTACGCCTTCGTGCGGACCAGCGGCTACCTGCCGGGCGCCAACGACGTCTACGTCTCACTCGCCCAGATCCGCCGCAACGGCCTGCGCAAGGGTGACGTCATCACCGGCGCGGTGCGTCAGCCCCGCGACGGCGAGCGCCGCGAGAAGTTCAACGCCCTCGTCCGCCTCGACACCGTCAACGGCATGGACCCGGAGCAGGCGCGGCAGCGGCCCGACTTCAACAAGCTCATCCCGCTCTACCCGCAGGAGCGGCTGCGCCTGGAGACCGAGCCGAACATCCTGACCACCAGGATCATCGACCTGGTCGCCCCGATCGGCAAGGGCCAGCGCGGTCTCATCGTCTCCCCGCCCAAGGCGGGCAAGACCATGGTCCTGCAGGCCATCGCCAACGCGATCACCAGGAACAACCCCGAGTGCCACCTGATGGTCGTCCTGGTCGACGAGCGTCCCGAAGAGGTCACCGACATGCAGCGGTCGGTGAAGGGCGAGGTCATCCACTCGACCTTCGACCGTCCCGCTGAGGACCACACCACGGTCGCCGAACTCGCCATCGAGCGGGCCAAGCGCCTGGTCGAGCTGGGTCACGACGTCGTCGTGCTCCTCGACTCCATCACCCGCCTCGGCCGCGCCTACAACCTGGCGGCCCCGGCCTCGGGACGCATCCTGTCCGGTGGTGTCGACTCGACCGCGCTCTACCCGCCGAAGCGCTTCTTCGGTGCCGCCCGCAACATCGAGAACGGCGGCTCGCTGACGATCCTCGCCACGGCGCTGGTCGAGACCGGCTCCAAGATGGACGAGGTCATCTTCGAGGAGTTCAAGGGCACAGGAAACCTGGAGCTCAAGCTCAACCGTCAGCTCGCGGACAAGCGCATCTTCCCCGCGGTTGACGTCGACGCGTCCGGCACCCGCAAGGAGGAGATCCTCCTGGGCAAGGACGAGCTCCAGATCATCTGGAAGCTGCGGCGTGTGCTGCACGCGCTGGACATGCAGCAGGCTCTGGAGCTTCTCCTGGAGAAGATGAAGGAGACCAAGTCCAACGCGGAGTTCCTCCTCCAGGTCAGGACGACGACCGTCAGCTCCGATCGCGACTGACCCACCCGTCCCGTACGGTGAACGCCCCGGCCCTCACGGCCGGGGCGTTCACCGTTGTCCGGCCCTTGTGAGATCCGCCTCCCCGGGATATCCATACCTCGGGAAGACCCGTCGAGGGCACTTACAGGGCACAGCGGACAGGGCGTGGGGAGGCGCGCATGACGGCCGGGACGGCGCCCGTGGCGCGGACACCGCTGAGACTGCGCGTCCCGCTGGGTCCCAACGGTCCACTGGGCATGTTCGTCGACCCGATGACCTGGCGGGCGTTGCCGTACCTCCTGGGGAGCGTGTTCCACGGCCTGGTCTGTTTCGCCGTGCTGGTCTCGGTGATCCCGTTCTCGCTGACCCTGGCGGTCGCCTGGGTGGGGGCGCCGCTGCTCGCGCTGACCATGGTGGCCTGGCGTGGCGCGGCGATGCTCGAACGCCGTCTCGTCGGGCTGGCCTTCGGCGTCAGGATCCCCGACCCCTACCGGCCGGGTGGGGGCGGCAACCCGCTGCTGCGCTGCGGAGGAGCGCTCGCCGACCCCGCGACCTGGAAGGACCTGCTGTACCTGCTGCTGTTACCGCTGGTCGGCCTGGTGGAGTTCGTCGTCTCGGCCGCCCTGTGGGCCGTCGCGCTCGCCCTGCTCGTCACGCCGCCGCTGGTGCTGTCCGGGGTGATGGAGGTGCGGATCGTCGGCGAGCTGACGGTCGACGGCCCGGCCGGGGCGCTGGCGTGTGTTCCGGCGGGGCTCGGGGTGCTCGTCGCGGCGCTGTACGCGACGCGGGGGATGGCACGGCTGCACGGGCAGCTGGCCATGGCGCTGCTCGGCCCGGGGGAGAAGATCGCCGGATCGGCCCGGCTGCGCGCCAGCAGGGCGCGCGGGGCGGACGCGGCCGAGGCCGAACGGCGCAGGATCGAGCGTGACCTGCACGACGGCGCCCAGCAGCGGCTGCTGTCGGTGGCCATGGATCTGGGGCGCGCCCAGGTCAAACTGGACAGCGACCCGGAGACCGCCAGGCGGCTGCTCGCCCAGGCCCACGAGGGGGCCAAGGCCGCAATCGCCGAACTGCGCGATCTGGCGCGGGGCATCCACCCGGCGATCCTCACCGACCGGGGCCTCGACGCCGCCCTGTCCGCGCTGGCGGCCAGGGCACCCGTGCGGGCCGCCGTTTCGGTGGAACTGGCCGAACGGCCTCCGGCGGCCGTGGAGAGCGTCGCCTACTTCGTGGTGGCCGAGGCGCTGACCAACATGGCCAAGCATTCGGGGGCGACCGAGGCCTCGGTCCGGGTCGGCCTGCGCGACCGGCGGGTGTCCGTCGAGGTCCGCGACAACGGTTCCGGCGGCGCGCTCGCCCGTCCGGGAGGAGGGCTGGCGGGCCTGGCGGACCGGGCGGCGACCGTTGACGGCGTCCTCGGGGTGGACAGCCCACCGGGCGGCCCGACCGTGATCCGCGCCGAACTCCCCTGTGACTGGTGAACACTTGGACCATGCGCGTGGTGATCGCCGAGGACTCCGTGTTGCTCCGGGAGGGCCTGGCCAGGCTCCTCGATGACGGCGGGATCGAGACCGTCGCGGCGGTCGGCGACGGCCCGTCGCTGGTGGCCGCGGTCGCCGAGCACGATCCCGACCTGGCGATCGTGGACGTGCGGATGCCGCCGACCCATCGGGACGAGGGACTGCGTGCGGCCCTCCAAGCCCGTGCGCTGAAGCCGGCCCTGCCGGTCCTGGTGCTGTCGCAGTACGTCGAGGAGCGTTACGCGGCCGAACTGGCCGGTGGGGGAGCCGCACCGTTCGGCTACCTGCTCAAGGAGCGGGTAGCGGATGTGACCGACTTCCTCGACGCCGTGCGCCGGGTCGCGGCAGGAGGGACGGTCCTCGACCCCGAGGTGATCGACCGGCTCCTCGACCGCCACCACACGGGCGGTCCGCTGGGCTCCCTGAGCGGGCGGGAGCGCGAGGTGCTGGCCCTGATGGCGCAGGGCCGCTCGAACTCGGCGATAGCCGTCCGGCTGGCGGTCACGGCGGGGGCCGTCGAGAAGCACGTCTCCGGCATCTTCACCAAGCTCGGCCTCGACCCCGCCCCCGGCGACCACCGCAGGGTGCTGGCCGTACTGGCGTATCTGGGGTTGTGAGGCGTTCCCGGCCGGGAACGGCGAAGCGCCCGGCGGTCCGTGCCGCCGGGCGCTCCCGGTCCTCGTCGGCCGGTCAGTCCTCTGTACGGCTTGCGCCCGGGGTTGGGGACGCGAGCGGTACAGGTGACGTGGGGCTCGTGGTCAGCGGACGTCCACGAACTCGTAACCGGAGGTCGACCCGGAGGTGGTGCTGTTGCCGGTGACCACGGCGCGCCAGTAGGCGTCGGCCTTGGGCTTGACGACCTTGCTGTACTTACCGCTGCGGTTGGCCTTGGCGATGGCGAAGAACACCCACTTGGTGGAGCCCTTCTTGCGGTAGTAGAGCTCGACGCCCTTGCCGGAGTAGGCCGAGCTGCCCCGGTAGGCGGCGCCGTAGAAGCGGACCGTCTTGCCCTTGCGGACCTTGTTCGCGTTGACGTCGAAGGAGACCTTGGTCTTGGCCTTCTTCTTCTTGGCCTTCTTGAGCTGGACGGTGAAGACGTCGGCCCGCTCGTACTTGATGCTCTCGTTGCCGCGCGTGACGGTCACGTCGAGGGTCCAGGAGCCGGTGTTGAAGTCGCTGTCGAACCAGGTGTCCTGGTACCACGAGTTGGCGGAGTTGCCCTTGTCGAGGTTGAGGTCGACGGAGTCGTTGCCGTCGTTGCTGTAGAGGTGGGCCGAGACCGAGGTGGCGCCGCCGAGGACGGTGGCCTTGACGGCGACCTTGGTGTCGTCGTTCGTGGTGACGACGACCGGGTCGGTCACCGAGGCACCCGCGAGCTTGAGCTGCGGGCCGACCGCGATCTCCTCGACACACGGCTGCGCGCTACCGCGGACGGGGTTGAGCTTGAGCAGCCACTTGCCGTCCTTGTCGTCCTTGGTGACGGTGAACTTACCGGTCACCTTGGCCTCGCCGAGGGTGGCCGACTGCTCGTTGTCCGCGGTGATGGTGGGAGTGGCGGGAAGGTCGAGCTCAACCTTCGCGCCGGTGGTCGCCCCGGCCTTGACGATCTCCCCGCCGAGGGCGGTGATGTCCCGTACAGCCTTGTTGTCCTGGTCCTTCGCCCACTTCCCGTCGGCGCCCTTCTTGAAGGGGTTCTTGAGGGTGGCCGTGACGGTGACGTCGTTGTTGTCCTTGAGGGGGACGAACGCCTCGGTCCACTCCACCTTGGAGAACTCGGCGGAGCCGGAGCAGCGGGTGTCCGCGCGGGCGCTGGACTGGGCGGACTGGGAGGCGAGGGCTGTGACCGTACCGTTGGCGAAGACGGCTGCCCCCGTCGCGGTGGCCAGAAGCAACCGCATTCCGTTCCTCATCTTTGGGCCCCCAACTTGGGTGAAGATAGTGATAAAAGTTACGGTTTGGGCACCGGAGCCTAGTGGTACGAATGGGACCCGTCCATACGAACCCGATCATGGTCTCCGGGAATGTCCCGTGGCCTGGGATGGTTGGAGCATCTGGCACACTGGTAGCCGAACCGCAGCGGTTCCGGTTCCCGCCCGCGCGCACCTCGGTGTGCTACAGCGCGTAAGCCTCGAACAGGCGAAAGACAGTGGCGACCCGGCGACCGCGCATTGGAGAGGAACCGAAGGACATGAAGCCCGACATTCACCCGGAGTACGTCACCACCGAGGTGACCTGCACCTGTGGTAACACCTTCACCACCCGCAGCACCGCGAAGTCCGGCGTGATCCACGCCGACGTGTGCTCCGCCTGCCACCCGTTCTACACGGGCAAGCAGAAGATCCTGGACACCGGCGGCCGGGTGGCGCGCTTCGAGAAGCGCTTCGGCAAGAAGACCACGGGCCAGTAGCTCTCATCCCGACGCCGGCCCGGAACGCTCCTCGCCCGCGAGGAGTACCCCGGGTCGGCGTTCGTGGTGATGAGGCAGGTTTCGTCAGGACTTCGAGGAGGACGCACGGTGAATCTCGACGAGCTGCTCAGTGAGTACGCCGAGCTGGAACTCAAGCTCGCCGATCCCACCGTGCACGCCAACCCCACGCAGGCGCGTACGTTCGGCAGGCGCTACGCCGAGCTGACTCCCATCATCAACACCTACCGTGAGCTCCAGGGGGTCCACAACGACCTGGAGACCGCCAGGGAGCTGGCCTCGGAGGACGAGGCGTTCGCCGAGGAGGCCAAGGAGCTCGAGGCCCGTGTCCCCGAGCTTGAGGAGAAGCTCAGGCACCTGCTGATCCCGCGTGATCCCAACGATGACAAGGACATCATCATGGAGATCAAGGCGGGCGAGGGCGGTGAGGAGTCGGCGCTGTTCGCCGGAGACCTCCTGCGGATGTACCTCAGGTACGCCGAGCGGGTCGGCTGGAAGACCGAGCTGATCGACGCCACCCATTCCGACCTGGGCGGATACAAGGACGTCACCGTGGCGGTCAAGGCCAGGGGCGACGACGGCGTGTGGTCGAAGCTGAAGTTCGAGGGCGGTGTGCACCGGGTCCAGCGGGTGCCGGTGACCGAGTCGCAGGGGCGCATCCACACCAGCGCCGCGGGCGTCCTCGTCTACCCGGAGGCCGAGGAGGTCGACGTGCAGGTCGACCCGAACGACCTCAGGATCGACGTCTACCGTTCCAGTGGTCCCGGCGGCCAGAGCGTCAACACCACCGACTCCGCCGTACGGATCACGCACATCCCGACCGGTGTGGTCGCCTCCTGCCAGAACGAGAAGAGCCAGCTGCAGAACAAGGAGTCGGCCATGCGCATCCTGCGTGCCCGTCTCCAGGCCATCGCGGAGGAGGAGGCCAACGCCGCCGCCATGGCCGAGCGCAAGTCCCAGATCCGCACCGTCGACCGCTCCGAGCGCATCCGCACCTACAACTTCCCCGAGAACCGCATCTCCGATCACCGCGTCGGTTTCAAGGCTTACAACCTCGACCAGGTGCTGGACGGCGACCTCACGGCTGTGATTCAGTCCCTGCTCGACGCCGAGATGGCGGAGAAGCTCGCAGACCACTCATAGAACGCGCCCATGACCTTTCTGCTGGACGAGATCGCCCTCGCCACCGCCCGGCTCGCCGAGGCAGGTGTGCCGTCGCCACGCACGGACGCCGAGGAGATCGCCGCCTTTGTCCACGGAGTACGGCGCAGCGAGCTGCACAACGTGACCGACGCGGATTTCGACGCGCTGTTCTGGGAGGGCATCGCCCGGCGTGAGGCCCGCGAGCCACTCCAGCACATCACCGGCCGCGCCTACTTCCGCTACCTGTCCCTTGAAGTGGGGCCCGGGGTGTTCGTCCCGCGTCCGGAGACCGAGGTCGTCGCGGGATGGGCGATCGAGCGGCTGCGGGAGATGGACGTCGCCTCGCCGGTGGTCGTCGACCTCGGCACGGGCTCCGGCGCCATTGCGCTGTCCATCGCGCAGGAGATCGCGCTGGCCATCGTGCACGCCGTCGAGGTCGATCCCGACGCCTACCGCTGGGCCAAGCGCAACATCCTCGAACACGGCCAGGGCCGGGTCCACCTGCACCCCGAAGACCTGGCCGACGCGCTGCCCGAACTCAACGGGCAGGTCGATCTGGTCATCTCCAACCCGCCGTACATTCCGCCGGGTGCGATCCCCAGGGATCCCGAGGTGCGTGACTACGACCCGCGCCGCGCGCTGTACGGCTCGGGCAGCGACGGCCTCGACGAGGTCAGGGCCGTCGAGCGGACCGCGAGGCGGCTGCTGCGTCCCGGCGGGTTCGTCGCCGTCGAGCACGCCGACGAGCAGGGAACCGCGGTATATCTGCTCTTCCCCGAGGACAACGGCTGGCGTGATGTGCGTAGCCGCCAAGACCTGACCCGCAGGGACCGCTTCGTTACCGCCCGTTTCGGCCAAGAATAGGCAAGAATAGGATGGTTTGCCGTGAGTCGACGTTATGACTGCTCAGACCCTGATCAGCGGGCTATGGGGCTGGCCGACGCGGTAATAGCCATCCCGAAGTACGAGCTCATAGTCTTCCCGACCGACACCGTCTACGGGGTCGGGGTTGACGCCTTCATCCCGCCGGCCGTCACGAAGCTGCTGGAGGCGAAGGGGCGCGGGCGCGACATGCCCCCGCCGGTGCTGGTCGGAACCGTGCGCGCGGCCACGGCCCTGGTGGACAGCCTCGGCCCGTACGGCCAGGACCTCATCGACGCCTTCTGGCCCGGCCCGCTCACGCTGATCTGCCGCGCCAACCGGTCCCTTTCCTGGGACCTGGGCGACACCAAGGGCACCGTGGCCATCAGGATGCCGCAGCACCCCCTGGCCCTCGAACTCCTCAAGCAGACCGGTCCGCTCGCGGTCTCCAGCGCCAACCGCTCCGGAGCCCCCGCGGCGACCACGGCCGCCGAGGCCGAGGCGCAGCTGGGCGACTCCGTCGGGGTCTACCTCGACGGCGGCCCGACCGAGGACAACATCCCCTCCACGATCCTCGACCTGACCACGGCGGTGCCCAGGCTGCTGCGCAGGGGCGCCATCCCGGTGGGACGGCTGCGCGGCGTGGTCGGCTACGTGGCCACGGATGGGGACCCTGAGCCGGACTCCGAGCCGGACGCGGCACCGAAGCCGGAGGTCAAGCCAGACCCGGCGCCGGAGGCGAAGCCCGAAGCCGGGGCCGAGGCGAAGCCGGAGGCCGGTGGGAAGCCGGATTCCCGCGACTGAACGGTGGATCCGCGCTCCATATCGTGATCCATACAGTCTGATTATGATCGTGACGCCGGGCTGCCCCGCCGGTACCTTGAGGTGGCCGACACTTCCGGGAGACGTCCATGGGCAAGTTAGACGGAATGGACCCCAAGCTGGTCCGTGATCTGCTGTCCGAGGTCCGACAGGCGGCGGAGCGCATGCGGACGACGGAGGGCCGGGTCGCTCGCATGATGAGCGCCGCGGGGCTGTCCGCGCAGTCCACGCACCGCCCCGTCCAGGTCGCGGAGTCATGCGACATCATGGTCCGCGACGTCTCCTCCCGGGTCGAACTCCTGGAGAAGAGGGTCAAGCAGGAGGGCGGCTCCCCGGCGGGACAACCGGTGTCGAGCGGCGAGAAGGCCGAAGACCACAAGGAGAAGACGTCCGGGGTCGCGGACGCCAGGGGTGAGGCCTCCAAGGAGACGGACGCCAAGGGCGCCGACGCGAAGGATCACGCGAAGCCGGCCGCCCCCAAGGCGGAGGACCTCAAGCCCGCCGTACGGCCGGACGACGACCAGAAGCACAAGCCGGACGCGGGACCGAAGGACGGGCACTCGGGTTCCGACACCAAACCCGACCCCAAGCCCGACGCGGGCTCCAAGGGCGACGAGCGTTCCCCCAGAGAGGGGCATTCGTCCTCTTCCGGTGGTCGTACGGACTCCGACGCCAAGCCCGACGCGGGTTCCAAGGGTGATGAGCGGTCTCCGAGGGACGGGCATCCGGGTCCCGACACCAAGCCCGAGGCCAAACCTGACGCGAAACCGGATGCCAAGCACGACACGGGTTCCAAGGGTGACGAGCGGTCTCCGAGGGACGGGCATCCGGGCCCCGACACCAAACCTGACGCCAAGCCCGACGCGGGTTCCAAGGGGGACGAGCGTTCCGACACGAAGCCGGACAACGCCTCCAAGGATGACGAGCGTTCGCCGAGAGGCGGCCATTCGGGTCCCGACGCCAAGCCCGATGCCGGTTCCAAGGGTGACGAGCGGTCTCCCAGGGACGGGGATTCCCCCTACGGGTCCTACGAGGACGCCGGCTCGAAGGGTGACGAGCGGCCTTCCGGAGAGGAGGACTCTTTCTACGGGTCCTCTGAGGGTGATTCCTCGTCGGACGCCAAGCCTGACGCCGGTTCCAAGGGTGACGAGCGGTCTCCCAGGGGCGGGGACTCTCCCTACGGGTCCTACGAGGACGCCGGTTCGGAGAGCGACGAGCGGTCTTCGGGAGAGAGTGGCTCTTCCTATGATTCCTCGTCGGACGCCAAGCCTGACGCCGGTTCGAAGGGCGACGAGCGGTCTCCCAGGGACGGGGATTCCCCCTACGGGTCCTACGAGGACGCCGGGGACGACTCCTCCTCGGACGCCAAGCCCGACGCCGGTTCCAAGGGTGACGAGCGTTCGCCCAGAAGCGACGGGAAGGTCGACATCCTCGACACCCCGCAGAAGGACCATCCCGACGACGTCGACCAGGCCGGCGGAAGCAAGGCGAAGGTCGTGGAGATGGACGGGGCGAAGGTGCTGCAGATCCCCCTCGACTCGCCCACCGCGGAGCAGGTCAACACGCTGCTCGACCACATAGAGGACGTCCCGCTTCTCGACGCGGCGGACGGCGACCCGGACCCGGGCGGTACGGCCCCGCAGGCCTCCGGCCTCCAGACAGGAGACGCGGGCTCCCTTCCGCAGGGAGACGACGGCAACCCCGGTCTGCACAGCGGCCCCAGCGGTGCCGACTCCCACCAGGCGGGCAAGGCGGATCCGTACGAAGCGTTGCCGTCGGCCAAACCGGCCCTGCCCATCCCCGACACCGTCGAGCAGGCCCTCGACCCCGCCCCCCAGAACACGGGCACCCAGGCCGTCGGCGCCTTCTACGACGGCGGTACGACGGAGCAGGCAGGCACCCACACGACCACCGCGAACACCCACGCGGCCGGAAGCCATGGGACGAGCACCCATGTCACGGGCACGCACGCGGTGAACACCCACGCGGCGGGTACCCATCCGGCCTCCGACGGCGCTCACAAGACGATCATCAACACCGGGTCCGTTCACCCGGTGGCCCACTCCGCGGACCCGAAGGACGGGGTGCTCGCACAGTGGGCCAAGGAAGCCGATGAGGCCGGAGGCAAGGGAGGGGCCGGCGGGTTCTACGGCGACGACTGGGAGGAGGAAGGGACGTGGAAGTCCACGAGCGACGGACAGGGTGACTCGCGGGGGGCCGTCCTGCGGGAGGACCCGTCACGGCCGTCCACGCCGTCCGGTCCCGGTGCGGTGAAGTGAACGTGAGGAGTCTGTGATGTTCGTCGATCCGCCCGCTCCACAGCCGTTGCAGCCGGGGGAGACCCCGCCCGTCTCCGGGAGCCCGGGGCTGCCCACACCGGACATGGCCGTTTCCTGGGAGTTCAATCCCGACTACCAGCGGCTGGTCATGATGTGGCGGCAGGTGCTGCCAGAGCTTGACGCGCTGACCTCAAGCCTGGACAAGGCTTATCAGATGGCCAGGAGCAAGGACGTCTGGGACGCCCCTGTCTCCGGGCGCTACGTGGAGGAGATGGCCGAGTGGCGCACCCGGCTCGGCCTCTACCGGCAGGCGATCCTGACCTCCATCAGTGATCAGGCGGCCGACACGCCCAGGTGGATACCCGTCAACGCGGGGGCACCGCACGCCTTCTCGTGAGGCGCCCACGGGCCTGCGCCCACGGGGAAACGCTCCCCTGGCGTGGGGCGTAGACGGCGGACAGGCATACAGTGGGGTGAGTCGTCATCCCCGGGATGTGAACCATGGGTGCTGAGCCGTACTACGGGCCCGACTTCGGCCTCCTGCAGAGACAAGATCCCGAGATAGCGCAGGTCCTCGTCGACGAGCTCGAACGGGTCCGGGACGGTGTGCAGCTCATCGCCAGCGAGAACTTCGCCTCGCCCGCCGTGCTCGCCGCGCTCGGGTCGACGCTGACCAACAAGTACGCCGAGGGCTATCCCGGCAGGCGTTACTACGCGGGGTGCGAGGTCGTCGACCGCGCCGAGCGCCTCGCGGTCGAGCGGGCCAGACGCCTGTTCGGCGCGGACCACGTCAACGTGCAACCCCACTCCGGCACCTCTGCCAACCTGGCGGCCTACGCGGCGCTGCTCCAGCCGGGCGACACCGTGCTGGCCATGGCGCTGCCGCACGGCGGCCACCTCACCCACGGCTCCCGGGTCAACTTCTCCGGCCGCTGGTTCGGTGTCGTGGCGTACGGCGTGCGCAGGGACACCGAGCTGATCGACTACGACGAGGTCAGGGAACTGGCGCTGCGGCACCAGCCCAAGATGATCATCTGTGGTGCCACGGCCTATCCGCGGCGGATCGACTTCGCGGCCTTCAGGGGCATCGCGGACGAGGTCGGGGCCTGGCTGCTCGCCGACATCGCGCACACCGTGGGGCTGATGGCCGGAGGGGCCATGCCGTCCGCCGTGCCGTACGCGGACGTGGTGACCTTCACCACGCACAAGGCGCTGCGCGGGCCGAGGGGCGGCGGGATCATGTGCACCGAGGAACTGGCGGGCAGGATCGACCGTGCGGTCTTCCCGTTCACCCAGGGCGGCCCGCTCATGCACGCGATCGCGGCCAAGGCCGTCGCCTTCGGGGAGGCGCTCAGTCCCGAGTTCGCCGAGTACGCCCGTCAGGTGGTCGCCAACGCCCAGACGTTGGCCGACGGACTGGCCGCCGAGGGCATGCGGCCCGTCTCCGGGGGCACCGACAGCCATCTCGCCCTGGTCGACCTGCGGGACACAGGGATCTCCGGAGCCCTCGCCGAACAGCGGTGCGCCTCCGCGGGCATCACGCTCAACCGCAACGCGATCCCCTACGATCCGGAACCACCCACGGTGACCTCGGGAATCCGGGTCGGCACCCCCTGCGTCACCACCCAGGGGATGGGAGCCGAGGAGATGAAGGAGATCGCCTCGATGGTGGCGCGGGTCGTCAAGGACCCGGCCGCCGTGGCGGAGACCAGAGAGCGGGCGAGGGAGCTGGCACACGCCCACCAGACATATGCCAGGGAACTATGAGGCGTTCTGTCACGGTTTTCGGTCACAGATGGCCCGACTATCAGAGAAACTAGGTCCGTGCGCGAATACCTACTCATGGCACTGGTCGCGGCGGCGGCCACGTACCTGCTGGTCCCACTGGTCCGCGTGTTCGCCATCCGCATCGGCGCGATGCCGGAGGTCCGTGACCGTGACGTGCACACCGTCCCGACCCCCAGACTCGGCGGCCTTGCCATGTACGGCGGACTCGTCGCCGGCCTGCTGATCGCGAGCAGCCTGCCGTACGCGGGAGGCAAGCTGGGGGAGGAGACCTTCGCCGGCGGCAACACCGCGATCGCGCTGATCGCGGCGGGCGGCCTGATCACGCTCACCGGCTTCCTCGACGACTGGTGGGGGATGAGCGCGCTGGTCAAGCTGGCCGGGCAGATCGGCGCCGCGGGCGTCCTGGTGGCCTTCGACGTCACCCTGCCGTGGCTTCCGCTGCCCAACGCCATGGGCGGGCCGTTCGGTCTCGATTCGACGCTCCGCCCGTTGATCACCATCCTGGTCGTGGTCGTCGCGATCAACGCGGTGAACTTCGTCGACGGGCTCGACGGGCTCGCCGCCGGGATCGTCGGCATCGCCGCGATGGCCACCTGGGTCTACTCCGTCGTCCTTTCCAGTTACTACGGCAACACCAGCATCAACGTCACGGCGGTCATCGCCTCGGTGCTGATCGGTGTCTGCCTGGGCTTCCTGCCGCACAACTTCCATCCGGCGAAGATCTTCATGGGTGACACCGGGGCGATGCTGCTCGGGCTGGTCCTGTCCTCCACGATGATCACCATCACGCCGCTCGACTCGACCACCATCAACCGCTTCCCGGTCATCCTGCCGCTGCTCGTGCCCGTCGCCATCCTGGTGCTTCCGCTGCTCGACCTGATCATGGCGGTGATCCGGCGCACCTCGAACGGTCTGTCGCCTTTCGCGCCCGACCGGGGCCACCTGCACCACCGGCTGCTGGACATCGGCCACTCGCACCGGCGCACGGTGCTGATCATGTACGCCTGGACGATCCTGTTCGCCTTCACCGTCGTGGCGATGGCCGTTGAGGGACTCCCGCTTGTGCTGTTCCTGCTGACCTTCCTGCTGGCGGTCGTGGTGCTGGTGGTGATGGCGCTGCCCAGCTGGCGCGCGCGCAGGAACGCGGGGGGCGGCCGCCACGTGCGTTCGGACGCGGAGCCGTCCTCCGTCCAGCCGGCACCGCCGTTCTCCGCTCAGCCTCCGTATCCCCCCGGCCCTCCCGGTGCCCCCATGGCCGCTCTGGGAGCACCGGTGGCCTATCCGCCCGCCCCTCAGGTGCTCGGTGTGGGAGAGGACACGGCTGTGCTGTCGGCGCTCCCCGGACCCGGTTTCTCCAACCCGGAGACGCTGCCCTGAGGTCGTTCGGTGTGTGATCCGTCACTGTACGGCTGGGGCCGGTGTCTCCCCGTGCCCCTTCCCGGGCGTGTGATGCCCCTGTGAGGACGCCGGGCGTGGGCCTCGGCCGTCCCGGCGACGGGAACGGCGGTGACCTCCCGCACACGTCCGGTGGCGGGATATCGGACACGGATTCCCGGTAGGGGAAAAACAGAGCGAACCCCGAGAAGTGATCTCTTTCTTCATGAATGGCGGTCAGTTCATCGTGCTTCGGTGGGAGATCGCCCCGCAGGGTGATGCATGGGATTGTCGTCCTATGCGATGCGAAGTCTGAATTGTTGCTGGAGTGATCTCCGCGTGGGGTCGATGAGAGGTATGAAAGCCGCAATTCGGATGCGTTCTTCGGTGCCGTCGTCCGGTCCGGGCGGGACGGCCCCCTCCGGGAGCGTGAGTCGCTCCTCATGACGGGGGTGGGGGGCTCCGTGGAGAGATCGCTGATCAGAGGTGGGCGGTGCCGTACGTCGCGGGGGCGTTGAGGGGCCGCCGCCGACGTCCACGGTGAAATCCGGGGTAAGGTCATGACTCCGTATAACGAATCCCTGATTCGGGTGCCGCTTTACTCCGGGCTCGGAAGGCCGTGTTCGATCCCGGTCAGGCAGAGTTCGTATTCGTTTGATTTGGCGCATGAGAGGCATTAAGGGAAAACAGTTCTTTTTCCCTGGTTAATGGTGCGGCGAAATCGATTGCGAACCGCGGGGAGCGGAAAAGGGTATGCTCGTTCGCCGGGATCGGTGGCCTGTATCCACCGGTCCGCGGGGGTCAGGTGAGCCGTCAGGGGTGCCGACGGCCCGGTGTGGCCGAATGCCGCTTTCCTGTGGAAGGCGCGCCGGTCGTTCCGGAGGGCGCCGGGTCGTGCCGGGTCCGGCCGCCGGACACTTCTTGATCGTTTACTTGAAACGGCAGGTAAAGGCGGCCTTCGAGAGCTTGTGATAGCTTTCACTAGCAGGCAGGCGTCATGAACGCATCCTGCGCCGTAGCAATTGCTCGCTTGATAACCGTACCTGGAGCACCGATGCAGGCCAACGATCTCCAAGTTCTCAAAGCCGCCGCGATCCCCACGGCGCTACTGGGGCTGGTCGCCGTTGTCGTCTCCGCGGTCCTCTCGGGCGGCAAGGGGGCACTGGGAGCGGGCATAGGCGTCCTCGTGGTCGGCGCCTTCTTCACGATCGGCCTGCTGGCCGTCGTCTACGCGGCCCGGATCTCGCCCACGATGATGATGGCCGCCGCGATGGGCGTCTTCTTCACCAAGATCCTCGCGCTGGTGGTGCTGCTGACCGCCTTCGAGGACACCACCGTGTGGAGCCCGATGGCCTTCGCCCTGACGGTCATCGCGTGCACGATCTGCTGGACGGCCGGTGAGGCACGCGGCTTCCTGAAACTCCGGATCCTCTACGTCGACCCCGACGCGACGGTGCCCGGCCAGTTCGGGAGCAAGCGATGACAAGTCGCGATCTTCACAGCCCGTCCCCTAAGCTCGTCATGGCAGACGAGGCGGGACCGGTCACGGTCGGCCCTCCCGGGAGAGAGAACCCTGGAGGCTGGCCCGGTATGACTAGTCAGAGCCCCGCCTGCTATTGTCGCGTGCGCGATAAACATCGCGATAGACGAAGGTAGAGGAACGTCCTTCGGAGCCATCGAGCCCTGGTCTCCTCACCATCTTCACCCTCCTCGTCCGGCCGGCCTGCATACGGCGCGGCAGCCGGATGACACCCTCTTGACCAATCATCACGACGAAGGGAACGCCGAGTGAGCGCCGCGCTGACGCCTCTCGCCTCCGAGGAGTTCCATGCTCCGGGGCTCGGCATATTCGACTGGCCGCCGCTCGTCGAAGGTCAGGCCTGGTTCAACAAGCCCGCTCTCCTCGCCTTCATCGGCGGATTGCTGGTCATAGCCTTCGCCTTCGCCGCCTTCTCCCGGCCCAAGCTGGTGCCCAGGGGCGTGCAGAACGTCGGCGAACTCGCCTACGAGTTCGTCCGCGAGCAGATCGCCAGGCCGAACCTCGGCAGGGACAGCGACCGGTGGATGCCGCTGCTGTTCACCATGTTCCTCTTCGTGTGGATCATGAACCTGTTCGGCTCCATCATCTTCATCCAGTTCCCGGTGATGTCACGCATCGGTTACCCCGCGGTCCTCGCGATCGGGGTGTGGGTGCTGGTGATGTACCTGGGCATCAAGAACCAGGGCCCCATCAAGTTCTTCACGAACGTGATGTTCCCTCCCGGCCTGCCGACCTGGATCTACTTCCTGGTCGCGCCGATCGAGCTCGTCTCCACGTTCTTCCTGCGCCACATCACGCACGCGATCCGGTTGTTCGCCACCATGATGGCCGGTCACCTGATCATCGGCCTGTTCTCCGAGGTCGGCTGGCACTTCCTGTTCGTCCAGCTGACCCCGCTTGGGGCTCCGGTCGGCGTGCTCGGCGTCGTCATGACGCTCCTGCTGACGGCCTTCGAGTTGTTCATCCAGGCGCTGCAGGCCTACGTGTTCGCGTTGCTGACCGCCATGTTCATCAACGACGCCCTGCACGCCGCGCACTAAGACTTTTCCCTCTCACCGCCAGAGAACCCCGGTGGACACTCCACTGGTCGATAGAAAAGGAAACCAACCAATGAGTGGTCTGCTCGCCGAAGTGACCGGCAACCTCGGTTCCATCGGCTACGGCCTCGCAGCGATCGGCCCCGGTGTCGGCATCGGCATCATCTTCGGTCAGGGTGTGCAGGCCATCGCCCGCCAGCCCGAGGCCTACGGCCTGATCCGCCAGAACATGATCCTGGGCTTCGTGTTCGCCGAGGCGCTCGCGCTGATCGGTATCGCGCTCGCGTTCGTCTTCCGGACCTGAGAAACACCACCCCGCTCTGACGGAAGGCAGCACCCATGTATCTCCTAGCGGCAGAGGAAGCAAGCAATCCGCTTGTGCCCAACGTGGCCGAGATGGTCGTCGGCGGGTTCGCGTTCCTGGTCGTCCTCTTCATCGTCGGGCGTCTCCTGGTTCCCCGTATCCAGAAGACCCTGGCCGAGCGCGTCGACGCGATCGAGGGCGGCCTGAAGCGAGCCGCTGACGCTCAGGAAGAGGCGCAGCGGGCCCTCAAGCAGTACCGCGACCAGCTGGCCGAGGCTCGTCACGAGGCGTCCCGCCTGCGTGAAGAGGCCCGGGAGCAGGGCGCGCAGATCAAGGCCGAGCTCCGCGAGGAGGCACAGGCCGAGGCCCGTCGTCTCATCGAGGCCGCGCACGCCCAGATCGAGGCCGACCGCCAGCAGGCGTTCGCCCAGCTTCGCACGGAGATCGGCCGCCTGTCGGTCGACCTCGCCGGTCGTATCGTCGGTGAGTCCCTCCAGGACGAGGCGCGCCAGCGCCGTACCGTCGACCGGTTCCTTGAGGAGCTTGAGGCCGGCAGCAGCGCGGCGGTTCGCTGATGCGAGGTCTGAGCAGGGCTTCGCTGGCCGAGGTCGAAGAGCGCTTCAACGCCGTCGCGGGAAGCGCCGACCTCGGCTCGCTGGCCGACGAGCTTTTCGCGGTCGCCGACCTGTTCGACCGTGAGCACGGGCTCCGGCGCTATATGTCCGACCCGGCCCGCCCGGCGTCCCAGAAGGCCCAGGCCGTA
The DNA here is from genome assembly GCF_040300765.1 of Streptosporangium sp. NPDC000239. Taxonomy (NCBI): domain Bacteria; kingdom Bacillati; phylum Actinomycetota; class Actinomycetes; order Streptosporangiales; family Streptosporangiaceae; genus Streptosporangium; species Streptosporangium sp. NPDC000239. Next base: position 213,984 of record NZ_JBEPEI010000002.1, on the reverse strand, counting down.
CGGGTTCTGCTGGAGGGCAAGGTCAGCGGTGCCGCCCTGGAGACGGTCATCCAGGCCGTCTCCGTCAGGTGGTCCGGCTCCGGAGACCTGGCCGACGCCCTTGAGCGGCTCGGCGTCGTCGCCGCCTCGGCCGAGGCCGAGGCACAGAGCAAACTCGACGACGTCGAGGACGAACTGTTCAGGTTCGGGCGCATCGTCGCCTCGAACCTGGACCTGCAGCGCGTCCTGGCCGACCCCGCCGTCACCGGACAGGCCAAGCAGGAGCTGCTCGGCTCCCTGCTCGACGGCAAGGTCGCCCCCACCACGCTCCGTCTGGTCACGCAGCTTGTGCTGCATCCGCGAGGACGTAGCCTGGACAGAGGGCTGGACGAGTTCGGCAGCCTGGTCGCCGCCCAGAGGCAGCGCCTCGTCGCGGTGGTGCGCAGCGCGGTCGAGCTTTCCGAGGAGCAGAAGCGGCGTCTCGCCACGTGGCTCCGCACCTCGTACGGCCGCGACGTTCACCTGAACGTCGAGGTGGACCCGCGAGTGCTCGGAGGGTTCTCGGTGCGGATCGGGGACGACCTCATCGACACCACGATCGCGGGACGAATCGAAGAAGTCCGCCGCCGGTTGGCCGGCTAGGCGAATAGGGAGACTGAAGAGAGATGGCGGAGCTTACGATCCGGCCGGACGAGATCCGGGACGCGCTTGAGCGCTTCGTCCAGGCGTACGAGCCGGAAGGCGCCGCGCGCGAGGAGATCGGGACCGTCGTCGACTGCGGCGACGGTATCGCCCATGTCTCCGGCCTTCCCTCGGCGATGGCGAACGAGCTGCTTGAGTTCGAGGACGGTACGCGCGGCCTGGCACTGAACCTGGACGTCCGGGAGATCGGTGTCGTTGTTCTGGGCGACTTCAGCAAGATCGAGGAGGGCCAGTCGGTCCGCAGGACGGGCGAGGTCCTGTCCGTGCCGGTCGGCGACTCCTTCCTCGGCCGAGTGGTCGACCCGCTGGGTGTTCCGCTGGACGGCAAGGGTGCCATCGAGTCCGAGGGCCTGCGCGCCCTTGAGCTCCAGGCCCCGTCGGTCGTTCAGCGCCAGCCGGTCAAGGAGCCGCTGCAGACCGGCCTCAAGGCGGTTGACGCCATGACGCCGATCGGCCGCGGCCAGCGTCAGCTGATCATCGGTGACCGTGGCACCGGCAAGACCGCCATCGCCGTGGACACCATCCTCAACCAGCGGGAGAACTGGCTCTCCGGCGACCCCGAGAAGCAGGTTCGCTGCGTCTACGTCGCCGTCGGTCAGAAGGGCTCCACGATCGCGCAGGTCAAGGGCCGCCTTGAGGAGGCGGGCGCGATGGAGTACACCACCATCGTCGCCGCCCCGGCCTCCGACCCCGCCGGTTACAAGTACCTCGCCCCCTACACCGGCTCGGCCATCGGCCAGCACTGGATGTACCAGGGCAAGCACGTCCTCATCGTCTTCGACGACCTGACCAAGCAGGCCGACGCCTACCGCGCCGTCTCCCTGCTGCTGCGCCGCCCGCCGGGCCGTGAGGCCTTCCCCGGCGACGTCTTCTACTTGCACTCCCGTCTGCTGGAGCGCTGCGCGAAGCTGTCGAAGGAGATGGGCGCGGGCTCGATGACCGGTCTGCCGATCATCGAGACCAAGGGCAACGACGTCTCGGCGTTCATCCCGACCAACGTCATCTCCATCACCGACGGTCAGTGCTTCCTTGAGACCGACCTGTTCAACTCGGGTGTGCGTCCGGCCATCAACGTCGGTGTCTCCGTCTCCCGAGTCGGTGGCTCCGCGCAGATCAAGGCGATGCGCAAGGTCGCGGGCACGCTGCGTCTGTCGCTGTCGCAGTTCCGTGACCTGGAGGCCTTCGCCTCCTTCGCCTCCGACCTGGACGCGGCCTCCCGCGCCCAGCTGGAGCGCGGCCAGCGCCTGGTCGAGCTGCTCAAGCAGCCGCAGTACGCCCCCTTCCCCATCGAGAAGCAGGTCGTCTCGGTCTGGGCCGGCACCACGGGCGAGCTGGACGACGTCCCCGTCGAGGACATCCGCCGCTTCGAGGCGGAGTTCCTGGACTACGTCGCCAGGGAGAAGAAGGGCGTCTTCGACAGCATCCGCGAGACGAAGGACCTCTCCGACGACACGGTGACCGCCCTCAAGGACGGCATCACCGAGTTCAAGAAGACCTTCGAGACCTCGTCGGGCGAGCTGCTGGTCAACGAGGAGCCGGTCGCCGCGCTGTCCGCGGACGAGGTCGGCCAGGAGAAGATCACCAAGCACGTCCGCTCTGCCGAGAAGAAGTAGCCGATGGGTGCCCAGCTAAGACTGCTGCGGCGGCGGATCAAGTCGGTCAGGTCCACGGCGAAGATCACCCGCGCCCAGGAGCTCATCGCCTCGTCGCGCATCGTCAAGGCGCAGCAGCGTATGCAGGCGGCCGTGCCGTACGAGCGTGAGATCACCCGCGCCGTCACGGGCGTCGTCAGCAACACCAGCAGCGTCGACCACCCGCTGACGGTGTCGAAGGAGCGGCCCGCCAAGGCGGCCGTGCTCATCGTCACCAGTGACCGCGGGTTCTGCGGTGGCTTCAACGCCAACATCCTGCGTGAGGCCGAGGCCCTCGGCACGCTGCTGAAGGGCAAGGGCATCACGCCGGTTCCCTTCGTGGTCGGTCGTAAGGGCATCGCCTGGCACACCTTCCGCGGCCGCGAGATGGGCGGGAAGTGGGACGGCTTCTCCGACAACCCGTCCTACACCCACGCCAAGCAGATCGCGGACACGCTGATCGAGGCGTTCTCGGCGCAGGACGGGGTGGACGAGATCCACATCGTCTCGACCGGGTTCGTCTCGATGCTCACGCAGGAGGTCGCGGTCAGGCGGATTCTCCCGCTTGAGATCGAGGAGACCACCGCGAAGCCGGAGACGCCGCTGCCGTACTTCGAGTTCGAGCCCACCGCGGGCGCCGTGCTCGACACGCTGCTGCCGCGTTACGTGGAATCGCGTATCTTCAGCGCGCTGCTCCAGTCGGCCGCCTCCGAGCACGCCTCGCGTCGCCGGGCCATGAAGTCGGCGACCGACAACGCCAACGAGCTGATCCGTGTGTTCACCATGCAGATGAACCAGGCTCGCCAGGCCGAGATCACCCAGGAAATCAGCGAGATCGTCGGTGGCGCCAACGCGCTGGCTGACGCCGCAGCGGGGAAAGAGTGAAATGACTGCACAGACTGTTGAGACCGGCGTGGGCCGCGTCGCGCGGGTCACCGGTCCCGTCGTCGACGTGGAGTTCCCCGTCGAGGCGATGCCCGATATCTACAACGCGCTGAAGGTCGACGTCCTCCTCGCGGGGGAGACCAAGACCCTGACCCTGGAGGTCGCCCAGCACCTGGGTGACAACCTGGTCCGCGCCATCTCCATGCAGCCCACCGACGGTGTGACCCGTGGCGCTCCGGTGACCGACACCGGTGCCGCGATCTCCGTGCCGGTCGGCGACGTCGTCAAGGGCCACGTGTGGAGCACCCTGGGCGAGTCCCTGGACGTGCCGACCGCGTCGCTGAAGATCGAGGAGCGCTGGGGCATCCACCGTCCCTCGCCCTCCTTCGACTCCCTTGAGTCGCGCACCGAGATGCTGCCCACCGGCATCAAGGTCATCGACCTGCTCACCCCGTACGTCAAGGGTGGAAAGATCGGCCTGTTCGGTGGCGCCGGTGTCGGCAAGACCGTTCTGATCCAGGAGATGATCCGCCGAGTCGCGCTGAAGTTCTCGGGCACCTCGGTGTTCGCGGGCGTCGGCGAGCGCACCCGTGAGGGTAACGACCTCTGGCTGGAGATGGAGGAGGCGAACGTCCTCAAGGACACCGCCCTCGTCTTCGGCCAGATGGACGAGCCCCCGGGCACCCGTCTGCGCGTCGCGCTCTCCGCCCTCACCATGGCGGAGTACTTCCGTGACGTGCAGAAGCAGGACGTGCTTCTGTTCATCGACAACATCTTCCGGTTCACCCAGGCCGGTTCCGAGGTCTCCACCCTGCTCGGCCGTATGCCGTCCGCGGTGGGTTACCAGCCGACCCTGGCCGACGAGATGGGTGTTCTCCAGGAGCGCATCACCTCGACCCGCGGTCACTCGATCACCTCGATGCAGGCGATCTACGTCCCCGCGGACGACATCACCGACCCGGCCCCGCACAACGCGTTCGCGCACCTCGACGCGCAGACCGTTCTGTCCCGGCCGATCTCGGAGAAGGGCATCTACCCCGCGGTGGACCCGCTCGACTCCACCTCGCGGATCCTCGACCCGCTGATCCTCGGCGAGGAGCACTACCGCGTGGCCCAGGAGACCAAGCGGATTCTGCAGAAGTACAAGGAACTGCAGGACATCATCGCGATCCTGGGTATCGACGAGCTCTCCGAAGAGGACAAGGTCACCGTCAACCGGGCCCGCCGTATCGAGCGCTTCCTGTCGCACCCGATGTACGCCGCCGAGGCGTTCACCGGTCAGCCGGGTGAGTTCGTGCCGCTGGACGAGACGATCGCCTCGTTCAAGGGTCTGTGCGCCGGTGAGTACGACCACCTGCCCGAGCAGGCGTTCTTCATGGTCGGTGGCATCGAGCAGGCCATCGCCAAGGCCAAGGAACTCGCCCGCTAGTCGCCATCGGCACCGGTACGGCCCGGCCGTACCGGTGCCTGGTTCGAAAGGAACTCAGGAAAGTGGCGAAGCTGCGAGTAGGCGTTGTCTCGCCGGAGCGTGAGATCTGGTCGGGCGAGGCCGACATGGTGATTGCCAAGACCATTGACGGCGAGATCGGTATCATGCCTAAGCACGCGCCCGTGCTCGGCGTCCTCGTTGAGGGCGGCGTGCTGACGGTCAAGCGCGGCGGTGGCGAGCCCGACCTCGTCGCCGCGGTCCACGGAGGCTTCCTCTCGGTGGCGGACAACGAGGTGTCGATCCTGGCCGAGCTGGCCGAACTCGGCTCCGAGGTGGACGTCGCCGCCGCCAAGGACGCCCTCCAGCGGGCCCAGGCATCCATCGATGCCAACCAGGAGGACGCCGACGCCGCGATCGAGGTCAAGCGCGCCAGGGCAAGGTTGCGCGCGGCGGGCGAAGAAGTCGGATAAATTCTGCTTCTGAGCGCGGTATCGGTTGTTGGGGGCGGGGACATGGTGGTGCTGGACGTACTCATCGTCGTGGCGCTGCTGGCCGCCCTCCTCGCCTCCCGCGTGCTGATCCTGACCCGATCTCGGGGTTCGGTGCTGTGTTGCCTGCGTCCGATGTCGGGAGAACGAGGCTGGCGGGTCGGTGTGGCCCGCTACGCCGACGGTCACCTCAACTGGATTCCGCTCATAGGTCTGCTTCCAAGGCCGCGCCACGTGATCGTGAGGCGCGGCCTTGTCATTTCTGGACGACGCAGGATCGGGTCGGACGAGTTCTACGGCTTCATCGAAGGTGTGACGGCGCTGGAGTGCCGCAACGAGCGTGTGGCGTTCGAGCTCGCGATGGGGTACCGGGCCTTGACCGGCTTCGTCGCCTGGCTGGAGTCCGCCCCGCCCAGCGCCCATCTCGACGTGGCCTGACCCTCCTGGGTGAGGGCGGTCCACCCCGGCATGGAAGATGGCCCGGACCTGGTGTGGTCCGGGCCATCCGGCGTTCTCAGGGGAGAACGCGGCCCCGGGGACGTCCTATGAGTGACGGTGCGGGTTGTCACCCATACGGTGCCGTCCAACCGGGTCCACACGCCGTCACCGAGCCGGCGGTGGCTTTCGCCCTGAGGCGATTCGCCGATGAGGGTGCCGGGGGTTTGCCCGATGACGGGAGCCGACGGGCCTCGCGCGTGCCGGCGGGATCACCACCGCACACATCCGGTGCCTGTCACGGGCAGGTGGGCTCACCACTCTGCGCGCCGACGTTGATCGCGCTCCAGGCGGCCTTGACCGCGTTGAACTCGGCGCAGGTGTAGAGGGACTTGGCGGCCTTCAGGGTCGCCACGCGCGCCTTGCCGTGCGTCCAGGGGATGGTCTTGAGGTTGAGGCCGCCCTGGAAGATCCGTCCGGCCTTCTGGACGCCGATGCCGGTCAGGCTCGACGGGCCGGAGCAGACCGGGCTCGCGGGCTTGCCGCCACCGGGGTTGGTGCCCTCGGCGAGCAGGTAGAACCAGTGGTTCTGCGGGCCTGCGGCCTTGTGCACCTCGGTGCTGGGGATGGAGGAGCTGTAGCAGTTGGGGTCACCGTTGGTGCTCGGCTTGTACATGTAGCGGATCGGGCCGCTGCCGACCAGGTCGACCTCCTCACCGACGGTGTAGTCCGGCGGGTCGTAGGCGTTGTTGGCGTAGGCCTCGGTGAGGGCTCCGAAGATGTCACCGGTGGACTCGTTCAGGCCGCCGGCCTCGTTACCGCTGCCGGAGCCGCCGGAACCGGAGAACTGGAAGATGGCGTGGCCGTACTCGTGGGCGACCACGTCGATCGGAGTGGCCTGCCTGCTGTTCGACTGGTTGTGGCCGAAGTTGGTGTAGGAGCCGTTCCAGAAGGCGTTGACCTGGTTGAGGCCGACGCGAGCCGGGAAGGCGCCGCCGCTGCCGTTGAAGCCGTTGCGGCCGAGCCAGTTCCTCAGCAGGTCCCATTCCTTCTGGGCCGCGTAGAGGGCGTCGACGCAGGCGGTCTCAAGGTTGGTGCCGGAGCCGTTGCCCCAGGAGTCGGAGCTCTTGGTGTAGGCGGAGCCGCTCTGACCGCCACACTTCAGGCCGGGCCTGGTGCCGTCGGTCATGGAGTAGGAGCCACCCGAGCCCGAGGTCTGGATGGTGACCGGGTTGCCGTTGTAGTAGCTGTTGCCGGTTCCCTCCTTGACCTCGTCCACCTTGTCGATGACGGCGCCGGTGCGCGCGTCGACGTACACGTGGAGAACACTCTCGGCGTTGTCCGAGCGTCCGGTTACCCCGACCTCCCAGGCCAGCGCCGGGGTCTCGGTCGCCGCGTGGACGACGAGCACCGGCGCGGAGGCGGTCGCGACGGTGGTGAGCTGGCCGCGGGCGGTGGCCGCAGCCGCGTCCGCGCTGACGACGGGGGTGGTGTCCAGGTTGAGCGTGGCCTGCTGCCCGGAGACGACGTCCCGTGCCTGCTCGCCCGTCCGGTCGGTGGCGACGATCACGTCACCGCCGTAGACGGGAAGGCCCCGGTAGCTGCGCTTGTAGTGCACGTACTGGAGGCCGAAGGTGCCCACGACGGTCTTCTCGCGGACGAAGCTGTCTTCCGGAGCCTTGTGCAGTGCCTGGGACTGCGCCACCAGCGCCCTGTCCGCGGTGGCGATCGCACGCTCACTGCTCTGGGCGTCCGGCGGGGCGTAGGCGCCATCGGAGTTCGCGGTGGCCGAAGGGCCGGTGCCGTTCGGCTGGGCGTACGCGCCGGTCGCGCTCGTGAGCGCGGATGTGGCCAGGGCGGCTGCCGCCAGTACGGCGACGCCCCCCAACCTTGTCTTGGACCTCACTACGGATGACTCCTCTCACAAGTCCCACAAAGGGGGGAAGGGACTAGCAGGAGCCCGTGGCCGGCCAGGGCTGCACTAAAGGTGACATGCAACAGATAGATTGACAAGCCTCGTAAAGGCATAGCATTTTCGTATGTCAAGGCAAACGGTAAGTAACGACCCTCGGAACCCTCCGTCGCCACCCGTCCACGCTGCGCATGTGCGACGGGGCGCGTCCAAGGGGCGGGAGGTCGGGGTCCATATCGCCTCCCCGGCTTGGCGCGCTGCGCCCGGTCCGTGCGCGGACGGCGGCGCGGCGGCCATAACGCTCGGAGAATGGAACCCGGCTCCGGAACGGAGATCTCGGCCCGGACGGGGAAGGGGCGGGGTCACGGCGCGTGTGCGGGATTCGCGCTCCGGGCCCGGCCTGGCCGGTGGGGGATTGAGGTGATCCCGGTCGGGATGGGCCCGGCGTTCGAACCGGGTGGATCTCCGCTGTCGCGCGTCGCACCGGCCTGTGGGTTCGAACCCGTCCGGCCGGGCCGTCGCCGGTTCCGGCCGGTAGCCGGGTGGTGGGAACGTTCCGGCCGGTCCGTGGACGGCGGGGCGTTCTATGGGGATTCGCGTCGGCGGACCCCGCCCATTCGGCGATAAGTGTCACCCGCCTATAAGGGACAAGCCATGACATTTTGCCATCGCGGGGATGGTGGTCGACGGCGAGGTCAAAGCCCGACTTGTCGGCTGCTCGTGCCGTTCATGGAAACCCGGAGACGTGTCCGCTGGCCCGTCCGCGGCGGTCGTGCCCGTGGGGCGGCCTCTCGGGGAACCGCCAGGTGAAGGCCATTGCCGTAGGCTCCGGTCTCCTGTTTCTCAATTGTGAGAAAGCCGTCCGCCTTCTCCTTCTCTTTCGGCTCCAAACAGATTTAACCGCTCCGGATTCGGCCGCCGTTGGCCTTTCGGTGAACCTCCAGGAGGCTCATTCCCGGGCACGATGACCCGTCTCACCCAAGATCTTTAAGCCCTCCGGCGAAGCGCCCCATCCCATGACGGCAACCAACCAACACACGAAAAATGAACTTTTGGCACCCATCGCGCCTACGCGGGGAGCCCCCGATCCCACCCAGCCGACGACACAGGCGACCACCCCCACACGGGAGCAGGAGGCGCGAGGCGCCTCTCTCTCATTCCGCCTTCCCGGACGCCCCGACCCCAAGCGTGAAGAGTTCCACCCGGACACCGGGACGCCGCTTCCGAAGGGTTTGATCTTGGCTTTCCCGGCCCCAAGTGTGAGGAGTGTCCGGCTTGGGCGCCGTCGGTGCTTGGACTGAGGAACGCAGGAGCGCAGCGACGGAGTGACGAGGGAAAGCGCCGACTCGGGGCGCCCAAGCCCCGCGGCGCCGAAGGCGGCGCAAAGAGACACAGCGACGAGGGAAAGCGCCGGCTCGAAGCGCCCAAGCCCGCGACGCCGTCAGGCGGAGCAAGGAGACACAGCCCGCGGCGCCGAAGGCGGCGCAAAGAGACACAGCCAGGCGGAGCAAGCGCTAACGCGTACCCCCCGGCTTCCACAGGATCTCATCGCCCCCGGCGGCGACGCGGCACAGGATGAACAGCAGGTCGCTGAGGCGGTTGAGGTACTTCGCGGTCAGCGGGTTGACGTCGTCGTGCTCTTCGAGGGCCGCCCAGACGTTCCGTTCCGCGCGCCGGGCCACGGTCCGTGCGACGTGGAGCTGGGCCACGGCGAGGGTGCCGCCGGGCAGGATGAAGCTGCGCAGTGGCCTGAGCCGTTCGTTGAACTCGTCGCACCTGGCTTCGAGCCACTCGACGTAGGAGGCTTCGACGCGCAGCGGGGGGAACTCGGGGTTCTCGGTGATCGGCGTGGACAGGTCGGCGCCGAGGTCGAACAGTTCGTTCTGCACCCGGGTCAGGACCGTGGTGACGTCCTCGTCGAGGGTGCCCACGGCCAGGGCGACACCGATCGCGGCGTTGGCCTCCTCCACGTCGGCGTAGGCGGCGAGCCGGGAGTCGGTCTTGCGGGTGCGGCTCATGTCGCCGAGTGCCGTCGTGCCGTCGTCGCCGGTGCGCGTGTAGATCTTGGAGAGCACCACCGGGTTGTCTCTGTCAGCTCGGGTCATGAGACTCAGCGTATCTTGCGCAGAATTACTCCTGATTAGTTAGATAGCTGACAATATGATTTACCGATGGTTTCCGGTTTTTACCTGCGTTTCCCGCACATCTCCCGGGAGACTCTGACCTTCGTCGCCGACGACGACGTCTGGACCGCTCCCGCCGAAGGCGGCAGGGCCTGGCGCCTGACCTCGGACAGGGCGCCGGCCTCGCATCCCCGGCTCTCTCCCGATGCGACCAGGGTCGCGTGGACGAGTGTCCGCGACGGCCACCCCGAGGTGCACCTCGCCGACCTTGAGTCCGGGTCGGCGGAGAGGCTGACCTACTGGAACGACCCCAGGACCCGCACCCGCGGCTGGACTCCGGACGGCAGGATTCTCGCGATCAGCGCGACCGGCGAGCCGTTCGTCTGGCGGAACTGGGCCTACGCGCTCGGCGACGGCCACGTCGAGCGGCTGCCGTACGGGCCGGTCTTCGATCTGTCGGCCACGGGGGACGGCGGGGGATCGGGGGAGGCGGGGGCGACGGTCGCGTTGCTCACCGCCTCACTCTCCCGCGACCCCGCCGTCTGGAAGCGTTACCGAGGCGGTACGGCGGGCCGCCTGTGGGTACGGCGCGGCCTGTCGGATGAGTTCGAACAGGTCCTGCCAGAGGTGAGAGGCACCTTCGCCAACCCGATGCTGGTCGGGGGACGGCTGGTCTTCCTCTCCGACCACGAGGGCGTCGGCAACCTCTACTCCTGTGAGCTCGACGGCAGCGGACTGCGCCGCCACACCGACCATGACGTCTTCTACGCCCGTCACGCGACCACTGACGGGACCAGGATCGTCTACCAGAACGCCGGGGACGTCTACCTGCTCGACGATCTCGACGGCTCCTCGCGCAAACTCGACGTGACGCTCGGTTCGCCGCCGAGGGGGCGGCAGCCGTACCAGGTCAATCCGGGGTGGCGGTTGCACGATCTGGCGGTGGACGCGACGGGGCAGGCGAGCGCGGTCGAGGTCCAGGGGACGGTGCACTGGCTCACCCACCGGGACGGGCCCGCGCGGCAGCTCAGCACGGGCCTGGCCGCCGGCACGCCTCGGCTTCTGGGCGCGGACCGGGTGGTGTGGGTCTTCGACGACGGGGAGCGTCAGGGGCTGGAGATCGGCCCGGCCGGCGGTGGGGAGACCCGCAGGATCGCCGCCGGGCGGCTGGGCGAGGTCGGTGACCTGGCCGTGGCGCCCGACGCGAACACGATCGCGGTCGCGGCCAGGGACGGCGGGCTGCTCCTGGTCGACGTGGCCTCGGGGGAGGTCGTCGAGCTGTCCAGGGCGAACGGCGAGATCAGCGGGCTGACCTGGTCTCCGGACTCCGCATGGCTGGCGTGGTCGCACCCGGACGCGACCCCGCTGCGCCGGATCAGGCTGGCGAGGATGGCCGACCGGGTCGTCACCGACGTCACCGACGGGCGGTTCGTCGACGTCTCGCCCGCCTTCGCCGGGAGGTATCTGGCGTTCCTGTCGCGCAGGGGCTTCGACCCCGTCTACGACGCGCACTCCTTCGACATGTCCTTCCCGTTCGGCTACCGGCCGTACCTGGTGCCGCTGGCCGCGGCGACGCCTTCGCCGTTCGCGCCGAGCGGGGAGGGGCGGCCCCTGACGGATCCCGAGGACGACAAGGACGGCGATCTCCCGTTCACCGTCGATCTCGACGGCATCGCCTCCAGGGTGGTGCAGGTGCCGGTGCCGGAGGGACGTTACTCGGCGCTCAGCGCGGTCAAGGACGGCATCGTCTGGCTGCGTGAGCCGCTGGCGGGTGAGCTGGGTGAGGACCGGGACAAGGTCGGCGGTGATGCCCCCAGGGCCGCGCTCGACCGTTTCGACCTGGTCAAGCGCAAGTGCGAGGAGGTGGTGGACAAGCTCGACTGGTACGCGGTGAGCGGGGACGGCACCCAGCTCGTCGTCTCGGACAAGGGGACCCTCACGGTCAGGCCGGTCACGGGCAAGAACGGTGAGGACACGACCGTCGACCTGTCGCGTATCCGCGTCACCGCCGACCCGGTCGCCCTGTGGCGGCACGCTTACACCGAGATGGGCCGCAGGGTCAGGGCCGACTTCTGGGTCGAGGACCTGGCGGAGGTGGAGTGGGAGGCCGTGCTCGACGAGTACCGGCCGCTGGTCGAGCGTCTGGCGACCCAGGACGACTTCGCGGACCTGCTGTGGGAGGTCATGGGGGAGCTGGGAACCTCGCACTGCTACGTCTACGCGGCTCCGTGGGGGCACCGGGTCTCCGAGCCGGTGGGTCTGCTCGGCGCCGACCTGTCCCGGGACGAGGAGGGCCACTGGCGGATAGACCGGGTACTGCCCGGCGAGTCCTCGGACGTGCACGCCCGCTCGCCGCTGGCCGTACCGGGGGCGGGGATCACGCCGGGGGAGAGGCTGCTGGCCGTGGACGGCCGTCCGGTGCCCCCGCAGGGCCCGGCGCCGCTGCTGATCGGTGCGGCGGACAAACCGGTCGAGCTGACCCTGGGCGGTGGGCGGAGGGTCGTCGTCACCCCGTTGCGTGACGACCGGCGCCTGCGTTACCAGGACTGGGTCACCGAGCGCAGGACGCACGTCCGTGAGCTGGGGGCAGGCAGGGTCGGTTATCTGCACATCCCGGACATGGTCGCGGAGGGCTGGGCGCAGTTCCACCGTGATCTGCGCAGGGAGATGACCAGGGAGGCACTGGTGGTCGACCTGCGTGGCAACCGGGGTGGCCACACCTCCGAGCTGATCATCGAGAAGCTGATCCGCCGGATCATCGCCTGGGACCTGCCCAGGGGCCTGAACCCGGTCACCTATCCCGAGGACGCCCCGCGTGGCCCGCTGGTCGCGGTCACCGACTACAACGCGGGGTCGGACGGCGACATCGTCACGGCGGCCTTCAAGATCCACAAGCTCGGTCCCGTGGTCGGCACCCGGACCTGGGGCGGCGTCATCGGCACGGAGGGCGACCACCGCCTGGTGGACGGCACCTACATCACCGTGGCGAGGTACGCCTTCTGGTTCGACGAGCTCGGCTGGGGGGTCGAGAACTACGGCGTCGATCCCGACGTCGAGGTGGAGATCACCCCCGGTGACTGGGCGCGGGGCCGGGACCCGCAGATCGAGGAGGCGGTACGGCTGGCGCTGGCCGCGCTTGAGGAGCGGCCTGCGGCGAAGGCTCCCGACCTCTCGCGGCGTCCGTCCCGGCGTCGTCCGGCGCTGCCGCCCCGGTCCGGATGACATTTGTCAGCTCCGTCGGCTGACATCTCTCTGCCGGTGTGGTGATATCGGCGACTACCTGGTGAAAGGCGGAAACAGCAGGATTGTCGCCATGAGAACACCACAGCTCGCGGACACGGCGGAGATCGGAACCGTCGGCCTCGAAAACGTGATCGAGGTCGGCGGGCTCCGGCAGAAGTACGGTGACTTCGAGGCGGTGCGCGGCGTCTCCTTCACCGTCGCCAGGGGCGAGATCTTCGCCCTGCTCGGCACGAACGGCGCGGGCAAGACGACCACCATGGAGGTCCTGGGGGGCTTCACGCCCGCCACCGAGGGGAGCGTCAGGGTCCTCGGCCTCGACCCGATCAGGCAGCGCCGCAGCCTGCGTCCCCGTATCGGGATCATGCTGCAGGAGGGTGGCTTCCTGGGGGACCTCACGGTCGCCGAGACCGTCGGGCTGTGGAAGGGGCTGAGCGAGGACGCGGGACGCCCCGTGACCCTGTCCGGCACCGGGACGCCGGGACGCCTGTCCATCACGGGCTGGACGAAGGGCGTCGACCGGCAGACCATGGGCGCGCTTGAGCTGGTCGGCCTGGAGAACAAGGCCAGGACCAGGGTCAAGCAGCTCTCCGGCGGTCAGAAGCGCAGGCTCGACCTCGCGCTGGCCGTACTGTCCGCCCCGGAGCTGCTCTTCCTCGACGAGCCGACCACCGGTATGGACCCCGAGGCGCGCCGTACCACGTGGCGGGTGATCGAGGACCTGCGGGAACGCGGCACGAGTGTGCTGCTCACCACGCACTACCTGGAGGAGGCCGAGCGCCTCGCGGGCCGCCTGGCGATCATGCACGAGGGGCGGATCCACACCTACGGGACGGTCGAGGAGGTCGTCGCGGGCTCCGGCGACACCATCTCCTTCCGGCTCGGCGGGGCCTCCCGCTCCTACGACGAGCTGCCCTTCCTGGACGGCGCGGCCCCGGCGCTCACCTACACGGGCGACGGCACCGAGGTCGCCTACACGCTGACCGGCGACCAGGTCCAGGCCCGCGCGCACGCCGCCCTCTCACCGCTGCTGGCCTGGGCCGACAGCCGGGGCGAGGTCCTGGAGCGGCTGACCGTACGCCGGGGGACCCTGGAGGACGCCTTCATGCGGGTCCTCGGGGAGACGGCGTAGGACCGGAGACCATCCGGGTGGACGGCGGAGCGATCCGCGGGGAGACGACAGGCCGCACGACGGCCGGAAGGCAACGACAGACCATGAGAACCGACGCCCTGCACGCCGTACGGCTGGCCAAGATCGACCTGACCCTGATCTTCAGGAACACCACCGTCCTGTTCACCGTGCTGCTGATGCCGCTGTTGATGGCCTGGCTGTTCACCCAGACCCAGGGGGGCGCGACCATCGAGGGGGTGTCCGCCAAGCTCTTCGTGCTGACCGGAATGCCGGGCCTGATGATGGGGTTCGCGGTCTTCGTCAACCTGGTCAACTCATTGACGGCCCGTCGTGAGGAACTGGTGCTCAAGCGGCTGCGCGGGGGCCAGCCTTCTGCGGCGGCGGTTCTGGCGGGAAGCGCCCTCGGTGCGCTCGCTCTCTTCTTCGGTCAGGTCGTCCTGCTGGGGATCTGGATCCAGCGCACCGAGGGGGCGACCCCGGTCAACGTGCCGTTGATGCTCCTGGCCGCGGTCCTGGGGGTGACGGTGTTCGGGCTGCTGGCCGCCGCCTGCTCCGGCCTGACCCCCAACGCCGAGATGGCCCAGATCACGGTGCTCCCGATCCTCCTGCTCCTGATGATCGGCTCGCCGGTCGCCTTCCCGACGAACGCGCTGCCCGGCCTGCTGGGGACGATCTCCGGCCTGCTCCCGATCACCCCGATCGTGAAGATCATGCGCAGCGCCTTCCTCGGCTCCGACCACTACTCCGGCAGCGGCAGGGCGCTGAGCGTGCTGGAGCAGTGGACGGGGGCGCTGCCCTCCTTCGGAATCCTGGTCGTCTGGATCGCGGTGACGGCCCTGTTGGCCGGATGGCTGTTCCGGTGGGAACCCCGGCACGGATAACGTCTACCGCGAGATGCAGACAAAAAGTGACACAGGGGAGGCGGGAGGCGACATGCCTCCCGCCTCGCCGGTGTTCTCCGGAGAGCCCGGACGTCCGTCCTGGAAGACCGTCCTCGGCAAGCTGCGGATGTCGCTGTGGTGCCATCCCGGGCGTACGAGTGTCGAGCGGCTGCGCAGGTCGACCGTCGGCACGCTGCTGATCGGCGTGGCCTTCGCCTGGCTCGGCACCTTCGTGAGGCTCACCGCGCAGGGCCGGCACCTCCTGGCCCCTCTGACGATCTTCGATATGGCGGGGACGGCCGCCTTCAGCATCCTGTACGTGCAGATGGTCAGAGCCTCGATCGCCGGGGTCAGGGCGACCCGCGAGATGATCGCCTCCGGCGCGCTCGTCCTGGTCATGTTGGTGTCCCTGCACGGTGAGCTGTGGTCCCTCGGGCTCCTGGCCGTCGCCTGGTCCTCGGGCGCGGCCCTGCTGCTGGACAGGAGAGGGGCGATCGCCGTGTCCGTCGGCGCGGCGGCCGTCGCGGTGCTCGTCGTGCCCAGCGGACGTCTCGGGCTCGACGACACCTCCGCCCTCGCGATAGCGACCTTCCTCGCGATGGCCATGTTCATGCCGTGGGCCAACCGCTTCCAGCTCTGGTTCTGGAAGGTGGTCAGAGCGGCCGAGGAGGGCAAGGAGGCCATGGCCAGGCTGGCGGTGACCGAGGAACGGCTGCGCTTCTCCCGTGACCTGCACGACCTGGTCGGGCACAGCCTGTCCGCGATCGCGCTCAAGAGCGAGGTCGCCGCCAAGTTGTCGGCCGTGGACGCCGAGCGGGCCGCCGCGGAGATGGGCGAGGTGCGCGTGCTGGCACGCGAGGCGCTCAAGGAGATCCGTACGGCGGTGCGCGGCTACCGCACGGTCGATTTCGACGCCGAGTTGCGCAGCATGACGGCCGTGCTTGAGGCGGGCGGCATCGGCTGTTCCCTCGAACTCCCGAAGGAGGGGGTCCCCGACGAGGCGGCCACGCTGCTGGCCTGGGTGATCAGGGAGGGCACGACCAACGTGCTCAGGCACAGCTCGGCGACCCGCTGCCGGATCGCGATCACCCTGCGGGAGGGTACGGCGGTGCTGGAGATGACCAACGACGGCGCCACCGGGCCGGGCGGGCGCGGCGGCACCGGGCTGACGGGCATGTCGGAGCGGGTGACGGCGATGGGCGGGGTCCTCACCGCGGGCGCGGGCGAGGGCGCGGGGGAGTTCAGGTTGCGGGCCACGATCCCGCTGGAGGGGGCACGATGATCCGGGTTCTGCTGGCAGACGACGCGCACCTGATCCGCAGGGCGATCGCCACGCTGCTCGGCCTGGAGCCGGACATCGAGGTGGTCGCCGAGGTGTCCAGGGGCGACCTGGTGGCACAGGCCGTACAGGATCACAGCCCGGACGTGGTGGTGCTGGACATCGAGATGCCGGGGATGGACGGGCTGAGCGTGGCCGAGACACTGCCCGGTCACGCCGTGCTGATCCTGACCAGCTTCGGGCGGCCGGGCTACCTGAGGAGGGCGCTGGCCGCGGGGGTGCGCGGGTTCGTCCCCAAGGACGCCTCGGCCGAGGAACTGGCGGCGGCGATCCGCAAGATCCACGCGGGCGGCCGATATCTCGACCCCGAGATGGCCGCCTCGGCGATGATGGCGGGGGAGAACCCGCTCACCGAACGCGAGCGCGACGCCCTGTCCCTGGCCTCCCAGGGGGCGACGGTCGCCCAGATCGCGGCCTCACTGCACCTCACCGAGGGGACGGTGCGCAACTACCTGTCCAGCTCCATCACCAAGCTCGGCGCGACCAACCGGATCACCGCGATCCGTGTCGCGCAGGAAAAAGGTTGGTTATGAACAGCATCTTTCTCCCAGAAGGGGGCAAGGGCTCCTCATGACGGCAGAAAGCCCAGTCCTGGGACAGGGCTTTCACACGGTCCGATGTGCACGTGGTCGGCCGACCGAGGTGGCGCCGAGATCGGTCTGAGGAGGGGGTATGCGCGCCGTTGGAAAGCCCGGGGCGCAGGTGGTCGTGGTGGGCAACCGCCTCGACGTGGGCACCGTAGCCGTGGTGCGCCCGCGACTGCACAGCGCGGTCGACTCCGGTGACGGTGATCTGATCGTCGATCTCTCCGGACTTGAGATGATCGACGCCACCGGCCTGGGCGTGCTGGTCGGCACGCACCGCCGGGCGCTTGAGACCGGGCGCCGCCTGGTGCTGAGAGGGGTGCCCGTCCGGGTCATGCGGGTGCTGGCGGTGACCCGCCTCAACCGGGTGCTCATCGTCGAGGTGCCCATGGCCGCGGTCGCCTGACCCCCCACGCCCCGGGGACGACCGGGGCGAGGGGGACGGGTGGGCTCACCTGGCGGTCATGTCGCGAACGACCGGTGGAAGATGTGCACGGCCGTACCGACCAGGTCGGAGACCGGGGGCGGGTCCTCGGCCAGCACCCACTCGATGAGCAGTTCGTGGACGGCGCCGATCATGCCCAGCGTGAGCAGGTGCCGGTTGACCCCGACCGTGTCCGGAGGACCGAGGGCACCGGCTGCGACGATCCTCGCGAAGGCCCGTACGGCCTGCTGCCGTGAGGTGGTGAGGCAGTCGCCCGCCCTGCGCACCTCCAGGTGCATGATCCGGGCGCGTCTTCTGTCCTCGGTGACGAAGTTGATGTACTCCGTGATGCCCGCCTCGACCCTGCCGAGCAGGGTGTCGGGAGCCTCCTCGACGGCCTTCGCCACCGCCGAGACGGCCTCCTGGACGCACCTCTCGTGCAGTGCCCGCATGAGTTCGGTGCGCCCGGAGAAACATTCGTAGAACGCGCGGTTGGAGATGCGCGCCGTGGCGCACAGCCTCTCGATCGTCGTCTCTGGGAATCCGGGGTCGGAATAGAGGGTGTACGCCGCGCAGATCAAACGTTCCCGTCGTTCGGCGAGACGTTCCTCCGCTGACATTCCCCGGTAAGGCCGGCCGTTCATGTCAAGCACCCCGCCTTGACGTGGGGTTGACAAATGCTCGTTTTATCACTTCCACCTCATGATCCTGGCCCCCGGAATCCCCCATTATGGGTGCAAGATCCTTTTTGCGGAAGAGTAAGTGTCCTGTTGCTTGCACACTTCATGCAAGAAGGTCACGAGCCTGACTGGGCAGTCAAGTCACCCACGTCCGTGAAGGGCCTCAGCGGACGAGGAACCCACGGTCCAAAGCGGTGGTGACGGCGGCCGTACGGTCGGAGACCCCCAGCTTGCCGAAGACCCGTAGCAGGTGGGTCTTCACCGTGGTCTCGCTGATGAACAGCGCCCGGCCGATCTCGGCGTTGGTGAGCCCCTCGGCCACCAGCGCCAGCACCTCGGCCTCGCGCGGCGACAGGGTCTCGGCCGCCGGGGCGCGCATCCTGGTCACCAGCCGGGTCGCCACGGACGGCGACAGCACCGTCTCCCCACGCGCGGCGGAGGCGATCGCGGCCAGCAGGTCGGCCCGCGAGGTGTCCTTCAGCAGGTAACCGGCCGCCCCGGCCTCGACCGCCCGCAGAATGTCCTGGTCCGTCTCGTAGGTGGTCAGCACGATCACCCGGCTCCGCGGCAGGGCGGCCAGGATGCGCGAGGTCGCGCTGACCCCGTCGCCGTTCGGCATCCGCAGGTCCATCAGGATCACCTCGGGTCGCAGTTGCACGGCCCGCGCCACCGCCTCGTCCCCGGAGGCGGCCTCCCCGACCACGGTGATCTCCGGCGCCGCCTCAAGCATGCCCCGCAGGCCTTCACGGACCACGGGGTGGTCATCGACGATCATCAGTCGTAGCACTCGTCAAACTCCTCGTCTGACCGTCGCCGGGGAAACGGGGACGGTGATCTCCAGGACGGTGCCTTCGCCGGCGGCGGCCGTCAGCGACAGACACCCTCCCACCTGCTCGGCCCGCGCGCGCATGCCGCGCAGGCCGTACCCGTCGGCGGCCGAGGGCCCGAGCCCCACGCCGTCGTCGCGGACGGTCAGCCGGGCCGCGGAGGGAAGATGGTCCAGCGTCACCGTGACGGCCGAGGCGCGGGCGTGCTTGCGGACGTTCGCCAGCGCCTCCTGCGCCGCGCGCAGCAGGACGACCTCGGCCCCGGTCCACATCGGCTGCGACTCGCCGCTCACCCCGAACGAGGCGGTGACGGCCAGTTCCTCGCCGAACCGGGAGACCATCCGCCCCAGCGCCTCCTCCAGCGTCGAGCCGTCGAGCGGCGCCGGGCCGAGCGCGGCGATCAGCGCGCGGGCCTCGGCCAGGTTCTCCCTCGCCGTCCGCACGGCCAGCCCGATCCGCCGCTCGTCCGGCTGCTGCAGCAACATGATGATGCTGGTGAAGCCCTGAGCCAGGGTGTCGTGGATCTCCCCGGCCAGCCGTTCCCGCTCGGCCGCCGCCCCCTGCGCCGCCGAGAGCCTGGCCACCTCGGCACGGCTGTTCTCCAGCTCCTCGATGAGGAGGGCGCGTCCCTTGCTCTGCTCGACGACATCCTGGATCCAGGGCCCGAAGACCAGGTTCGAGGCCAGCGAGAGCAGCCCGATGACGGACAACGCGAGCAGGTCCTCCCCACTGGAGGGCAACAGGGGCAGGCACAGCACGGGGGCCACGTTCAGCGCCACGGTCGCGAGCATCGCCTGCCGCTTCGGCAGCAGGATGTAGTACTGCGGCCCGAAGGCGAACAGCAGGAAACGGGTCGGCGGGCAGAGCACCGAGACCGGGGTGAAGAGCACGATCGACAGCACCACGTAGGCGCGCCCGTTCGTGCCGTACGGTCCCCCTGGGATGCGCCTGCCCAGGAACACGTAGGCCGCCGTGCAACCGCCCAGCAGGCACAGCACGACCGCCTTCCAGGCGACGGTGAGCGCGTCGTCGAGGAGGACGAAGGCGACGGAGACGATGAGGTCGAGAAGATAGAGCCGCTCCCAGCCGTCCATGCGGTGGTAGGCGTGCCGTTCCCCGGGGGCGGGCGTCATCCCGGCACCTCGGCGGCGAGCAGGCAGCCCGCCGCGACCGCCTTCCCCGGCACGGTCATGTCGCCGGTGACGACGAGCACGACCGGCAGCAGAATCGCCGGGACCAGCAGGATCTCCCAGACGGCCGGTGACGACTCCCACGTGTTCGGCCCCGCCGGGTCACCGCCCGGACGGGGCCGTTCCTCAGGGGTCATCCGTCGCGGCGGCTCTTCCACCGGAACGTCAGCAGGCACAGCACCAGTCCTCCGACGACCCAGGCTCCCAGGACCATGGCGACCCGGTCCAGTTCGTAGGACCCGGCGACCTCAAGTGTGGCCCCGGCGTCACCGATGAAGACCGAGCGGAAGCCCTGGCACATCCACTTCAGCGGGAACACCGAGGCGATGTTCACCAGCCATGAGGGCAGCTGGCTGACCGGGATGAACACCCCGGAGACGAACTGCAGCACCACGAACGGCATGGAGATCACCGCGCTCGCGCTCCGGCCCGAGCGGGGCAGGCTGCTGGCCGCCACGCCCAGCAGCGCCGAGGACAGCACGCCGAGCACGAAGACCCAGGAGAAGGTCACCCAGGCCGAGACCCGGATGGGCAGGTCGAGTCCGAAGGCCAGCACCCCGACGGCCAGCAGCAGCACCACCTGGCACAGCGACAGGAACAGCGTCTGCAACGCCCTGCCGACGAAGTAGGAGGAACGCGGCAGCGGTGTGCCCGCGAGCCGCTTGAGCGTGCCGTCGTCACGGTCGATCGCGATGCCGATACCGAGGTTCTGGAAGCCCGTCATCGCCGCCGAGCCGATCAGCCCCGACACGTACAGCTGGGCGACGCTGACGCCGCTTCCCTCAAGGGTGCCGCTGAAGATCGCCCCGAAGATCGCCAGCAGGATGATCGGGAGGGAGAAGACGAAGATGACCGCGTCCCGTTCGCGGAGGAACATCCGGGTCTCGATGGCCGCCCGCGACAGCCCCAGTCGTGCCGCGGACGGTCTCCAAAGGGGGACATGGGTGGTCGTCCGGCTCATGAGGTCACCTCGGAGGGGGTGACGAGCCCGAGGTAGATCTCCTCCAGGGTCGGCCTGGTCACGGTGAGCTCGGGAACCTCCCCGTCGAAGCGCCGGGTCAGTTCGAGCACGGTCCCGGTCGGGGTGTCCGTCTCCAGCGTGCGCCGCTCGCCCCCGTCCGACCAGCTCACCCTGGCCTTGGCGTTGGCCCGCCCGCCCAGCGTCGCGGGCTCGCCCTCGGCGACGACCCGGCCGCCGGAGACCACGGCGACCCGGCCGGCCAGCGCCTCGGCCTCGTCCAGGTAGTGGGTGGTCAGCACGATCGTGGTCCCCTGGCCCGCCAGGTCCCGGATCAGCTCCCAGAACCGCCGCCTGGCCTCCGGGTCGAACCCGGTGGTCGGCTCGTCGAGGAAGAGCAGCTCAGGATCGCCGATCACCCCGAGCGCCACGTCCAGCCGTCGCCGCTGCCCTCCGGAGAGCTGCCGGACGCGCTTGCCCGCGCTGTCCGTCAGGCCCACCCGCTCGATGACCTGGTCCGGGTCGCGCGGAGCCGGGTAGTACCCGGCGAAGTGCCGTACGGTCTCCCCGACCGTCGCCTCTGTCATGTCGTTGGCCGTCTGCAACACGATCCCGATCCGGGAACGCCAGTCCCGGGTCGGCCTGCCGGGGTCGGCACCCAGGACGCTGACCTCGCCCGCGTCCCTGGTCCGGTGCCCTTCGAGGATCTCAACCGTGGTCGACTTGCCCGCGCCGTTCGGGCCGAGGATCGCGAACACCTCGCCCGCGTGGATGTCGAGGTCTATGCCCCCGACCGCCTGCACGTCGCCGTACCGTTTGGTCAGGCCACGTACCTTCACCGCCGTATCCATGCCTCAAGCGTCCGCCTCGTACGGCTTCGGCGGCACCCACGACCGGTGGAACGCCGCTGTCCTCCGAACGGAGGACAGCGGCGTCGTGACAGTGGTCTCAGAACAGGGTGTCGGTGCGCTCGATGCCGCGCAGCTCGTCGTAGTCGAGGGTCACGCAGCGGATGCCGCGGTCCTCGGCCAGGGTCCTGGCCTGCGGCACGATGGCCTGGGCGGCCAGGATCCCGCTGACGGGCGCGAGCAGCGGGTCGCGGTTCATCAGCTCCAGATAGCGGGTCAGCTGTTCCACGGCGTCGATGTTCGCCCGGCGCTTGAGCTCGACGGCGACCGAGGCGCCGGTGTGGTCACGGCAGAGGATGTCCACCGGGCCGATCGCCGTCATGTACTCGCGGCGGACCAGTGTCCAGCCCGCGCCCAGCGTGGTGATGTGCTCGGCCAGCAGCTCCTGCAGGTGGGCCTCGACCCCGTCCTTGACCAGGCCGGGGTCGACCCCCAGCTCATGGCTGGAGTCGTGCAGGATCTCCTCCATCGTCAGGACGAGCTTCTCCCCGGTCTTGCCGTGCGTGACCGTCCAGGTGCCCTCCTCCTCACGGAGCTTGCAGGGCGGGTTCATCCAGTTCAGAGGCTTGAACGCCCGGTCGTCCGCATGGATGGAGACCGAACTGTCGGCTTTGATCAGGATGAGCCTGGGCGCCATCGGAAGATGAGCGGTGAGCTTTCCCACGTAATCCACGCTGCACCGCGCGATGACCAGACGCATGGCACCCAAGCCTAGACCCAGCCGCTCGTCGCCGGTTCCGGATCGCCTCATATCCCGCGTCGTCGCGGATATGAGGCGGTCCATAGGGGCTTCACCGCCGACGAAGGCCGGTTCCACGACAGGACGAGGAGGTTCTTCGCCCGGTTCGCTCCGTGACCCGTTTCCGATCCTGCCGTTCCGCCCGCGACCGAGGAACGGCGGGCGGCTCGGAGCAGGTGAGGTGATCGGCGGTGTATCCCTTCCTGGCCGAAGAGCTTTGGCGCCTGTCCCCGTCGTTTTGGCGGTGATCGGAATCGATCAGGTTGCGTTGTGCCCGCTGCCGCCGTCTTTCGCCAAGCCGTGTCGGGACCGGGCTTCCGGTGCGGACACGGTCGATGCCGCATTCGCATCGGTCGGGCGGTGCCCGCGAGGAGGAGAAACGAGAAAGGCCCGAGGCTGATTGTTTCGGTGACCCGGAACAACCCCTGCCCGCCACGCCGTTCAGGCGACGGAATCATATGCCTCACCTGCGCCGACGGTCTTTTCGCCGCCGTTTCTCACCCGCCGGGCTGATCGGTCGTTATCGACTTCGGGCCACGGTGACCTACGATTTCCGATGCCCCCGGGAGATGAATTCACCTGGGACGGATCGTGCCACCGGTGCTTGCGCCACCGAACGCAGTCTTTTCACCGGTGGTAAGGAGTTCCGAAACGGAGAATTATTCATGACCATAATGGGAGTGCGTTCGTGAGAGATTCTCGACTGGCTGTCCGCGGTGCGCGCCTGTTCGACGGAGAGACCGCGCATCCGCGTCCGGTCATGGTCCTGATCGAAGACGGCCGGATCGTTGACGTCGACCTCACCGGCGCTCCCCCGCCGGAAGGGGTGGCGCTGGCGGACCTGGGGGCCGTGACCCTCATGCCGGGACTGGTGGACGCGCACACCCACCTGGCGTTCGACCCGAACGGCAACACCGAACACCAGATGCTTCACGACGATGACGCCACCGTCATGACGCGAATGCGGGAACACGCCGCCCAGGCGTTGCACGCCGGCATCACCACCCTTCGCGACCTCGGCGACCGTGGATATCTCTCGCTACGGTTGCGCGACGAGTACGCCACGGGGGAACCGGGCCCTCAGATCCTCGCGGCCGGCCCTCCCATCACCGGTAACCGTGGACACTGCTGGTACCTCGGCGGAGAGGCCGAAGGGGCGGAGGAACTGGTCGCCGCCGTCACCTCCCGCGCCGAACACGGGACCGACCTCGTCAAGGTCATGGCAACGGGGGGCATGTCCACCAAGGGGACCAACCCCGGGGGATCGCAGTACGGTCTGGCGGATCTGCGGGCGGTCACCCGGACCGCTCACGGGCTGGGACTGCCTGTCACCGCGCACGCGCACGCTGCGGCGGGAATCACCGACGCCGTGGCAGCCGGAGTCGACGGCATCGAACACTGCACGTTCATGACGCGGTCAGGGGTGCGGCTCGACCCTCGGACCGTTGACGCCATGGCCGCGGCCGGCACCTTCGTCGGCTGTACGGTCGTCAAACCCCGTGAGGGGATGCCTCCCGAGGTCCTGGAGACCATCGAGCCCTACTGGGAGAACCAGGCCTACATGCAACGCCATGGCGTGCGCGTCGTCTGCTGCACCGACGCGGGCATCAACCCTCACAAACCTCATGACGTACTTCCCGGCGATCTCGTTTACTTCGCCGCACAGGTCGCCACCAATGTCGAAGCGCTCGCCTCCGTCACCTCCCTCGCCGCCGAGTCCTGCGGCCTCGGGCACCGCAAAGGCCGTGTCGCTCCCGGTTATGACGCCGACCTTCTCGTCGTCGACGGCGATCCCGTCCACCACATCGACGACGTACGCCGGGTCCGCGCGGTCTATCGGGCGGGGAGGCCGGTGGCGCGGGGTCTCTAGACGTCGAGCCTCGATCGCGGGCGACCGCTCTCGCCGCGCGGCGAGAGCGTGGTCCGTCGTCGAGGACGACAGGGCTTCATCCGTTCACCGACTGCTTTGATTTCGCCGGACGGTACCGGGAAGAGGCGTCGGGGTTGCTACCGGTTGGTTATCTGGGTTGGTTTTGGGGGGAGGTGATGGGCTCTGGGAGACTGGCGGCATGACGCGGAGCTTTGAGAAGGTCGGAGTCGTCGGGCTCGGCACGATGGGGGCGGGGATCGCGGAGGTCTTCGCCCGCGCGGGGCTCAGGGTGATCGGTGTCGAGGCCGATCCCGACGCGCTCGGGCGAGGCCGGGACAACCTGGAGAACTCGACCGGACGGGCCCTGGCCAAGGGCAGGCTGAGCGAGGCGGAGCGGGCCGAGATCCTCGGCCGGATCACCCTGACGACCTCGCGGGAGGACCTCGCGGACGCCGACCTCGTCATCGAGGCCATCCCCGAGGTCATGGACTTCAAGCGGGCCCTGTTCACCGACCTGGACCGGATCTGCAAGCCGTCCGCGGTGCTCGCGACCAACACCTCCTCCCTCTCCGTCACCGAGATCGCGGCCACGACCGGCAGGCCGGGACGCGTCGTCGGCATGCACTTCTTCAACCCCGCGCCGGTCATGAGGCTGGTCGAGGTGGTCCACACGGTGGTCACCGAGGACGGCCTGGCCGAGGAGATCGCCGCCCTGGCGCGGCGGCTCGGCAAGACGCCGGTGAGCGTCGGCGACCGCGCCGGATTCGTGGTCAACCGGCTTTTGCTGACCTACCTCAACCACGCCGCCGTCCTGCTGGAGAACGGCCTGGCCACCCGCGACGGCATCGACGCCGCGATGAAACTCGGCGTCGGCGTGCCGATGGGCCCCTTCGCGCTGCTCGACCTGATCGGCCTGGACACCTCCTACGAGGTGATGTGCGTGCTGTTCCAGGAGACACGCGACCGCCGCCACGCCCCCGCGCCGATCCTGCGGGAGCTGGTCACCGCGGGCCTGCTCGGCCGTAAGACGGGAGCGGGCTTCTACGACGGGCAGGCCGTTGCCACCCCTCCGGCGTCGGGCAAGCCCACGGTCAGCTCCGTCGCGGTGCTCGGTGAGGGCGCGCGCGAGTTCGCGGCCAGGCTCGGCGACGCCGGGTTCAGGACGACCGCCCTGGAGACGGTGACGGCGGGCGAGGCGGAGGACGCGCTTGAGGGCGCGGTGGAAACCGCCGACGTGGTCATCGCGCTGTCGCACACCCCCGTGATCGAACTGGCCGCGCGGCTGCCGCACCCCAGGCGCCTGGTCGGCCTGCACCTGGTCGGGGACAGGCTGGCCGAGGTCGCCTCGACCGTGCTCACCTCGCCGGAGGCGACATGCGCCGTCGAGGGACTGACCAAGATCGTCGGCCGGGTCCCGGTGCACTGCAAGGACCGGGCCGAGTTCGTCGTGGACGCCCTGCTGTACCCGTACCTCAACGACGCCGTGCGGATGTACGACTCGGGCTACGCAGGGACCGAGGACATCGACGCGGCCATGCGGCTCGGCTGCGGATACCCGGCGGGGCCGTTCGAGATGATCGACGCGCTGGGCCTGGAAACCGTCCGCGACGGACTGCGCGCCCTCTACGCCGAGTACCGCGACCCGGCCTTCGCCCCCGCGCCGCTGCTCGACCAGCTCGTCACGGCCGGCGTGCGAAGCATTCGCGGCCTGTCATGAGCCCCCGCAGAGCCCGCCGGATCGACCCCTTCGACCGGGGCGACGGACGGGGAAGCCCCGCACGCCCCGTCGGCTCCTCGGTGCCCGGCGTCGACCAGGTCGAGGAGTGGCCGGACGGCGACTGGTTCGTGCGCCGGGTCACCGGCGCGGGCGCGGACAAGGTCTACCGGTGCCCCGGCTGTGACCAGGAACTCAGACCGGGCGTTCCGCACCTGGTGAGCTGGCCCGCCTGGCGGGGCGGAGAGCAGGAACGCAGGCACTGGCACACCGCGTGCTGGCGCAACCGGATACGGCGCGGTCCAGGCCGGAGCCGATACTGAGACCCGGCGCCGAACACCGGGCCGGGTACGGAAAAACGGCGGCACTCCGGCCGCCGGTGAGGAGACACGGAACAGACATGGAGATCAGGTCCTCGACGGTGCTGCCCGCGCGCAGGGAGCCGATCGAGCTGCACACCGGCGACGGGCTGAGGCTCGTCGGAGAGCTGGCCCTTCCCCCGGGAAGGCCGCCGGTCGCGACGCTGGTCTGCCTGCACCCGCTGCCCACGCACGGCGGCATGATGGACAGCCACCTGTACCGCAAGGCCGCCAACCGGCTGCCCGCGCTGGCGGACCTGGCGGTGCTGCGGTTCAACACGCGCGGCACCTCCTCCGAGCGCGGTTCCTCGGAGGGGGTCTTCGGCGACGGCGAGGAGGAGCGCTTCGACGTCGCCGCGGCGCTGGAGTACGCCGAGTTCCACGACCTGCCGAACGTCTGGCTGGTCGGCTGGTCCTTCGGCACCGAGCTGACGCTCAAATGGGGCCGCGACCCGCTGGTGACGGGGGCCGTCCTGCTCTCTCCGCCGCTGCGCCGGGCGACCGACGCCGACCTCGACGCCTGGGCGGCCTTCGGCCGTCCGCTGACGGCGCTGGTCCCCGAGTTCGACGACTACCTGAGGCCGCAGGAGGCCAAGGCCCGCTTCGCGCGGGTGCCGCAGGCCGAGGTCGTCGGGGTCGAGGGCGCGAAACACCTGTGGGTCGGCGAGCCGTACGTGCGGATCGTCCTGAACGAGATCGTACGGCGCGTCAATCCGGCGGCCCATCCGCTGCCCCACGAGGTACCCCACGAGATGCTCGGCGAGGTGCCCGGCGAGGGATAGGGTCCGCGAATCACGGACGGCGGGGCTACGGTGGACAGCGTGCTCATGTACACGCGATCAGCCGGGCAGGGACTCCCGGTCATCCTGCTGCACGCCTTCCCGCTCTCCTCGGCCATGTGGCTGACCCAGCGGGAGGGACTGTCCTCCTCCTGCGAGGTCATCACCCCCGACCTGCGTGGCTTCGGCGGCTCCCCACTCGGTGACCAGGAGCCCTCCGTCGACGTGATGGCCGATGACGTGGCGCGCCTGCTCGACCACCGGAAGATCGACAGGGCCGTCGTCGTCGGCCAGTCCATGGGCGGCTACGTGACGATGGCCATGTGCAGGCGCCACCCCGATCGGCTGCTCGGAGTGGTGCTCGCCGACACCAAGGCGAGCGCCGACACCGAGGAGGCCAGGGCGTACCGCGAACGCGTCGCCACGACCGTGCTCGCGGAGGGCTCCTCCTTCCTGGCCGGGGAGATCATGCCCGCGATGGTCGGCAGGACGACCGCGCGCAGCAGGGCGATGGTCTTCGGCCGGGTGCGCGCCCTGATCGAGTCGGCCCCGCCGGGGGCGGTCGCCTGGGCGCAACGGGCCATGGCGGGCCGTCCCGACTCCTTCGACACCCTGCGCGGGCTCACGGTCCCCGCCCTGGTGATCGTGGGGGAGGAGGACGAGACCACCCCGGTCGCCGAAGCGCGGGCGATGGTCGAGGCCGTACCCGACGGGCGGCTGGCCGTGATCGAGCGGGCCGGGCACCTGAGCGCGCTCGAACAGCCAGAGGCGTTCAACGGCGCCGTGGCCGCCTTCACAGCCGGGCTTGCCGGGGAAGCACGACCTCACGGATGATCAACGCGATCGCCGCGGCCACCGGGATGGCCAGCAGCGCCCCGACGATGCCCATCAGCGCGCCGCCGAACAACGCGGCGATCACGGTGACCGCGGGGGCCACGTCGACCGAGCGCTTCATGACGCGCGGATAGATCAGATAGTTCTCGATCTGCTGGTAGATCAGGAAGAAGACCCCGCAGGCCACGCCGAGCGTCCAGGACTGCAGCAGCGCGACCAGCGTCACCAGCACGGCGCCGATCGTCGCCCCGACCAGCGGGATCAGGTCCGCGACCGCCACGACCAGGGCGAGGGCCAGCGCGTAGGGCATGTTCAGCACCGCGAGGAACACCCAGGTGGTCACCCCGGCGATCACCGAGATCAGCAGGTTCCCGGCCACGTAACCGCCGATGCCGTCGAGGATCTCGTCGCCCAGCGCCCTGGTCCGCTCCCTGCGGCTGCTCGGCACGAGCCGGAAGAGGTAGTCCTTGATCGAGGGCAGCGAGCCGAGGAAGTACAGCGTCAGCACCAGCAGCGTGAAGCCGGAGAAGAACGTGTCGAACACCACGGCGCCGGCACCGACCAGGCCGCCGGCCACGGCCTGGGCCAGGCCGCCGTTGGTGACGTAGTCGCCGATCCTGGTGAGGATCTGGTAGTCGCTGTCCAGTGCCCTCAGCGTGGGGTTGGCCAGCAGCTCCCTGACGTAGCCGGGCACCGCGCTGACGAAGGAGGCCGCCTCCCGGCTCACCGGCGGGACGATCGCCAGACCGAACAGCACGAAGAACAGGATCACCCCGCCGAAGACGATCGAGATCGCCCCCCGGCGGGGCATTCTGCGCCGCTGTAACGCCTCGACCGCCGGGTTGAGCCCGACGGCGAGGAACATCGCCACGACGACCAGTACGATCACGCTGCGCGCCGTGATCAGCGCCTGGGCCAGCGCCCAGGCCGTCAGTATCCCCAGGCCCCCGGTCAGCCCGATCAGGAACGGGTTCCTCGTCAGCGGTTTGCCCGGCTTGCCGTACGGCTCGGCGAACTCGGGCCTGGCCTTCGGCACGGCGGGCCGGGCGGCGTCGGCCGCCTGGGGCGGTTGAGGCGCCGGAGACGCCTGGGGCGGCTGGGACGCTTCGGACACTGGTGCTCCTGGCGGTGGGGGAACGGCGGGGAACGTGACAAGAGAGCCTAGCGACCCTCAGGGTCGCCAGGCTCTCTCGTAGCCGTCATGTGTAGCCGTCGTGACGCCTCGCCAGGCGGGGGACTACTCCTGCCACCACTCCGCGTCGTCGTCCTTGGCGGGCGACTTCGCGGCGGGCGCGAGCGGCTTCTCGCTGCCGTTGGAGGCCGGGATGGCCGGCTTGGGCGGCGCCGCGGCGATCGCGGGCTCGGGGTCGGCCGCGGGCAGCGGCGCGCCGCCGAGCAGCTGGCGCAGCTGCGCGAGGTGGCTGGTGATGCTGTCGCGCTGGCGGGTCAGCTCGTCGACCTGGCGCTGGGCGACCGTACGGCTGCGCTCGGCCTCGGACTTGGCCTCGGAGACGATCGACTCGGCGCTGGACTTGGCGTCCGCCACGAGCTGGTCGGCGTTCTTGCGGGCGTTGGCGAGCAGCTGCTTGGCGTGGGTGTCGGCCTCGCGGCGGGTCTGCTCGGCCTGCTGGGTCGCCTTGGTCGCGCGCTGCTCGGCGGTCGCCGCGCGCTGCTCGGCCTCGGAGACCAGCTTCTGGGTGTTGGCCTGCGCGGTGGCGTGGCGCTCGGCCTCCTGGCGCTCGGCCTCCTCGCGGCGGGAGGCGAGCTGGATCTCGAACTCGGCCTCGTCCTGGGCGCGCTTGGCCTCGGACTCCTCAAGGACCCGCTGGGCCTGGGCGCGCATCTCGTCGGCCTGGCGCTTGGCGGTGGTCAGGATCTCGTCGCGCTCGCGCTTGGTCGAGGCGCGCAGCTGGGCGACCTCGCGCTCGGTGGTGGTGCGCAGCTTGGCGATCTCACGCTCGGCGTCCGCGCGCTTCTCCGCGACCTCGTGGTCGGCGGTCGCCCTGAGCTTGGCGACCTCGCGCTCGGTGGTGGCGGTCAGCTCGTCGGCCTCACGGCGAGCGGTCGAACGGATCTCGTCGGCGTCCCGCTCGGCGGTGGTGCGCATGTCGTCGGCCTCGCGGGTGGCGAGGGCGCGCTTCTCCGCCGCCTCGTTCTCCGCGGCGGCACGCAGGTCCGCGGCCTCGACCTTGGACGCGGCCTTGATCTCGTTCGCCTCTGAACGAGCGGCCTGGACCAACTCGGTGGCCTGCTCCTCGGCCAGACGCAGCAGCTGTTCGATACGGGCGCCCAGCCCCGAGTAGGTCGGACGCTCCTGCTCCTGAAGCTGACGCTGGGAGTCGGCGAGTTCTCGTTGCAGGCCCTGGAGCTGTTCCCTGGTCTGGCGCAGTTCGTTGTCGACTTGCTTCAGATGGTCGTGGACCTGGTGCCGGTCATAGCCTCGGAGCACCACGTCGAATTCCCGAGCGGGGGCGTCTTCGAAGAAATTGTTGAGCTGGGCGTCGATGTCGGACTGCATGGAGGCTCGATCCTGGGTTGTCGAGGCGGCTACACGGGCCGGACGGGGGATTGGTCGGACATCCGAGGCGGAGCCGTGGCGGGGATCCACACGTCCGGTGGTAGGCCAGCGTACTCTGGAGTCGCCGAGTTGTCGGTCTCCTCTGGCTTTCTGCGCGACTTGTTACGTACGAACGTTTCTTACATTTGACATGGTGCGCCTTTAGTGCTTTGGCGCCTGAACGAGTTCGGTGAGCATTCCGCCGACATCCTTGGGATGCAGGAAAGCGATGGAGGAACCCATCGTGCCGTGCCGGGGAGCCTCGTCGAGAAGCCTGACGCCCCGGTCGCCGATCTCCCGCATCGCCTCGGCGACGTCCGGGACCCCGAAGGCCACGTGATGGACCCCCTCACCCCGCTTGGCGAGGAACTTCCCGACGGGTGTGTCGGGGCCGAGCGGTTCGAGGAGCTGGATGTACGACCCGCCCCCGTTGCCGTCGGCGATGTGCAGCATCGCCTCCTTGACGCCCTGCTCCTCGTTGACCTCGCGGGCGACCACGGTCAGCTCGAAGGTCCGCTCGAAGAATGCGATCTTCTCCTCAAGGTCGTGGCAGGCGATTCCCACATGATCGATCCGCATGAACATATGTCCAACCTCCATGGCGGCTACTCGGGTACCCATGGGTATGGTGGCAAAGTCGTCCCAAGCCCCGCCAGGGAGGCCCTGCTATGTCTGGTTCCGTCATCGTCGCCGGAGCTCGTACCCCCATCGGGCGGCTGCTCGGCTCGCTGTCCGGTCTTTCGGCCGTCGAGCTCGGCGGCATCGCCATCAAGGCCGCGTTGGAGCGTTCAGGCGTCGCTCCCGAGGCCGTGCAGTACGTGATCATGGGCCAGGTCCTGCAGGCCGGAGCGGGGCAGATCCCCGCCCGTCAGGCCGCCGTCAAGGCCGGAATCCCGATGACCGTGCCGTCGCTGACGATCAACAAGGTCTGCCTGTCCGGCCTCGACGCCATCGCCCTCGCCGACCAGCTCATCAGGGCGGGCGAGTTCGACGTCGTGGTCGCAGGCGGCATGGAGTCCATGTCGAACGCCCCCCACCTGCTGCCCGGCCTGCGCAGAGGGGTGAAGTACGGCGAGGCGGGCATCGTGGACTCGATGGCGCACGACGGCCTCACCGACGCCTACGACCAGGTGTCCATGGGCGAGTCGACCGAGCGGCACAACGAGCGCCTCGGCCTGACCCGTGAGGAGCAGGACGCCTTCTCCGCCCGTTCGCACGAGCTGGCCGCCGCGGCGATCAAGAACGGTGTGCTCGACGACGAGATCGTCCCGGTGACGATCCCGCAGCGCAAGGGCGAGCCGGTGGTCTTCGCCGCAGACGAGGGCGTGCGCGCCGACACCACCGTCGAGGCCCTGGCCCGGTTGCGCCCCGCCTTCGGCAGGAACGGCACGATCACCGCGGGTTCCGCCTCGCAGATCTCCGACGGCGCCTGCGCGGTCGTCGTGATGTCCAAGGCCAAGGCCGAGGAACTCGGGCTCGAATGGCTGGCCGAGATCGGCGCGCACGGCAACGTCGCCGGTCCGGACAACTCCCTGCAGTCCCAGCCGGCCAACGCCATCAGGCACGCCCTGGACAAGCAGGGGCTCTCCGTCGACGATCTCGACCTGCTGGAGATCAACGAGGCCTTCGCCCAGGTCGTCCTGCAGTCGGCCAAGGAGCTCGGCGTCCCGCTCGACAAGATCAACGTCAACGGCGGCGGCATCGCCGTCGGTCACCCGATCGGGGCGTCGGGAGCCCGCATCGTGCTGGCCCTCGCCCACGAGCTCAGGCGCCGTGGCGGTGGCCTCGGCGCGGCGGGACTGTGCGGCGGCGGTGGCCAGGGTGACGCCCTGATCATCCGGGTCCCCTCGGCGTGACGGTGCGAGACCCGGGACCGGTGACCCGCGAGCGGCCCGCGGCCACGGGGAACGGGCACCTCCCGCAGGCCGACGTCTCCGATCTGGTCGCGCGGGCACGGGCCGGGCAGCCTCGCGCGGTCGCCAGGTTGATCTCCCTGGTGGAGAACGGCTCGCCCCTGCTCAGAGAGATCATGGCCAGGCTCTGCGCGGAGCGTCCGGTCAGGGCCAGGATCATCGGGCTGACCGGTTCTCCCGGCGTGGGCAAGTCGACCTCGACCGGGATGCTGGTGCGGGCCTTCCGCGAGCAGGGCAGAAGGGTCGGCGTGCTCGCCGTCGACCCGTCCTCGCCGTTCACCGGCGGCGCCCTGCTCGGCGACCGGGTGCGGATGCAGGACCACGCGACCGACCCCGAGGTGTTCATCCGCTCGATGGCGAGCCGGGGGCATCTGGGCGGTCTGTCATGGGCGACCCCCCAGGCGTTGCGCGTCCTGGAGGCCGCCGGGTGCGAGGTCATCCTGGTCGAGACCGTCGGGGTCGGCCAGGCGGAGGTGGACATCGCCTCGCTGGCCGACACCACCATCGTGCTGCTCGCCCCGGGCATGGGGGACGGCGTGCAGGCGGCCAAGGCGGGCATCCTGGAGATCGCCGACGTGTTCGTGGTCAACAAGGCCGACCGTGACGGCGCTCAGGCGGCCATCAGGGAACTGCGCAACATGATCGCCCTGGTCGCACGGGACTGGAAGCCGCCGATCGTGCCGACCGTCGCCTACCGGGGCGAAGGGGCGCAGGACGTGGTCGACGCCCTCGACGCGCACTGGGCCCACCTTGAGGAGTCGGGCGAGCTCGGGCGCAGACGTCAGGCCAGGGCCAGGGACGAGATCGAGGCGATCGCGCTGGCCACCCTCCGCTCACGCTTCGCGCACCTGCACGGCGACCGGCGTCTGGACGCGCTGGCCCGCCGGGTGCTCGACGAGGGACTCGACCCCTACCGCGCGGCCGACGAACTGCTGGCCGCCATCGACTGAGCGCCATCGACTGAGCGGTATCGACCGACCGGCACCGGCCGGTCGAAGGCCCTGACCGGAACACCGATCAGGGCCGGGCCGTTCGGAGCCGGGCGGCTCAGGGCTGGGAGGCTCAGAGCCGGGTGTCAGGGCTGGGCGGCGAAGTCGACGGTGACCTTCTCGAAGCCGAGCCCGCCGAGCATGCCCTGAAGCATGATCTTGGTGTTCTGGTCGGCGCGGGTGCGCAGGTCACTGGCCTGCGCCGCATCCGCGATCTTCTTCTCGGCCAGCACGTAGAGCTCCTGCTGGTCGCCGGGGGAGGAGGACAGGAAGTCCTCGACCCGGTCGAAGAGACCGCGCTCCTGGGCGTAGACGTAGGAGCGCCTGTTGTCGAGGTTGGGCTTCTCCAGCTGGGCGTGCGGCAGCCGTACCGTGACCTGCCTGCGGTCGGGGGAGACGGTCAGCGCGCCCGAGGCCAGGCCGCCGAAGTCGACGTAGGCGTCCACCCCGCCCGCGCCGACGAAGAGGGTACGGCTGCCCTTGATGGCGTCGGGCAGGAAGGGGGCGTCCTTCTCCAGGTCCACGACGACCTGGAAGTTGCCGGTGGCCGCCTCGAAACGGCTGAGGTTGTGGATGGATTCGAGCAGCGCGGGCTGACTGCGGTCGACGGTGTTCTCGCCGAACGGGTTCAGCCACGACCAGGCCAGACGGGCGCCCACGACGAGCAGGACGACGGTGACGAGCAGCCCGGCGAGCAGGCGCGCGCCCCTGCGCGGGGGCGGCGCGGACGCCGGTTGCGGCGGCGCTTCCAAGGGGGCGTTCACGGCGGTCTCCTTCCCTCGGTGGCCGCGTTCTCACGCGGGCGGCCGGAGGAGGGGCCGTCTTCCCGCGTGGAACGACTCATCCGGATCGGCGCTCTCATATCGGGCGGTCCCGGACGGACCACGCTCCCGTGCCGAAGCCTATGCCGATCATGTCATTCGTGGTGGGCCGGACGCGCCTGTCTCGTTCCCCCGTCCGCGCCCCGGGCGGCACACTCCTCGTGACGGCTCATGCCGTTCTCCTGCCCGACCTGCCGCCGGGGAGCCGTCATCCGTCCCGAGTGTCCGGCGCGCCGTACCCGGCCCGGCTGCTCCGGGGCGGCGAGCTGCTCCCGTGGGACGAGCGGCGAGGCCTCGCCGTCCTGGACCGGCTGGGCCGGCTGGAAGGGGCGGAACGGCTGGGCGGGCCGGGCGGTCTGGAACGGCTGCGCCGCCTGTACGGCCTGCCCGCCGAAGAGGTCGCCGCGCAGCCTGCAGGCCGCGAAGTCGGCGTAGTTCAGCCGCAGCCACTCGCGCCGCTGGGCCTCGGTGAGCCCGGAGAACCAGGCGGCGGCGTACTGGTGCTCGGGCAGCGGCCCGCCGGGCAGCGGCTTTCCGCGCAGCCAGGCGATCACGATGTCGCGGTATCCGGCCGCCGGGCTGCCGTCGCACTGCCGGGCCAGGCCCTCGACGAACTCGTCGGCCGCCGCGTCGGCGAACCCGGTCGACAGGTCGTCCACGTGGATCGGGATGGCGCCGGAGGCGGGGGCCGCGGCGTCGCTGCGGGGCCGCTGCTCAAGCCGGGAGAACTCCCCGGGCGTTCCCGCGAGACGGGAGGCGATCTTGACGAACGCGGAGCCGAGTTCGGGCAGCCCCGTGCGCATCCCCGGGTGCACGCAGACCGTGATCGGCCACTCCTGGCAGCTGTAGACCACCCGCTGGGCCGAGACGGTCGCGGGCTGGCTGAGCAGCCTGGCCATCCCCGTGCCCGCGGCGAGCACCGCGAGCAGCGCCCCGGCCAGCGCCAGCGCCTGACGTGTCACCAGTGCCGCCCAGCCGAGCAGCAACGCCGTACTGACGCCGAGCAGCCACAGCGACTGGTCGGTGAAGGCCGTCGAGCTCAGCCCGCGGAACACGTCGTACGGCTCCCGCGTGGCGGGGGTGAGGCGGTCGGTCCAGGTCTGCCCCCTGGCCAGCCAGGTGAACAGGCCGTAGCAGCCGAGCCCGGCGAACACCGGGGTGATCGTCCAGGGCAGCAGCCACCCGGTCACCCATCCGAGCGCGACGTACAGCGTCAGGCCCGCGACCCCCATCACCAGCCCGCTGGGCAGCAGCAGCCCCGCCTGCTCGGTGAGCACGGTCCTGACCGCCATGATCAACGCGGTCGCGGTGAAGGGCGCGGCCACCACCACCGCGATGGCCAGTGGCGCGCGCACGGCCTGCCACGCGCTCTGCGGGCGCCGCCTGGCCCCGCGCCGCCTGCGCACCGCGACCCAGGCGGCGAAGGCGGCGGCCACGGGCCCGGTGAGCCGCAGCGAGCCGATCACCGCGGCGATGACGTTCTCCCACGCGCTGACGCCGGGTATGAGGACGCTCCACGCCGCGACCACGCCGAGCACGAGCAGGACGGCGACAGCCACCAACGCGCTCTGCTGGAGTTCCTCGCGTGAAACGCCCCTGTGCTCACGCACCGCCGTGCGTGGAAGCGGTCCACGCCGTGCCGTCCGTGCTCGGACACGTGCCATAGGTCATACGGCGTACAAGCGCCGTCGAGTCGTCGTTCATCAAGCACCCCCCGTGCTGTGAATGTTCGATGACCGTTCCCCTCGGCCACCGGTCCGGTCGGCGTCCCCCGCAGATCCGGACTGAGCGTGCGCGACCATTTGGCCGCGCCCTCACCATTCGATGTGGGAACCATAACCGAGCGTGACGTTTGACGTCCGGGTTCTTGGCGAAGCCATCGGTTCAGCGCCCTGTGGGCACGGGCGGACGGGGACGAGGCCGCGCTAACGTAACCCTGTGGCTACAGGTCAGCTGAATCTGCCGTTCGACCCCATCGAGCGTGCCGCGGAGACGTGGCGCGTTCATTTCGGACAGTCCTCGGCCATGGCCGCCGTCACGTCGATCATGAGAGCGCACCAGATCCTGCTGGCGCAACTGGACACGCTGCTCAAACCGTATGACTTGACCTTCGCTCGATACGAGGCGTTGGTGCTGCTGACCTTCAGCAAGTCCGGCGCGCTGCCGCTGTCGCGCATCGGCGAGCGGCTGATGGTCCACCCGACGAGTGTCACGAACACCGTCGACCGCCTCGAACGCGCCGGGCTGGTCCGCCGCATGCGCAACCCCCGCGACGGCCGCGGGGTGCTGGCCGAGATCACCACCCGGGGCCGGGAGGTCGTGAGCGAGGCGACGGACGACCTGATGGCGGCCGGTTTCGGCATGACCATGTACGGCGAGGCGGAGCTCGGCCAGATGTTCGGCCTGCTCAGGACCATCAGGGTGGCCGCGGGGGACTTCGAGGGCTGATCGCGGGGCCGGTCGCTTTCTCGTATGCTGGCCAAAAATTAGTAGGACGTCCTAGTATCTTTTCGAGGCCACAAGCCGTCACGAGAAGCCGAGCCGTACAAGGGCGTTAGAGGGAGTTGGCCATGGACGCCGAGGAGATCGAGGCTGGCAGGGCGCGCTGGCAGGCGCGTTTCGACAAGGCAGCCAAGCGTGATTCCGAGTTCCGGACGCTCTCCGGCCTCGACGTCGCGCCCGTATACGGGCCCAAGGAGGACGATCCGCGCTTCGAACGGATCGGCTGGCCGGGGGAGTACCCCTTCACCCGAGGCCTGCACCCCACCGGCTACCGGGGCAAGGCGTGGACCATCCGGCAGTTCGCCGGGTTCGGCAACGCCAAGCAGACCAACGAGCGCTACAAGATGATCCTCGGCGCGGGCGGCGGCGGGCTGAGCGTCGCCTTCGACATGCCGACGCTGATGGGCCGCGACTCCGACGACCCCCGCTCGCTCGGGGAGGTCGGCCACTGCGGCGTCGCCATCGACTCCGCGCTGGACATGGACCTGCTCTTCGACGGCATCCCGCTCGGCGACATCACCACCTCGATGACGATCAGCGGTCCCGCCGTGCCGATCTTCTGCATGTACGTCGTCGCGGCGGAACGCCAGGGGGTGCCGGTCGGCAGGCTCAACGGGACGCTGCAGACCGACATCTTCAAGGAGTACATCGCCCAGAAGGAGTGGCTGTTCGCCCCCGAGCCGCACCTGCGGCTGATCGGCGACCTGATGGAGTTCTGCGCCACGAACATCCCGGCCTACAAGCCGCTCAGCGTGTCCGGTTACCACATCCGCGAGGCCGGGGCGACGGCGGCGCAGGAGCTGGCCTTCACCCTGGCCGACGGGTTCGGCTACGTCGAACTCGGCCTGTCCAGGGGGCTGGACGTGGACGTCTTCGCGCCGGGCCTGTCGTTCTTCTTCGACGCGCACATCGACTTCTTCGAGGAGATCGCCAAGTTCAGGGCCGCCAGGCGGATCTGGGCGCGGTGGCTGCGCGACGTCTACGGGGCCAAGACCGACAAGGCCCAGTGGCTGCGCTTCCACACCCAGACGGCCGGTGTCTCCCTGACGGCGCAGCAGCCGTACAACAACGTGGTGCGCACCGCGATCGAGGCGCTCGCCGCGGTGCTCGGCGGCACCAACTCGCTGCACACCAACGCCCTCGACGAGGTCCTGGCGCTGCCCTCGCAGAAGGCCGCCGAGATCGCGCTGCGCACCCAGCAGGTGATCATGGAGGAGACCGAGGTCGTCAACGTGGCCGACCCGCTCGGCGGCTCCTGGTACGTGGAGGCGCTGACCGACAGGATCGAGGCCGAGGCGGAGGCGATCTTCGCCAAGGTCCGGGACATGGGCTCCGACGGGTCGATGACGTCCGGCATCCTGCGCGGCATCGAGGACGGCTGGTTCATGTCCGAGATCGCCGAGGCGGCCTTCGACTACCAGCGCAAGCTGGAGAAGGGCGAGAAGCGGATCGTCGGCGTCAACTGCCACACCGCCTCCATCGACGAGCCGCTGGAGATCCTCAGGATCAGCCACGAGGTCGAGCGCGAGCAGAACCGCGTCCTCGCCGAGCGCAGGACGGCCCGCGACGGGCAGGCCGTCGAGCGGGCGCTCGCCACGATGGTCGAGGTGGCCAGGGGAGAGGGCAACCTGATCCCGTCCATGCTCGACGCGGTCCGCGCCGAGGCCACCCTCGGCGAGATCTGCGACGCGCTGCGCGAGGTGTGGGGCGTCTACACCGAGCCCGCGCGCTTCTAGCAGGATCCCGAAGACCCGAGGGCCGGGCGAGACAGCCCACCTGCCTCCCTACGGCGCGGGGGGTCCGGTGGGCGCGTCCGCCCGGCCCCGGCCTGTCCTCCGGAAGGCGTCCCGGCGTGGTGCCGAGTCGGCGCAGCCGCCCGGATGCGGCAGGATTGGAGTATGAGCCCAGCGGACTTCAAACGAGCAGGATCGCTCTACGGTGCCGTCGATCTCGGCGCGCGCAAGCAGGCGCTCGACGCGCAGGCGCGCCGGGAGGCCACCGCCCAGGAGACCGGCGGAGTACCGGCTCCGGTCGTCGACGTGGACGACACCAACTTCACGCAGGAGGTCGTCGAACGCTCCATGAACAGCCTCGTGCTGCTGGAGCTCACGGTGACCAGGGCGGAACAGGCCAGGGAGTACAGCCTGCTGCTGGAGAAACTGGCCGCGGAGAACGCGGGCCGGTGGACCCTGGCCAGAGTGGACGTCGAGGTCAGCCCGCAGATCGCCCAGGCACTGCGGGTGCAGAACGTGCCGGCGCTCTACGCCCTCTTCCAGGGCCAGCCGGTCGCCGTCGTCCCGGGCATCGCGACGGAGGCGCAGCTGCGCGACTGGCTCTCGCAGCTCCTTGAGGCCCTCGCGCAGTATCTCCCCCCGGTCCCCGAGGGCGGGCAGGCGCAGGAGCAGCCCGCCGAGCCTCCCACCGACCCGGACGTTCTCGCCGCCGAGCAGGCCATCGACGCCGGTGACCTCGACGCCGCGGTCGCCGCCTACGAGCGGCTGCTGGCGCGCTCCCCGAACAACGAGGACGCCAAGATCGGCCTGGCGGGTCTCGGCCTGATCCGGCGTACCCAGGACGTCGACCCCGCCGAGGTGCAGGGCCGCCTGTCCGACCCCGCCGACCTCGACGCCCAGCTCCTGGCCGCCGACTTCGAGATGCTCTCCGGCGACGTGGACCAGGCCTTCGAACGGCTCGTCGCGGTCGTGCGGCGCACCTCGGGCGACGACCGAGACCGGGTCAGGACCCGCCTGCTCAGCCTGTTCGAGACCCTTCCCGCGGACGACCCCTCCGTGGGCAAGGCCCGCAGGAACCTGGCCAGCGCCCTGTTCTGACCCGTCCGAGGCCTCCCGGGCGCCGCGTGTGTGTCCGCCACCCGCGCCGGGAGGGCCGGGACGCCCCGGATAAGGGTCCGCCCGTAAAAGCGCCGGCCCACGGGTATGGACGCCCCCGGTTTCCGGGCATGAACAGGTCATGCGGGTCGTCACCATCTCCGCGACGTACGGCACCGCCGGAAGCGTTATCGGACCGGCGGTCGCCGGGCGTCTCGGAGTCCCCTTCCTCGACCGGGCGATCCCCGGCACGGTCGCCGTCGAGCTCGGCTGCAGCCTGGAGGACGTCCTGGCGCACGACGACCGGGCCGAGCACGGGCTGGCCCGGCTGCTGGCCGGGGCGATGCGGCTGCCCGCGGCGAGCTTCGGCGGCATCGACATGTACATCCCCGGCGTCATGCCGCTGCCCGCCGAGGACTTCGTCGCCCACACCGAACGGGTGATCAGACAGATCGCCGGGGAGCAGGGCGGGGTGTTCCTCGGCAGGGCGGGCGCGCTCGTGCTGGCCGACCACCCCGGCGCCCTGCACGTACGGCTGGACGCGCCGCTGACCCGCAGGGTCGTCCAGACGGCGACCCTGAGCGGGGTGACCGAGCGTCAGGCGCGCCGGATCATCGAGGACAACGACCGGGCGCGGGCCGCCTACGTCCGTCACTTCTACCGCGCGGACGCGGCCTGCCCGACCCTCTACCACCTCGTGCTGGACAGCACGAGCATCCCGGTCGACACGTGCGTGGAGCTGATTGTGACCGCATCGACAGCTCTGAGCTGAGCGACCCGGTACGGACACCGGTCCGTTGGTGGCACGATGGAGGGACTCCAACCAGTCCTGTCGCGAAGGAGCGAATGACTGTGGCGACCGTGCCGAGCGTGTCCTACTCCATCACCGTGCGCCTTGAGGTGCCCGCAGGGGGCAAGGCCGTCAGCCAGCTCACCCACGCCGTAGAGTCAGCCGGAGGGGTGGTCACCGCACTCGACGTCACCACCGCCGGGCACGAGACCCTGCGCATCGACGTCACCTGCGCCGCACGTGACACCGACCACGCCCAGGCCATCGTCGACAAGCTGGACGCCGTGGAGGGAGTCGTCCTCCACAAGGTCTCCGACCGGACCTTCCTCATGCACCTCGGCGGCAAGATCGAGATGCGCTCCAAGGTGCCGCTGCGCAACCGTGACGAGCTGTCCATGGCCTACACGCCCGGCGTCGCCCGGGTCTCCATGGCCATCGCGCGCAACCCGGAGGACGCCAGGCGGCTGACCATCAAGCGGAACACCGTCGCCGTGGTCACCGACGGCTCCGCGGTGCTCGGTCTGGGCAACATCGGCCCCGCCGCCGCGCTGCCCGTCATGGAGGGCAAGGCCGCTCTCTTCAAGCGCTTCGCCGACATCGACGCCTGGCCGATCTGTCTCGACACCCAGGACGTCGACGAGATCGTCCGCACCGTCCAGGTCATCGCCCCCGGCTTCGGCGGCATCAACCTGGAGGACATCTCCGCGCCGCGCTGCTTCGAGGTCGAGCGGCGGCTGCGGGAGCTGCTGGACATCCCGGTCTTCCACGACGACCAGCACGGCACCGCGATCTGCGTGCTGGCCGCGCTCACCAACGCGCTGCGCGTGGTCGGCAAGGAGCTCGGCGAGGTCCGCATCACGCTGGCCGGCGCCGGGGCGGCCGGTACGGCGGTGCTGCGCCTGCTGCTGGCGGCCGGTGCCCGCAACGTGGTCGTCTGCGACTACCTGGGCGCGGTGCACAGCGGCAGGGAGGACCTCGACGACTCGCTGCGCTGGATCGCCGAGCACACCAACGCCGAGGGCTACGCCGGTGACCTGCGGGGCGCGATCAAGGGGGCCGACGTGTTCGTCGGCGTCTCCGCCCCCGGCATCCTCACCGGCGACGACATCGCGACGATGGCCGACGGAGCGGTGGTCTTCGCGCTGGCCAACCCCGAGCCCGAGGTCTCGCCCGACGACGCCCGCGAGCACGCGGCCG
This sequence comes from Streptosporangium sp. NPDC000239, assembly GCF_040300765.1. Lineage (NCBI taxonomy): Bacteria > Bacillati > Actinomycetota > Actinomycetes > Streptosporangiales > Streptosporangiaceae > Streptosporangium > Streptosporangium sp. NPDC000239. Next base: position 172,345 of record NZ_JBEPEI010000002.1, on the reverse strand, counting down.
TGGTCGCCACCGGTCGTTCGGACTACCCGAACCAGATCAACAACGTGCTGGCCTTCCCCGGTGTCTTCCGCGGTCTGCTCGACGCGCAGGCCAGCGTGGTGAGCCAGGAGATGCTGCTGGCGGCGGCTCGGGCGCTGGCGGCCGTGGTCACCGCCGAGGAGCTCGGCCCCAACTACATCATTCCCAGCGTGTTCCACGCCGACGTCGCGGGCGCCGTCGCCGCCGCCGTGCGCGAGTCGGCGGGTGGCAGGGCGCGCACCGGCATGACCGAGGCGTAGCACTCAGAGCCTGCGCCCGGGACGGCGGCGGCCGTCCGGCGGGTGTCCGGGGCCGATCGGCTGTGACGGGGTACGGCGTGGCCACAGCACGCCGTACCACCACAGCGCACCGCCGGTGAGCGTCACGCCTGCGGCGGTCGCGGCCCAGGAGGGCAGCCCGGCGGCGGGTTCGACTCCGGCGAGCGGGCCCGTCTCCCAGGGACGCGGCGCACCGAGAACGGACAGGGACCGCGAGGTCCTGCGCCCCGGTCGTGCCCTCTGGTGTCCGGCGCTCGGCGCCCTGACGCCGTGTCCCGTGAGGGGCGCCCCCGTCCGGTGCGGCTCGCCGGTGCCTTGTGTGGGGAGGGTGCCCGCGACGAAGAGGAAGACCAGCGCGAAGAACGCCACGGGGGTGATCGTCGCCTCGCCATCCTGTCGCATTTCTCCCCCATTTATTGGTGTATGTACTGAGGGTTCCCGTTTAGCTGCTTTGCGTAACGCAGGGTGATATCTGGAAGATCTGGAGTGGGGGTAGCGCAGCGAGATCCGCCTTTGACCCTTCATGATGGAGACATGGCGGAGGCGATCTACGTCGGTGGCCTGCTGGTGGCGACGCCGCGGCTCGACGACCCCAACTTCCGGCGGAGCGTGGTCCTCGTCCTGGAGCACGACCTCGACGGCGGCACGCTCGGCGTGGTGCTCAACCGGCCGAGTGACATCTCGGTGACACAGGTGCTGCCCACCTGGGACCCCATGGTGACCGGCCCGTCGGTGCTCTTCCAGGGAGGGCCGGTGCAGACCGACAGTGCCCTGGCCCTGGCCGCGGTCCCGAGCGGGCAGGAGCCCCTGGGGTGGCGGCGGTTGCACTCGGGAACCGACGCGGTCTCCAGGATCGGGACCGTCGACCTGGACGCCCCTCCGGAGATCCTCGCCGGGGAGATCGCACAGATGCGGATCTTCGCGGGTTACGCGGGGTGGTCGGCCGGGCAGCTCGAAGCCGAGATCGGCCAGGGGGCGTGGTACGTCGTGGACTCAGAACCCGGCGACACCTTCCACCACGACCCCGGATCGCTGTGGCGGGCGGTGCTCCGTCGTCAGCGCGACGAACTGGCCTACGTGGCGACCTGCCCCGACGACCCCTCGATGAACTGACCGGGCAGAACGGGGCGGGTCGGCGGTCGGTCCCAGCCGGGACGCAGTGATTCCTCGGCCATCGCGAGCACCGCGTCGAGGCGCGCGCTGATGGAGCCGGTGATGGAGACGTCGTTCACCCGGCAGTGCTCGAAGCCCGTCCTGGCCACCGAGACGAACAGCGCGACGGCGAAGTGCGTCAGCAGGTCGTCGTCGCCGACGCCCTCGCGCCTGGCGACCTCCTCGATCAGCCGCCGCTCGTTGCCCATCAGGCGGTGCATGCTCCCGGCGAGGAGGGCGGGGGTGCTCTCGATCAGCTCACGCGCCTTGAGGAACCTGGCCGTCTCGGTCGGATCGGACTCCTCTAGCATGGCGACGACCGCGCGCATGGCGTGACCGAGGGCGGTGAACGGCGGCTCCTCGGACGGGCGGGCGGCCAGTTCGGCGAGCATGACCTCCTGGCCGTCGAGAGGCAGCGAGAGGGCGACGTCCTCCTTGGTCGCGAAGTAGCGGAAGAACGTGCGAGGCGAGACGTCCGCCGCGGCCGCGATCTGGTCGACGGTCGTTGCCTCGTAGCCCTGCTCGGCGAACAGGTCAAGGGCGGCGTCGATCAACGCGAGCCTGGTCCTGTGCTTCTTGCGCTCGCGCAGGCCGTGCTGACCCATGCGTGTCACCTCTCCGAAACGTATCGTTCACAGTCTGCCATAAGTCATGGGCTGCCTCTTCAAAGGATTTGTCACTTGTCAGCGACTGTCATAAATTACCGGGTGTTGACGCCTCAATCGACATAAGCGGGGCGAAGCGAACTCACGAGGGGACCCCTTCCCATGGCACAAGCCAAGACGGTGGCCGCACCACCACCGTCGGACCTGGGCACGACGCGACAGGGCCACCCATGGCTCACACTTCTGTCCGTGTCGCTCGGCGTGATCATGGTGATGCTGGACGGCACCGTCGTCTCCATCGCCAACCCGGTGATCGCCCAGGACCTCAAGGCATCTCTGTCCGACCTGCAGTGGGTGACCAGCGGTTACCTGCTCGCGCTCGCCGTGTTCCTGATCACCGCGGGGAAGCTCGGTGACCTGTTCGGACACAAGCGAATTTTCCTGATCGGCGTCGCGGGCTTCGCGCTCAGCTCGCTCGCGATCGGCCTCAGCTCCTCGGTCGGCATGCTGATCGGGCTGCGCGTGCTCCAGGGCCTGTTCGGCGCGCTGCTGCAGCCCGCCGCCCTCGCGCTGCTGCGGGTCGCCTTCCCCGGCGAGCGGCTGAAGACGGCGATGGGTGCCTGGGGCGGCATCATCGGCCTGTCCAGCGCCGCGGGCCCGATCGTCGGCGGCCTGCTGGTCGAGAACGTCAGCTGGCAGTCGGTCTTCTTCATCAACGTCCCCGTGGGCATCGCCGCCCTGGCCATGGGCCTGTGGGTGCTGACCGAGAGCCGGGCGCGGACCCTGTCCAGGGTCGACTGGCTGGGCGTCCTGCTGTTGTCGGTCGCGATGTTCTCCCTGGTCTGGGCGATCATCCAGGCTCCCACCTGGGGCTGGGGCGACGCGCGCACGATCGGCTTCCTGGCCGCGGCCGTGGTGGTCGGCGGGGTGTTCCTGTGGTGGCAGACCCGCTCGTCGGAGCCGCTCCTGCCGCTCAGCCTCTTCGCCAACGCCTCGGTCTCCATCGGCACCGGCCTGATGATGCTGGTCGCGTTCTCCATGTTCGGCGCGATGTTCTTCCTCACGTTCTTCTTCCAGGGCGTGCACGGCCTCTCGCCCCTGGAGTCGGGTCTGCGGATGCTGCCGATGAGCGCGGGCATGATCGTCGCCTCACCGCTGGCCGCCGTGCTCATCGGCAGGTTCGGCACCAAGATCACGATCACGGGCGGCATGCTGATCACCGGGCTGGCGATGTTCCTGCTGTCCCGGCTCAGCCTCGACGCGGCGTTCATCGACAGCGGCATCCCGTTCGCCCTGCTCGCCTTCGGCCTCTCGCCGGTCTTCGTCGGCGCGACCGAGATCATCGTCGGCAACGCCCCGGAGGACCTCAGCGGCGTCGCGGGCGGAGTCCAGCAGTCGGCCATGCAGGTGGGCGGAGCGCTCGGCACCGCCATCCTCGGTGCGATCGTCTCGGCCAGGGTCGCCGGCGTCTACCAGGACCACTGGGCGCAGGCCAAGCTCCCCGCACTGCCTCCGCAGCAGGTGGACGGGCTGCAGGAACTCGCCACCTTCGGCGGGGCGCCGACCGCCCAGATGATGCCGGGCGTGCCCGAGCCGCTCGTGCAGGCCATCGGCAAGGTCTCCCACCTGTCCTTCCTGGACGGCATGCACCTGGGTTTCACCGTCAGCACGGGCGTCGCGGTGCTGGCCGCCGTGCTCGCGCTGTTCGTCAAGGCGGGCCGCAAGAGCGAGGACGCCCCCATCCACATGGGGTGATCCCTGCGACGGCTCCCGCCCTTGCCGGCGGGAGCCGTACCCGTCCCTGGCGGGGTCGGTGGAGAAACGGTGTGCGCCGGATCCGGGATCGCGGCCCCGCGGGCATAAAATCGTCAGGGTGAGCACGAAAATTCTCCCTGAGAGCGACATCCGTCCCGACCTCTCGTTCGGTGACGGCGACCACGAGCGGTTCGCCCACTACGTCGAGAAAGACAAGATCATGGAGAGCGCGTTCACCGGCACCCCGGTGCGCGCGATCTGTGGCAAGGTCTGGGTGCCGAACCGGGACCCGCAGAAGTTCCCGGTCTGCCCCGAGTGCAAGGAGATCTACGAAGGACTCCCGAAGGGCGAGGACGACAGCGGCAAGGAATGAGTGTTGCTGACGGGTGATCGCCGCCGATGAGGCTACGGTCGGGATGTCACCGCCTGGCGGTTGACGGCCAGCGAACGTGACATCTCGGGGGAGTGCATGGCTCGGCGTGCGATCGCCGTCGTCTCGGCGTGCCTGTTCACCGTGGGCGCCCTGCCCGGACTCCCCGCCACGGCGGCCGCCGTGAGCGGACGAGGCTGTACGGCGGGCGCGCGGGGAGCGCTCCCCGGCAGGGGCTCAGAACCGTACGCCCCACGGCCCGCGCAGGTCGCCGAGATGCTCGCCGACCTCGCGCTGCGCCGGTCGCGGGCGCGACGCGTCCCGACGGCCACCATCACCGTCCCCACCTGGGCGCACGTCGTCACCGAGGGTGTCCTCGGGGCGCAGGACGACGCGGTGCGCGCGCAGATCGCCGCCCTCAACTCCGCCTACGGAGGCCGCTACGGCGGCGTGGACACCGGGGTCCGCTTCCGGCTCGACGGGATCACCAGGACAGAGAACACGGCCTGGTTCCGCGGTCCGCTCACCTACGAACGGCCGCTCAAGCAGATGCGCCGGGGTGGCCCGGAGACCCTCAACCTTTACATCGCCCAGCTCGGCCAGCTCGTGCTCGGCTACTCGACCTACCCCCACTGGTACCGCAACGAGCCCCAGCTCGACGGTGTGGTCGTCGACTGGCGGACGCTGCCCGGCGGGTCGCTGCGGAACTTCGACCGGGGGTTCACCGCCGTCCACGAGATCGGCCACTGGCTGGGCCTGCTGCACACCTTCGAGAACGGCTGCGAGTCGCCCGGAGACGCGGTCGACGACACCCCGCCGGAGGCTCAGCCGACCGAGGGCTGCCCGGCGGCCAAGGACACCTGCAAGGGTGGCGGTTCCGACCCGATCCACAACTTCATGGACTACGCCCAGGATCGCTGTATGTCCGAGTTCACCACCGGACAAGCGGGCAGAATGCATGAAATATGGGCCCTTTACCGCAGTCGGGAGGCGGCCACTACCCTTAACGGGTGACAGTACCGAAGACCCTCTACGCTCCATACCAGTCCCCCCGGATCTTCGGTCCGGAATACCGCACGGCCTCCCTCGGGATCCTGCTCGTCGTCACCCTGATCGCCTTCGAAGGCATGTCCGTCGGTGCCGTGATGCCCGCGGTGTCCGAGGACCTCGACGCGCTCGACCTGTACGGCATGAGCTTCTCGGCCTTCCTCATCGCGGGCCTTTTCGCCAACGTCGTCGCCGGGCTCTGGTCCGACCGCAGAGGGCACGCCTGGCCCTTCCTGCTCGGGGTCGGCCTGTTCGTGACCGGCATGGCGATGGCGGGCGCCGCCGGGTCGAAGGAGTTGTTCATCGCGGCACGGGCCGTGCAGGGCCTCGGCGGCGGGGCGGTCATCGTGGCGGTCTACGTGATGATCGCGCGGGTGTACGTGCCCGAGGCCAGACCCAAGGTCTTCGCCGCCCTGTCGGCCGCCTGGGTGCTGCCCGCGCTGGTCGGCCCCGGCCTCGGCGGGCTCGTCGCCGCGACGCTCGGCTGGCGCTGGGTCTTCTACGGCATCGTGCCGCTGGTGATCCCCGCCCTGCTGATGCTCCTGCCCGCGCTGCGCCCGCGTGGGGCCGAAACCGAACCAGGTGCCGGGCCGGACACGGAAGCGGGGGTCGCTCCGGCGCCCTCCGGGGAGCGGTCGAGGCCGCTGGCGATGACCCTGGCGGCCTCGGCGACCGCCGCGGGCGCCGGAGCGCTCCTGTACGGCGTCGACCTCCTGCACCTGAACCCGGGGGTCGGCTGGTCCGCCACCCTGGCCGGTCTGGCGCTGCTGGCCGCGGGCCTGCCCAGGCTGCTGCCGCGCCGGGCGCTCATGTTCGGCCGGGGCCTGTCGACCACGGTGATGATGCGCGGTGTGCTCTCCGCCTCCTTCTTCGGGATCAACTCCTTCATCCCGCTGCTGCTCACCCAGGTGCGCGGCTTCTCGGTGATCGAGGGCGGAGTGGCGCTCACCATCGGCGCGCTCGGCTGGACGACCGGCTCCTACCTGCAGTCCAGGCGCGAGTTCGACCGCCCCCGCCTGGTACGGCTCGGCGCGGCCTCGGTCACCTCCGGTGTCCTGCTCACCCTGCTCGCGCTGGTGCCCGGGGTGACCGGCTGGATCACCGTGCCCGCCTGGGTGCTCGCCGGGTTCGGCATGGGCATCGCCATGACCAGCGTCAACGTCACCGCCATGCGCCAGTCTCCCGACGCCGAGCAGGGCGCGAACTCCGCCGCCCTCCAGGTCGTCGACACCCTCGGCAGCGCCCTGACGATCGGCTTCGGCGGAGTGCTGATCAACGTGATCGGCCACGACGACATCGCCACCGGCTACACCACGATCGCCGTCCTGATGGCGGCGGTCGGGCTGCTGGGGGTGGCCGTCGCGGGCCGCATGCGGGAAGCCGCCTGAGCCGGTCGTTTTCCCGCTGACGACGATCATCTATAGCCGGACCGGGTAAGGACGGGCATGGTAGGACGGTAGAACCGTGACCACCGGGAAGGCAGGCGTCGTGGACGAACGACCTCGCCAGGCGTGGCCGCCGGAGCGCCCCGAGGGGGAGGACGCCTCCGGCGCGTCCCGCGTGCCACAGGACACGCCGCGTCGCACGCGTCGTGGAAGCGCTCCCTACGCGGCCCAGGAGACCCGGGCTCACGCCGCCCCCACCTTTGAGCCCCCCGCCGAGCCGCACGAGCCCGACGTCTCACAGAAGGCACGCGACGGCCGGGACGAGGGCCACCTGGTGTGGTCACCGGTGGCGGAGACGGGCGGAACGCCGGGGGAGTCCGGGGCGCCGGGGGCGCCGAGGACGCCGGGGACGCCGGGGACATGGCCACCGGACAGGCGTCCGCGTCCCGCCCAGCACCGGGCCTCGCTCTGGGACCGGGACGAGGCGGAGCCCCCAGAGGCGCCGAGACCGGCCGAGACCCCGGAGACGGCGGACAGCGAGACGGTGCCCACGCCGGTGCTCGTGCCGGTCGACGGCGGACGTGGCGGCTGGGTGTCCGAGGAGACCGACGACGGAGACCTGCGGGGATGGACCTCGGAGGAGTTCCGGGGGCGGACCGCCGGGCCCTGGGCGTTCTGGAGGCGTGGACGTGCCCGGCGCCTGGGCAGGGCACGGCGGGAGGGGGAGGGGATCTGGCCGGAGGAGTCGGTCTGGGAGACCCACCGGCCCTGGCCGCTCAACGACGACGACTCCCCCCAGGACGAGCTGCCGCCCTCGGCCCGCTGGTACGGCTCACCCGTGGCGCCTCCCCCCAGCAGGGCGGGGCGGCTGCGGCGCCTGCTCCTCGGGACGGTGGCGGCGGCGGCCGGTCTCGCGGTCGGCTTCGCCGTCGCCGTGCTGCTCCCCCCGCTGCTGCTGTGGCAGGCCCCCTCGGACGCCCAGGCCGCCACCAGGCCCGCCGTGGTGAGCGACCCCGTCACGGGTGTGACGTACCCGTTGCCCGCGGGCTGGCGGGTCGGCGCGGTGCCGCCGGTCACCGGGTTCACCTCCATCGCGGGCGGCGACGGCGCGGTGACGGTCATGACCGGGCCCGCCGAGCCGGGAGACGACCCCGCCAAGACCGCGGCCGGTCTGGCCGACCTGTACGGCAGGCTGCTGCTCCATGGCGACGAGGTCAAGGTCGTCGACGACCGGGCGGTCACCGTGAACGGGCGGACCGGACGGAGCCGTTCCCTGCGCGCGGAGTACCACGACGTCGTCAACCGGCCCGCCTACCTCAGGCTGGTCCTGCTCACCGGGAAGGGCGGCGAACCGGTCGTCGTGGTCGGTGTCGCCCAGCCCGACGATCCCGCCCTGCGCGGTGCGATCGACAAGGTGATCTCCGGGCTCCGTTAGCCCCTACTCCGGCCCGCAAGGGCCCCCCACGGGCCTCGGGTGTTCCCCCGGGGTCCCAGGGGAGGCGTCAGGGCGTGACGGCGGGTGGGGGAACGGGCGTCGGCGCCGGTGAGGGCCTGGTGGCGGGCGGCGGGCGGCGGCCGTGGGGCGGGCCGTACCCGGATGGGAGGGGCCTAGGACCTGTTTTGTGGATCTTCGCCGTGGCGAGGATCGTCCAGGTGGATGCCCCGCAAGGCGGAGGAGGAGCTCATAACGGAGTTATGGGCGACAGATTCTCCCCGGGCCCCCACGGCAAACGCGGAGCCTGCGGAGCGTTTTCGTGGGGTGGGGCGACAACGCGGCGGGGGCCGCCTGGACGACCGCAGTAGGCGGAAAGATCCACAAAACAGGGCCTAGCACGCGGGGGCGTTATCGGCGAGGATCTCGCCCGATCGGCACGCCTGACGGTTGCGGCGATTACTCTGATGACACTGTGAGCACCTTCGCCGCCTCCCACCTGTCCCCCTCGTTTCCGGACCGTGCCGCCTGGGGCACCGCGCCGAAGCTGCGCGCGTGGCAGCAGGAGGCGCTTGACCTGTACCTCAGGCGTGAGCCGCGCGACTTCCTCGCGGTCGCCACGCCCGGCGCGGGCAAGACGACCTTCGCGCTGCGCATCGCCAGTGAGCTGCTGTCGCGCGGGCTCATCCGGGCTGTGACGATCGTCACACCCACCGAGCATCTCAAGCAACAGTGGGCCGACGCCGCCTCCAGGGTCGGCATCGCCATCGACCCGGAGTTCAAGAACAGCCAGGGCGCGACCTCACGCGACTACGTCGGGGTCGCCGTCACCTACGCCCAGATCTCGATGCACCCGGCGCTGCACCGCGCCAGGACCGAGGCGCGCAAGACCCTGGTCATCTTCGACGAGATCCACCACGCGGGTGACGCGAAGTCCTGGGGCGACGGGGTGCGCGAGGCGTTCGAGCCCGCGACCCGGCGCCTGGCCCTGACGGGCACGCCGTTCAGGTCCGACGTCAACCCGATCCCGTTCGTCACCTACGCCGAGGACGGCGAGGGCGTACGGCGCAGCGTCTCCGACTACTCATACGGCTACGGGCCGGCCCTGGCCGACGGCGTCGTCCGGCCGGTGATCTTCCTTGCCTACGCGGGGGAGATGCGCTGGCGGACCCGCGCGGGCGACGAGATCGCCGCGACGCTGGGCACGCCGCTCACCAAGGACCAGCTCGGCCAGGCCTGGAAGGCCGCCCTCGACCCCAAGGGCGACTGGATCCGGCAGGTGCTGCACGCCGCCGACCGGCGGCTGACCGAGGTGCGCAGAGGCGTCCCCGACGCCGGAGGCCTGGTCATCGCCACCGACCACGAGACGGCCCGCGCCTACGCCAGGCACATCCGCACGATCACCGGGGAGGGCGCCACGGTCGTGCTCTCCGACGACCCCGACGCGTCCAAGAAGATCAAGCAGTTCTCGGCCTCACAGGACCGCTGGCTGGTCGCGGTCCGGATGGTCTCCGAAGGCGTCGACATCCCGCGCCTGGCGGTCGGGGTCTACGCCACGAGCACCTCGACCCCGCTGTTCTTCGCCCAGGCCGTCGGCCGTTTCGTGCGGGCGCGCAAGCGCGGGGAGACGGCCTCGGTCTTCCTGCCCTCGGTGCCGACCCTGATGGGCCTGGCCGGGGAGATGGAGGCCGAGCGCGACCACGTGCTCGACCGCAAGCCGCCGGAGGACGGCCTGGACGACTTCCTGCTCGACGACGCCCAGCGCAAGAAGGACAACCCCGACGTCGTCGGTGACGAGCTGCCCTTCGAGACGCTTGAGGCGGTCGCCACCTTCGACCGGGTCCTGTTCGACGGAGGCGAGTTCGGCACCGGCGCGGAGCCGGGCTCCCCCGAGGAGGAGGACTTCATCGGACTGCCCGGCCTGCTGGAGCCCGACCAGGTGCGCACGCTGCTGAGCAAACGGCAGTCCGACCAGCTGAAGGCCAAGCGCGCCGCCCCCGAGCCCAAGGAGACGCAGGTCGCCCCGCACGAGCTCATCGCCAACCTGCGCCGCGAGCTCAACACCCTGGTCGGGGCCTGGAACCACCGCACCGGCCAGCCCCACGGCGTCATCCACGCCGAGCTGCGCCGGGCCTGCGGCGGCCCGGCTATCGCCCAGGCGACCGCCGAACAGGTCCAAGAGCGGATCGACAAGATCCGCCAGTGGGCCGTCCAGCGCTCGCGCTGACCGGCGCCCGGCAGGGCCCGGACGCCCTCCGCGGCACTTTCCGTGACGCCTTCCGCGACGTCTCCTTTGATGTCTCCCGTGCCGTTTTCCGTGCCGTTTTCCGTGCGGGCCGCGCAGGCTCAGGGGACGCCTCCGTGGGCGTCGGGGACGCCGAGGGGCGGGGCGTGGCCGAGGAGACGGCAGCGGGCTGTTCGAGCGGGATCGTCGGCCTGGTCAGCGTGGGACCGCTGATCCAGAACGTGGTCGCCTCAAGGCCGACCAGCGCGAAAGCGCCTCCGACCCGGGCCGAGCCGCGGCCCCGCATCACCAGCCACAGGCCGAGCGGAGCCAGGACCAGCCACGAGATGCCGAGCAGGAGCATGTGGGATCACCACCGGAGGTCATGGGATACGACTCTCCGTAACTAGCTCCTGCCGTGCCGGGCGGCGGCGGCCTTTGACCTTTGATGACCCGCCTGTGGCCGCATACGGGAGGCCGGTCAGGAACGGAGCACCGGCTCGCCGGTGAGAACGGCCCCCGCGGCCCTGAGCTGGTCGAGTGCCGCCTCGGTCGTCCCCCTGGCGACCCCCGCCGTCAGGTCCAGCAGCACCCGTACGGCCAGCCCCTCGCGGACCGCGTCCAGGGCGGTGGCGCGCACACAGTGGTCGGTGGCGATGCCCACGACGTCGACCGTGTCCACCCGGCGGGCCGCCAGCCACTCGGCCAGGCTCGTGCCGTCCGGGGCGCTGCCCTCGAAACCGCTGTAGGCGGCGGCGTCGGCGCCCTTGCTGAAGACCTCCTCGACCCCGGCGGTGTCGAAGGCGGGGTGGAACAGCGCGCCGTGGCTCCCGGCCACGCAGTGGGCGGGCCAGGAGTCCACGTAGTCGGGGGAGGCGGAGAAGTGGTCGCCGGGATCGACGTGGAAGTCACGGGTGGCCACGACGTGGTCGTAGCCGTGCGAGGCGGCGTGCCTGGAGATGGCGGCGGCGACCTCGGCGCCACCGCCGACCGCGAGACTGCCCCCCTCGCAGAAGTCGTTCTGGACGTCGACGACGATCAGCGCTGTTGCCATGGGGTCAGTCAAACACGTCCGAGGCCGTGTCCGGCAGCCGGGTTCACCCGTCCTCACTCGTCGAAGACGGTGGGGACGGCCTCGTAGCCCCTGGCCAGCTGACGGGCCGTGGCGGGCAGTTCGGCGACGGCCAGCCGGTGCCGCTCACGGGCGGCCTCCAGCGGCTCGGCGCCCACGATCTCCCCGCCGCGTACCAGCTCCACCTGGAGCGGGCGGCTGCCGGCGGGTCGCTCGCCGGAGACGGTGACCAGCTCGGCGTCGGCCGTACCCGACTCGTCCAGCCTTCTGAAGGCGTGCTTGCGACCGCCCCGGCTCGGCTTGCCCACCGACCGCTTGGCCACCGGGCGCATCACCCCCTCCTCGTCCTGCCTGGCGACGAGCTTGTAGACCAGCGCCGCGGTCGGCGCCCCGGAACCGGTGACCAGCGAGGTGCCGACGCCGTAGCCGTCGACGGGGGCGGCGGCGAGCGCGGCGATGGTGTACTCGTCCAGGTCACTGGTGACGATGATCCGGGTCTTGTGGGCGCCCAGCTCGTCGAGCTGGGCGCGGACCGCGTAGGCGACCTCGGCCAGGTCACCGGAGTCGAGCCTGACCGCCCCCAGGTCGGGTCCCGCGAGCTCGACGCCGGTCCGTACGGCCTCCGCCACGTCGTAGGTGTCGACCAGCAGCGTGGTCCCGGCGCCGAGGGAGTCGATCTGGGCCCGGAAGGCCGCCTTCTCCGAGTCGTGGAGCAACGTGAAGGCGTGGGCGGCCGTCCCGGCGGTCGGCACGCCGTACAGGTGGCCCGCCATCAGGTTGGAGGAGGAGGCGAACCCGCACAGGTAGGCGGTCCGCGCGGCGGCCACGGCGGCCATCTCGTGGGTGCGCCGCGAACCCATCTCGATGATCGGCCTCGGCCCGGCGGCGTGGACCATGCGGGAGGCCGCGGCCGCGATGGCGCAGTCGTGGTTGAGGATGGACAGGACCACGGTCTCCAGCAGCACGGCCTCGGCGAAGGTGCCCTCGACGGTCAGGATGGGGGAGCCGGGGAAGTAGCAGTCTCCCTCGCGGTAGCCGTACACGTCGCCGGAGAAGCGGTAGCCGGACAGGAACTCCAGCGTGGGCTCGTCGACCACCCGGTTCTCCCGCAGGAAGGCCAGTTCACGCTCGCCGAACCGGAAGTCGCGCAGCGCGTCGAGCAGGCGCCCGGTGCCCGCCACCACCCCGTAGCGCCGTCCCTCGGGCAGATGCCTGGCGAACACCTCGAACGTCGCCCGCCGGGAGGCGACCCCGTCGCGCAACGCCGCCTGCAGCATCGTCAGCTCGTAGTGGTCGGTCAGCAGCGCGCTGCTCATGCTCGTACTCACGAGTCGAAGACTAAGCCCGAGGTAGGGCAGACTGGGGTACGTGGGTAGCACTGCTCCAATGGAGGTCGAGCGTCCGTCGATCGACGTGCGGCCCGATCGGCCGTGGTTGACGATCGTCTGGAACGACCCGGTCAACCTGATGTCATATGTCACCTATGTCTTCCAATCCGTCTTCGGATACTCGAAGGAGAAGGCGGAGAAACTGATGCTGGACGTGCATCACAAGGGCAGGGCCGTGGTGTCGAGCGGCACGCGCGAGGAGATGGAACGCGACGTGCAGATCATGCACTCCTACGGGCTGTGGGCCACGCTGCAGCAGGACTCGTGAGTGCGGCCCGCCCGACGCGGCGGTGACATCAGACGGTGACATCAGAAGGTGACATCAGAGGGCGCCGTGGCGTGTGAGGCGTGCGGACGAACGAAAGTGGTGAGCGAACGGTGAGTTCGGGATTCAGCCGTGGCCGTGAGGGCGGCGTCGTCACGAACTTCGACGACGCCGAGGTCTCCATCCTGAGATCGCTGGCCTCCCACACGCTGGACCTGGTCGAACCGGGTGAGACGGGGGACGACCCGCTGGAGCGCGCGCTGGGCATCGGGCCCGCGGAGAAGCCCGACGACCCGGTGCTCGCCAGGCTCTTCCCCTCCGCCTACGAGGACGCCGAACAGTCGGCCGACTTCCGCCGCTACACCGAGACCACCCTGCGCGAGGGCAAGCGGGCCGACGCGCAGACCATGCTCGACGGCCTGGAGACCGGTCACGCCGAGCTCACCCTGGAGCAGGCGCGGGCCTGGATGCGCGCCCTGAACGACGTCCGGCTGGTCCTCGGCACCCGGCTTGAGGTGACCGAGGAGGCCCACAACGAGCTGGCCGGGATGAGCGAGGACGACCCCCGCTATCCGGTCCTCGTCCTGTACGACTGGCTGACCTACCTCCAGGAGACCCTGGTTCACGCCCTTTGGTAACTTCCAGGCATGCTCACCATCTCCCGGGAACTGGTTGACAGGATCATCGCGCACGCACGGGCCGACCACCCGGACGAGGCCTGCGGCGTGATCGCCGGACCGATCGGCTCCGACTCCCCGCAGCGGTTCGTCGCGATGGTCAACGCCGAACGGTCGCCGACCTTCTACCGCTTCGACTCGCTGGAGCAGCTGCGCGTCTGGCGCGAGATGGACGACCTCGACGAGGAGCCGGTGGTCATCTACCACTCCCACACCTCGACGGAGGCCTACCCCTCACGCACCGACATCAGCTACGCCTCGGAGCCCAACGCCCACTACGTGCTGGTCTCCACCCGCGAGGAACTGGGCGAGGAGGTCGAGTTCCGGTCCTACCGCATCCTCGACGGCGTGGTGACCGAGGAAGAGGTCAAGATCGTCCCAGCGTGACGGCCGTCTCGGGGGTGACACGGCAATGGGGGAGGAAAACCCGTTGGGTAGACTGGCGGTCATGATGACCGCCGACCCGAGCCAGGAGGACGTCGTGCTCTCACGTCCCGATGCGTGGGCCGGGAACGCGGGCCTCGCGCCCGTGCAGAACTTCCTGTTCGCGCACACCCCCTCCGTCGTCGTCTACGACTGTCGCTGATGACAGCTCCGGACCTCACTCCGGAATCCCCCCGTGCCCACCGGTGTTCCGAACCGGTGGACGCCTCCCCGACGACAGCACGACGACACAAGGAGACTGACCCGCGATGGCCATCGAGGTTCGCATTCCCACCATCCTGCGCACCTTCACCGAGGGTGCCAAGGCTGTCGACGCCAAGGGCGCGACGCTGGAGGAGCTGATCGGCGACCTGGACTCCCGGCACCCCGGGCTGAAGGACCGTCTGGTCGACAAGGGCGCGCTGCGCCGTTTCGTGAACGTCTACCTCAACGACGAGGACGTCCGCTTCCTGGGCGGCCTGGAGACCCCCGTCGCCGACGGCGACACGGTCACCGTCCTTCCGGCCGTGGCCGGCGGCTCCCGCTAGCGAGACATATGGGCCACCACCGGTTCGGTGGTGGCCCACGCCGATGTTTCTGGTTTGTTAACACGAGGCGGAAGCCCTACACCATGCGCTTTGACTCACTGATCGACTCGGTAGGTCGTACCCCCCTGGTCGGCCTGCCCCGACTCTCCCCCTCACAGGACGTGCGGATCTGGGCCAAGCTCGAAGACCGCAACCCGACGGGCTCGATCAAGGACCGCCCGGCGCTGTGGATGATCGAGCAGGCCGAGAAGGACGGGCTGCTGCGGCCCGGCTGCACGATCCTCGAACCCACCAGCGGCAACACGGGCATCTCACTGGCGATGTCCGCCCGGCTCAAGGGCTACCGGCTGATCTGCGTGATGCCGGAGAACACCTCGGAGGAGCGCCGTCAGCTGCTGCGGATGTGGGGAGCGGAGATCGTCTCCTCCCCGGCGGCCGGTGGCTCGAACGAGGCCGTACGGGTCGCCAAGGGCATGGCGGCGGAGAACCCCGACTGGGTGATGCTCTACCAGTACGGAAACCCGGCCAACTGGCGTTCGCACTACGAGACGACGGGGCCGGAGATCCTGGAGGACCTGCCGTCCGTCACCCACTTCGTCGCGGGCCTGGGCACGACCGGCACCCTGATGGGCGTCGGCCGCTTCCTGCGTGAGCGCGTCCCCGGCGTGCGGATCGTGGCCGCCGAGCCGCGCTACGGCGAGCTGGTGTACGGCCTGCGCAACGTGGACGAGGGCTTCATCCCCGAGCTCTACGACCCCGACGTCCTGACCACCCGTTTCTCCGTCTCCTCGGGAGACGCGCTGCGGCGGACCAGGGAGCTGCTGTCCACCGAGGGCATCTTCGCGGGTGTCTCGACCGGTGCCGCCCTGCACGGGGCGCTCGGCATGGCGGCCAAGGCCCTCAAGGAGGGCGAGCGCGCCGACATCGTGTTCGTGGTGGCCGACGGCGGCTGGAAGTACCTGTCGACCGGCGCCTACGAGGGCACCCTGGACGAGGCCGAGGAACGCCTCGAAGGCCAGCTCTGGGCCTGATTTCTCCCCGTGGCCCCCGGGAGGCCGTGAGAAGGCCTTCCGGGATGGGGGTCCCTAGCGGGCGTAGGGCGAGGCCGCCTTTGTGAGCTCGCGGACGGTGTCGTCGGCGTCCGCCTGGAGCAGGCCGTTGTTCACCATGGGGGCGCAGTCCGGCATGACGTCGACGATCGCGGCGGGGCCGTCCGGATAGCGGAAGCGCAGCTGGAAGGGCCGCCCGCGCAGGCCCGGGATCCGGTGGCAGGTGTTGTCGCCGGGCCGGGTCCCAAGGGAGTTCAGGGCCCTGGCCAGGGCCTCGGCGGTCTCGGCGTCGTGCTCCCGCCGTACGGGGGGAGCGTCCGGCCTGTGGGGCCGTCCGCAGGCCAGGACCGAGACGGCTCCCTCGGGCACCATCTGTTCGTTCTGTCCCCTGCGGCCGGTCGGCCGGCCCTGGCAGGGGTCGGCGGGCCGTACGGGGCGCCAGGTGCCGCTCTCGTAGGCGGCGGTGATCTCCGGCCCGATGTAGGAGGGGCTGCCGACGGCGCCGTTGGTGGTCGTCACACAGGAGTTGACCTCCTCGGCGCTGCCCAGCCACAGGACCTTCCCGTCGTCGTAGACGAAACGGACGAGGTAGTTGGTCATCGGGCCGCCCATCAGCGTGCAGGGCCCCAAGGGCGTTTTCCCGGCGGCGGGAAGGTAGTCCAGGTCGCGGGCCATCGCCACGGCTCCTTCCGTCAGGGACCTGGACCCGGCCAGCCGCGTGCCGCCGGGGTGGGTGTTGTCCCCGGGGTAGGCGCAGATCAGCGCCGAGACCGGATCGCCGGGCACGAGGGACCCGCCGGCCCCGGCGACGCCGGAGGGTCCGGGCACCCAGCCGCCGGGGGCGTCGCCGCCCCACCGCTGCGGGCACGGCGGCGGGGCCGCAGGAGGCCCGGCGGCCGACCGCGAGGCCAGTACGGCGGTTGCGCACACGGCGACGGCCAGGACGATCACGATCACGGGCAGGGACTTCACGACGATGACACGTCGGAGACGGGGGATCGGTTCACCGGCTTCGCGGGTTCGCGTCGAGGGGTGCGGGGCCGTGGTCCACGGCGGGGAGAAACGCGAAAGGGCGGGCGTCCCGGGTGGGACGCCCGCCCTCAGACGGTGGGTTCGGGAAGGGTCAGTTGAACACCAGCCGCATGGAGAAGGTCGAGTCGCTGCCCGACTGGGTTCCGCTGATGCCCACGGCCTTCAGGACCTGAAGGCTGGCCCGCTCCTCGCCCTGGAGGTTCTGCAGGTAGAGGTGCTCCAGCTTGTCGAGGTCGACATAGGCGGCGAAGGTCGCCTTCTCGGCGTCGGGGACCGCCAGCCTGAAGCCCTCGTCGTCGCCGAGGGCGCCGTCCTTGGCCAGTTCGGCGGCGTACTCGGGGGAGCTGGCCAGCACGAAGCTGCCGTCGCCGGGGGCCTTGGCCAGTTGCGGGGTCGTGGTGCCGGAGTCGGCGAGGGCCTTCTCGATCTTGGCGACGATCTCCTGGGCCTTGGCCGGGTCGGTGATGACGCGGGCGCCGAACTTCGGCTGGTTGGCGTCCAGGCCCCTGGAGTCCAGGGCCAGGGTCAGGTTCTTGCCGAGCAGCGTGGACAGGTCGGCGGGCAGGGCGAGGCCGTACTGCTGCTGGGCCTGGTCGGCGAACCGCTGAAGACCGGCGCCCGTCTGGTCGGCGGACTTCAGGATCTGGGCCCACTGCTTGCCGACGACGTCACCGAGACCGGAGATGGACAGGGCGGCGGCGGTCGAGGCGGGAAGCGTGCTGATCCTGGAGGTCTCGGGCTGGCCCATGTCCAGGTTCTGCGCGCCACGGGTGACGCCGGCCAGTTCGACGTAGTCGCCGTCGAAGCGCAGCGCGCCGGCGACCCTGAGGTTCTTGACCTGCGCGAGCGCCTCGGGGTTGCGGGTGGCCACCTCGGGTGCGAAGTCGGCGATCTTCCCGGCGTGGAGCCAGAAGGACAGGACACCGGTCTCGCCCAGGGCGTTCAGGTCGTCGGAGAAGGCGGTGTTGTCGGACAGCGGCGCGACCCTGACGGCCTGGTCGGCCTGGTCCTGGGTCTGGGCGAGCAGCGCGTAGTCCTCGCGGAAGGCGACGCCGTACTTCGCGCCGCCCATCAGCTTGGAGAGCCCGGCCTTCGCCTTGTCCTGGTCGGAGACCTGCACGGCCACGACCACGCCCGGCTCCGCGCCCGCCTTGGTCGGGGAGAGCACGGCGACGCCGATGCGGCTGCCGAGCCAGGGCTCGACGTCGGTGGCGTAGTTGATCTTGTCCAGGCCGCCGTCCTCCTTGATCAGGTCGAACAGCGCCTTGCGCGGGTCGTCCCCGGTGAAGGAGGAGCGGGTGACGTCGAACTTCCTGGCGATGCTGAACAGCGCCAGTTTCTGGTTGGCGGCCGGGTCGAGGTCCAGGCGCACGTAGCCGATCGCGTCACCGGGCAGCACGTCGTGGGGCTGGGTGCCGCCGCCGCTCAGCAGGCTGACCGCGAAGGCGCCGCCACCGCCGACGAGGGCGACGACCAGCGCGGCGATCAACCCGATCAGCCAGCCTCTGCCCTTCTTGGCGGGCCGGGCGGTCGGCTGCCCGGGGCCGAGGAAGTCCGGGTTCTGCTGCCAGGTGGGCTGCTGGCCGTAGCCGGGCTGCTGGCCGTAGTTCTGCGGATAACCCGGCTGGGCCTGCTGGCCGTACCCCGCCTGCTGGCCGTACGCCTGCTGACCGTGGCCGGGTTGCTGGCCGTAGCCAGGTTGCTGGCCGTGGCCGGGCTGCTGGCCATAACCGGGCTGCTGGCCATAACCGGGTTGCTGGCCGTACGCCTGTTGCTGGCCGTAGACCTGCTGGTCCTGGTGCTGCTGGCCGTAGCCGGGCTGCTGGTAACCGCCGTCCTGGGGGTAGCCCTGAGATTGTGGCCGGTAGGCGATCGTCCTGTCAGGTTCCTGGCCCGGGTAGGGCGGCTGGCCGGGGGGGTTGTTGGCAGACATGCTCACTCACAATGTGGACTTCTCTCGGATACCGAGAAGTTAGTGCACATCGGTAGCAACCCGCTTGCATTGAACTAACCACGCGATTGCTCCATCCAACGCGCCCGCACGCCGGAGATCGCTGATCTTCCCGGGAAACACCCCGTCTTCTTCCAAAAGGTGACATATGCCAAGGGGAGCCAGGAATACCGGTCAAACCCGATAGAGTGACCCTTCCAGAATATAGTTCGGGGAGCGTGGATGACGAAGTTCGATGAGGCGACGCGGGCGGTCCGGGTGGACGAGACCACCTACGACGTGCACCTGGACCCCGGATACGCCGTCGGAGGACCGCTCAATGGGGGCTACCTGCTGGCCGTACTGCTGCGCGCCGTCGTGGACGCCTCCCCGCACGAGCACCCCGTGACCACCAGCGCGCAGTTCCTGCGCGTCGCCCCGCCCGGCCCCGCCAGGGTGCGGCTCGAACCGCTCAAGTCGGGCAGGACCGTCACGATGACCAGGGCGACCCTCCTGCAGGACGACGTCCCGCTGATCGAGACCCTCGTCACGACCGCCACCCTGAACGACGTCGCCCCCGACTGGAGCGACGGTCCCTCGGCGACCATGCCCCCCATCGAGGAGTGCTTCAGGCCGCCCGTCCCCGATCCCGGCTCGGGCATGACGCTCAACGAGCGGATGGAACTGGCCTTCGACCCGCCGACCGCAGGCTGGCTCGACGGCAGGCCCACCGGGCGTCCCGAGGCCCGTGCCTACTTCCGGCTGGCCGAGGGGAGGGAACCCGACCCCTACGTGCTGGCGATGGCCGTCGACTGCCTGCCGCCGGTGGTCTTCTCCGCGGGCGCTCGCGGCTGGGCGCCGACCGTGGACCTCACCTGGCACCTGCGCGCCCTGCCCGCCCCCGGCTGGCTCACCCTGCTCGGCAGCGGACGGCTGATCGGTGACGGCTGGTTCGACGAGGAGGTCGAGGTCTGGGACTCGGCCGGACGTCTCGTCGCCCAGTCGCGGCAGCTCGCCAGGGTGGGGCGCGGCTGATCTTTTCGCGATGATTGATCGTGTTGTGAGGATTCTTACCGTGAGCGGTCGTCCCAGGTCGCCTAACCTTGGGAACCGTGTCGCAAGCAAGCATTGGAATCTTCGACAGCGGGGTCGGCGGCCTGACGGTGGCCAGGGCGATCATCGACCAGCTGCCGAGCGAGTCACTCCTCTACGTGGCGGACACCGCACGCCAGCCGTACGGGCCGAAGAGCATCGCGCAGGTGCGGGCCTACGCCCTTGAGGTGATGGACCACCTCGTCGAGCACGACGTCAAGATGCTGGTGATCGCGTGCAACAGCGCGAGCGCGGCGGTGCTGCGGGACGCCCGCGAGCGTTACGACGTGCCGGTCGTCGAGGTCATCCAGCCCGCGACGCGCCGGGCCGTACAGGCGACCAGGAACGGCAGGGTCGGGGTGATCGGGACCAGGGCCACGATCGAGTCGATGGCCTACCAGGACGCCTTCGCCGCCGCCCCGGACGTCAGGCTGACCGGGGTGGCCGCGCCCCGCCTGGTGGAGTTCGTCGAACGGGGGGAGACGACGAGCGAGGAGGTCATCGAGGCCATCCGGGAGTATCTCGAACCCGTGCTGCACGACGGCTGCGACACCTTGATCCTGGGCTGCACCCACTATCCGCTGCTCACCGGCCCCATCTCCTACGTCGCGGGCAACGGCGTCACGCTGGTCTCCAGTGCGGACGAGACGGCCAAGGACGTCTACCGCGTCCTGCACGACCGTGGCATGGCCGCGACCGGCGGCCCCGCCGCGCACAGGTTCACCACCACCGGGGACACCGACCTGTTCGCCAGGCTCGGCCAGCGTTTCCTCGGCCCCGAGATCCAGGCGGTCGAACTCGCGACGGTCGGTGACGGCGCCGGGGACGGCGGGCCCGTCAGGGGAAACGGCCAGCGGGTCCACCGGATGACCCGCTGAGGTGGGAGCCCCCGGTGGCACGCGACGTAACGTGACAGACAGCGAGTAGGAGGCCGCCGTGAAACTGACGATCATCGGATGCTCCGGGAGCTTCCCGGGCCCTGACAGCCCCGCCTCCTGCTACCTGCTGGAGGCCGAGGGGTTCCGCATGCTGCTGGACTTCGGCAACGGCTCACTCGGCGCGCTCCAGCGGCACATCGGCCTCTACGACGTGGACGCGATCTGCCTGTCCCACCTGCACGCCGACCACTGCCTCGACATCTGCTCCTACCACGTGGTGCGCACATACTCCCCGCACGGCCCGCTGCCCCGCGTGCCGGTCCACGCCCCCGCGGACGCACCCCGCCGCCTGGCCGCCGCCTACGGCATGCCCGCCGAGCCGGGCCTGGAGACGGCCTTCGACTTCGTACGGCTGTCGCCCGGCGTCTTCCGGGTCGGTCCCTTCGAGGTGACGGCCGCCAGGGTGAACCACCCGGTCGAGACCTACGGCTTCCGCGTCTCCCACGGCGGCCGTTCCGTGGCCTACTCCGCGGACACCGGGGAGTCGGCCGAACTGGTCAAACTCGCCTCGGGGGTGGACGTGTTCCTGTGCGAGGCCTCCTTCGTCGAGGGCCCTGACCTGCCCGCCGACCTGCACCTGACCGGGCGCCAGGCCGCCGAACACGCGGCGGCGGCGGGCGCGGGCACCCTGGTGCTGACCCACCTGGTCCCCTGGAACGCCACCGAACGGGTTCTCGACGAGGCGTCGCGGGGCGGGTTCGCCGGCCGGATCGAACTGGCCCGCAGCGGTGCCCACTACGACCTGGAGGCGTGAAAGGCCCTAGGGTGAGGTCCATGGCTCGCGCAGATGGACGTTCTCCCGATCAGCTTCGCCCCGTCACCATCACCCGTGGCTGGCTCGCCCACGCAGAGGGGTCGGTGCTCGTCGAGTTCGGCGGCACCAGGGTGCTGTGTGCCGCCTCCGTGCAGGACAACGTGCCCCGCTGGCGCAGGGGCAGCGGCCAGGGTTGGGTGACCGCCGAGTACGCCATGCTGCCCAGGGCGACCAACACCCGCAACGACCGTGAGTCGGTGCGCGGCAGGATCGGCGGCAGGACGCACGAGATCTCCCGCCTCATCGGCCGTTCCCTGCGGGCCTGCGTCGACTACAAGGTGCTCGGCGAGAACTCCGTCGTGATCGACTGCGACGTGCTCCAGGCCGACGGCGGCACCCGCACGGCCGCGATCACCGGCGCCTACGTGGCCCTCGCCGACGCGGTGCGGTGGATGCGCGAGCGGAAGATGTGCGCGGGCGACCCCCTCATCGACTCCGTCGCCGCCGTCTCGGTCGGCGTCGTCGGCTCCACGCCGCTGCTCGACCTCTGCTACACCGAGGACGTCGCCGCCGAGACCGACATGAACGTGGTGATGACCGGAAGCGGCCAGTTCGTCGAGGTCCAGGGCACCGCCGAGGGCAAGCCGTTCGACAGGGCCGCCCTCGACGAACTGCTCGACCTCGGCGCCGCCGGATGCGTGGAGCTGACCCGCCTGCAGCGCGAGGCGCTGGCGTGAGCTCCTCGATCAAACTGGTCCTGGCGACCAGGAACGCCGGGAAGATCGCCGAGCTGCGCCGGATCCTGGCCGACGCCTCGATCACGGCCGAGATCCTCGGGCTTGAGGAGTTCCCCGAGATCGGTGACGTCGCGGAGACCGGCCTGACCTTCGCCGAGAACGCCCTGCTGAAGGCGGGCGCCGTCGCCGAGCAGTCGGGCCTGCCCGCCATCGCCGACGACTCCGGCCTGTGCGTCGACGCGCTGAACGGCATGCCGGGCATCTTCTCCGCCCGCTGGGCGGGCAGGCACGGCGACGACCGGGCGAACCTGGAACTGCTGCTCGCCCAGGTGTCCGACGTGCCGGAGGAGCACCGGGGCGCCCACTTCGCGTGCGCGGCGGCTCTGGCGCTGCCCTCCGGTGAGCAGCGCATCATCGAGGGCACCCTGAACGGGGTGATCATCGACGCCCCGCGCGGCGCCAACGGCTTCGGCTACGACCCGATCTTCGTGCCCGAGGGCGAGAGCCGTACGGCGGCCGAGCTCTCGGCCCAGGAGAAGAACGCCATCAGCCACCGGGGCCGTGCCTTCCGCGCCCTGGCCCCCGTCATCGCGGAGCTCCTCGGCTGAGGACGCGCGCCGCGACCGGCGCGCGGACAGGCGTAACGTCGCAGGCATGGAGAGCAACAGACGTGCGCCCGGGTGGGCGGGCCCGCTGATCGGCCTGGTTTCCTGCGCGGCGGCGCTGGGGGTCTCCCTGGCGGCCGCGGGGCTGGTCAGGGCGTCCGCCTTCCCCGTCGTCGCGGTCGGCGACGCCGCCGTCGACCTCGCCCCCGCGGGGGCGAAGGAGTTCGCGATCCGCGTCTTCGGGGAGAACGACAAGAACGTCCTGGTCGCGGGCATCCTCGTGGTCCTCGCCGCGGTCGCCGCGGCCATCGGGACGCTGGCCCTGCGCGACCTCAGGTACGGCACCGCCGGGCTGGCGGCCTTCGGCGTGGTCGGCGTCTCGGCCGCCCTGACCCGTCCGGACGCGGGCGTCCTGGACGCCGTGCCCACGCTCGCGGGCGTGGTCGCGGGCATCGTCACCCTGCGCCTGCTGACCGGACGCGCCCTGCGGGGCCCGGCCCCCACGACCTCGGGGGAGGGCGCCGCGATCGACCGGCGCGGACTGCTCATCGGGGCGGCGGGTGGTCTCGCGCTCGCCGGGGTGAGCGGCGTGATCGGCCAGGCGTTGACGTCGGGACGCTCCGCGGTGAGCGCGGCCAGGGCCTCCCTGAGGCTGCCCGGGCCCGCGACCCCGCTTCCCCCGATCCCGGCCGGGGCCGACCTGAGGATCAAGGGACTGTCGCCGTTCGTCACCCCGAACGCGGACTTCTACCGGGTGGACACCGCCCTCGTGCTGCCGCAGGTCGACCCCCGTTCCTGGACCCTCAGGATCCACGGCATGGTGGACAGGCCCGTCGAACTGACCTTCGCCGACCTGCTGAAACGGCCCGTGGTCGAGGCGGACGTCACGTTGTGCTGCGTCTCCAACGACGTCGGCGGTCCCTATGTCGGCAACGCCAGGTGGCTGGGGGCCGATCTGGCGGGGGTGCTGCGCGACGCGGGCGTGCACCGGGACGCGGACATGCTGCTGAGCACCTCGGCCGACGGCTGGACCTGCGGCACCCCGGTCGACGTCGTCCTCGACGGCCGTGACGCCCTGCTGGCCTTCGCGATGAACGGTGAGGCGCTGCCCTTCGCGCACGGCTTCCCGGTCCGCCAGGTCGTGCCCGGCCTGTACGGATACGTCTCGGCGACCAAGTGGGTGACCGACATCAAGGTCACCCGTTTCGACCGGGACGAGGCCTACTGGACCCCCAGGGGATGGGCGCCGAAGGGACCCGTCAAGACCGAGTCGCGCATCGACCTGCCCAGGGACGGGGCCGACCTGCCCGCGGGCCGTACGGTGATCGCGGGGGTCGCCTGGGCGCAGCACAAGGGGATCGACGCGGTCGAGGTCAGGATCGACCGGGGGCCGTGGCGCCAGGCGAGACTCGCCCAGGCGCCGACCGCCGACACCTGGCGCCAGTGGGTGGTCGACGACTGGGACGCCACCCCGGGCGAGCACACCATCGAGGTACGGGCGACCGACGCCACCGGCTACACCCAGACCGCAGAACGCGCCCCCGTGGGCCCCGACGGCGCCACCGGCTGGCACACCGTGGACGTCCGGGTCACCTGAGCCGGGGACGCTCCTTCCAGATCTGGTCAACTCGCCGGTGCCGTACGGCCGAGCGCCCTAACATCGGCCCGAAACGAGGCCGAGGGGGACCGGTGGAACAGGCGTTTTCAACCGCGGTATTACAAACGAGGACGTACAACCCCGTGGTGACCGCGGACGGGCAGCGGTGGCGGGACTTCGAGCTCGACCCGCGTTCCTCGGTCGTCGTGGCGCCGCCCAGGGAGCCGGAGCGGGTCGCGTGGCGGCCGATCAGGCTGGACCGGTGCAGGCCGTACGGCGCGGTGGGCGGGCTGGTGATGCCGGACCCGCAGATCCAGGAGGACCTGCTGTGCTCGGTGCCGCTGACCGAAGAGGGGACGCCCACGCGCTTCCCCGACCCCCGGGGAGAGTGGATCAAGGCGATCAACGGGGCCGGTGCGGCGGACGACCCGTTCCGGGCGACCAACTCCCTGGACTGCGCCCTGTCGGTGCTGTCCACCTGGTACGGGACGCCGGTCGTCGCCGCGCCGAGACGGCCGGAGTACGACCGGGCCGGCAGACCCCTGCTGACCGGGGAGGAAGGCGGGGCGGCCCGCGCGGAACGGTGGCTCGGACAGCGCTTCCAGTACCTCGGACAGGGAAGACAGGCCTACGGCCCGATCGGGCCGGCGCTGCTGGCCGGTGGCCACGGATCCGCCGCGATCATCGTCAACCGCTGGCCCGGGGGCGGCAGCCACGCCTGGAACGCGGTGAACGCCTCCGGAGAGGTGCTCTGGCTCGACGCGCAACTCGGGAGGCTCGCGGACGAGCCGCTCTACAAGTTCGTGACCGGGGTGTTCTGCGTGATCCTCGACGCGGAGGGACGCGGGCTGTGAACCTCGAACAGGCCAGGGCGGTCGCGGAGGAGTACTTCAACGGCGTCAGAGGCCTCGACGCCGCCGTGGAGATCCGGATCTACGACTTCGCCGAGGGATACGTCGCCTGGGCCAAGGAGCCCGAACCCGAGGACCCCGGCGTGCTGCCCGACACCGTCGGCGGCGGATGCCTTGTGATCGACAAGGCCACCGGGGAGATCACGATCAGGCCCCTCCTCAACCCGGAGACCATCGCCGACCAGTACCCCGGATGAGCCGGGCGAAAGGGCCGGGGCACCCCGTGGGGCGCCCCGGCACCGGTCAGCCCGCGGCCAGGGCGTCCACGACCGAGGCCCGGGCGGCCTTACGGGCGGGCAGCACGGCGGCGAGCACGCCCGCCAGACCGGACAGCACCACGAACGCCAGGACCTGCGGCACGGGAACGGTGAACACTACGCCGGTCGTCGCGGTCCGTGCGGCGGCCCAGCCGAACACGACACCGAGCACCACCCCGACCAGCGCCCCGATGAGCCCCAGGATCAGGGCCTCGACCGAGAGCATCGCCCGCAGCTGGGACCGGGTCAGGCCCAGCGCCCGCAGCAGCGCCGACTCCCTGGTCCGCTCGTGGACCGAAAGGGACAGCGTGTTGGCGATCCCCAGCAGCGAGATCAGCACCGCCAGCCCGAGCAGCCCCGTGATGATCATCATGCTCATGTCGAGCGCCTCGTCGAACCCGCTCCTGACCTCCGTGGAGCTGGCCACCTTCGCCGTCGGGTACGGCTGCGCCGCCGCCTCGACCACCTTGCGCGTCACGTCGGGGGCGACCCCCTCCTTGGCGTTGACCAGGATCCGGCTGTCGTCGACCACGCCGAAGTAACGGTCGAAGTCAGCCTCGGGAACCGTCAGCTCCGCCAGGCCCGTCTGATCGGCGTCGAAGACCCCGACGACCGTGAGCTCGACCCGGCCCGCCTTCTTCGTGCGCAGCGGAAGCCGGTCGCCGACCGCGACCTTGAGGTTCTTGGCCACGTAGCCCGCCACCGCCACGGTCCCCGGCTTGAGCGCGCCGACCGACCCCGAGGTGAAGGCCGGGGCGAAGTCCCGGGTGGCGGCGAACGTTCCCGCCCGGTAGGTGGAGTCCTCGGCGCCGGCCTTGGCGTCGGTCTGGCGGATCGCGACGACCGAGGTCAGCTCCGGCCTGGTCCGCAGGTTCTCCGCCAGGTCACGCGGCAGACGCGACTCGCGGTCCTGGGCCTGGACCATGTAGTCGACGGGGAACTGCTCGTCGAGCTTCTGGGAGTAGGTCAGCCGCAGCGTGCCGGTGAGCACCGAGATGAGCGTCATCAGCGTCACGCCGACGGTCAGCGCCACCGTCGTGGTCGCGGAACGTCGCGGGTTGCGCCCCGAGTTGTCCAGCGCGAGCCTGCCCGGCACCCCGAAGAGCCTGCCCGGCAGCCAGCCCACGAAGGCGCCCAGCGGCCTGACGATCACCGGTCCGAGGACCAGCACCGCGAAGAACACCAGCGCGCCGCCCGCCATCACGGTGAACAGCGCCGCCTGGCCGGGATCCATCGTCACCCCGACCACGGTGACCGCGACCCCGGCGACCAGGAACAACGCCGCCACGATCACCCGCACGACCCCCGCCCTGAAGGTGTGCTCCTCCACCTGGGCGCGCAGCGCGGCGATCGGCGCGACCCGCGTCGCCGAACGCGCGGGCAGCAGGGCCGCCCCGACCGTGACGACCATGCCGACCGCCACGGCCAGCGCCACGGTGAACGGCGTCAGGGTCGCGGTCGCCTCGGGCAGCGGGGCACCGGAGGTACGCAGCACCACCATCGCCCCCGCGCCCATGCCGTACCCGAGCAGCAGGCCGAGCAGCGACGACATCAGGCCGACCACCGCCGACTCCAGCAGGACGGAGCCGAACACCTGCCCGCGCGTCGCGCCGATGCAGCGCAGCAACGCCATCTCCCGGGTTCGCTGGGCGACGAGGATGTTGAAGGTGTTGTAGATGACCAGCGCCGCGACGAACATCGCCACCAGGCCGAACAGCAACAGACCCATCGTGAGGAACTGGCTGTCGGCGCCGTTGGCCTTGACCATGTCGTCGGCGTACCGCTTGCCGGTCTTCACCTCGTAGTCGGCCCCGAGGGCCTTGACGACCGCGGCGCGCGCGTCCTCCTGGGAGACCCCCTCGGCCGCCGCGACGTCGATCTCCCGGTAGCCCTTCTCACCGGTCATCGCCCTGGCCGTCTCGGTGACGAAGCCGACCGCGCCGGTGTAGGCCAGCTCCTGGTCGAGGCCGACGTCGAACAGCCCGACCAGCGTGAACTCGTGACTGACGTTCTTGGAGTCGAGCACCGCGACGGTTTCGCCGACCTTGAACCCCCGCGTCTTGGCGGTGTTCTTGTCGAGCACGGCCTGCGTCGCGGTGCTCGGCGCCGAACCGCTGACGATGGAGGTACGGCTCAGCGGCCCCTGGACGATGGAGACCCCCGAGGTCGGGTAGTCACCGGCGGCCTTGCCGTCCTTGCCGATCAGCGCGGAGGTGCCCCGTACGAGACCCTGGGCCTCGGCGACACCGCCGACGGCGCGGACCTTCTCCAGCACGGCCTGGGAAAGGTCCGCCTTGTCGGGGGCGGGAAGCACGGCGACGTCGATCTTGTCGGCCGCCGCGCCGAACTTCTGGGTGAAACCGGCCTGCATGGTGTCGGTGAGCACGAACGTGCCCGCGATGAAGCCGACCCCGAGCGCGATGGCCAGCGAGGTGAGCAGCAGCCGCAGCTTGCGTGCCCTGAGCCCGGCGAAGGTCGTCTTGAGCACCTTCAGGCCTCCAGCTTCATCAGCGTGTCCAGCACGCTCTGCGGGGTCGGCTGGAACAGCTCACTGACCAGCAGGCCGTCCCGCAGGAAGATCACCCGGTCGGCGTAGGACGCCGCGACCGGGTCGTGGGTGACCATCACGATCGTCTGGTTCAGCTCACGCACCGACGTGCGCAGGAACGACAGCACCTCGGCGCCGCTGCGCGAGTCCAGGTTGCCGGTCGGCTCGTCGGCGAAGATGACCTGTGGCTTGCTGATCAGGGCGCGGGCGACCGCCACCCGCTGCTGCTGGCCGCCGGACAGCTCGCTGGGCCTGTGCCCGAGCCGCTCCCGCAGGCCGACGGTCTCCACGACCCGGTCGAACAGGACCTGGTCCGCCTGCCTTCCGGCGATCTCCAGCGGAAGCCTGATGTTCTGCTCGGCGGTCAGCGTCGGCAGCAGGTTGAACGCCTGGAAGATGAACCCGATCCGCTCGCGGCGCAGCAGCGTCAGCCGTTTGTCGTCGAGACCCGTCAGCTCGACCTCGCCGATGTGCACCTGCCCGTGGGTGACGGTGTCCAGACCGGCCAGGCAGTGCATCAGCGTCGACTTGCCGGACCCGGAGGGCCCCATGATCGCGGTGAAGGCGCCCGTCGCGAAGGAGACGTCCACTCCCCGGAGGGCCTCCACGGCCGCGTCTCCCTGGCCGTAGACCTTGGTCAGGCCCCTGGCCACCACGGCCGCCGCCGTGTCCCTGCGCGCGTGCCCCGCGCCGACCTCTCCGGTGATGGTCACGTCTCTGTCTCCTTGCCAAAAGCGTGTCTTGCGAACTGGAAGAACGCTATTGGCGCAGGACAGGGCCGTTCATCGGCCTGCGGGACAGAGTCGGTCTCCGCCGAAGGAGGCTTGTTCCCGGGCAGCTACGACCCGTGACGTAGTCCCCGTATCGGCCATTCGGACGAGCCGGGGGCCTGGCTCGCGGGGCCGGCCCGTGAAAGACCTTGCCGGGAAGGGCTCACGAATCCGTCGAATGCGGCGTCACAAGCCCGGACTCGTAGGCGTAGACCACCACCTGGGCCCGGTCCCGCAACCCCAGTTTCGCCAGCACCCTGCCCAGATGCGTCTTGACCGTGGCCTCCGCCAGGTCGAGCCGCTCGGCGATCTCCCCGTTGGACAGACCGCGGGCGACCAGCACCAGCACCTCCCGCTCCCGCGCCGTCAGACCGCCGAACACCGTCGGCTCCGCCGTACCCGGCGAGGGAAGATGCACGGCGAAGCGCTCCAGCAGCCGCCTGGTCGTGCTCGGCGCGACGACCGCGTCCCCGCTGTGCACCGAATGGATGGCGCTGACCAGGTCGGAAGGCGGCACGTCCTTCAGCAGGAACCCGGAGGCCCCCGCCTTCAACGCCGCGAACGCGTAGTCGTCCAGATCGAACGTCGTCAGGATCAGCACCCGCGGCCCGTCCTCGGCGGCGCGGATCAGACGGGTCGCCTCGACGCCGTCCATCACCGGCATCCGCACATCCATCAGCACCACGTCGACACCGCCGCCTCCGGCCACCTCGACCGCCGCCGCCCCGTCACCCACCTCGGCGACGACCTCGATGTCCGGCTGGGCGTTCAGCACCATGCGGAACCCGGCCCTCAGCAGCGCCTGGTCGTCCACCAGCATCACGCGAATCACCGGCCACCCACCTTCCCACCGGGAAACCGCTCCCCGGCACCCTTCCGTCCGGCCCCCCTCACGCGGCCCTGCTCCTGCCCATCTCGCCGATCGGCAACCGCGCCGTCACCCGGAACCCGCCACCGGGGCGCGGACCCGCCTCGACGCTCCCGCCGAACATCGCCGCCCGCTCCCGCATGCCGACCAGGCCGTGCCCGTCCACACTTCGCGGCGCCGCCGCGCCCCGCCCGTCGTCGGTCACCCGGACCAGCAGCTCACGCGGACCGTACTCCATCTCGACCACCGCGCTGCTGCCGGGGCCGCCGTGCTTGAGCGTGTTGGTCAGGGCCTCCTGGACGATCCGGTAGACCGTCAGCTGCTCCCCCTCGGGCAGACCCTGGGCCGGGCCGGTGACCCGCAACTCGACAGGCACCCCCGAGGCGCACACCTGGGCCACCAGGTCGTCCAGCTGCGACAGGCTCGGCTGCGGAGCGTACTCCTCGGCCCTGCCCTGCCCGGCGGAACCCTTCTCGGCGGAACCCGCCCCGGACACGCCGTCGGTGCGCAGCACGCCGACCATCCTGCGCATCTCGGCCAGCGCCTGCCTGCCCGTGTACGAGATGGCCCGCATGGCCTCCCTGGCCTGCTCGGGATCGTTGTCGATCGCGTACCCCGCGCCGTCCGCCTGAACGATGATCACACTCACGTTGTGCGCGACCACGTCGTGCAGCTCACGGGCGATCCTGGTCCGCTCGGCCGCGGCGGCCAGCCGTACCTGCTGGTCACGCTCATGTTCGGCCCGTACGGCCCGCTCCTCAAGGCTCAGCAGATAACGGCGGCGGGTGTTGGCGTAGATGCCCGCGATCCAGATCGCCACCACGAACACGGAGAGGCTGGCCCAGCTCACGAAATCCGGATATGTCACGAGCCGCCCGAAGGAAAGGGCCAGCCCCAGCTCCGCCACCAGGCCCGCGGCGACCGCCCAGCGCAACAGGCGCCGCGCGGCCACGGCGTACATGGCGATCAGCACGGACACGTTGAACGCCAGCGGATCGACCCCGGCGAGCCACTGCAGGAAACTCCCCAGCGAGACGGCCGCGAAGACCCCGAGAGGATGCCGCCGCAGCCACAACAGCGGAACCGAGACCATCAGCCCGAAGACCAGGATCGCCCACGGCCCCGTCACGACCCCCGGCCACGGCACACTCCTCGCCCCCGAACCCGTCAGGTTCGCGACGAACCACCCGTTCGCCACCGAGATCGCGGCGAAAGGCACCAGCCAGAGAGCATCCACGGCACCGGGATGCCGACGGCTCCAGTCGAGTAATCTGCCGAACACGTCACCACGATACGTATACGCAGATCAATGCCCTTCCCCCTCAGGGCGGAACCGCGCCTACGACCCAGGTCGCACCTCCAAAGCCCTTACACCCCTCTTACGCCCCTTCGGGCACCATGGTTTTCGGGAGCACCCTCCGGGGTGAGTAAAGGGAGAGATTGTTTGTGATGGCGGATCACAACAATGCCGGGCCGCGCGATGAAGAGGACGCATCGCGCGGCCCGTCGTCATTCCCGGCCCCTCACTGACGGAACCCTCTCAACCTTTTCCCACCGGCCCGGTATCTGAGAAAGAAGAGGGCGGGCCGGGAGGGGAAACGTGGAAACAGGCGCGGAAAGCGCGGAGGAACACTTCCGCGACTTCGTCACCTCACGCTGGCAGGCCATGCTCCGCACCGCCTAC
Source organism: Streptosporangium sp. NPDC000239 (assembly GCF_040300765.1). Classification (NCBI taxonomy): domain Bacteria; kingdom Bacillati; phylum Actinomycetota; class Actinomycetes; order Streptosporangiales; family Streptosporangiaceae; genus Streptosporangium; species Streptosporangium sp. NPDC000239. The sequence continues at coordinate 140,934 of NZ_JBEPEI010000002.1, read as the reverse complement.
CTGCTGACCGGAGACCACGGCAGAGCCGAGGACCTGCTCCAGACCGCGCTGGTCAGGACCCACAGACGCTGGAACAGGATCGACGACCCCGAGCTATACACCCGCCGGGTGCTCGCCAACCTCAACATCTCCTGGTGGCGGCGAAGACGGATCACCGAACACCTCACCGGCACCGTCCCGGAGACAGCCGTCCAGGACCCGCACACCGGCTACGAAACCCGCGACGCGCTCTGGACGGCGATGCTGACCCTTCCCCCCAGAATGCGCGCCGTACTCGTCCTGCGTTATTTCGAGGACCTGCCGGAGGCCGAGGTCGCCAGAACACTCGGCTGCTCCCTCGGCACGGTCAAAAGCCAGGCCTCACGCGGCCTGGAACGGCTCAGAGGCCACCCCGGGATCACCGGCGACCCCGGCGCCCGTGTCCTCTACGCCGGGGACAGGGCAGGACACCGCGTCATCGTGGCGGTCTCCCCGAGGAACCCCGCCATGGGCGGCACGGTCATCCTGTACGGCACGGCGGGAACCCCCGTGGAGGCTCTGAGAGCCGACCCGCAACCCCCGAACATGACGGGCAGGGACGGCATCGCCTGGATCTCCGCAGACCCCGACCACACCCTCATCGTGCTCGGCCCCCCGCGGACGACCGCGGTGAAGATCTCCCCCTCCGTCACCTACCGCTCCGACGGCACCCCGACACGCCGCACCCGCACCCTCCGGACGGACGACGGCCTGATCCTGACCCCCGTCCCCGACGCCGCTCCCGGCCACGTCGCCATCAAGATTCGGCTGGGAGAACGCTTCGGAGAACCCGTGTCACTCGGCTGGCCCACATCCCAGCACGAGGACCCCGCCTTCCGCCCAAACCTGACCAGGGCAGCCGCGGCCGCCGAAGGCCACGTCGACCGGGAACAGGCTCAGGGACTGCTGTGGGGACTCGGCGCCCTGGCCACCGCCACAGGACTGGCCCTCTTCTCACCCCCCGGCCTGTCCAGGGAACGGCTGCGCGCGTGCGACTACCGTGTCCTGGGGGCCGGAGGGAAGATCCTCCACCGGGGAGGACTCGACATCGGCGATCTCCACACGGCCGTTCTGGGAGGGAGCGACTGGTGAGGGGAGGCCGCCGGCGGAGACGCGGAGCAGGCGGAGGGCCTCGCGGAGGGCGGCGGATCGGGAGGGGGCCCTGCCCTGGGTGACGTAGGCCTCGACGAAGGCGGCGTCCTGAGGGGCCAGGATGACGCTGACGGTCACCGGGATGAACGCCTGCGTTTCGTTTTCCGTTTTATTGTGGGGCCGATGGGATTCGAACCCATACTGCGCGCCACCTAAAGACGCTGCCTCCTGCCGTTGGGCTACGGCCCCTTTGTTTTTTCCCGCGAAGTTCTCTGTCTGAGAGTGGCAGTTCGGGCAGAGAAATCGCAAGTTGTTTATTCTGTTGTCGAGCCAGTCGCCGTTGAGATGGTCGACGTGCAACGTGAGGGGCTCGCCCTCCCAGGTGCCCCCGATCTTACAGGCACCGCACCGGTAGGGCACCCCGGCTTCCTGGAGCGCGCGGCGGAGCATCGGGGGCTTGGTCCTGAGGGAGCCGGGCGGACGGACCAGGAGGACCTCCTCGGGAGGCAGGCGTCTGGGGGAACGCCGTCCGCGGTGATGCGCCCGGCCGCGGAAGTGTGAGGTGTCGATGCCGAGGCGTTTCAGTTGGCGGCTGATGTGCGCGTGGTTTCCGCCCGCGATCGTGATGCCGAGGCGGCGCAGGACGTCGGTGACGCTGAGAGAGGCGGCCGCGGCCTCGGCCAGCATTTCCAGGGTGTATTTGTACTTCGCCGGCATGCCCCGAGGTTACGGAAGGAGACCGACAATTCCTGGGGCATGCGCCAATCACATTAAATGGCGAAAAAAGTGGATCAGTCCACGCCGAGTTCGCGGCGGAGGCGGGCCACGTGACCGGTTGCCTTCACGTTGTAGAGGGCCTTCTCGATCTTCCCGTCCGCGTCGATGACGAAGGTCGAGCGCAGCACGCCCACGGTGGTCCTGCCGTACATCGTCTTCTCGCCGTAGGCGCCGTAGGCCTGGTGGACCTCCAGGCCGGGGTCGGACAGCAGGGGGAAGGTCAGGGCGTCGTGCTCGACGAACTTGGCGAGCTTGGCCGGGGTGTCCTTGGACACACCGAGTACGGCGAAGCCCGCGGCGGCCAGGGATTCGAGGCTGTCGCGGAAGTCGCAGGCCTGCTTGGTGCACCCGGGGGTCATCGCGGCGGGGTAGAAGTAGAGGATCACACGTTTGCCGCGGTAGGCGTCGAGGGAGACGGTGCCGCCGTCGGCGGCGGGGAGCGCGAAGTCCGGGGCGGCGTCGCCGGGCTCTAGTTTCATGGGTTTCCTCCGTGGACTCGTTCCCGGGTCAACTTACCGGCCTGCCCGAAGTGCCGCGGGCGGACCGGACCTGACAGACTGATCAATGTCAAGGGTGACGAGAGGAGATCCGATGGCGGACACCGATCCCGCGGAGCTTGAGCGGAGAATCGAGCGGACCCGTGCGGAGTTGGCCAAGACGGTTGACGCCATCGCCGACCGGGTGAGCCCGAAGAACGTCGCGCGCAGGACCGTCGCCAAGGCCGAGACGAGTGCGAGGCAGTTCCTGGTCTCGGTCGGAGACAGGGTGGGGGACGTGGTCGGGGTCACGCCGCGTCCGGTCAAGCCGGGGGACGAGCCGCAGGGCCTGTGGGCCGAGGAGGAGCCGAGCCTGGCGCCGGTGCTGATCGGCGTGGGCGCCGTGCTGGCGGTCACCGCGGTGGTCATGCTGTGGCGGCGCCGTCGCCGTTGAGGCGGGCGGGCCGGGTCAGAGGAAGGTGCGGCCCTCGCCGCGGTAGGTGGGGACGGTCTCGACGACCTCCTCGCCCTCGATCAGGTGCAGGGCGGTGAAGCGTTCGCACAGTTCGCCGGCCTTGGCGTGCCGGAACCAGACGCGGTCACCGGTTCTCAGGTCGTGTGCGGCGGGGCCGAGGAGCGGGGTCTGGACCTCGCCTGCGCCCTCACCGGGGGCGTAGCGCAGGCCGTGGGGCAGGTAGGGGTGGGGGAGGCGGTCCCGTCCCGGGGGGCCTGAGGCGTGGTAGCCGCCGCCCAGGACGGTGACGACGCCGGGGGCGGGGCGGCGGACGACGGGCAGGGCGAACATGGCGGCGGGGCGCCCGGTGAAGCCGCGGTAGAAGTCGAACAGGCGAGGGTGGAAGAAGCCGGATCCCGCGGCGACCTCGGTGACGGCCTTCTCCCTGGCGGTCAGGTCGATGCTGCCCGTGCCTCCGCCGTTGACGAACTCCAGGTCGGCCACCTGGGCGACGGCCTGGACGACGCGGCCTCTGCGGACGAGGAGTTCGCGGCGGGAGCGGGCCTGCATGAGGCGGACGGCCCGGGTGAGGGCGGGGTTGCCCGGCTGGTCGTCGCCGACTCCGGCGATCTGGGCCTCGTAGGCCATCACGCCGACCAGGCGGAAGCCGGGGCGTTTGGCGATGGTGGCCGCCAGGTCGGCCGCCTGGTCGGGCCTGCGTACCGGGGAGCGGTGCGCTCCGGCCCTGAATCTGCCGCGGAAGGCCACGAACCCCGCATCGATGTCGAGACATATGCGGATCTCGTGGCGATGGGGGAGGCCGCCGATCGCGGCGTCCACGAGGTTCAGGTGATCGGCGCTGTCAACCATCAGCGTGATCTCCCGCGCCGCCACGGGGTCGGCGGCCAACTCGGCCAGCGCGGTCCTGTCGGCGGTGGGGTAGGCGACGAGCACGTCCCGCAGGCCGGTCGAGACCAGCCAGAGGGCCTCCGGCAGGGTGAAGGCCATGATTCCGGCGAAGCCGTCCATGGCGAGGATCCGTTCGAGCAGGGGCCTGGAGCGGATGGACTTGCTGGCGACCCTGATCGGTTTGCCGCCCGCCCGCCGGGCCATGGCGGAGGCGTTCGAGCGCAGGGCTTCCAGGTCCAGCACGGCGAACGGAGGATCCAGGTGCGCTGTCGCCCGGTCGTAGCGCTGACGGTCGTCCATGCCCGCAGAATAGCCGTAAAACGACTAATATGAGCAGTGTTCATGTTGAGATGCCGGCGGTAAATTCTCCGGCCAGGGTGACTCCGGGATCGTGAAAGTCGCCGCTTCGCCCCCGCGTGACGACTCCGGGACGCGTAGACCTGTCCAGGTGATGAGCACTCTCCAGGACATCATGGCGGGGACGGGCGGAACCACGGCGGGGGAGCACCTGCACGCCGTCCGGCGCAGATCGGTACGGCTGCTGCGGCCCGAGCGCAATCCGGCGGGCCTGGTGGCCGCCGTACTGGTCTCGGCGGCGCTCTCGGCCGCGGCCTGTGTGACGGCGGGGCTGACGATGGGCTCCCCGATGGGGCGGGTGCCCTACCGCAGGGTCGCCGAGGGGATCGGGGCGGCCAGGTGGTCCGACCCCGCGGTCTTCGCCGTGGCGCTGGCGGTGACGGCGGCCGGGATCGTGCTGTTCGCCCTGGCCGTGCTGCCGGGCAAGACCCGGTTGGTGCCGCTGGAGTCCGCGGACTCCCGGATGGTGATCGGCCTGACCAGGGCGGGGCTTCGCCGTACGCTGCGGGCGGCGGCGGAGTCGGTCGACGGGGTCGGGCGGGCCCGGGTACGGCTCGGCTCGCGTGACATCGAGGTCACCGTGTTCACCGACGCCGACCGGACGGGCCACCTGCTGCGTCAGGTGGGCATCGTCGTGGGTGACCGGCTGACGGCCCTGGGCGCGATGTGCGCGCGAGAGATCGTCGTACGGCTGTGCAGGAGGGGAGCCTGATGCGGGCCTACCTGGACAACAGGGTCGGCCTGGCCCTCACGGGGGTGACGCTGACCGGGGCGGGGATGTACGCCTGCCTGCGGGGGCAGGGGAAGCTCTCCTCCCAGCCACGCGACGACCGGATCATGAGCCGGGGGCTGCCCTCCTACCTGGAGCAGCACGCGTGGCTGGGATGGCTGGTGGCGTTGCTACTGGTGGTGCTGGCGCTGCTGTCGATCAGGTGGCTGCTGCGCGCCCTGGGCTGGGGACGGGTGGGACGCCGCAGCGCCACCGGTACGGCCATGCTGGGGGTCGCGGTTAAAGAAATCGAAGGGCTCGTCCGAGTTGGCGTCAGGCACGCGAAGGACGATCGTCTGCGCGTCGCGATCACCTGCGGGCCGGCCACCGACGTCGGCAGGCTCGTCGCGCGGCTGAACAAGGACGCGGTCTCCAAGGTCCGCAGGACGATAGGGGACGAGAACCTCGGCGCCTGGGTCAGGCTGCACGTCCGGGGCCGCTGACCTCGCCGGTCCCGGTGCCGCCGGTTCCGGGGCGGCGGGGGCGGCGGGGGCGGCGGGGGCACGGTCCCGTACGGCGAAGGCGAGTCCAGCGGCCAGGCAGGCGAACGGGACGGCCGGGACCACGTAGCGGTGGTCGAAGGCCGCGATGAAGGGCGGCAGGGCCAGCAGTACGGCCCCCGCCGCCCACGGCAGCAGCACGACCCCGCCGAGCCGCCGCCAGTTGCGCAGCACCCCGGCCAGCCCGACCAGCACGATCACGGCGAGGACCGGGCCGCGCAGGAAGCCGTTCTCCTGGTAGAGGCGCAGCCAGCCCGCGTACGGCTCGACGAGACGGGTCTCGCCGGAGGCGCCCTGGTAGGCGACGGTCAGCTCCTCGGCGGTCCTGCCCTGGGAGGCGGCGCCGGTGGGGAAGGGCCTGGCGACGGCGGGGAAGACGTAGGCGCTCTGCGGGCCGGGGGTCGGGTAGACCCTGCGTTCCCAGTCGAAGACATGGGCCACGTCGGTGAGGCCCGCGGTGAGGAAGTCGAGCGGCTGCGCCCTGATGGCCTGGGCCGCGAAGGCGCCCGCGAGCCTGTCACGCTCGGCCCAGGTTCCCTTGACCTTGTTCAGGGGCGAGGAGGCGTCCCAGATGTAGACGGGCGGGGCCTTGCGCTCGGCGACGGGGACGGTCGGGCACAGCGCGGCCTCGGGACCGGCGGGTTTGATCCTGGCGCAGTCGGCGAAGGTCATGGTGCGCGCCCAGAGGAAGGCGTTTCCCCTGGTCAGGCCGTAGTTGCCGTACTCGGAGGCGAACCAGGCCGCGTAGCCGCCCAGGCCGATCGCGCAGGCCAGCGCGGTGGCCGTGACCGCCCGCCATCCGGACCGTCCGATCACCATGCACACCAGTACCACGAGGGCCAGCGGCAGCCCGATCGTCCTGGTCACGGTCGCCGCCGCGAGCAGGAGCCCGGCGAGCAGCGCCGCCCACGCAGGTGGGCGCCGCCGCCACATCACCAGCGTGACCGCCGCGACCACGAGGAACTCCATCGGCAGGTCCGCCATGACGAGGTGTTCGAGCTGGACCTGGTGGACGTCGAGCAGCACGGGGAGCGTGATCAGCGTCGCCCCCCACCCCGGCAGCCCTCCCCGGCGGCGCAGCAGAAGGTAGACGCACAACGCCGTGGCGAGCCCGAGCAGGTGCTGGATCACCACGACCGCCTGGACGCTGGACAGCGGGCGCAGCGCCCACAACAGCAGGGAGTAGCCGGAGGGGCGGGACTCCATCGGCCGGGGGTCGAGTCCGGCGCCGAGGTAGACGAAGGAGTCGGCCCAGAACCACAGCGTGGGCCGGTAACCGAGCACGGCCAGCGCGCGCACCCCGATCCCGGCGAGCAGGGCCAGCGCGAAGAACCAGTGAGAGCCACGGGAACCACGGGAGCCCGGGGAGCCGCTGTGGTCACGGTGGTCGCCGGGGAGGGCGGACGCGCGGTGGCGGGCCCGGCCTCCCGGACGTGTCTTCTCCGGCTGTGAGACCTTCGTCGGCACGACGTCCTCCCGACTCTCGGTGACAGCGGCACCCAGCATAGGGGCGCTACGGCGAGTGGCCGGGTGAGATGTCAAAGTTCGTGGAGTTTGGCGTGTTTGCCGGGAGGTCGGGTCAGCATTCGATGACGTTCACCGCCAGGCCGCCCCTGCTCGTCTCCTTGTACTTGTCGAGCATGTCGCGGCCGGTGTCACGCATCGTCTTGATCGCCTTGTCCAGGGAGACGAAGTGGCGGCCGTCGCCGCGCAGCGCGATCCTGGCCGCGGTGATGGCCTTGATCGAGGCCACCGCGTTGCGCTCGATGCACGGGATCTGCACCAGGCCGCCGATCGGGTCGCAGGTCAGCCCCAGGTTGTGCTCGATGCCGATCTCGGCGGCGTTCTCCACCTGCTCGGGGGTGCCGCCGAGCGCCTCGGTCAGCCCGGCCGCCGCCATCGAGCAGGCGGAGCCGACCTCGCCCTGGCAGCCGACCTCGGCGCCGGAGATGGAGGCGTTCTCCTTGAACAGCACGCCGATCGCCCCCGCGGTGAGCAGGAAGCGCACCACCCCGTCGTCGTCGGAGTTCGGGACGAACCGGTCGTAGTAGGTGAGCACGGCCGGGACGATGCCCGCCGCGCCGTTCGTCGGTGCCGTGACGACCCGCCCGCCCGCGGCGTTCTCCTCGTTCACCGCGAGGGCGAACAGCGAGACCCAGTCCATCGCGTGCAGCGGGTCCTTCTCCGCGGCCTCGCTCTGCAGCCTCCGGTGGAGCTGGTGGGCTCTGCGCCTGACCTTCAGGCCGCCGGGCAGCACGCCCTCCTTGGCGATGCCGCGCCCGACGCACTCGCTCATGACGCGCCACAGGTTCAGCAGCCGGTCGCGGATCTCCCGCTCGGACAGGCCGAAGGCCTTCTCGTTCTCCAGCATCAGCCCCGAGACGGAAAGACCCGTCTCCGTGCAGTGGCCGAGCAGTTCGGCCGCCGTGGTGAAGGGGTACGGCAGGACGGTGTCGTCCGGTTTGATGCGGTCGGCGCCGGTGGCGTTCTCGTCGACCACGAAGCCGCCGCCGACCGAGTAGTAGACCTTCTCCCGCAGGACGTCGCCGGTCTCCCCGAAGGCGGTGAACCGCATGCCGTTCGGGTGGTGCGGCAGGGAGATCTTGCGTTCGAAGACGAGATGCTCACCGACCACGAACGGGATCTCGCGGGAGCCGTACAACCGGATCGTTCCCGAGGCGCGCATGGCGGCCAGCCGTTCGTCGACGGTGTCGACGTCGACGAGTTCGGGTTTGTCGCCGGTCAGGCCGAGAAGGACGGCCTTGTCGCTGCCGTGGCCCTTGCCGGTCAGGCCGAGTGAGCCGTAGAGGATGACCTCGACCCGGGTGGTCTTGTCGAGCAGGCCGTCGTGGTCGAGCCCTCTGGCGAACCTGTGGGCGGCGGCCATCGGGCCGCCGGTGTGCGAGCTGGACGGGCCGATACCGATCTTGAAGAGGTCGAAGACGCTGATCGCCATTGATCTGCCCTGCCTTTGCGCTGTCCCGCGGTCGTGATCACGCGCGCCGGTGGACGCGCGTGATCACGACGCAAGATTAGATATTTCAGGATTCGCCCGAAGTGAGTGCCGTGTACTCCTCGGGGGACAGCAGGTCCTCCGGGTCACCCTCAAGCCGGACGCGGAACAGCCAGCCGTCGCCATAGGGGTCACTGTTGACCAGCGAGGGGTCGTCGACGACGGCCTCGTTGACCTCGACGACCTCACCGCCGACCGGCGCGAAGATGTCGCTCACCGACTTGGTCGACTCGACCTCGCCGACCGCCTCACCCGCGGTGAGCGAGGAACCGGCCTCGGGCAACTGGACGAAGACCACGTCACCGAGGGCGTTGGCGGCGTAGGCGGTGATGCCGACGGTCAGGGTCAGGCCGTCGTCTATGCCCGAGATCCACTCGTGCTCCTTGGTGTAGTGCAGCTCCTCGGGAATGTCACTCACTTTTTCCTCCTGTAGAAAGGCAGCTCAACGACCTCGACCGGCTCGTGACTGCCCCGGATGTCCACGGCCAGTCCAGCGGACGTTCCGTTGTCCACGTAGGCCATGGCGATCGGCCTGCCCAGGGTCTGGGAAGGCGCTCCGCTGGTCACCTCTCCGACGACGACGCCGTCGCCGGAGACCACCGGATACCCGTGGCGGGGCACCCTGCGGCCGGTCGCGATCAGTCCCACCAGGCGGCGGGCCGGGGGGACGTCCTTGAGCGGCTCAAGGGCGGCCCTGCCGACGAAGTCGCCTGGTTTGTCAAACCTCACCACACGGCCGAGCCCCGCGTCGAACGGGGTGAGATCAGCGGAGAGCTCGTTGCCGTACAGCGGCATCCCCGCCTCAAGACGGAGGGTGTCACGCGCCGAAAGCCCGGCGGGCAGCAGGCCGTACGGCTCGCCCGCCTTGGTGAGCGCGGCCCACAGCGGCTCGGCGTCGTCGGCGGCGACGAACAGCTCGAAGCCGTCCTCGCCGGTGTAGCCGGTGCGGGCGACGAGGGCGGAGAGCCCGGCGACGGTCGCGGGAAGGCCCGCGTAGTACTTCAGGCCGTCGAGGTCGGCGTCGGTGAGCCCGCCCAGGATCTCGCGGGAGCGCGGCCCCTGTACCGCGACCAGCGCGTACTGCTCGGAGCGGTCCTCGACCGCGGCCTCGAAGGCCCCGGCGCGCTCGGTCAGCTCGGCGGCGACCCGGGGGTAGTTGGAGGCGTTGGCGACGACCATGAACTCCTGGTCGGCCAGGCGGTAGACGATCAGGTCGTCGAGCACGCCGCCCTGGGGATCGACGATCATCGTGTAGCGGGCGCGTCCCGGCTCAAGGGCGGAGATGTGACCGACGAGCGCGTAGTCGAGGGCCTCGCCTGCCTGCGGGCCCGTCACGAAGATCTCTCCCATGTGGGAGAGGTCGAACAGGCCGGCCGCCTGGCGGACCGCGTTGTGCTCGGCGGACTCGCTTCCGTAGCGCAGCGGCATCAGCCAGCCCGCGAAGTCGGTCAGCGTCGCGCCGAGGGCCTCGTGAACACCGCGCAGCGGCGTGGGTCGGGACATGTTCGCACCTCAGACAGGGGTCGGATGAGAAGCATCCTCCCCCTCTGTCATGGATGCCTGAGAGCTTCGCCCGATTTTTGCCGGACTTTCACCTTCGGCGAGGCCGTACGGCCTGCTTTCCAGAGGCACCTACCCACGCGGTCCTTTGCCTTGAGAGGTTTGCGGGGAGGGCTTGCTCCTTCAGGGGTCCTGGCCTGGATGTCAGGACGCTCTCCCGCGCGGGCTCGTCGGTGTCCCGGCCAGCCTAACCGTAGGCGAGGGCCGAGCGAAATCCCCGGGTCGGGACAGAGTGTCCGGTTAGGCGTGATCATGACGGCTCTCGCATAACCTGAAGGTGCAGTGGGGGATTTGTTCCAACATCGAATCGTGGAAACAGGACGGCTACCGCTCTTCTGTTTCTTCGTCGCGCTGATCGTCGCCTTCGTCTTCACCCGCATCAACGTCCGGCTCATCCGCGCCAAGATCGGCTGGTTCGGCAACGTCAGCGTCGGCGACATGCACATCCACCATGTGGTGTTCGGCGTGGTGCTGACGATGCTCGGCGGGGTCTCCGGCCTGCTCGTCTCCGGCGTTTCCCAGGGGTGGTACGCCCTGACCGCGGCCGTCTTCGGGGTGGGCGCCGCCCTCATCCTGGACGAGTTCGCGCTGATCCTGCACCTGCACGACGTCTACTGGGAGGAGGAGGGCCGCACGTCGGTCGACGCGGTGTTCATCGCGATCGCCGTCACCGGTCTGCTCCTGCTCGGCCTGCGCCCGCTGGGCTGGGAGCGGCCGGACGGCACGCCGCAGGGGACGTGGCTGGCGGTCGGCTTCCTCGTGCTCAATCTCATGCTCGCCGTGGTCACCCTGCTGAAGGGGAAGATCTGGACGGGCATGGTCGGTCTGTTCGTCCCGCTGCTGCTGATCGTCGGGGCGCTGCGGCTGGCCCGGCCCGGCTCCCCCTGGGCCCACTGGTTCTTCGCCCCGGGCTCCCGAAGGCCGAGGCCCTGGAAACTGGCCAGGGCGCAGCGCCGTGAGGAGCGCTGGCGTCGCCCGGCCATCAAGGTCAAGATCGCCTTCCAGGAGTTCGTCTCCGGCCGTCACGACCTGCCCTCCTCCCGCCTGCGGCCACGCCGCTGACCTCGGTGAACCGCCGTGCCGTACTGTCGCGCGCCCGGTGAAACTAATCTCATTAGACAGAAGCTAATGGGATTAGTTACAGTCTAGGGGTTCTAGGAGAGAGGGGCGCGTATGGCGCGGGCCGGGTTGACGACGGATCGGGTGACGCTCGCCGGTGCCGAACTGGCCGACGAGGTCGGGTTCGACCGGCTGACCATGTCGGCGGTGGCACGACGGCTCGGGGTGAAGGACGCCAGCCTCTACGCGCACGTTCGCGGCCTTGAGGACCTGCGCGGCCGGATCGCCCTGCTGGCGGCCGACGAGAAGAGCGTCCGCATCGCGGAGGCCACCGCGGGGCTGGCGGGCAGGGACGCGCTGGTCGCGTACGCGACCGCCTACCGGGACTACGCCCGCGAACACCCGGGCCGCTACATGGCGACGCAGATCCCCACGGAGATCGACCCCGAGCTCCTGGCCGCGGCGCGCGGGCCGCGGCGCGCGATCGAGCTGACCTACGGCATGTTGCGCGCCTACGCCCTCGGGGAGCCCGACCTGACCGACGCGGTACGGCTGCTGCGCAGCATGCTGCACGGCTTCATCAGCCTTGAGGCGGCGGGCGGGTTCGCGCACTCGCGCCCGGCCGAGGAGTCGTGGTCACGCTGCCTCGACGCCCTGCACACCCTCCTGGAGCGCTGGCCCGCCGATCACGAACCACACGGTGAAGGAGACAGGACATGACCGAGACGACCACCGGACGCCTGCGTGTGGACGGCGCCGAGCTGTACTACGAGGTGCGGGGGCGCGGGCCGCTCCTGCTGCTGATCCCCGGCGGCACCGGCGGCGCCGCCTCCTTCGAGGAGATCGTCGACGACCTGGCCGCCGACCGCACGGTCGTCACCTACGATCCGCGCGGCCTGTCCAACAGCCCGCTGGACGACCCGGCGGCGCCTCAGCGGGTGGAACAGCACGCCGAGGACGCCCTCGGGCTGATCGACCTGCTGTCCCCCGGGGAGCCCGTAAGCGTGGCGGGCTGCAGCTCGGGGGCGATCGTCGCGATGCGCCTGCTCACCGCCCACCCCGGGCGGATCGCACGTGTCGTGGCGCACGAGCCGCCGCTGGCCGAGGTGCTGCCGGACGCCGCCGAGCACCGCGTGATGCTCGCCCGTGTCCGGGAGGCCTTCGACCGGGAGGGGCCGATGGCCGCGGCGACCGTGCTCGCGGCCGGTCTCAGGCGCCCGGGGGAGAGCGCCGGCGCGCGGCCCGCCGCCGAGCTGTCCCCCAGGGCGGCCGCGCGCGTCGAACGGTCGATGGCCGACGCCCCCTACTTCATCGGGCGTGTCATCCCGAGCTTCATGGCCCACGTCCCGGACGTGGACCGGCTGCGGGCCCTGTCGGACCGGCTCGTGCTCGCGGCCGGGGCGGACTCCCACGGCGAACTGCCCTACCGTCCCGCGGCCCTCCTGGCAGAGCGGTTCGGCACGGAGCTGGTCCACTTCCCCGGCGGGCACACGGGGCTCAGCACCCACCCCGCCGAGTTCGGGAAGCTGCTTCGCGAGGTGCTCGACGCCCGGTGACACCGGGGCGCGGCGTCCACCGGCCGAGCGGAAAACAGGGAGAGGACCGTCGGGGCCGTACGGCATGATGCCGCCCATGGATCACACTCGCTATCTCGACCTGATCCGCGCCGACGGTGATCTCCTGCTCGCGGCCGCGGAGCGGGGGCTGGACGCCCGGGTGCCGTCGTGCCCCGGCTGGACCGGCCGTGACCTGCTCCACCACGTCGGAGGGGTCTACGACCACAAGGTCCTGTGCATGCGGCTCGGGCGTGACCCGCAGAAGGCCGAGCGGGCGCCGCTGCCCGGCGACGCCGCGCTCAGGGACTGGTTCCTCTCCCAGCGTGAGACGCTGCTCGACCAGCTCGTCATGCGCGGGCCGGGCGCGCCCTCCCACACCTGGTTCCCGCCGGACCGGACGGTCGGCTTCTGGTACCGCAGGATGGCCCACGAGACGGTCGTCCACCGGATCGACGCCGAGTTGATCGACGGGGGGCCGACCCCGGTCGACCCCGAGCCGGCGGCCGACGGCGTCGACGAGCTGCTCGGTTTCATCACCCACGACTTCGGCGGCAGGCCCGAACGGGAGCAGGGCGTCGGCCGTACGGTCGTGCTGGGCTGCGGGGACCGGGAGTGGGCGCTGACGCTGCGCGCGGACCGCGCGGTGTGGGCGAAGGAGGGGGCGACGCCGGACGCGCGGATCGACGGCGAGCCGGAGGACCTCCTGCTCCACCTGTGGAACCGGCGCGGGGCGGGCGGCAACTCCCTCAGGAGCTCCGGTGACGTGGACGCGCTCGCCGGGCTGTGGGCGCGCCTGCAGGAGGAGACCCAGTAGGCGGTCCGGGGTCGTTCACGCGGCGCCGATGAGGCTCCGCACGGTCAGGCCGAGACCGAGCAGCATGACGGCCACGGCGGTGCCGATCGGCAGGAGCGAGGACAGGCGGCTCGCCACGCCGTTTCCCCCGGCCGCCAGGCGGCCGAGACGCCCGGCGAGTTTGACCAGCAGCAGCCCGGTGAGGGTGAGCGTGCCCGCCATGCCGAGGCCGTACGCCAGGATCAGCGCGATCCCGAACCATGTGCGGCCGAGGCCGATCGCGCCCAGCAGGACGACGAGCGCCGAGGGGCTGGGCACCAGCCCTCCGGCCACGCCCAGGCCGACCAGCCCGCGCCGGGAGCGGGGCGTCGGCTCGCGGGGGAGGTCCTCCTCGGCCCGCCGTTCGAGGACGGCGACCGGCGCGTACCCGTGGGCCGCGCCGCCGGGGACCTCCCGGACGGGGGAACGCCGGGGAACGAGGGGAGCACGGCCGTGGGTGTGGCCGTGACCGTGGGCGGGGGCCTCGCCGGTGCGGTGGGCATGCCAGGCGGAGCGCAGCAGCCCGGCCCCGACCAGGGTGATCAGCAGACCGCTGACCAGGCCGAGCCAGGCGAGCACCGCCTCGCCGGTGAGCGCGGACAGGACGGTCAGCAGCAGACCGGCCACCAGGACGCCGACGGTGTGGGTCACGGTGACGGTCGCGCCGACGATCAGCGCGTCACGCGGGCGTCCCCATCTGCCCGCCAGGTAGGCGGCCATGATGGTCTTGCCGTGTCCCGGGATGAGGGCGTGCCCGGCGCCCAGCGCGACGGCCATGAGCACCGAGAGCAGCACGAGCGGCGCGGTCGGCGAGTCGGTGCCGACCAGGCCGGTGAAGGTGTGGTCGAGCCAGGCCGTCACACCGCCGAGCGGACCGCCGGACAGCCCGGACAGGTCGGACGGCTCGGGCGTCGGGGACGGCACGGCCGCCGAGGGACCTGTCTCCGGGGTGACGCTCAGCCGCGCGGTCCGCTGGTCGAGCGGGGCGGCCAGCAGGTCGTCCGGGTAGGACCGCAGCCGTCCGCTGACACTCGTCCCGGGAACGGAGGACCGGCTCAGGCGCAGACCGCCGGAGGCGACCGCGGTGATCTCCCGCCAGCCGGTCCGGTCGGGCAGGTAGTCGTCGCTGAAGTCGACCGTCCCCCGGGCGCGGACGTCGGCGGTCAGGTCGCACGTCAGGCGGCTGGTCCGCAGGCCGCCCTGCCCCCGGGCGTACCGCAGGCCGCTCCCGGCGACACGCCAGGCGACGGGGGAGCCGTTGACGGTCAGCCGCTGTGCCCCGGCGAGCGCGGCGCAGCGGGCGGCGCCGTAGGCCGCCAGTTCGGCGGCGGAGACCCTGCCCGAGCCGTCGGTGTCCATCTCGGTCACGGCCTGGAGGGTGGGCAGCTCGGCGCTGTCGACGACCGCCGTGTTCTCGATCCGGTCGGGGGTGATCCGCAGGCCGTCGTAGTGGTTGACGGTGAGGTCTCCCAGCGGATGCGCGGCGGCGGGCGGGGCGAAGGCGGGGAACATCGCGACCGCCAGGCAGGAGAGGGCGAACAGGAGCCCTCCACGACGCCGTTCCCGTGTGCCGTACCGGCCCGCGGGCGGTGGGACCTGTGCCGATGTCATGCAACCTCCCGAGGCTCACGGACGCGGACGGGGCTCCGTCGTGCCGGCGAACGTTCGATCTCGGCGTCGGCGGCCTGCGGTGCCCCGGGGAGTGCCCCGGCCCGCCGGTGGCCGCCTGGTCGCCGCTGGAATGCTTCCGGCTCCGGATGGCTTTTTCGTGCGGCGGCACGGCGGAAAGAGCAGAAAATTCATGGATTTTTCCCTTGGGGAGACCGAAGAGGGCATCCCTCCCCGGGTGTCCCGCTTCTCTTGCGTCAACCATGGTTGACATGCCGATCGCGTCAACCTATGTTGACGGAATCGACTTTCGTCTACGAAACCGGCCGTGCCGCTCGAAAGGGGCGTGTGCGCAGTAGATATGAAGCACGTCGGTCGGGGGCCGGTCATGTCATCTCAAAGGAGACGGGAATTGTCAGAGACCGCGTCGTGGCGCCCGCTGTTCGCCTACATCAGGCCACACCGTTCCGCCCTGCTGCTCGGCGGCGCGCTCAGCCTGGTCGGCTCGCTCGCCGGCCTGGCCATGCCACTGCTCGCCAAGACGGTCATCGACGCCTTCGGCGCGAACCGGTCCCTGGCCGGGCCGGTGCTCGGCCTGACGGTCGCGGTCGTCGTGGGCGCGGTCGTCGGCGCGCTGGGCAGATACGTGCTCGAACGCATGGGGGAGGGAGTGGTCTTCGCCGCCAGGCGGGGCCTGGTCGGACGCATCCTCAGGTTGCGGGTCTCCGAGGTCGACCGTCTCAAACCGGGCGACCTGCTGTCCCGGGTGACCTCGGACACCACACTGCTGCGCGCGGTGTTCACCGAGGGCGTCGTCGAGATGGTCAGCGCGCTGTTCATGCTGGTCGGCGCCATCGTGATGATGGCGGTCATGGACGGGCTGCTGCTGGTGGTCACCCTGGTGGTCCTGGCCGTGGTCGGCTCGCTGGTCGGCCTGGTCATGCCGCGCATCCGGCGCGCCTCCACCCAGGCGCAGGTCGCGGTCGGCGAGATGGGCGCGGTGCTGGACCGGGTGCTGCAGGCCTTCCGCACGGTCAAGGCCAGCGGCGCGGAGGAACGCGAGATCGCCACCGTGGACGCCGCGGCCCGCGAGGCGCGTGACAGGGGGGTCGCCGTCGCCTGGTGGACCTCGATCGCGGGCATCTCCACCTGGGTGGCCGCCCAGCTCGCCTTCGTCGCGGTGCTCGGCGTCGGCGGCGCGCGGGTCGCCTCGGGTGCGCTCGCGGTCTCCTCGCTGGTCGCCTTCCTGCTCTACCTCTTCTACCTGGTCTCCCCGATCGGCCAGCTCGTGCACGGTTTCACCCAGATGCAGAACGGCCTGGCCGCGGTCAGGCGGATCAGGGAGATCGAGGAACTTCCCGCGGAGGAGATCGGGACCCCGGCGGGCGTCTCCGGCACGACTCCCGCCGGGGTGGGCTTCCGGGACGTGGTCTTCCGCTACGGCGAGGACCGGCCGGTCGTGCACGGCGGCGTCTCCTTCGAGATCCCGGCGCGCGGCCTGACCGCCCTGGTCGGCCCGTCGGGGGCGGGCAAGTCCACGGTCTTCGCCCTGCTGGAGCGCTTCTACGAGCAGCAGTCGGGGACGATCACCGTCGACGGCCGTGACGTGCGGGACTGGCCGCTGCCCGAGCTGCGGGCCGTCCTCGGCTACGTCGAGCAGGACGCGCCCGTGCTGGACGGCACGCTGCGGGAGAACCTCGTCTTCGCCGCCCCCGGGGTCGACGAGACCGACGTCCGGCGGGTGCTCGCGCTGACCAGGCTCGACGACCTGGTCGCCCGGCTCCCCGAGGGCCTGGAGACCCAGGTCGGCCATCGCGGGATCATGCTCTCCGGTGGGGAGCGTCAGCGGGTCGCCATCGCCAGGGCCCTGCTGCGCAGGCCCAGGGTGCTCCTGCTCGACGAGGCGACCTCCCAGCTCGACGCGGTCAACGAGATGCGGCTGCGCGAGGTGATCGCCGAGGTGGCGAAGGAGACGACCGTGCTGGTGATCGCGCACCGCCTGTCCACGGTGACCAGCGCCGACCGGATCGTGGTCATGGAGGGCGGGGTCGTACGGGCGGTCGGCACCCACGGGGAACTGCTCGACGACGACGACCTCTACCGCGAGCTGGCCGCGACCCAGTTCCTGCTGCCGACCTGAGGGAGACGGCCACCGGAGTCGAACTGATCTCCCGGGTTTCGTACGGCTCCCGCAAATTTACGTGGTGGAGAGGGCGATGGTTCGGGCGCCGGTCTCCTCCGTCGGTTGGCGCCGGAGGAAACCGGGCATCCGCCCTGTGCGAAGCCTCTTCTTCGCTCAAGAGCGCCCCTCGGGACGCTCACCGGGTTCGGCCTCCGGTCCGGTTCGTGCGGGACAGGGCGGGGCACAGGCCGATGTGGCGGTGGTGGAAAGGATGGGGCGTCCCGGCGTGCGGCCTGGGACGCCCCCTTTTTTATGGGTTCACCCCTGCCATGGCGCCTCCGCCGTCATGTCCACCTTTCCGTGAGGTGTATGAACGACACCGGGACGGGAGGGAGATGGAATGCCGGTGGAGGGGCGAGCGGTTGGAGGGGACGTGGGGGAAGGACTCGATCGACTTCTTGAGGGCCGGAGGCTCTCGCCCGTGCAGCGGCGGATCGCGCGCTATCTCAACGACCACCTGGCCGAGGCCGTCTTCCTGTCCAGCGTGGAGCTGGCGGAACGGGCCGGGGTGAGCCAGCCCTCGGTGACCAGGTTCGCCACGTCGCTCGGCTTCGCCGGCTATCCCGAGCTGAGGCAGGCGCTGCGGCCGTTCGTGGTGAGCGAGCGGCCCCTGTCGCGGGCCAACGACCTGCAGACCGCGATCGACGCGGAGATCGAGAACCTGCGGAGTGTGCGCGACCGGCTGGCCGACCCCTCGGTCATCGCCGAACTGGGCGCCGCGCTGGCCGGGTGCGAGCCGCTGCCCGTTCTCGGGCTGCGGGTTTCGAGCGGGCTGGCCACCACGTTCGCCTACTTCGCCCGCAGGATCCACCCCGACGTCCGCCTGCTGACCCACGGCGGCTCCGAGCTGGCCGACGGCCTGGACGCCGCGCGCAGGGCGGGGGCCGCCTGGCTGGTCGCCGTGGTGCTTCCCCGCTATCCGGCCGAGGCCGTACGGGCCCTGCGCGGGGCCAGGGAGCTGGGCCTGCGGACCGCGGTGATCACCGACAGGCGCGACGT
This sequence comes from Streptosporangium sp. NPDC000239, assembly GCF_040300765.1. NCBI lineage: Bacteria > Bacillati > Actinomycetota > Actinomycetes > Streptosporangiales > Streptosporangiaceae > Streptosporangium > Streptosporangium sp. NPDC000239. Next base: position 122,773 of record NZ_JBEPEI010000002.1, on the reverse strand, counting down.
GCCGTTCGAGGCGGACGTGATCCTGGACGCCCCGGTCGGTGAACGCCTGGTGTTCGACGCGCACACGGCGCCGCTCGCCCTGGCCATGGTGCTGGTCGAGGCCATGGCGGACGCGGCGCCGCTGCGGACGCAGGCCCGGCTTGAGGAGTACGAGCGGATGATCGACAGGGCCGGGGTCTTCACCGGGAACCGGCCGGGTACGGCTAGCCCGCCAGCTTCCGCAGGGAACGCACGGACCAGGTGAGGGTCAGGGCGCCGAGCACGAGGAAGACGGCGAAGGCCACCGGGATCGTGGTGTCGGTCAGGCGCTCGGCGAACAGCGAGCGCCCGGCCTCGACCGCGTAGTAGAGCGGGTTGAACCTCGCGACGGTCTGCATCCACTGCGGGCCGAGGGAGACCGGCAGCAGCATCCCGGCCAGCAGGGTCAGCGGAAGGGCGAAGAACTGCACGATCTGCGACAGGCCGTTCTCGTCGCGGATGGCCAGCGCCAGGCCGTAGGAGAGACTGGCGGCGAACAGGCCGGTGGTGGCCATGAGCAGCAGCATCAGCAGGGCCGCCGCCGGGCTCAGCCGCAGGCCCATGAGCACGGCGACGCCCATCACCAGCAGCGCCTGGCAGGCGAGCACGAGCATGTCCTTGACGACCCGGCCGAGGATGATCGCGGGCCGCCAGGCCTGGCTGACCGCCAGCCGTTCGAGCACGCCGTTGCGGGTCTCGTTGATCATGGCGAAGCCGGTGAAGAGCGAGCCGAACAGCGCGATCATCATCATCGCGCCGGGGGTGAACATCCGCAGCGCCTCACCCATCGTTCCGCCCCGGGTGGTCGTGGTCAGCAGCGGGGCGAACAACAGCAGGTAGAGCACGGGCTGCATGATGCCGATCAGCACCCAGGCCGGATTGCGCAGGATGGCGCGCAGCTCGTGGCCGAAGAACAGTGCGGTGTGCCGGAACATGGGGGGTCCTAACGTTTCGACGGTGGGGGTGGTCGTCAGGCGGCGTCACGCAGGGAACGCCCCGTGTGCCGCAGGAAGACGTCGTCCAGCGTGGCCCGGTCGAGGGAGATGGACCGGATGGCCAGCCCGCCGGCCTCAAGGGCGCGCAGCAGTGACGTCAGGTTGCGCTCGCCGTCGTCGAGGTAGGCCAGCAGCGCGTCGTCCCGCTCCTGGGTCTCCTTGATGTACGGCTGCGCGGCCAGCAGCGGCAGCGCCGCGGCCCGGTCGTCGACCCTGAGGGTGACGACGTCCCCGGAGATCTCCCGCTTGAGTCCCTGCGGGGTGCCCTCGGCCACGATCTGGCCGTTGTCGATGATGACGAGCCGGTCGCACAGCGCGTCGGCCTCGTCCAGGTAGTGGGTGGTCAGCAGCACGCTGGTGCCCTGGTCGCGCAGGGCGCGCACCTCCTGCCACAGGTTGGCGCGGTTCTGCGGGTCGAGGCCGGTCGTCGGCTCGTCGAGGAAGACCAGCGGCGGCCGGTTCACCAGGCCGACCGCCAGCGCGAAGCGCCGCTTCTGACCGCCGGACAGCGTCTTGAGGGGGCGCCGGGCGATCTCGGTCAGGCTGAAGGCCGCGAGCAGCTCGTCGGCCCGGACGGCCGCCTGCCTGCGGGAGTGGCCCGCCAGGCGCGCGGCCAGCAGGAGGCTGTCGAGGCCGGGGGCGTTGTCGTCCATCCCGCCCGTCTGGCCCACGTACCCGATCCGCTCCCTGACCTTGGCCGCCTGCCGTACCACGTCGTATCCGGCCACGGTGGCCGTTCCCGCGGTCGGGGCGGTGAAGGTGGCGAGCATCCTGACCGTGGTGGTCTTGCCCGCTCCGTTGGGGCCGAGGGCGGCGAAGATCTCGCCCTCGGAGACCGACAGGTCGATGCCTCTGACGGCCTCGACCTGCTCGCTCCCGCCTCGCCCGCGCCTGGTGAAGGTCTTGCGCAGTCCGCGCGCTTCGATGATCATTACACTCCGTTCCGCCGGATGTCCGGGGGGTGACTGGGGGTGGGGAGGCGCTCGCGCGACCTCCCGGGAAAGGCTGGACCCTCTCGCGGTGTGAGGCTCAACCCCTTTTCACGGCAGCTTCCCGTCGCGAACCTTCTCCATGGCCTCTTCGAGCCAGGTGAGCTGGGCCTGGAGCTGCAGGATGTTGAGCCGCAGGCACTCGTCGATGTGCCGGGGGGCGCCGAAGGCCTGCTTGCCGCCGATCGCGCGCTCGGTCATGGAGATCGAGAAGCGCAGCTGCGCGGCCCTGGCCTCCATCGCCGAGGTCAGGTCGGCGGGTGAGAGCCGGTCCATGAAGGTGAGAGCGACCTGGAACGGGTCCACGATCGGCTTGATCTCCCACCAGTGGCTCATCAGGTGCCGGGCGAACTCCGCACGGCCGATCTCGGTGATCCCATAGACGGTCTTGCCTCCCTTTCCCTCCTCGACCCGCTCAAGGAGGCCTTCGTCGGCCATCTTGGCGAGTCCGTGGTAGATCGAGCCGTAGGCCACGTTGGCCCAGTGCTGGGTGCCCATGAGTTCGAGGCGGCGCCGCACCTCGTAACCGTGGAGAGGGCCGTCGAGCAGTACGCCGAGCAGTAGAACACGAGTGGAGGACATGTGCAATTTTTTATTCAAGTTTGAATACGATGTCAATCGTGGGCTACGGTGCCGGGCGTGAGAGAGATCAGACGTGACGACGACGGTGCCCTTCTGGGTTACCTGCGGCCGGTGGGGGACGCCTGGCAGCCGCTGACCGTGTTCGGCTATCCGCTGGGGGAGCCCCGCCCGGACGAGGAGGCGGCCGAGGAGGTCCACCGCTCGGGCCTTTCCGTGCTGGGCGAGCCGTGGCTGTTCCTGCAGGAGGGCAGGTGGCACCGGTGCGTCATCCTGGAGGCCGACGAGCGGGAGGTCAGGGTCCGGCCGACGGGCCACGACTACCCGCACGACGTCTACGCGCTCACCCTGGAGCGTCCCGGGCCGGACACCTTCCGCCCCGAGTAGGGTGATCCACATGTCCGAACGTCCCCTGGCACTGGTGACCGGAGCCTCGCGGGGGGTCGGCGCCGCGGTCGCGCGCGCCCTGGCCCCCACCCACGACCTGCTGCTCGGCGGCCGGGACACCGCGGCGCTCGCCGCGCTGTCCGCGGAACTGCCGGGCTCGCGCCCCTGGCCGGTCGAGCTGACCTCGGTCACCGAGGCCGACGTCGCCGGGATCGACCGGCTCGACGTGCTGGTGCACAGCGCCGGGGTGGCGATCCTGGGACGGATCGCCACGACGCCCGCCGAGGTCTGGCGGCGCACCCTGGACCTCAACGTGGTCGCGGTCGCCGAACTGACCCGGCTGCTGCTGCCCGCCCTGCGCGCGGCCCAGGGGCGGGTCGTGCTGATCAACTCCGGGGCGGGCCTGCGGGCCAACCCGGACTGGGGCTCCTACGCCGCCAGCAAGTTCGCGCTGCGGGCCTTCGCCGACGCGCTCCGCCTTGAGGAGCCCGCCCTGCGGGTCACCTCCGTCTATCCCGGGCGGATCGACACCGACATGCAGCGCGGGGTCCGCGAGCAGGAGGGCGCGGCCTACGAGCCGGACAGATATCTGACGCCCGAGTCGGTCGCGCGGGTCGTGCTCACCGCGGTGAGCGCCACCCCGGACGCCCACGTCACCGAGATCACCGTCCGTCCCAGCGCGGGCCCGGTCAACTGAGCGGTGTCTTGGACGACCCTTTTGCCCTTCATGTGAGCCGTGCGGGGCGCCCGTGAACGACCCTGTTCACATAATGGAGGGTGTTCGCCGCAGCGCGGGGAGACTCCTTCCCGTCCTCGCCAGGAGCGCCCCAGGCGCCCGGGCGGGGAGCGTCCGTGCCGGAGACGGCCTACTGGTGTGAGCTGGCCTGGCTGCCGCCGGGCGAGGTCGCCTCGGGGGTGCTCGTCACGGTCACGGGCTCACGGATCTCCGAGGTGGCCTCCGGCGTCGCCGTCCCTCCCGCCGGGGCCGTACGGCTGGCCGGGCTGACCCTGCCGGGGCTGGCCAACGCGCACTCCCACGCCTTCCACCGGGCGCTGCGCGGGCTGACACAGCGGGAGAAGGGCAACTTCTGGACCTGGCGTGAGCGGATGTACGGCGTCGCCGCGACCCTGGACCCCGACTCCCACCACAGGCTCGCCACGGCCGTCTTCGCGGAGATGGCGCTGGCCGGGATCACCTGTGTGGGGGAGTTCCACTACCTCCACCACTCACCGGGCGGCGGGCCGTACGGCGATCCGAACGCGATGGGGCACGCGCTCGTCGAGGCGGCGCGACGGGCGGGACTGCGCATCGCGCTGCTGGACACCTGTTACCTGGCCGGTGGCATCGGCGTTCCGCTGACGGGCGCCCAGCTCCGCTTCGGGGACGGCGACTCGGAGCGGTGGGCGGTCCGGGCGGAGGAACTGCTGGGGGCCTACCGGGGGGAACACGACGTCGAGGTCGGGGCAGCGCTCCACTCGGTGCGCGCGGTGCCCGCCGAGCAGATGCCCGTGGTCGGCGCCTTCTCCCACCACCACGCGGTCCCGCTGCACGTCCACGTGTCCGAGCGGCGCGAGGAGAACGCCGCGTGCGTCGAGGCCTACACCGCCAGCCCCGTCCAGCTCCTGGCCGAGCACGACGTCCTGGGACCCCGCACCACGGCCGTGCACGCCGTACATCTGTCCGAGGTGGACGTCGCGCTGCTCGGGCAGTCACGCGCCCACGTCTGCGCGTGCCCGACGACCGAACGGGACCTGGCCGACGGTCTCGGCCCCGTCAGGGCGCTGTTCGACGCGGGGTCGCCCGTCACGCTCGGCTCGGACAGCCAGGCGGTGATCGACCTGTTCGAGGAGGCGCGCGGCGTCGAGCTGAGCGAGCGGCTCGTCACCGAACGGCGCGGCCACTGGACGGCCGCCGAGCTGCTCCAGACCGCGACCGCCGCGGGGCACGCCTCGCTGGGATTCCCCGAGGCGGGCATGCTCGTGCCGGGGGCCTGGGCGGACCTGGTCTCGGTGCGCCTGGACTCGGTCCGCACCGCGGGGGCCTGCCAGGAGGACGCCGTGGAGATCACGGTCTTCGCCGCGACGGCCGCGGACGTCCACTCCGTGGTCTCAGGGGGCCGCCGGGTGGTCGAGGAGGGCAGGCACGTCCTGGGAGACGTGGGCGCCGCGCTCGCCGCGGTGATCGCCGAGGTGCGCGGCGTGGTTTGAGCCCTTCCGGGCGGGGAACCGGGGGACCTCATGGCGCTGTGTCCTGAGACATCCTCCTTGAGGAGGAAATCCAAAACCGTTCTCTCGGCGTACTTTTTTGGGGAATCTTTGCCCTGGTCCGGGCGTTGTTGAGGCAAGCGGCATGTTCGCGCGCCCGGGGTCTCGATTGAGCGCGCGGGCCTGCCATAAGCAGGCGGAACGAGGTGCCATCTGATGGCAAGGCCGACGGGGAATCGGACGCAGGATCAGCACGTCTCTGATCGAGACCTGCTTGGGACATACCTGGCTGAGATCGGAAGGGTCCCCCTGCTCACGGCGGAGGAGGAGGTCGAGCTCGCCAAGCGGATCGAGGCCGGTCTCTTCGCCGAGCAACTGCTCGACGGCGGGTTGCGGGAACCGCGTATCGCGGACGCCGCCGACGAGGAGCTCGAAAGACTGGCTGTTTCCGGGCAGCGGGCCAAGGATGAGTTCATTCAGGCCAACCTACGTCTTGTGGTGGCGGTGGCGCGCAAGTACTCAGGGCGTGGAATGCCGTTGATCGATCTGGTCCAGGAGGGGAACCTGGGTCTGGTCAGGGCGGTTGAGAAGTTCGACTACCGGCGCGGTTACAAGTTCTCGACGTACGCGACGTGGTGGATCCGCCAGTCCGTCGGCAGGGCGATCCACGAGCAGGCCAGGCCGGTACGGCTGCCGACCCACGCGGGCGAGCAGATGACCAGGCTGATGCGTGTCAGGCGCGACATGCTGGCCGAGTTCGACCAGGAGCCGACGGACGCCGACCTGGCCGAGGTGCTCGAACTGCCGATCGAGAGGGTGCGCGAGCTGCGCCGCTGGGCCTCCGACCCGGTCTCCCTGCAGCTCGGCGTGGGCGACGAGGACGAGACCGAACTCGGCGACATGATCGCCGACGAGACGTGGGCCGACCCCGAGCAGCAGGCCATGGACATCCTGGAGCGCGAGCGCCTTGAGGAGTGGCTGACCGGCCTTGAGGGACAGACCCGTGAGATGCTCCGCTGGCGCTACGGCCTGATCGACGGCCGTGAGCACACGCTGACCGAGGTCGGTGAGCGCTACGGCATCGGCCGTGACCGCGCCCGCCGCATCGAGCGCGACGCCCTGGCCAGGCTGCGGAAGATGGCGATGGCGGCCTGAACCCCTACGATCCGGTACGGCCTCGGGGAGCCGTACCGGATCGGGTCCGGGGTCAGCGTCCGGGGAGCTCCTCGATGAAGCGGTGAAGAATGTCCCGCGTCATGAGCGCCGGTTCCGCCTGGACGACCAGCTGGTTCATGACGTGCCAGAAGCGTTGCACGTCACTCGGCCTGTCGGGGCAGGCGGCCCCGATGAGCTGCCTGAGATAGACGACGTCGGGAAGCTGCTGCTCGGGCATGCGCAGGATGGTGACGGGCCCGCCGCACGCGGCGTGGCCGCCCGCGCTGAACGGCAGGACCTGGACGGTGACGTGGTTGAGCCCGGTGACGGCGACCAGGTGTTCCAGCTGGGCGCGCATCACCGCCGTGCCGCCGACCGGACGGCGTAGCGCCGCCTCGTCGATGACGGTCCACAGCCTCGGGGCGTTGGGCCGGTGCAGGATCCGCTGCCGCCTCATGCGCAGCTCGACCCGGCGTTCGCACTCGGCGTTCGTGGCGTCCTGGTGGGCGAGCCGGATGGCGGCGCGGGCGTAGTCCTCGGTCTGCAGCAGCTCGGGGATGAGCTGGACCTCGTAACCGCGGATGACGTCGGCGGCCTGTTCCAGACCGAGATAGGCGTCGAACCAGCTCGGCACCAGATCGCTGTAGGGGTGCCACCAACCGCGCCGGCTGGCCTGTTTGGCCATCGCCAGCAGCGTGGCTCGTTCCGCCTCGTCGGTGAGGCCGTAGAGGGTGAGAAGGTCCGCCACGTCGCGCTGCTTGAAGCCGGTGCGTCCCAGCTCCAGGCGGCTGATCTTGGAGCGCGAGGCCCGGATCGTCTCGCCCGCCTCCTCAAGGCTGATGTTGCTGACCTCCCGCAGCCTGCGGAGCCGGACGCCCAGCAGCATCCGCAGGACGGTGGGTCCGCTCCCTGCGGGGGAGTCGTCCGTGGTCCGGCCGTCGGGCCGGTCCTTCACGGTCTCGATGTTCATGTTCAGTCACTTTCTGGCGACGGTCGCCGACGTCGGACCGCGGCGCGCCGGTCTCGGGAAAACCGGAGCACGGCGACCGTCCACCGTCCCGCGCGGGAGATCCCGTACGGGGGCGGGGGTGGTCACCGTGTGTCCGGGAGAGGCCACCGCGGACCGTCACGGCGCGGTCCGCGCGAGGTGTGGTGGAGACCTACCTCTTACGGGCGACGCCGCCCAGCGCGTCCACGTCGGCGACCGGGTCGAGGAGAGGCACCTCGGGCCGCCAGTGTGTGATCGGGACGACACCGGGTTCCAGGAGGTCGAGGCCGTCGAAGAAGCCGGCGAGTTCCTCCGGGCTGCGCAGGTGGTAGGGGGCCGCGCCGCTGTCGTTGTACTGCTGCGTGGCCGCGAAGTTCTCCGCGTTGGTGTCGACGCTGTCGTTGAAGGCGAGGAAGCTGCCCGAGGGCAGGGCGTCCATGAGCCGTCTCACGATGGCGTGCGCCTCGCCGGTGTCGCGGACGTGCCCGGTGATCTGCATCAGCACGAGCGCGACGGGCCGGGTGAGGTCCAGCGTCTTGGCCGCGGCGGCCAGGATCGTGTCCGGGTCGTACAGGTCGGCATTGATATAGGTGGTCATGCCCTGGGGGGTGCTGGTGAGCAGCGCGCCCGCGTGCACCAGGACGAGGGGGTCGTTGTCGACGTAGACGATGCGGGAGTCCGGGGCCACCCGCTGGGCCACCTCGTGGGTGTTGTCGACGGTCGGCAGGCCCGTGCCGATGTCGAGGAACTGGCGGATCCCCTCCTCGCCGGCCAGGTGCCGGATCGCGCGGGCGAGGAAGTGCCGGGACGCGCGGGCGAGCCCGGCGATACCGGGGAAGACCTCGGCGAACTGCTCGCCGGCCTCGCGGTCGACCGGGTAGTTGTCCTTGCCGCCCAGCCAGTAGTTCCAGATCCGGGCCGAGTGCGGGACGGTGGTGTCGATTTCTGGCTTCTGCTGGGAAAGCTTCCATTCGGAAGGATTCTGCGGGGAGGAAGGTGAATCATCACGTTTCACCACAGGGGGAGGTCTCCTGTCGTACGCGTATTCCGCTGTCGTCACACACGATAAGGTCGGCGATCCCGTTCGTAGTCAGTTATTGATGATCTTGTCGATATTTGCTGACGTTCGTCCGTTTTGTGAGTAAGGGGCTGGTGTTACCGTCCCGGCCTGTGGCGATGTGTCGGGGCATTCTCTTTCGTGGTCTTTCGTGGGAAAACCAACCCGTCCGGCGGCTGGTTTGGGATGGATCGCGGCCTTCGGGGACTCTGTCCGAAACGTGGCTGAAACACCGTGTCGTGGAGTTTCACAGATCCGAAACACATCGTGCGGCGCCGTGAAACCACCGGGGAACACGCTGGGGCGCATCGTCAGTGCGCACGGTCGACGGAGCCCGGAGGCGTTCACTGCGACCTGAGACAGGCACGCGCCATTCGTAAGGAGGGTCGCTTCGAATGAAGATCGATAGCGGCACCACTGCCTGGATGCTCACGGCCACCGCGCTGGTGTTGCTGATGACTCCGGGGCTCGCACTGTTCTACGGCGGCATGACCAGGGCCAAGAGCGTCCTGAACATGATGATGATGTCGTTCGCGAGCATCGTCACCGTCACCGTCGCCTGGGTGCTCTACGGGCACTCACTGGCCTTCACCGAGAACGGCAACGGGATCGTCAACGCCTTCGTCGGCGGGCTGGACGCCCTGGGGCTGCAGAGCCTGGTGGGCACGGCGACCAAGGCCGACGGCACCGGGATGCCGAGCCTGGTCTACTCCGCCTTCCAGCTCACCTTCGCGGTGATCACCGTCGCCCTGATCAGCGGCGCCGTCGCCGACCGCGCCAGGTTCGGCGCGTGGGTGCTGTTCACCGCGGTCTGGGCGAGCGTGGTCTACCTCCCGGTCGCCCACTGGGTCTGGGGCGGCGGCTGGCTGTTCGACCTGGGCGTGGAGGACTTCGCGGGCGGCACGGTCGTCCACATCAACGCCGGGGCCGCGGCGCTCGCGCTGACCCTCGTGCTCGGCAGGCGCGTCGGCTGGCGCAGGGAGCCGATGCGCCCGCACAACCTGCCCCTGGTGCTGCTCGGCGCGGGCCTGCTGTGGTTCGGCTGGTTCGGCTTCAACGCGGGCTCGGAACTGGCCGTCGACGGGACCGCGGGGCTGGCGTTCATGAACACCCAGATCGCCGCCGCCGTCGGCGCGGGCGCCTGGCTGGTCGTGGAGAAGGCGCGCGACGGCCACGCGACCAGCCTGGGAGTCGCCTCGGGCGCGGTCGCGGGCCTGGTCGCGATCACCCCGGCGTGCGGCTTCGTCGACCCCTGGGGCGCGGTCGTCATCGGCGCCGTCGCGGGCGCGGTCTGCGCCAGTGCCGTCGGCCTGAAGTACCGTCTCGGCTTCGACGACGCACTCGACGTGGTCGGCGTCCACATGGTCGGCGGCGTGCTCGGCGCGGTCTCGCTCGGCTTCCTGGCCGCCTACCCCCTCCTCGGCCAGCAGGGCAAGGGGCTGCTGTACGGCGGCGGCCTCGGGCAACTGGGACTGCAACTGCTGGGCCCGATCGTGGTCGCGGCCTACTCGTTCGCCGTCACCTGGGTCATCGCCAAGATCATCGACAGGACCGTGGGGTTCAGGATCGGCGCCGACGACGAGGTCACCGGAATCGACATCACCTCCCACGCCGAGACCGGCTACGACCTGGGCACCGTGCACGCCTCCGGCGTCACGGTCAGGACCCCGGCGGCCAGTGGCACCGCGAAGAAGGTGGACGCATGAGACTCATCACCGCCGTCATCAAGCCCTTCAAGCTCGACGACGTGAAGGCCGCGCTGGAACAGTTCGGCGTCAGGGGCATGACGGTCAGTGAGGCCAGCGGGTACGGCCGCCAGCGTGGCCACACCGAGGTCTACCGGGGCGCGGAGTACCAGGTGGACCTGGTGCCCAAGGTCCGGCTTGAGGTGCTGGCCGAGGAGGACGACGCCGACGACGTCATCGACGTCATCGTCAAGGCGGCGCAGACCGGCAAGATCGGGGACGGCAAGGTCTGGTCCGTCCCCGTGGACACGGTCGTGCGGGTCCGCACCGGGGAACGCGGCCCAGAGGCGTTGTGAACCGGCGTTCCTACGCCGCGGCCCGCAGGGAGCGGACCGCGGAGGTCGACCGCTGGCTGGCCGGGCTGCTGAGGAGCGCCCGCGGCGCGCCGTACGGGAAGGACGGCGCGGGGAGCGGGGAACGCGAGCCGTCCGGGATCGCGCTCGTCGCGGTCGGCAGCCTGGGCAGGGGCGAGCAGGCACCGGGCAGCGACCTCGACCTGGTCCTGCTGCACGACGGCAGGCACGACGTGGCGGCCGTCGCCGACCGGCTCTGGTACCCGATCTGGGACTCGGGCGCGGGCCTGGACCACTCGGTGCGGACGGTCGGGGAGGCCGTCGCGGTCGCCGGAGACGACCTGAAGGCGGCGCTCGGGCTGATCCAGGCCCGGCACGTCGCGGGCGACCCGGAGCTGACCAGGGCGGCCAGGGAGGGCGTGCTGGCCGGGTGGCGGGCCGACGCTCGGCGCAGGCTCGCCGAGCTTCGTGAGGCCGCGGGCCTGCGGGCGGCGGCCCGCGGTGAGCTGGCCTTCCTGCTGGAACCCGACCTCAGGGACGCGCGCGGCGGCATCCGTGACGTGCAGGTCATGCAGGCGGTCGCCGCGGCCTGGGTCGCCTCGGCGCCGGGGCCGAGGGTCAGGCAGGCCCACGAACTGCTGCTGGACGTCCGGCACGCCCTGCACCTGGTGACCGGGCGGGGGAGCGACCGGCTGGTGCTCCAGGAGCAGGAGGCGGTCGCGGGCGTCCTCGGCCTGCTCGACGCCGAGGTGCTGATGCGCGCTCTCGCGGAGGCGGGGCGGACCGTCACGCACGCCTTCGACGCCACCTGGCGTGCCGTCGACCGGCTGGTCGGCGGCCCCGCGCCCAGGGGGCGCCGCCCGCTCGCCGACGGCGTGGTCGAGCAGGGCGGCGAGGTCGTGCTCGCCCGCGACGCGGACCCGCGCGCCGATCCGGTGCTCGTGCTGCGCGCCGCGGCGGCCGCCGCCGAGGCGGGGCTGCCGCTCGCGCAGGCCACGGTGAGCGCGCTCGCCGCCCACTCGCCGCCGCTGCCCGTACCCTGGCCCGCCGAGGCGCGCGACGCCCTGGTCGGGCTGCTCGGCGCGGGACAGGCCGCGGTGCCGGTCTGGGAGGAGCTGGACCAGGCGGGCGTGGTGGTCGGTCTGCTGCCCGACTGGGAGCGTGTACGGCACCGCCCGCAGCGCAACCCCGTGCACCGCCACACCGTGGACCGGCACCTCATCGAGACGGCCGCGGGGGCGGCGTCGTTCACCCGCGAGGTGGCCCGGCCCGACCTGTTGCTCGTCGCCGCGCTGCTGCACGACCTCGGCAAGGGATGGCCCGGGGACCACTCGGTGACCGGGGCGGTCGTGGCTCGGGATATCGGCGCCCGGATGGGACTCTCCGCGCCAGATGTGGAGACCCTGGAGCGGGTGGTCCGTCACCACCTGTTGCTGCCGGAGACCGCGACCCGCCGCGACCTCGACGACCCGGTGACGATCTCCAGGGTGGCCGAGGCGGTCGGATCACGCGAGGTCCTGGAGCTGCTGGCCGCGCTCGCCGTCGCCGACGGCCGCGCCACGGGACCCGCCGCGTGGAACTCCTGGAAGGCGTCCCTGGTCGCCGACCTCGTGCGCCGGGTGCGCTCGGTGCTGTCCGGCACGCCCGTCAGACCGGCCCCGGTGCTCTCGGCGGCCCAGACGTCCCTGGCCAGACACGGTGGCGGCGCCGTACGGGTCAACGGGGGAGCGGTCACCGTCGTCGCCCCGGACAGGGCCGGGCTGCTGTGGAGCGCGGCAGGGGTGCTCGCCGCGCACCGGATGGTCGTCCGCGCCGCCTCGGCCGCCTCCGCGGGGGCGACGGCGGTGATCGAGTTCGCGGTCGTCCCCGAGTACGGCTCGCCGCCCGATCCGGCGACCCTGGAGGCTGACCTGCGGCTCGTTCTCGCCGGACGGCTCGACATCGGGCGGCGCCTGGCCCGCAGGGCCGCTTCGGCCCGGCCGCCCCGGGTGCCGGTCGCGCCACCACGGGTCACTATTGTTGACGACGCGTCCAACACCGCAACCGTGGTGGAGGTGCGCGCACGGGACCGACCGGGACTATTGTGGCGAATCGGCGGGGCTTTTGGAGACTGTGGTCTTGACGTGCGAGCCGCACGTGTAGAGACTCTCGGCGCAGAGGCGGTGGATGTCTTCTACGTTGTCGATAGAGCCGGGCGTCCTCTGACTGACGAGGCCCAGCGGGCACTGGTGCGGGACCAGGTGCTTGCCGCCTTGCGATAACCATAGGAAATCGTTCTCTCGTCACCTTCGTAACGATTGCGTCCGGTTTGTCGGCTTTGTCGATTGCGTCCCGTGACCATGTGGTCTGATGAGGGCCACCTATGTCGTGATGGTGAGAGGTAGAGCGAGAGCGGTGACGACGGCGACAACCGAGGGCGGCGGTACCGCGGCACACAGCCGCGGCAGGCGCTTCGCCGCCCGGTTCGGTTTGCGGAACTGGCGTGTGCGGACGCGCCTCACCGCCCTGATCCTCGTGCCGACCGTGGTGGGCGTGGTGCTCGCTGGAACGCGCGTGGTCGCCTCCATCGACAGCGTGGCCGGATACCAGCGGACCGCCTCGGCGGCCGAGTACTCCGGATCGCTGCGAGAACTGGCGCAGGCCCTCGGTTTGGAACGTGACCGTGTCGCCTGGGCCGCCTTCCAGCCCTCGAACCAGGGCCTGCAGGACGCGGCGGCGGCGCAGGCGAAGACCGTCGACGCCCTGGTCGGCAAGGTCAGGCTCGACCTGCAGAACATCGACGACAGCTACGGCCAGCGCGCCGCGGAGGCGGCCAGGGACGTGGGCTACCAGCTCGCGGGCCTGGGCGAGCTGCGGCAGCTGCCCGGGACGAACCGGGCAGAGCGCTACAGCATCATGATCGCCCCGCTGCTGCAGCTGCACGAGGAACTCACCCTGGTCAGCGACGACCCCGAGATCGTCGGCAACACCCGGGCGCTCAGCGCGCTGGCCCGCGCCAAGGAGGAGGTCTCCCGGCAGCGTTCGCGTCTGCTCGCGGGCTACTACGCCCCCTCGCAGATCACCGCCCAGGAGATCGAGAAGTTCATCGCCTCCAGATCGCGCATGGAGGAGTACAAGGCCGACTTCACCATCGAGGCGAGCGGCGCCAACCGCCAGCTCCTCGTCAAGGCCCTGATGGACGAGAAGGTCTACCGGGCCGAGCTGACCAAGGCCAGGGCGATCGTGCTGGCCAGCGGCTCGCAGTCGCAGGGGCGCCTGCTGACCGACTTCGCCGCCGTCAAGCAGTGGTTCGCCGACAACACCACGATCCTCGACCGGATGGGGAAGGTCGAGACCCAGGTCGCCACGGCCGTGATCACCCGGGCCAGGGAGCTTGAGGACACCGAGCAGCGCAACGCGATCATCGCCTCCGGGCTGATCCTGCTCCTGCTGATGCTGATCCTCGGACTGACCGTCCTCATCGCCCGCTCGATGGTCCTGCCGCTGCGCCGTCTGCGCTCCGAGGCACTGGACGTGGCGGGCTTCAAGCTTCCCGAGGTCGTGCGCAACCTGCGGGTCTCGGGAGACACCAGGGCGCCGGACATCGCCCCGATCTCCGTCGACTCCAAGGACGAGATCGGAGAGGTCGCCAAGGCCTTCGACGAGGTCCACCAGCAGGCCGTACGGCTGGCCGCCGAGGAGTCCGAGCTCCGCTCCAACATCAGCGCGATGTTCGTCAACCTCTCCCGCCGCACCCAGACCCTGGTCGAACGGCAGATCTCACTGATCGACGGCCTGGAGAAGGGCGAGGAGGACGGCGGGCGGCTCGCCGACCTGTTCCGGCTCGACCACCTGGCCACCCGCATGCGCCGCAACTCGGAGAACCTCCTGGTCCTGGCGGGCCACGAGCCCTCCCGCAGGCGCAGCCAGCCGGCCAAGCTCGTCGACGTCGTGCGCGCCTCCCTGTCGGAGGTCGAGGACTACGAGCGGGTCCAGGTCAAGGTGCACCGCACGCTCTCGGTCTCGGGAAGCGCGGCCAACGACGTCGTCCACCTGATCGCCGAGCTGGTGGAGAACGCCATCCAGTTCTCCCCGCGGGCCAGCCAGGTCGTGGTCTCCAGCAGCATGATCGAGGGCGGCGGCGCGCTGCTCGCGGTCAGCGACGCGGGCATCGGCATGACCAACGAGGAGCTGATCGAGACCAACCGGCGCCTGGCGGACCCGCCCGTGGTCGACGTCTCGGTTTCCCGGAGGATGGGCCTGTTCGTGGTCGGCCGCCTGGCCCTGCGCCACGGCGTCCGGGTCCAGCTGCGCCCGCAGGAGTCGGGTGGCCTCATCGCCATGGTCCTGTTCCCCGCCGCGCTCATCGTCGAGACGGTCCAGCCGAGCCAGACCCCGTCGTGGGGCGGGGAGTCGCAGAGCCAGAGCTCCTTCGGGCAGAGTTCCTTCGGGCAGAGCTCGTTCGCGGGCACCTCCCTCAGCCGGACCTCCTTCGGGCACACCTCCCTCGGGCAGGGACATCCCTCGTTCCCGCAGGCGGACCCCTTCAGCTCGGTGTCCTTCCCCGACGAGCACCCCATCCCCGCCGACCAGCCCATCGCCTCGGGCTCGCTCGGCGCCCCGTCCGGCACGGCCTACCCGCTGCCCAAGCGGCCGGTCCCCGGGACGGGCGGCGGCGCGGCGACCGGCGCCCCCGCCCCGTCGAGCGGCTTCTCCGCCTGGGGGCACAGCTCCCACGACGCGCTCGAAGCCCACGACGACCCGGCGACCGCGTCGATGCCCGCCGTACGGGTCTCCCCGCTCGAACCCGAGCAGGAGGAGTTCCTGCCGATCTTCGCCTCCGTCGAGTCCGCCTGGTTCCGCAGGACCGAGGCGGCCGCCGGGCACGGCGAGACGGCCGACGAACCTCATGAGACCGAGGAACCGGAGGAGGCCGGCCAGACGTCACAGGCCGTCAGGCAGGCCCTTCCCGGCCCGGAGACACGTGACGACTCACAGGAGGCCGAGGCCGGCGACCCCGGCCAGGCGTCCGAGCCCGTCGCGCGACCGCTCAGGCCGCGGACACCCGTCCGCGAGCCGGAGAACTGGGAGGCAGCGGCCGACGCCGGATGGCGGGCCGCCCAGGCGGCCAGCGACCCGGCCCTCGGCGGGATCACCGCCGCGGGCCTGCCCAAGCGCACCCCGAAGGCCAACCTGGTCCCGGGTACGGCCGCGGCCGTACCGTCGACTCCGATGCCGCCCCTCTCGCCCGAGCGGGTCCGCAGCCGCCTGTCGAGTTTCCAGCAGGGGGTACGGCGGGGACGGGCCGAACTCAACGAGGACTCCGCCAGGACCCTGGCGGATAAGGAGGAGGGCTCGTGACGACCCTGAGCCACGAGGCAAGCAGGTTCGACTGGCTGATCACCGAGTTCGTCCGGGGCACTCCAGGGGTGGCGCACGCCGTGTGCGTGTCGGCGGACGGGCTGCGGCTGGCCAGTTCGGAGGGTTTCCCCGACGACCGGGCCGACCAGCTCTCCGCCGTCGCGGCGGGCCTGCTCAGCCTCACCGTCGGGGCGTCCCGCGTCTTCGAGGGCGGGGCCGTGACCCAGACGGTGGTCGAGATGGAGCGCGGGCTGCTGCTGGTCATGGCGATCAGCGACGGTTCGGTGCTCGCCGTCCTCGCCTCCCCCGAGTGTGACATGGGACTGGTCGCCTACCAGATGACCCTGCTGGTCGACCGTGCGGGTCAGGTGCTCACCCCCGCTCTGCGGGCCGAACTACAGGCATCCCGGAGATGACGATGAGGTTCACTGGAGGGGGCCGTGCTCGGGAGTGATGGAAGTGGGGACGAGGAACCCCTGTTCCGTCCCTACACGGTCACCGGCGGTCGCGCCGAGCCGCGCTACCACATGGCGATCGAGACCTTGGTCTCCTCCTCGTTCATCATGGACGAGGAACTGGCCCTGCTCACCCCCGAGCAGGAGGCCATCATCAGGATGTGCCGGGCGTTCCGGTCGGTCGCCGAGATCTCGGCGCTGCTGAGGGTCCCGCTTGGCGTGGCCCGCGTGCTGGTGGCGGACATGGCGGACGAGGGACTCGTCCGCCTCCACCAGCCGAGCCTCGACAAGGGACAACCGGATCTCAACATGCTCGAAAGGGTTCTCAGTGGACTTCGCAGGCTCTAACCGTGGCGGCCTGACGTCGACGAAGATCGTCGTCGCCGGTGGCTTCGGCGTCGGCAAGACCACGTTCGTGGGTGCCGTCTCCGAGATCCTGCCGCTGACCACGGAGGCGGTGATGACCGACGCCAGCGCCGGCATCGACGACCTCGGCCTCACCCCGAACAAGGCGACGACCACGGTCGCCATGGACTTCGGCAGGCTGTCGCTGGACCAGGAACTGATCCTGTACCTGTTCGGCACGCCGGGCCAGCACCGGTTCTGGTTCATGTGGGACGACCTCGTCAAGGGCGCCATCGGCGCGGTGGTCCTGGTCGACACCCGGCGGCTGGCCGACGGCTTCCCGGCGATCGACTACTTCGAGGAGGCCAAGCTCCCCTTCGTGGTCGGCATCAACGGCTGGGACGGCAGGTTCCTCCACACGGAGGAGGAGGTGCGCGAGGCCCTGGCGCTCGCCCCGCACGTCCCCATCGTGCGCACCGACGCGCGCTCCCGTGACTCCGTCAAGGGCACGCTCATCACGCTGGTCGAGCACGTCCTGCGGGTCCGCGCCGCCTACGGCATGCCCGTCTGAGACCTCCGAGCACGGCGCGCGCGGGAGGGCCCCCTCCCGCGCCGCTCTCTCCCGTACGGCCGGTCAGGCGGGGATCCAGTCCTTCCAGACGATCGCGTTCTCCCTGACCCACTTCTCCGCGGCCTTCTCCGGGGTCATGTTCGCGTTGACGATGTCGTCGGCCACCGCGTTCTGGTCGTCGTTGCTCCAGGTGAAGTTGCGCACCAGCTCGTAGGCCCTGCCACCGGTCTCGGCGAACCTCCTGCTCACGACCTTGTCCAGCAGGTAGGGCGGGTAGTCGCAGGCCACCTTCTTGGGGTCGGCGTCGCAGCCGATCGCGTAGGGGGGAAGGTTGACCTTGACCAGCTTGAGCCGGGTGAACAGCCACTGCGGCTCGTAGAAGTACATCAGCAGCGGGGTCCGCCGTTCCGTGGCGACCTCCGCGGCGTTGATCAGAGCCTTCTCGCTTCCCGCGTAGACCACCTTGTAGTCGAGACGGAGATTGCGCACCAGCGCCTCGTCATTGGTGACATAGGAGGGGTCGCCGTCGAGAACCTGCCCGGCGTCACCGGACTTCTTGGTTCTGAACAGCCCGGCGTATTTGTTGAGGTTGCGCCAGTCGGTGATGCCGGGATATCGCTCGGCCATCCACTGGGGCACGTACCACCCGATGACACCCCTGTTGCCGTTGCGCCCGGCGGAGACCGCGACTTTCCTGTCCTCGATATAGGTTTTCTTCTCCGCCTCACGACCCCAGTTCTCGACGATGACGTCGACCGTCCCCTTTTCCATTCCCTCCCATGACTCGGTCTCGTTGAGCGGCACCTTCCGTACCGTGTAACCGAGCTCCCGTTCCAGCAGCACACCGAGGACGGCGGCGCTGGCCTCGTAGCCGACCCACGGGTTGACGGCGATCCGTACGAGGCCGCCGGTCACCGGCCGCCTCTGCTGCGGGGCGGAGCACCCGGGCAGCCACACCAGCAGTACGGCCGCCGCCACGAGGCGGGTCAGCGGATGCGACAGTGCCCTCACTGGGGCATCCAGGAGGACCAGACGGACTCGTTGGCCTTGATCCACTTCTCCGCGGCGGCCTCGGCGCTCAGGCCGTTGTTGACGATGTCGTTCGCGACGGCGTTCTGCGCCTCGTTCGTCCAGGAGAAGTTCCTGACCAGCTGGTAGGCCCGGCCGCCGGTCTCGGCGAACCTCCTGCTCACGACCTTGTCGAGGTCCAGCTCCGCGTAGTCGCAGGCGACCTTCTTGGGGTCGGCGTCGCAGCCTTCGGTGTGCGGGGGCAGGGTGACCCTGACCAGGTCGATCCTGTCGAAGAGCCAGTGCGGTTTCCAGAAGTAGAACAGCAGCGGCCTGCGCTGGCGCTGCGCCTGGGTCGCGGACTCGATCAGCGCCGCCTCGCTGCCCGCCACGACGACCTTCAGGTTCAGCCCGAGGTTCTTGATCAGGGCGTCCTCGTTGCTGACGTAGGACGGGTCGCCGAAGAGCAGCTGGCCCTTCCCGGCGGACTCGGAGGTCCTGAACAGGTTCGCGTACCTGTTGAGGTTGCGGTAGTCGGTGATGCCGGGATACTCCTTGGCCATCCAGCCGGGGATGTACCACCCGATGACGCCCTTGTTGCCGGTCGAACCGGCCTCGACGGCGACCTTCCTGTCCTGGATGAAGGTCTTCTTCAGGTCCTCGTGGCCCCAGTTCTCCACGATGACGTCGACGTCGCCCTTCTCGAAGCCCTCCCAGGAGACCTGCTCGGCGAGGTTCTCGCGTTTGACGGTGTAGCCGAGCTTCTTCTCCAGCAGGTGGGAGAGCACCGCCGTACTGGCCTCGTAACCGGCCCACGGGTTGACGGCGATCCGCACGACGGAGTCCGCCGGCGACGGCGCCGCGGCCTGACCCGTCTCGACCCTGGCGCCCGCGCATCCCGCGGCAAGCGCGACGGTGAGGGCGCCGGCGAGCAGACGGATGCTGCGTCCGATCCTCATGAGATCCTCTTCTTTCCGGGAGACCATCGGGGGACCTTCCTGGCGGGGCGCTCCGCGGCGCCCCTGGTGATCCGGTCGAGCGTGACCCCGACCAGAACCGTCGCCACTCCGGCGGCGAGCCCCATGCCGAAGTCGGCACGCCGGGCGAAGCCGGAGACGACGTCGTAGCCGAGCCCGCCCCCGCCGACCAGCCCGCCGACCACGACCATGGCGAGTGTCATGACGACGCCCTGGTTGGCGGCCAGCAGGATCGCCCCGCGGGCCAGGGGCAGGCGGACCTTCCACAGCACCTGCCACTCGGTCGAGCCACAGGATCGGGCGGCCTCGACGGCCGCCGGGGAGACGGCGCCGATCCCGTCCTGGACCAGCCGCGCGACCGGGGGCAGGGCGTAGACCACGCAGGCCAGGACCGCGGTGAACCTGCTCGCGCCGAACAGGGCCAGCGCGGGCAGCAGGTAGACGAACGACGGCATGGTCTGCGCGGCGTCGAGCAGCGGGCGCAGCACGGCGGAGAAGCGGGGGGAGCGGGCCGCGGCGACGCCGAGCGCGAGCCCGGCGGCCAGGGTCAGCGCCGTCCCGGTCAGCACGGTGGTCAGCGTCTCCATGGTGTGCCGCCACAGCCCGAGCGGGGCCGTGGCCAGCAGGCAGCAGACGGCGACGACGGCGTCGCGGGGACCGGCCCGGTGCCAGGCGACCACCAGCACGACCCCGGCGACCAGCCACCAGGGGGAGGAGGTCAGCACCTCCTGCAACGGGTTGAGCAGGGCCTCGGTCACGAGGTTCCTGATCGCGTCCGTGACGCCGTACCAGGAGAACTTCGCCCAGGTCACGGCGTCGTTGACCGGTCCGGCCAGGTGGAGCGTCCAGCCGGGAGGGAACCCGGTGCCCAGCAGCAGGGAGGCGGCGGCGCCGCAGAGCGCCAGGACCGCCGCGGCGAGTACGGCCCGGCGCGGCCGTCCTCCCGGTACGGCGCAGGCGGCGACCGTCCGGTCGAGGACGACGGCCAGCGCCACGACGGCCAGACCGGAGGGGAGCATGAGGCCGACATCGGCCCGGGACAGGCCGGTGACGATGCCCGAGCCGAGGCCGGGGGCCGCGATCAGCGCGGCGATCACCACCATGGACAGCGCCATCATGACGGTCTGGCCGACGGCCAGCGCGATCGTCGCGCGGGCCAGGGGCAGGTGGACCGTGCGCAGCGTCTGCCAGCGGGTCGCGCCGAGCGAGGCCGAGGCCTCGACCGCCGAGGGGGAGACCCGCTCGACGGCCAGCGCCGTGATCCTGATCGCCGGGGGGATCGCGTAGACCGTCGTGGCGACGACGGCCGCGGCCGGTCCTATCTGGAAGAACAGCACCATCGGCGCCAGGTAGGCGAAGGTCGGCATGATCTGCATCACGTCGAGGACCGGGTCGAGCAGGCGGCGCAGCCGTACCGAGCGGCCTGCCCACACGCCGAGCGGCAGGCCGAGCAGCAGGGAGAGCAGGACCGAGGCGAGCACGAGCGCGAGGGTTTCGGCGCTCTCCGGCCACACACCGAGCACCCCGAACGCGCAGAACCCGGCCAGCACGGTCACCGCGGTCCTCGGCCCACCGGCCAGCCAGCCGATCCCGCCCGCCAGTCCCATGGTCCCGGCCCAGCCGAGCTCCCGCAGGAGCAGGGCGAAGGCGTCGTTCAGGCCGCCGGCCAGCAGGCGCACGTAGTTGACCAGGAACAGGAAGATCGGGCTGGCGTTCCTGTTGGCGTCGACCCAGTCGCGCAGGTCGCCGATGAGGCGGAAGGCCGCCGCGTCCTCGTCGTGCGGCAGCGTCGCGCTTCCCCCGAAGAGCAGGTGGCAGGCCACGACGATCGCCGCGAACGCCACTGCGATCGGCACTGCGGCAGCCACTGTGGCCGCGGCCGTGGCGGTGAGCGCCGGTACGGCGGGTGGGGCCGGGGCGGCTCGCACGGAGGAGCTCAAGGAGGAGCGTAAAGGGGAGGAGGTCACACGCGGCCCGTTCCCGTCGCCGTTCCCGCGCCGGGCAGGCCGCTCATCGCGGACAGCAGGTCGAGCCGGTCGACGACGCCGACGGCCCGGCCGTTCTCGACGACGACGATCGGCAGCGCCGTCCCCATCGCGGTCGGCACCGCGTCGCGGATGACGGTCCCCGAGGGCAGGGGCGGGCCGTCGAGGCGCTCGCCGTCACGCGGGCGGCGGCAGATCCAGCGCAGCGAGAGCACCTCGCCCCTGGGCACGTCCCTGACGAAGGCGGCCACGTGGCCGTCGGCCGGGGTGCCGACCAGTTCCTCGGGGGTGCCGAGCTGGACGATCCCGCCGTCCCGCATGATCGCGATGCGTTCGCCCAGCCTGAGCGCCTCGGACAGGTCGTGGGTGACGAACACCATGGTCGTGCCGGCCTCGCGGTGCAGGCGGGTGACCTCGGCCTGCATGTCCCTGCGGATCAGCGGGTCGAGCGCGCTGAAGGGCTCGTCGAACAACAGCACCTCGGGCTCGCAGGCCAGCGCCCTGGCCAGGCCGACCCGCTGCCGCATGCCGCCGGAGAGCATGTCGGGCCGGGCGTCGGCGAAGCCGTCGAGGCCGACCAGGGACAGCAGCTCCCCCGCTCTGCGCCGCCGCCTGGCCCTGGGGACGCCCTGGATCTCCAGGCCGTAGGCGATGTTGTCGAGGACCCCCCGGTGCGGCAGCAGGCCGAAGTGCTGGAAGACCATGCTCACCCGGTGCCGCCGCAGCTGCCTGAGCTGCGTGGGGGAGGCGGTGCGCACATCCTGCCCGGCGATCGTGATCTCTCCGGCGCTCGGCTCGACCAGCCGGGTCAGGCACCGGATCAGGGTGGACTTCCCGCTGCCCGACAGGCCCATCACGACGAACGCCTCGCCGGGCCGTACCGAGAGGGTGACGTCCCTGACCGCGGCGACGCAGCCGGTGCGCTCCCTGAGCTCGGTAGGGGACAGGCGGGTGAGGAGGTCGCGGGGAAGGCGGTCGGCGCCGGGGCCGAAGATCTTCCACAGCCCGCGCACCTCGATCGCGGCACCGCCGGACGGGACCACTGACTCCTCCAACCTGACATCCGGATTCGGTGGGCCAAGGACGTAGTGAGTCAAGATATGAGGGAAATATCGCCAATTACAATGATGTGGCCTTCTGGAGATGTTTTGTGGTTTAAACGGCTGTCCTTAATTGTTGACTGGAACGGTGTAAACGGTCAAGTGACGCATAAAAACGTAATGGATATATAAGGATGTCCGTAACGAGGATTCCAGTCTGGAAATGAGGATTGATACTTCCGGGGTGTGGTCCCATAAGTAGTCATTCATGAAGGTGTGTTCGATTGGCCCAATAGGTTGAGATGTGCTCGAATTGCCGGGGCCGTGGGAAATTCGGCCGGTATTCGTCCACCGAGAGGCAGCGTTCGGTGAGTACACACAAGATCGAGGGGGCGGGCAGCGGCCTCCGCCTGCGGAACTGGCGGGTGCGCTCCAGGCTCGTCGCGCTCATCCTGGTTCCCACGGCGGCGGCGGTGCTGCTCGGCGGGATCCAGGTCGCCGCCTCCCTGCGCGCCTCCACCGACTACCAGCGGGTCAACGACCTGGCCAGACTCTCCGACCACATCGGGGCACTCACCCACGCGCTGGCCCAGGAACGGGACCTGACCTCCTGGTACGTCGCCCAGGGCCGTCCGCAGCGTCAGACGCAGGCCGTACGGCGGCAGATGGAGGCGGTCGACGCCGAGGCGACGGGCGTGCGGGACGGCGCGGCCCTGCTCAGGACCGCGGTCGGCGGCCGGACCAGGGACGAGGTCGAGACCGTGATCACCCGGCTGGACGACCTCGGCCCGCTGCGGGACCGGGCGATGGGCCCCTCGCTGCTGCCGGACGCGGCCGTGGACGCCTACACCCTGGTCATCGGCGACCTGCTGTCCCTCCACGACGAACTCGGCAAGGGCAGCGACGACGACGCGCTGTTCGGCCAGGCGCTGACCCTCGGGGCGCTGGCCAGGGCGAAGGAGGCCCTGTCGCTGCAACGGGCGCTGCTGTCCGTCGTCCTGGTCGCGGGCCGGTTCGAACAGGACCAGATGGAGAGGTTCCTCGGCGCGCTCTCCGAGGAACGCAACGCGCGCCGGGCCTTCGCCGTCGAGGCCGGAAGCGAGGAACGCCGCCTGTTCGGCGAGACCGCCGACGGCCGTACCGCCGACCGGGCCGAGTTCCTCCGCGAACTGGTGCTGCTGCGCGCCTCCTCCGGCGCCTCCCTCAAAGGCCTCGACCTGGCGAGGAAGGACGACGCCAAGGAGTGGTACGACGCGGCGACCGTCACCATCGACCGGATGCGCGAGATCGAACGGCGGCACACCCAGGCCATCGTCGCCCGCAGCCAGGAACTCGGCGCCGCCGAGCAGAGCCGCGCCCTGCTGACGGCCGCAGGCGTCGCCGGTCTGCTGCTGGTCGTGCTCCTGATCACCACCGGGGTCGCGCGCTCGCTGGTCAAGCCGCTGCGGCGGCTGCGGAGGGAGGCGCTGCGGATCGCCGAGGACCGGCTGCCCGCCTACGTCCAGCAGGTGCGCGAGTCACGTGACGGCGAGGTCGCCGCCGAGGTCGTCCCGGTCGGCGTGCTGTCCCGCGACGAGATCGGCGAGGTCGCCCGCGCCTTCGACGAGGTCCACCGGGAGGCGGTACGGCTGGCGGGGGAGGAGGCCAGGCTGCGCACCACCGTCAACGCGATGTTCGTCAACCTCTCCCGCCGCAGCCAGACCCTGGTCGAACGCCAGCTCACCCTGGTCGAACGGCTCGAACGCGGCGAACGCGACGACCGGCGCCTGGCCGACCTGTTCAAACTCGACCACCTCGCGACCCGGATGCGCCGCAACAGCGAGAACCTCCTCGTCCTGGCCGGTCAGGAGGTCGCACGGCGCTGGCGGACCCCCGTCGAGCTGATGGACGTGGTCCGCGCCTCACTGTCGGAGGTGGAGAACTACGACCGGGTGGCGATCCGCGTCCAGGCGGAGGCCGCGGTCATCGGCCCCGCGGTCAGCGACGTGGTCCACCTGCTCGCCGAACTGCTGGAGAACGCGCTGTCCTTCTCCCCGAAGGAGAACCCGGTCGTGGTCTCCAGCGGCGTCATCGACGGCGGGGGCGTGATGATCTCGGTGGCCGACCAGGGCATCGGCATGACGCTGGAGGAACTCGCCGAGGTGAACCGGCGCCTGGCGGGCCCGCAGGGCGCCGACGCCTCGACCGCGCGCCGCATGGGCCTGTTCGTGGTCGGCCGTCTCGCGTTCAAGCACGGCATCCGCGTCCAGCTCCGCCCGCAGGAGGCGATGGGCCTGACCGCCATGGTCCTGCTGCCCGAGACACTCCTGACCTCGGTCACCACGCACAACGGGGCGGCGGTCCTCGCGGCGCCCGCGGTCGTGTCCGAGGAGGCCGTCGCGCCGCTGCCCGGCACCGGGGTCCCGGCGCAGGAGGAGGAGTTCCTGCCGATCTTCGCCTCGGTCGAGTCGGGCTGGTTCCGCGCCGGAGCCGCGCCCCCGTTCTCCGGCTCGGCCTCGACGGGAGGTCCGGGATCGACGGGAGAGGTCCCGATCGCGGCGGGAGAGCCGGAATCGTGGTCCTCCCCGGGGGACGACGGCTGGCAGGCGGCCAAGGTCGCAGGCGACCCGGCCCTCGGGGGGACGACCTCCTCCGGCCTGCCGCGCCGTACCCCGCGGGCGAACCTGGTGCCGGGCTCCGTCGCCGGCCCCCCGGGCGGCCCGCCCCCGGCCAGGCACGCCAGGTCGGCCGACCTGGCGCGCACCCGGATGTCGAGCTTCCAGGACGGGGTGCGCAGGGCCCGCAACGAACTCCCGAAACGGGAGAGCTGAGCCATGGCGGGACACGACCCCTGGTACGGCGAACGGCCCGCCGAACCGGCCGAGGAGGAGAGTTCCCTGGTCAGGATGTACGCCGTGACCGGGGGAAGGACGACGCCCTCGGCCGGGCTCGCCATGGAGGCCCTGGTCTCCTCGGCCACCTCGGCCAGGCTCGGCCTGTCCTACGTCCGGGAGTACCGCGCGATCAGCGAGCTGTGCCACCAGGTCCGCTCGGTCGCCGAGATCTCGGCCCTGCTGGGCGTTCCCCTCGGCGTGGCCCGGGTCCTGATCTCCGACATGGAGGCGGAGGGGCTGGTGCGCGTGCACCGTCCCAGGGGCGAGGCGGGCGGTCCCGACCTGGCCACCCTCGAACGGGTCCTCAGTGGGCTGCACCGCCTCTGACCCGGCTCAGGCTTCCGCGAGGGCTCCCGCGAGCCACCAGCGCGCGGCGACCAGCTCCGCAACGAGGGTCTCGGTGAGCAGGGCGACGTCCCGGTCGTCGTCGTGCCGGTAGCGCACACTCGCCCTGGCACCGGGCACCTCACCGCCGACCGCCAGGACGGCCGAGCCGCGCCGGGCGATCCACTCCATCGCCTGGTCGTCGTAGCGCGAGCCGGGGAACAGCAGCGCGCGGTAGTCGAGGGTCTTGGTGAGGTAGACGTCCACGTGGGACCAGTCGCCGCTCTCGCAGGCGTCGGCCGCCCGGCGCGGTCCCTCCCGGAACATCAGCGCCGACTGCTCGGCCGAGGACAGGCGCTCGACGGGGGCGATCGTGTGGACGCCGTCCGGCCCGTCGAGCAGCTCGGCCGCCGTCTCAAGCCACAGGTCACGGCGTTCGAGCAGGTCGCCGGTGGCCTCGGCGGTACGGCGCAGCAGCGCGGGCACACCGGTGCCGGTGCCGGTGAGACGGTCGCGCAGGGCCAGCAGCAGGGCCAGGGTGTGCTGGAAGGTCCGGCAGGCGACGCCACCGCGTTCCTCGCCCGCCGCCATCGGCACCACCAGGTCGGCCCCCTCGGTGACCGGGGAGCCCGGGGTGTTGGTCATCGCCAGCACGAAGGACCGTCCCCGGTAACGGGCCAGCGCGTCGAGGGTCTCCCGGCTGCCGCCGGTCGCGGAGATCGCGACGACCAGGGTGTCCGGGAGGGCCGGGGGCAGCAGGTCACCGGAGGCGTACTCGGCGACCGCCTCGACCCCCGCCGCCCGCAGCCGCAGCGCGGCGACCCCCGCGGCGTACCGTGAGCTGCCCATGCCCAGCAGGAGCACCCGCCCGATCCGGCCGGGGAGCCCGGCGAAGGGGTCGGTCTCGGCGAGGAGCCCGGCGAGGTCGGCCAGCGCGGCGGGCTTGGCCTCCAGGTCGGCGAGGTACAGCTCGGGATTCACGGTCTCTCCTGGTCGGCTCGTAGGGCGTCGGCTCGCGCGCCGTCACGGGTGACGCATACGCGTTTGTCACGGGTGGGCGCTGTCACGGGTAACGGGAGCGCAGGACGCCCATCGGGGCGTACCGCCAGCGGGGCAGGTGCCGGGCGGCGTAGATCAGCTCCCGGCACTCCTGCTCGATCTCGAACGGGTGGAGCAGGGAACGGTCCAGCAGGCCGGCGTGGCCGTGCTCCGCCAGCCGGGTCAGGTAGGCCTCCCCGAGGACGGCGACGGCCTCGGCCGCCCACCGGCCGGTCGCCGACGGGTCGGCGCCGCGGCGTCTGACGGCGACCTGCCCGGCGTGCTCCAGGCTGGTGGTGAGCTGGGCCAGGTCACGGGCCACGGGCTGGTGGAGGTCCGCCTCGGTGACGGTGGGGTTGCCGTCGAAGTCGATCACCGCGTACCCCTCCCGCCAGCGCAGGATCTGTCCCACGTGCAGGTCGCCGTGGACGCGCACGAGCGGCGTCGGGCCGGTCGAGGCCAGCGGCGCCAGCCCGGCGCGCAGCGCGTCGGCGCGCTCGCGCAGCCAACGCCCGTCCGTGTCCTCGTCCGTGTCCCCGGCTGTGTCCCCTGTGTCCCCGGTCAGGGCGAGCGCCTCCCGCAGGGCCTTCTCGGCGCGGGCGGCCAGGTCCCGCCCCAGGTCGTGCGCCCGCCGTACCGGGTCGGGGAAGGTCGCGGAGGGGGTGGCGAGCGCCGCGTGCAGGTCGGCGGCCAGCGCGCCCAGGTCGGCGGCGAAGGCCGTACGGCCCGCGGCGGCCTCCTCGACGCACCACTGCCAGCCGTCCACCGCGCCGGGGAGGTAGGCGGTGACCAGGGCGAGCAGCCTCCCCTCCCGGCAGAGCGCCGCGTACGGCGTCGCGGTCGCGGTGAAACCGGTCTCCGCGAGATGGGCGAGCAGGTCAGGGGCGGGCTGGGGGAGCGGGGCGGGCGGGGTGAACCACTTGACGACCACGCTCTCCCCGACGACCACCGAGTGGTTGGTCTGGTCCACGCCGACCCCTCGCTCGGCGCCGGAACCCATAACACGGGAGGCCGTTAGTTGAACTCCTGTTGAAAAGTCGGAGACCGGGGTGAAGGGGAGAGGACCGAATCTCCTGACCGTGAAGGGAGGGGGAATCTCGCTGTTCAGGGCCTCGACCAGCGCGTGACTGCGGCCGTCTCCCGCCTGTGGCACGGTGTTCAGCCGAGTCCAGATTGAAGTGAAGTGCAACAGGCGGACCAAACTTTCCAGGGGTGATGACGCGCAAAGTCTTGCCCAAGTTATGGTTGGCTGCAACACTCCTGGTTTGGTCTGCCGTGTCCGTAACGGTCGGTGTCCACCACTTATCCCGAAAACTGAAGGAGTAGCGGCCGTGTCCCGTGCCCGGTACCCCCGTCGTCTTCCGGCTGTCACCCTGGTGGCCGGTCTCGCATTAGCCGTATCGGCCTGCGGCGGAGGAACCACGGCGGCCCTTCCCGAGGCGACCCCCTCGGCGTCGGCGGAGCAGCTCAACCCCAACGCGAACCTGTCCAAGCAGAGCGTGACCATCTCGGTGTGGCCGGGTTATACCCCCGAGGACCTGGCCGCGCGGGTCGAGGAGAAGCTCAGGTTCAAGCTCAAGGTGGCCACGCACGACACCAACGAGATCATCATGGGCAAGCTGACCGGGGGCGCCGACACCGGTATCGACGTGGCCTTCGTCTCCGGCCAGTACGCCCAGGCGCTCAACGCTGCGGGCCTGCTCGAACCGATCCACCCCGAGCTCATCCCCAACCTGGCCAACCTCTACCCCGAGGCCAAGGAGCTCGCCTTCGACCCGGGCAACGCCTTCTCCGTCCCCTACACCTGGGGGACGACCGGCATCTGCTACCGCAGTGACCTGCTGAAGACGCCGCCGACGAGCTGGAACGACATCCTCAGCCCGCCGGAGGACGCCAGGAAGAAGGTCACCATGATGACCACCGAGCGCTGGCTGGCACTGCCCGCCGTCAAGGCGCTCGGGATGTCCGTCAACACCCGCAACGACCAGGACCTGGCCAAGGTCAAGGAGAAGCTGGTCGCCGCCAAGCCGAACCTGCTCGGCTACGACGACGTCACCTTCGGCGACCGCCTCAAGAGCGGTGAGGCCGTCATGGTCGAGGCGTGGGACGGCTGGTGCCCCACCTCGGAGAAGAACATCAAGTTCGTGGTGCCCAGAGAGGGCAGCGACCTGTGGGTCGACACCATGGTCGTGCTGCGCGGCTCCAAGAACAAGGAGGCGGCGCACGCCTTCATCAACTTCATCCTGGACCCGAAGATCCACGGCTGGGCCGCGCGGAACATCCTCTACAAGGTTCCGAACAAGGCCGCCATGGACGCGCTGCCCGCCGAGCTCAAGCAGAAGAACGCGCCGCTGCAGATGACCCCGTCCCAGCTGCTCGCCGGCGAGTCCATCGTCGACCTGGGCGATGACTCCGCGAAGTACACCCGACTCGCCACCGAGGTCAAGGCAGCGCAGTGACAGCCCCCGCCGTCTCCGGCGCGACCGTCAACTCCCGGTCGCGCCGGTCACGTCTGGCGGAGCGGCTCGCCTTCCTCGGGCCTGGGCTGGCCTACCTGATCGTCCTGCTGCTGATCCCGCTGGTGACGGTCCTGAGCTTCTCCCTTTTCCGCAGGGGGCGCTTCGGCGGGGTCATCTACGAGGCCAGTGCGGACAACCTCGTGCGCCTGGCCGATCCGATCTACCTCGACATCCTGCTCGGCTCGCTGCGGACGGCCCTGATCGCCACGCTGGTCGCGTTGCTGCTCGGCTACCCGACGGCGTACCTGATCGCCAGGCTTCCCAGGAAGTGGAAGACGGTCGCGCTGGTGGCGATCGTGCTGCCCTTCTGGACGAACCTGCTGATCAGGGTCTACGCCTGGATCGTGCTGCTGAGCGGCCCCGGGCTGGTCAACTCCGCCCTGGGCAGGCTCGGTCTCGGCCCCTTCGAGTTCCTGTACAACCAGGGCACCGTCGTCGTCGGGCTGGTCTACTCCTACCTGCCGCTGATGGTGCTGCCGCTGTACGCGGCGATCGAGCGGCTCGACCCCCGCCTGGCCGAGGCCTCGGCCAACCTCGGGGCCAGGCCCGCCCGCACGTTCCTCTCGGTGACGTTGCCGCTGACGCTGCCCGGCGTCCTGACCGGCTGCCTGTTCGTGTTCGTCCCGAGCTTCGGGAACTTCGTCATCCCCGAACTGCTCGGCGGCGGACGTTCGATCATGGTCGGCAACCTGATCAGGGACCAGTTCCTCACCGCGCGGGACTGGCCGTTCGGGTCCGCCCTCACGCTGGCGCTGCTCGCGGTGCTGGTCGTCCTGCTCCTCCTGCAGGCATGGAGTGCCCGCCGTGCGTAGACCGCGTCTCCTCCACGTCCCCTTCTGGGCGACCTATGTGTTCCTCTACACGCCGATCGTCGTGTTCGTCGTCATGTCGTTCAACGCGGGGAGGTCGCCCTACTCCTTCACCGGCCTCAGCCTGAAGTGGTACGGCAAGCTCGCCGGGAACGCCCTGGTACGCGAGGGCCTGGTCAACACGCTGATCGTGGCCGCGGGATCGACGGCGCTCGCGACCGTGCTCGGCACCCTGCTCGCCGTGGGCCTGGCCAGGCACACCAGGTCACGGGTGCTCGACACGCTCAGCGTGCTGCCGGCCGTACTGCCCGACCTGGTGCTGGCCATCGGGCTGCTGGTCTTCTACGCGGCGGTCAGGAAGACGCTCGGCCTGCACTCGGTGCTGCTCGCGCACACGGTCTTCGGCATGGCGTTCGTGACGGCGGTCGTGCGCACCCGGCTCACCCACGTGGACGACTCCCTTGAGGAGGCCTCGCGGGACCTGGGCGCCTCGCCGTTCACCACGTTCGTGCGAGTCACGCTGCCGCAGCTCATGCCGGGCATCGCGGCGGGCGCGCTGCTGGCGTTCACGCTCTCCGTCGACGAGTTCGTGATCGCCTTCTTCACCGCGGCGCCGACCACGCCGACCCTGCCCATCGTCATCTACTCAATGGTCCGCTTCGGGGTCACCCCGGAGATCAACGCGCTGGCGACGCTGCTGCTGGCCGTGAGTTTCACGGTGGTGATCGCGGCCCAGCGGATGACCCGACTGACGGAGTCACTGTCCTGATGCTGCAGATCACAGATGTCAGCCGCCGTTTCGGCGACGTCACGGCGCTGTCGGGGGTCTCCCTGGAGATCCGCCAGGGTGAGTTCTTCGCGTTGCTCGGCCCGAGCGGCTGTGGCAAGACCACCCTGCTGCGGATCCTGGCGGGCTTCGAGACGCCGGACGCGGGCACCGTCACCCTCGACGGCGCCGACCTGCTCACCCAGGCCGCGCACCGCCGCCCGGTCAACCTCATGTTCCAGTCGTACGCGCTGTTCCCGCACATGACCGTGGCCAAGAACGTCGCCTACGGCCTTGAGCGGGAGCGGCTGCCCAAGGCCGAGATCCGGGAGCGGGTCGCCGAGGTCCTGGAGAAGGTCGGCCTGGCCGAGGCGGCGGGCCGCAGGCCGGACAGGCTCTCCGGAGGCCAGCGGCAACGGGTCGCGCTGGCCAGGGCGATCGTGAAACGGCCCAGGCTGCTGCTGCTGGACGAACCGCTCTCCGCGCTGGACAAGAAGGTCCGCGCCGAGATGCAGCTCGAACTCAAGCGGCTCCAGCACGAGGTCGGGATCACCTTCGTCGTGGTCACCCACGACCAGGAGGAGGCGATGTCGCTCGCCGACCGCATCGCCGTCCTGTCCGCGGGCCGGGTCGAGCAGGTGGACGCCCCGGTCACGCTGTACGAACGGCCCGCGACGCCGTTCGTCGCCGGGTTCGTCGGGGCCAACAACCTCTTCACGGGTACGGCCTGCGCGGGCGGGCTGACCTGCGAGGGAGTCGGCGTGCTGGCCGGGCCGGACGGGCTGCCCGAGGGGGCGGCGGCGCTGCTGGCCGTACGGCCGGAGCGGATCAGGCTCACGGAGGTCGCGGAACCCGTGGCGCCGGATCCGGGTGACGCCGTCGAGAGCACCGTCGAAAGCGTCGTCCAGAGCACTGCCGAGAGCACTGCCGAGAGCGCCTCCGTGAGCGCCTCCGTGAGCGGCGACGGCGTGGGCGAGGACGCGGAAAACGGCGCTGAGCGGCTCTCTGAGAACGGCGGTGACGACGCCTCCGGGACCGCCGAGCGGGAGAACGCCTCCGGTGACACCGGGCAGGCGGCGCAGGAGGCCCTGCAGGACGCTGAGGTCGTCACTGAGGGCCAAGGGACGGCATCCGCTGACAAGGGCCCGGATGTGGACAATACGCCTTCTGAGGCCACTGAGGCTGCCGGAGCGTTGCGGGGGAGGGTGGCCGATGTCAGCTTCTACGGCGGCGTGTCACACGTCTCGGTTCTCGTGCCCGGTCGCGACGGCGTGGTCCTTGTGGCGACGCAGGGGGCGACGCGGGTCCAGGTGGGGTCTTCGGTGACCCTCACCTGGGCGGCGGAGGACGGGGTGCTGATCCCTCAATGAGACGTCTTGAGCGGGTTGTTCGTGGCGGTCCTGGCGTAGGCGAGGATCAGCTCCGCCGCCTCATCCGGGCCGATCACCGGGTGGCGGGCCGTTATGCGGTAACCGTACGCGTCTTCGAGCGCGACGAGGTTGCGCGCGATGACCAGGGAGTCGTCGGACAGGGTGAAGGTCCCCAGCGCGGCTCCGGTCTCCAGGATGCTCTGGTACATCGAGACCTGGCGGTCGTAGAGCGTGGTGAGCAGCAGGGCGTACATCCTGTTGCGGGGCGCGGCTCCGCCGAGCTCGTTGAGCAGCCGGACCTCCGGATCGTCGGGACCGTGTGGCAGGCCGGAGCGGATGGTCACGACAAGCTTCTCGACGGGGTCGCGCATGCCGCTGATCCGCTTGATCCGCTGCTCGTAGAAGCGCTCCATGCCGGCGTGGTGCGCGTCGACCAGCAGTTCGCCGAGCTGGGGGTAGTGGTACAGCACGGCGCCGGAGGTCAGACCGGCCTCCTCGGCGACGTGGTTGAGGTGCACCCCCTCGGTGCCGTGCCGGATGATCGCCCGGTGTGCGGCGGCGATGAGATCGAGGCGCCGATCCGCCCGTCTCTTGCGCGTCATATTCCCCCACTCGTTCGGGACCCGGTTCAGTACCGGGGTCCATAGTGACCGTTTCCTAGCGTTTTAGCTAGAGCAAGTATTGAATCATTCTTCAAGCCGCATAACTCCCAGTCACTTGGAGGCGTGATGTCACTCACGATCCTGTTCATGCCGGAAAGCGCCTACGGACCCACGAACAACTGCATCGGCATCGGTGACATTCTTCGCAAGCGCGGCCACCGAGTCGTTTTCGCAGCTGAAGCTTCATGGAAAGGGAAATTGACCGCCCTCGGATTCGAGGAGGACCTGGTAGACCTGGCGCCCCCGGCCGAAGAGGAGCAGGACCCGGGACAGTTCTGGAAGGACTTCATCCGGGACACCGCGCCGGAATATCGCAAGTCGACCGCCGAGCAGCTTGAGACGGTGACCAAGCCGATCTGGGACGCGCTCATCGACGGTGTGAAGTACTGCGAACCGCGGTTGAAGGAGATTATCGAGCGCGTCAGGCCGGACGTGATCGTAGAGGACAACGTGATCACTTTTCCCGCGCTGCTCACCGCGGGCAAACCGTTCATCAGGATCGTCTCCTGCAACCCGCTTGAGGTGCGCGGCGAGGGCGTGGCGCCGGTCTTCTCCGGGCTGCCCGCCGACGACCGCTCCGAGTGGGAGGCCTTCCGCGCCGAGTACGACAGGACCCACCGTGAGGTGTGGACCTCCTTCAACGAGTGGGTCGTCGCCCAGGGGGCGCCGCCGCTGCCCGACCTGGACTTCGTCCACGAGGGCGACCTGAACCTCTACGTCTTCCCCGAGGTCCTCGACTACACCGGCGACAGGCCGCTCGGCGACACCTGGCACCGGCTGGACTCCTCGGTGCGCGAGACCGACGAGGACTTCGCGCTGCCCGAGCCGCTGGCCTCGGGGGAGGGCGCCCTCGTCTACTTCTCGCTCGGCTCGCTCGGCTCGGCGGACGTCGCGCTGATGCAGCGGGTGATCGACGTGCTGGGCACGACGCCGCACCGCTTCGTCGTCTCCAAGGGCCCGCTGCACGAGGAGATCAAGCTCGCGGAGAACATGTGGGGCGCGGAGTTCCTGCCGCAGACCAGGATCCTCCCACTGGTCGACCTGGTCATCACCCACGGCGGCAACAACACCACGACCGAGGCGCTGCACTTCGGCAAGCCGATGATCGTGCTTCCCCTGTTCTGGGACCAGTACGACAACGCCCAGCGCGTCGACGAACTGGGCTACGGCGTGCGCCTGGCCCCCTACGCCTTCACCGACGAGGAACTGACCGGCGCGCTGGACAGGCTGCTCGGTGACACCGCGCTGCGTGAGCGGCTCGCCGCGGCGGGTGAGGAGATCCGCCGCCGCGACGGCCTGCGCCGGGCCGCCGACCTGATCGAGCGGGCCGGAGCCTGACGCCCCCGGCACCATGACATGACGAGAGAAGTTCCATGAGCACGTTGATCAACCCGGCGACCGGGGAGTTCCTGTCCGAGGCGCGTGACACCCCGGTGGCCGGGGTCGCGGCGGCCGTACGGCGGGCCCGCGAGGCCTACCAGGAGTGGAGCGGGGCGACCGCGGCCGAGCGGGCCAGGGTGCTGCTGCGTTTCGCCGACCTGGTCGAGGCCGACGCCCAGGAACTCACCCGGCTTGAGGTCGGCGAGACGGGCAAGCCCGCCTCGGTCTTCCGCGAGGGCGAACTGCCCTTCGCCGTGGACAACCTGCGCTTCTTCGCCGGGGCCGCGCGCTCGCTTGAGGGAACCGGGGCCGGGGTGCTCAGCCCCGGCTACACCTCGGTGCTGGTGCGCCGTCCCGTCGGCGTCGTCGGGGCGATCGCTCCGTGGAACTTCCCGCTGGTGATGGCGGTGTGGAAGCTCGGCCCCGCGCTCGCCGCGGGCAACGCGGTGGTCGTCAAGCCCGCGCCGCGCACGCCGGGCACCACGCTGCGGCTGGCCGAGCTGTTCGCCGGGGCGGGAGCGCCCGACGGGCTGCTCCAGGTCGTCCTCGGTGGCGCGGAGGTGGGCCAGGCGCTGGTCGCCGACCCCGGCGTGGACCTGGTGAGCGTCACCGGCTCGACCGAGACGGGCCGCGCCGTGATGCGCGGTGCGGCGGTCCTCCCCAAGCAGGTCCACCTGGAACTCGGCGGCAAGGCGCCCGCGCTGGTCTTCGGTGACGCCGACCTGGCCGACATGGCCAGGGGGGTCGCGATGGGCGCGACCTACAACACCGGCCAGGACTGCACCGCCGCGACCCGCGTCTACATCGCCCGCGAGGTGTACGGCCAGGCCGTCGAGGCGCTGCGCGCGACGCTTGAGGGGATCAGGACGGGAGACCCGTGGGACCCGGCGACCGACATCGGCCCGCTGATCTCCGGTGAGCACCGCGAACGCGTGCACGGCTTCGTCGAGCGGGCGGTCGCCGCGGGCGCCTCGGTGGCGCTGGGCGGCGTCCCGGAGGAGGGGCCGGGCTTCTACTACCCGCCCACGCTGGTCACGGGAGTGACACAGGACAGTGAGATCGCCCAAGAAGAGCTTTTCGGACCGGTCCTTCTGGCTCTACCGTTTGACGACGAGGACGAGGCGGTACGGCTGGCCAACGACACCAGGTACGGTTTAGCCTCTTCGGTCTGGTCCACGGACGTGGCGCGGGCACTACGCGTCTCCCATCGACTCGACGTGGGTGTGACCTGGGTGAACGACCATCTGCCCATCGCGTCGGAGGCCCCGCACGGCGGGGTCAAGGGCAGTGGCTTCGGCAAGGACATGAGTCAGGAGGCGGTCCAGGCGTACTCGGTTACGCGCCATTTGATGATCAAGCACCAGGTTCCGGAGGCGAGAGAATCCTTCCGGCCCTCGTGAGGTTTGTCGCCAAATATCCCTTTTGTGGGGATTTAGCGGCACATACTCCATTCGAAGTGACATAAAGGATGTGCTCAAATTGCTACCGCCGTATCCAAAACCGGCGAGGGGTTACGTAGGCCAGTGATGACACAAGACCGCCGCAACCACCGTGAGTCAGCGGTGGGCAGTCGCTTCCTGCCCTCGAACTGGCGCGTGCGTCCCCGTCTGGTCGCGCTGATCCTGCTCCCCACGGCCGCGGCGGTGGTGCTGAGTGGACTCCAGCTCACCAACTCGCTGACCGGCGCCACCGAATACCGCAAGAACGCCGAGGTCGCCTCGCTCATCGAGCAGCTCACCGACCTGTCCTACGAGATGGCCGACGAGCGTGACCTCACCGCCTGGTACATCGCCGACCGGCGCAGGCAGGCGCGCCTGGCCAGGGTCAAGGACATGCAGGGCCGGGTCGACCTGACCCGTACGAAGGTGCTCACCGCGATCGACGCCCTGGGCGACGACCAGGAGCCGCGCATCGTCGCCGAGGTCGCCCAGGTCCGCAACTGGCTCAACGGCCTGTTCAGCCTGAGAAAGGCTCTCACCAGCGGCGACGTGCTTCCTCGTGCCGCCCTCGGCATGTACACGCGCATGATCGCCGACTTCATGACGCTACACGACGATCTGGGCCGCAGCGCCCGTGACCAACGTCTGGTCGGTGACGTCCTCGCGCTCGGCGCCCTCACCCAGGCAAGAGAGCAGGTCGCGAGGCAGCGCGGCATTCTGCTCGTCGCCCGCATCGAGGGCCGGTTCGACTTCGACGACCCCGCCGACTTCCTGGGCGCCTACAAGGGCCAGCTCAACGCGATGTCCACCTTCCGGTCCACCGCGTCGACGACGGACATCAAGCGTCTGAACGACGTGCTCACCGACCCGAAGATCTCCAAGGCCGACGCCATGCGCGCCCTGGTCATCTCCCGGATGCGCGAGAACCTGGGCCTGCCCAGGGAGATGGGCATGAACGCCTGGTACGAGGCCTCCTCGGCCCTCGTCGACGGACTGAACGCCGTCGAGCGAAGCCTGGCCGCCTCGGTCACCTCCCGAAGCCAGGAGCTGCAGGCCGCCGAGGAGCAGAACGCCATCGTCACCGGTGCGACGATCCTGGTCCTGCTGATCATGATCCTGCTCGTCACCGCCTGGGTGGCGGGAACGCTGGTCAGGCCGCTGCGCCAGCTGCGCAGCGAGGCCCTGGAGGTGGCCGGCAACCGGCTGCCGGAGACCGTCCGCGTGCTGCGGGAGACCGGTGAGGCCGATCCGAGCGTGGAGGTCTCCCCCATCGACGTGGACTCCCGCGACGAGATCGGGGAAGTCGCCCGGGCCTTCGACGAGATCCACCGCGAGGCCATCCGCCTGGCGGGCGACGAGGCCAGGCTGCGTAACAACGTCAACGCGATGTTCATCAACCTCTCCCGGCGCACCCAGTCGCTCGTGGAACGGCAGATCGACCTCATCGACGACCTGGAGCAGGGCGAGCAGGACGACGCCCAGCTGGCCAGCCTCTTCAAGCTGGACCACCTGGCCACCCGCATGCGCCGTAACTCCGAGAACCTCCTGGTCCTCGCGGGTCAGGAGCAGAGCCGCAGGTGGAGTGAGCCGGTTCCGCTGAGCGACGTCGTGCGAGCCTCCCTGTCGGAGGTCGAGAACTACGAACGCGTCGGCCTGCGGGTCGAGGCGGGTACCATGATCGTCGGCTCCGCCGTCAACGACATCGTCCACCTGATCGCGGAGCTCGTCGAGAACGCCATCTTCTTCTCGCCGCAGGACACCAAGATCATGGTGAGCGGCAACGCCAACGAGACGGGGGCCATCATCCTGGCGGTCACCGACTCGGGAATCGGCATGAGCGACGAGGAGCTGGCCGAGGCCAACCGTCGTCTGGCCGAGCCCCCCGCGGTCGACCTGTCGGTCTCCCGCAGAATGGGCCTGTTCGTGGTCGGCCGGCTGGCCATGCGTCACGGTATCCGGGTCCAGCTGCGCCGTCCCGAGACCGGCGGCCTGAGCGCCGTCGTGCTGCTTCCCCCGCAGGTCGTCGCCCAGTCGCCGCTCATGCCGCAGCTGGCCATGGCCGGTCAGAACGGCCCCTCGGCCCTGTCCGGCAACGACCCGTTCAGCGGGGCGCCCAGCTCCGACCCGTTCGGGAGCGTTCCCTCGATGGGCGCCGTCAGGCAGGCCCCGCCCGCCCAGCCGTCCCTGCCGGTCCCGCCCGCTCCGGAGCCCTCGATCCCGCAGACCCCGGCCCCCTCGGTCGCGGACCTGTGGTCGGCGCCGGTCGTCTCCGCGGCGGCGGTCGAGGACCTGTGGGCCTCGCCGCTCACCCCGTCCCCGCCGTCCTTCCCGCCGGCGCATCCGTCGTTCCCGGCGGGGGACCCGTCCTTCCCCACGGCGCAGCCGCCGCGTCAGTCGGAGTCGTCCTTCCTGGCCGAGCCGTCCTTCCCCGCGGCGCCGCCGTCCTTCCCGGCCGAGCCCTCGTTCCCGGCCGCCCACCCCTCCTTCCCCGCCGACTCGTCGTTCTCCACGACGCAGTCGCCGTTCCCGGGAGGCGAACCACCGAGGGGCGGGCAGCCGCCCGCATGGCCGGAGATGCCGCCGGTCGACCCGTGGACGCCGCCCAGGCGCGAGGTTCCGGACCACACCCAGGCCCTGCCCGCGGTCGAGGTGTCGCCGACGGAGCCCGAGCCCGAGGAGTTCCTGCCGATCTTCGCGGCGGTAGGATCGGACTGGTTCCGCAACACCTCCGCCGAGCTCGTGGCCGACCCCGAGGCCGAAGCCGAGCCCGCGGAGGAGGAAAGGCAGGAGACGCCCTCACCGGAGCGGTCGCTCCAGGAGGAGTCGCCCGTGCTGCCCATCAGGCGGCCGGGGCGCCAGGGACCGCCTCCTTCGGAGGAGCAGCCGGAGAGGCAGCCGTGGAGTTCCCCGTCCGACCAGGGATGGGCCGCGGCCGAGGTCGCGAAGAAGCCCGTCGAGGGCGGTGTAACCGGTTCGGGTCTGCCGAAGCGGGTGCCGAAGGCCAACCTCGTGCCCGGAACGGCCGCCCCGGCCCCGAGCACTCCGGTGGCCCCGCTGCCCCCGATATCGGCGGAGCGGGTGCGTAGTCGTCTGTCCAGTTTCCAGCAAGGCATACGGCAGGGCCGCGCCGAGATGATCGAGCGGTTGAACGCCGCTGAGGGAGAGAACCAGTGAACCACCAACTCAGTCAGGCCGCCCGAGGCTTCAATTGGCTGATCACCGAGTTCGTCAAGGAGATGCCCGGTGTGGCCCACGCGGTGATCGTCTCCGCGGACGGTCTTCCGCTGGCCTACTCGCAGGGCTTCCCGAAGGACCGCGCCGACCAGCTCGCCGCGATCACGGCCGGTCTGATCAGCCTGACCCAGGGAGCCTCCCGGGTCTTCGAGGGCGGTCCCGTCGCGCAGACCGTGATCGAGATGCAGCGGGGTCTCCTGCTGACGATGTCGATCAGCGACGGCTCCGCGCTGGCCGTACTGGCCTCGCCGGACTGTGACATGGGCCTGGTGGCCTACCAGATGACCATGCTGGCTGAGCGCGCGGGGCAGGCGTTGACACCTGCTCTTCGGGCCGAGTTGCAGTCGGCTCAGCGATAGGGAGGTGATATGGACGCACCAGGTTGGCGCCCGGGTGAGGAACCCCCAAGCACGCCTCAGGCCAAGAGCGGACGTAATCGTCTGATTCGTCCGTACGCTGTGACCGGAGGCAGGACGGCGCCCCGCATGCAGCTCGCTCTGGAGGCCCTGGTCTCCTCGGCGACCTTCATGAGCGTGGACACCGCCACGCTCTCCACGGAGTACCAGGCGATCATCTCGTTGTCCCAGCAGGTGCGCTCGGTGGCGGAGTTGTCCGCCCTGCTGCGCATGCCACTGGGCGTGACCCGGGTGCTGATCGCGGACATGGCGACCGAGGGCCTGGTGCAGATCCACCAGCCGTCGCTGGATGCCGGAAAGCCGGATCTCAACTTGCTTGAAAGGGTGCTCAGTGGGCTTCGCAGGCTCTGACGCCGGAATGACGTCAACGAAGATCGTTGTCGCCGGAGGATTCGGTGTCGGCAAGACGACCTTCGTCGGAGCGGTCTCCGAGATCATGCCGCTGACCACGGAAGCGGTTATGACGGAGGCCAGCGCGGAGGTCGACGACCTCTCGCACATCCCGACCAAGCGGACCACCACGGTGGCCATGGACTTCGGCCGGGTTTCGCTGGACCGGGACCTGATCCTGTACCTGTTCGGTACGCCGGGTCAGCACCGGTTCTGGTTCATGTGGGACGACCTCGTCAAGGGCGCCATCGGCGCGATCGTGCTGGTCGACACCCGGCGGCTGGCCGACAGCTTCCCGGCGATCGACTACTTCGAGGAGGCGGGGCTGCCGTTCGTCGTCGCCCTCAACGGCTTCGGCGGTACGCACTTACACGGTGAGGAGGAGGTGCGGGAGGCTCTGACGATCTCTCCGCA
This sequence comes from Streptosporangium sp. NPDC000239, assembly GCF_040300765.1. Taxonomy (NCBI): domain Bacteria; kingdom Bacillati; phylum Actinomycetota; class Actinomycetes; order Streptosporangiales; family Streptosporangiaceae; genus Streptosporangium; species Streptosporangium sp. NPDC000239. The sequence continues at coordinate 83,007 of NZ_JBEPEI010000002.1, read as the reverse complement.
CATCCCCGTCGTACGGACCGACGCCCGTTCGCGGGACGCGGTCAAGTCGACCCTGATCACCCTGGTCGAACACGTTCTGACGCTTCGCGTCTGATCTTTCTCTCCCGGTGTGGGACCCGCCACGACGGCGGATCCCACACCGGGCCGGCCTCACCGGCGAGCCGGCCCGGTCACACCGGTCTTTCTCTTCCTACTTCTCCGGGCGAACCCAGACTCCGCGCTCGTGCATCAGCTCGATCTGCCTGTCGATCACCTCGGTGCGGAACTCCGTGTGGTTGTACGGCTTGCGGTCGAGGTAGAGGTTCTTCGGGTAGATCGGCTTCTCGTAGATGAGCTGGTACTGCTCGGTCTTGAGGTCCTTGATCCAGTTGTCCCACTGCGCGTTGGCGCGGAACCTGCGCAGGGCCTCGATGTCGATCGTGCCCGAGACCCAGGAGGAGGCGCCGCCGTAGTCGTGACGCCCGACGATCTGCCCCTTGTAGTCCACGACCATCGAGTGGCCGCCGAAGGTGTCGATCGGGACGTCGGAGTCGGGGGTCAGATAGTAGGTCCCGACGTTGCAGGCGATCAGGTAGCAGTTGTTGTCCAGCGCCCTGGCCTGGTTCTGGATCGCGTAGAGCCCGTTGCCGACGTGCGGGTGCGGGTACGGCCCGCGGTAGATGATCTCCGCGCCGTTCATGGCGAGCCCGCGGGCGTTCTCCGGGTAGGAGGCCTCGTTGGCCATGAGCACGCCGATCCTGCCGATCGCGGTGTCCGCGACGGGGTAGAACGCGTCGAGCGTCTTGCCGTACAGCTCGACCCAGCGGTCCCAGACGTCGTGCGGGGTCACCGAGTGTTCGACGGGCAGCAGCGGGACCGTCTTGTAGTGCGTCATGACGATCGCGCCCTCGGGGTCGATCACCAGGCCGACGTTGAAGAAGCGTCCGGGGAACTCGGGGTGCAGGGCCTTGGCCTGGGCGACGATGTAGGTGTTCCACTGGCGGGCCAGCGCGCCGAGCCGGTCGGTCTCAGGACCGGGCACCTCGATCGCGACCTCCCTGGCGAAGTCCTCGTGGTCGAGGTCGAGGACCTCGTCGTTGAACCCCTGCAGGGCGCCCTCGGGAATCGCGATCAGGCGGACGGGCAGGTCGAGGCTGGACAGCCAGGAGGCGGCCTTGACCAGGTGTTCGATGTGCTCCAGGTTGATCTGGATCTCGTCCCGGTTGCGGACGCCGCGCATGGTGGGAACCAGGCCGACCGCCTGGTATGCCTCGATCATTTCTGTCCTCCGAGCAGGAGAGAGTTGACGTCGAACGGCTTGGGCAGGTAGCCGTACTCAAGCATCAGGTCGGAGACCCGCTGCAGCCGTACGGCGTTGGTCGTGACGGGGAAGCCGGGCAGCTGCATGATCTGCGCGGTCTGAGCGTTGATCTTGGTGTACTGGGGGATCGCCTCGGCGACGGCCTTGCGGTCGTTCGCCGCGACCGTCTGCGCCTTCAGCAGGGCGCGCTGGAAGGCGGCGACGGTCTTGGGGCTCTTGCCCGCGAACTCCGAGGTGACGAAGTAGCCCGCGATCGGGAAGCTGTCCGTGGGGCCGGCCATCGTGTCGGCGAGCTTCACACCGCCGTCGGCGGCGGCCGCGCTCACGAACGGCTCGGGCAGGAAGGCCGCATCCACCTGACCACTCTTGAGGGCCTGCCACATGTTGGGGAAGGGCACCTCGATGAAGTCAATCTTGTCGCGGACGACGTCCAGGCCGTGTACCTTCAGAGTCACGCTGGTCGCCAGCGTGGCGATGTTCTTCTTCGTGTTGACGCCGACCTTCTTGCCCTTGAGGTCCTCGACCTTGGTGACGTTCGAGTTGGGCGCGGTCAACAGGACGAAGGAGCCGGGCGTCGCGACGGTCGCCTCCGCGATCACCTTCAGGTCCGCGACGTTCTGCGCGGAGGCGGTGAAGGCGGAGACGTAGTTGCTGTGCAGCACGTCGAACCCACCGCTGAGCAGCGTGGGGAGTGCGGCCGCGCCACCCTCGATGAGGGAGAACTTGACGTTGAGGCCCTCTTCCTTGAAGAAGCCCCGGCTGATGGCGATCTGAACCGGTGCCACCTCGGGGAGCGGCAGCATACCGATGGTGATGTCGGTCTTCTCCAGGCCGTTCGCCGCGCTCGTTGCGCTTTTCCCGCTGCTGCAGGCGGTGGCGAGAACGGAAAGAGCGACGATGACCAGGCATGCTCGTGTTAGTGGACGGAACCTCATATGTGGCTCCTCGAAGAGGTGAGGGAATGCGGCATGAGTTGGACGTCCCGGAATCGGGGAGAAGAGATCAAGGAGCGATCGTAGATGCTCTCAAATCCAGCAGCAACCCTTAACGTCGGGTTTAGCGACAGTCCATAATTTATGTCCCTATATAGCATGTTTTGTTGCTGTAAGGGGTGATTTACCGGTTTAGTGAAGTGCCTACTTGACGGAATTGAGGCTCCTGTTACGGGGGGTTGCCGGTTTCCGGCCATCCGTATGTAGGGAGTTGACGCCGCCAGATCGGGCGTCGCGACCGTTTCGGGCCACCGGAATGTGTGGGGCTTGACGCTGGTATGGCATTTTCTTTCGTATCCGTACGATATAAAATGGAACGCTCTAGGCATCTGATCCGGATTTACCGGAGTCTCGAAAACCTTTTACACCGATCTTCAAACGGGGTGGTCAAGGGGCGCGGCGACGTTCGCGTGCCCCCATGTCAGAGGCGGGCCGGACGGTCGCCGCCCCGCCCGGCGCTTCTGAAGGACCCTTCAACACCGGCCCCGTCTCCCGCGTCCCGGGTGGTCGCCCCGGGACACGGGAGAGCTCTCGCGGCGTCTCTCACAGGCCTCTCACAGCGACGACGTCTGCGCGGGACGCACACCGCGCACCAGACGGCCGACCTCGCCGCGCAGCCGTACGAAGTCGGGGTGCTCCCTGGTGCCGATCTGGTCACGGGGGCCTGGCAGGTCGACCCGGAGGTCGCCCACCACCCTGGCCGGGGCCTTGGAGAGCACCACGACGCGGTCGCCGACGTAGACGCTCTCGTCGATGTCGTGGGTGATGAGCAGGATGGTCATGTTGTGCAGACCGCGGACCAGCAGGGTCAGGTCCTCCAGGTCCTCACGGGTCTGGGCGTCGACGGACCCGAAGGGCTCGTCCATCAGCAGCAGTTTCGGCCGGTAGGCCAGGGCGCGGGCGATGGAGACGCGCTGCTGCATGCCGCCGGACAACTCCCAGGGATACTTGCTCCCGGCCGAGGCCAGGCCCACCTGTTCGAGTGCCTCGGCTGCCGAGAGCGCCCGCTGTTTCCTGCCCTGGCCCTTACGGCGCAGCGGCAGCGAGACGTTGTCGGCGACCGACATCCAGGGGAACAACGAGCGGCTGTAGTCCTGGAAGACCACGGCCAGGTCGTCCGGGATCTGCGCGACGGGGGTGCCGTTGAGCGTGATCCGGCCGCCCGTCGGGCGCAGCAGCCCGGCGATGGAGCGCAGCAGGGTCGACTTGCCGGACCCGGAGGGTCCGACGATGCACACCAGCTCCCCCTCGGCGACGTGCAGGTCGACACCGCCGAGCGCGTTGTGGGCGGAGGGGCCGTTTCCGTAGGTGTGGGTCAGATTGGAGATCTCAAGCACGGAGGTTCCTCAGGTTGTCTGCTTGGCGGCGCGGTGCCAGGACAGGACCCGTCGCTCGGCGGTGAAGAACGCCAGGTTCAGCACGTAACCGAGCAGGCCGAGCACCACGAGGGAGCCCCACAGGCCGGGTGGGTCGAAGGCGCGCTCCGCGTCACGGAGCTGGAAGCCGATCCCGTTGGTACTGCCCACCAGTTCGGAGACGACCATGAGGATCAGGGCGAGGGAGAGGCTGAGCCGCAGGCCCGCGAAGATCTTCGGGGTCGCGGAGGGCAGGATGACCCGCCAGAGCCGTTGCCGGCGAGAGAATCCGAAGACCCTGGCGGTCTCCACGTGCTGGCGGTCCACGTAACGGGCGCCCTCGACGGTGTTGAGCAGCACCGGCCAGACGACGCCGAACACGATCGTGGTCAGCTGCATCGGGGTGCCGATGCTCATCAGCGGGATCAGCAGCGGCAGGAGCATCGGCGGCGGGACCGCCCGTCCGAAGTGGACGAGCGGATCGACGAAACGCGCCAGGACGACCGAGCGGCCCAGCAGCACGCCGAACACGACGCCGACGACCCCGGCGAGGATCCAGCCGGCGAAGAGCCTGGCCAGGCTGGGCGGGAAGTTGTCCAGGGCGGCGTCGCTCAGCCACAGGCGACCGGGGGGACCGGTGAGCCACAGCTCCCGCATCCTGACCGCGATCGTGGTCGGCGGAGGGAAGAAGGGGTTGTCCGCGGCCCGGGTGCCCACCTCCCACAGCACCAGCGCGACGGGAACCGGCCACAGGCGGACCAGGGCGCGTCGTACGTTCACGAGGCCACCCCCGCCCGTGCGGTGTGCCAGCGGAACAGTCTCCGCTCGGCCCCGATGAACAGGCTGTTCGTCACCACACCGAGGATTCCCGCCCAGACGGTCGCGGCGATGATGAGCTCAAGGCCGTCGGGGCTGCTGCCCGCCTTGAGGACGTAGGCGCCGATGCCGTCCGAGCCGCCGGCGAGCAACTCGGCGCTGACGGCCAGGATGAGCGCGATGCCGCCCGCGAGCCGTACGCCGGTGGCGATGAACGGCGCGGTGCTCGGCAGTGAGACTCGCCACAGTACGGCCAGCGGCCCGAAGCCGAAGCTGCGCAGGGTCTCCTTGGCCACCGGGTCGACGTCCCGCAGGCCGTACATCGTGTTGATCAGGATCGGCCAGCACGAGGCGTAGAAGATCACGGCGATCTTGAGGTCGAGCCGGTCGGGGAAGAGCAGGATCGCCAGCGGGATGAGGGCGACGGAGGGGATCGGGCGGAGGAACTCGATCAGCGGCCGGGCCGTGGCCTCCAGCCTCGGCAGGCTGCCGAGCAGCAGCCCGAGCGGGACCGTGACGGCGACGGTGAGGAGCAGGCCGAGGGTCCAGGCGAGCATGGTGGCCGCCACGTTGGTCAGGAACTCCCCGTCGACGGCGAGTTCGGCGGTCCTGGTCAGGATCGTCGAGGTCAGCGGCAGGACGTCCGGGTCGATCAGGCCCGCCCTGCCCGCGGTCTCGGCCAGGAGCAGCAGCGCCGTGACCCCGAGCGCGCCGCAGAACACCCTGTTGCGCAACAGGGCCCGACCGCTCACCCGACCTGCTCCGCGTGAGACGTCCGGCTGATGGGTCCGAGGCGCATGGGGTCTCCTTAGGGGGCGGTTGGCCGTTCGGGCCTGATCCGCCGGAAGCCGTCATGCGATGGAGATGGTCCAAGAAAGCGCAGGATGAGGGGGCTCCCGGCCGTGCAGCAGCGTAGCGGAGGGGGTGTGCTTAATCGCAAGTATTGGCTAATAGGGGTAAATCGGACAAATATGGACTTTTGATGTCGGGTTTTCGGATGGGCCGGTGGCGAATCGGAGCGTTCCAAACTCTCCGGCCGAAGGGACGATGACATGTTGTGAAAGAGTGGGCGCCGGGGCGGATATCCCCGTATAAATCTGCTCGGGAGGCCCGGTGGGGGTTGCCCGGTTGCAAGCATCTAGTCCCGATTGCCCATAAGTTGCGACTTATGGGCTATTGGCCGAACTGTTCGGGCTATGCTCCAATAACCCTCGCCCCAAGGATGCATCCGCGTCACGTGAAGATCAGATGCATGACAGGATTCCCCTCCAATCAGACAAACGAGGAGAGGTAGCGGAGGCCAGTGAGGACGGCAATCCCCAGTGAACGCGAATCCGGGCTGGTTGCTGCCCAGGTCTTCGGCGAGACGGAGGCGCAGGAGGACGGCGCCCAGGCGGTGAAGGCCACCAAACGCGGGCGGCGTGACAGCACCCGTGAGAACGGCAGCAGGTTCGCGTTCAGGAACTGGCGCGTGCGGTCGCGACTGATCGCACTCATCGTCATCCCCACGACCGCGGCGATCGTCCTCGGCGGGCTGCGCGTGGTCGCCTCGGTCAACAACGCGGCCGAGTACGAGCAGGTCAGGGTGGTCGCGGAGCTCTCGGCCGACCTGAGCGGCCTGGTGCACGGCCTGCAGCTCGAACGCGACCTGGCCGCGAGATACGTGGCCCAGGGCCGTCTCCGTGGCGCCCGCGCCAAACTCGACGACCAGTACGGCGTCGTCGACAAGATCGTCACGGTCGTGCGCGAACGGCTGCGCACCGCCGCGGCCGGTGACTTCGCCTCCCGGGAGCGGGAGGACATCGCACAGATGAGCACCCGCCTCGACGAGCTCGCCAACGTGCGCAAGACCGTCGTCGGCAGCGCGCTGCCCGCCCAGCCCGTCATCCAGACCTACTCCCAGACGATCGGCGACCTGCTCGCGCTCCACGAGAAGATCGTCCAGGTCGACGCCGACCAGTCCCTCAGCAGCAGCGCGGCGGCCTTCGCCGCCCTGGCCAGGGCCAAGGAACAGGCCTCAAGAGAGCGGGCCGAACTCGCCGTCGCCCTCGCCAACAGGCAGTTCAGCACCGAGGGCCTCGACGAGTTCATTGTCGCCCGCGCCCAGCGCGACAGCGAACTGGCCGCCTTCAGGGGCGAGGCCTCGCTGGACCAGCGCCAGTTCTACGACGACACCGTCAGCGGCCAGAAGGTCGACCGAGCCGAGTTCATCCGCCTCAGGTCCCTCGTCCTGGCCACCGCCAACGCCCCCCTCGTCGGCGTCAGCGCGACCGGCACCGGCGCGGGCGACCAGACCCAGTGGTTCGACGCCTCCAGCGTCATCATCGACAAGATGCGCACGGTCGAGAAGGCCGTCGCCGACTCGGTCATCACGCAGAGCCGCACCCTCCAGGAGGCCGAGCAGCAGGGCGCGATGATCGCCGGAGGCGCCAGCGGCCTGCTGCTCCTGCTGGTCCTCATCGTCACCACGATCATGGCGCGCTCGCTGGTCAGGCCGCTGCGCAGGCTCCGCACCGAGGCCCTGTCCGTCGCCGAGCAGCGCCTGCCGGAGACCGTCCAGTCGCTGCGCGAGAGCGGCGACGCCGACTCGGTCAAGGTCCAGCCCATCGGCGTCAACTCCGACGACGAGATAGGTGAGGTCGCGCGCGCCTTCGACGAGGTCCACCGCGAGGCCGTACGGCTCGCGGGCCAGGAGGCCACGCTGCGCAGCAACGTCAACGCGATGTTCGTCAACCTCTCCCGCCGCAGCCAGACCCTGGTCGAACGCCAGCTGTCCCTGATCGAGAGCCTGGAGCAGGGCGAACAGGACGAGCACCGTCTCGGCAACCTGTTCCGCCTCGACCACCTCGCCACCCGCATGCGCCGCAACAGCGAGAACCTGCTGGTCCTCGCGGGCCAGGAACCCGCCCGCAGGTGGAGCCAGCCGATCCCGCTCATCGACGTCGTGCGCGCCTCGCTGTCCGAGGTCGAGAACTACGAGCGGGTGGCCCTGCACCTGTCGGCGGGCGTCTCCGTCGTCGGCACCTCCGTCAACGACGTCGTGCACCTCATCGCCGAGCTGGTGGAGAACGCGATCTCCTTCTCTCCCAAGGAGACGAAGGTCGTCGTGTCCAGCAACCGGATCGACGGCGGTGGCGTGATGGTCTCGGTCGCCGACGTCGGCATCGGCATGACCGCCGACGAGCTCACCCAGGCGAACTGGCGTCTGGCCAACCCGCCCGTGGTCGACGTCTCGGTCTCCCGCAGAATGGGCCTGTTCGTGGTCGGCCGCCTGGCCCTGCGCCACGGCATCCGCGTCCAGCTCAGGCAGCAGGACAGCGGTGGCCTGACCGCCATGGTGCTGATCCCGGAGAACCTGCTCTCCGACGCCGACTCCCGTCAGGCGCCGGTCACCAACGGCGGCGGCGACTGGTCGGCGGCCATGGGCCCGCAGGAGCGGGCGGTGATGGACCGCCCGCCGCTGCTGGCCAGCCCGACCCTCGACCCCACCCAGTCGGCCTTCACCTCCTTCGACGTCACCCAGAGCCCCTTCGACCAGTTCGACGTACGGCAGCAGCTCGCCTCCTTCGAGGCGCCGAACAGCCCCGCCGGGATCGACCACTTCAGCCAGTCGCCCTTCGACAGCGTGTGGTCCGGCCAGGTGCCGCAGCAGGGAGGCGGCCCGAGCTGGTCGAACCTCTCCTCGGACGCGACCGGCTGGTCCGGCTCCCCGCGCCCGGGTGAGCCCGGCGGGCCAGGAGGCTGGCCGATCGCCTCCCAGCCGGACACGAGCGTGTGGCCGGACGCGCCCGCGCGCGGCGACTCGGGCATCTGGAGCAGCACCCCCGCCAAGGAGAACGACGGCTCCTGGCCCGGCCCGCCCGGCCAGAACGGACGTCTCTTCGACAGCAGCGTGTTCGAGCCCTCGGACAACACGGGCCCGCTGCCCGTCGTTCCCGAGCCCTCGCTCATGGAGGAGGCGAAGGAGGAGTTCCTGCCGATCTTCGCCGCCGTCGAGTCCGACTGGTTCAAGAAGGTCGAGCCCACTCCCGAGAAGCCGGAGAAGGTGGAGGAGCCCGGGGCCGTCGTCCCGCCCCCCGTGGCCCCGCCCTCCGACGTCTGGTCCTCGCCCGCCGACGCGGGCTGGCAGGCGGCGCGGGCGGCCAGTGAGCCGACCCTCGGCGGGATGACCGGAGCCGGGCTGCCCAAGCGGGTGCCCAAGGCGAACCTGGTTCCCGGTACGGCCGCGCCCGGCTCGGCCGCGGCCCCCCAGACCCCCGCGTTCAGGCCTTCCGTCTCCCCTGAAGCGGTACGCAACCGCCTGGCGAGCTTCCAGCAAGGAGTACGGCAGGGCCGCGCGGTCGCCAGGGGCGAAGTCGGTGAGGGACAGCCCTATCCCGACTTCAGCCGTGACGTTGAAGGAAACGAGGAAGACCGGTGAGCGAGCTCGCCCCGGTCGCCAAGGAGGATGACACGTGCGCGAAATGAGCCAGGCCGCCCGGGGGGTCAACTGGCTGATCACCGACTTCGTGAACAACGTCCCAGGCGTTGCCCACACGGTCGTTGTGTCGGCCGACGGCCTGCCGTTGGCGTATTCCGATGGATTCCCCAGGGACAGGGCCGACCAGCTCGCGGCGGTCGCCGCCGGGCTGATCAGCCTGACCCAAGGCGCCTCCAGGGTCTTCGAGGGCGGAGCGGTCACCCAGACCGTGGTCGAGATGCAGCGAGGACTGCTGCTCATCATGTCGATCAGCGACGGCTCCTGCCTGGCCGTACTGGCCGCGGCCGACTGCGACATGGGTCTCGTGGCCTACCAGATGACCCTGCTTGTCGAACGAGCGGGCCAGGTGTTGACACCGGCGGTCCGCGCCGAACTCCAGGCCTCACACCCCCGGTGATGGCGACGACCATAGGAGGATGCCGTGGCAGGCCGCGGCTGGCCCGGTGAGGGAGACCCGCTAGGCGGGCCTCCCTACCAGTCCATGGACGACCCCCACCGGCAACAGGGTGGTCCTTCACATCTCATGCAACCGGCACCCGTGGAGCAGAGCTCCCTGGTCAGGCCGTACGCCGTCACCGGAGGGCGAACCGCCCCCCGGACCCAGCTCGCCATGGAGGCCCTGGTCTCCTCGGCGACGTCCGCGCACCACGATCTGTCCAACCGCACGCCGGAGTACCAGGCCATCAGCGCCCTGTGCCGGCAAGTGCGCTCGGTCGCCGAGATCTCCGCGATGCTCCGCATCCCGCTCGGCGTCACCCGGATCCTGGTCGCGGACATGGCGGCTGAGGGACTGGTCCAGCTGCACCAGCCGCAACTGGACGCGGGCAAGCCGGATCTCAACCTGCTGGAAAGGGTGCTCAGTGGACTTCGCAGGCTCTAGCCGCGGCGGCGGCCTGACATCGACGAAGATCGTCGTCGCCGGTGGCTTCGGTGTGGGCAAGACCACGTTCGTGGGAGCGGTCTCCGAGATCCTGCCGCTGACCACGGAGGCGGTGATGACCGACGCCAGCGCCGGCATCGACGACCTCGGCCTCACCCCGAACAAGACGACGACCACGGTCGCGATGGACTTCGGGCGCGTCTCCCTGGACCGGGACCTGATCCTGTACCTGTTCGGCACGCCGGGCCAGCACCGGTTCTGGTTCATGTGGGACGACCTCGTGCGCGGCGCCATCGGCGCAATCGTGCTCGTCGACACCCGGCGGCTGGCCGACAGCTTCCCGGCGATCGACTACTTCGAGGAGGCCAAGCTCCCCTTCGTCGTCGCGGTCAACGGCTGGGACGGGACCTACCTGCACGGCGAGGAGGAGGTGCGCGAGGCGCTCACGCTGGCGCCGCACATCCCGATCTCGCGCACCGACGCGCGCTCCAGGGACGCGGTGAAGGCCACGCTCATCACACTGGTCGAGCACGCCCTCACCATGCGGATGGCCGTCCCCGGCTGGGGCCGCTGAGACAGTCCCGCCCGGCCGGGGCGCCCGGGACCCGAACCGCGACCGGCGGTCCCGGCGTCTCGTCATGTCCACTGTGCGTCACTGTGCGCCCACCGTGCGCCCACCATGTGCTTGTCGCGCGCCCACCGCGTGTCCATCGTGTGCCCACTGTGTGCCCACTGTGTGCCCACGGCCGTCACGGCCCCGGACGTCCCGGCGTCCGTGCCCCCTGCCCGGTTCCGCGAGAGCGGGCGCGGTCTCCCGCGGGACCGGGCAGGGGGCACGGACGTACCGTCGCCGCCCGCGCGACCGGTACGTCGCGGGCATACCACCGTCTCGCGAGGGCGTGTTCCGCCCTCTCCAGCGGATAGGCTGGGATGTCGAGTCGCAGACCCGAGAGCGCAGAGGCTGGCCAATCACGTGTTCGAGACGCTTTCCGACCGGCTGACATCGGTCTTCTCCTCCCTTCGTTCCAAGGGGCGCCTGTCCGAGGCCGACATCGACGCGACCTGCCGCGAGATCCGCATCGCGCTGCTTGAGGCCGACGTCGCGCTGCCGGTGGTCAGGACGTTCGTGGCCCAGGTCAAGGAACGGGCCAGGGGCGCCGAGGTGTCCCAGGCGCTGAACCCGGCGCAGCAGGTCGTCAAGATCGTCAACGACGAGCTGGTCGAGATCCTGGGTGGCGAGACCCGGCGGCTTCGCTACGCGAAGAACCCGCCGACCGTCATCATGCTCGCGGGTCTCCAGGGCGCCGGTAAGACCACCCTGGCCGGCAAGCTCGCCCGCTGGCTGCGTGAGCAGAACCACACGCCGCTGCTGGTCGCCGCCGACCTGCAGCGCCCCAACGCGGTCCAGCAGCTCTCGGTCGTCGCCGAGCGTGCGGGCGTGGCGGTCTACGCCCCCGAGCCCGGCAACGGCGTCGGCGACCCGATCGCCGTGGCCCGCCAGTCGGTCGAGCACGCCAGGCGCCAGCAGCACGACATCGTCATCATCGACACCGCGGGCCGCCTGGGCATCGACCAGGAGCTGATGAAGCAGGCCGCCGACATCCGCGACGCGGTCTCCCCGGACGAGGTCCTGTTCGTCGTCGACGCCATGATCGGTCAGGACGCGGTCTCCACCGCCCAGGCCTTCATGGAGGGCGTCGGCTTCGACGGCGTCGTGCTCACCAAGCTCGACGGCGACGCCCGGGGCGGTGCCGCCCTCTCGGTGCGTCACATCACCGGCAAGCCGATCATGTTCGCCTCGACGGGTGAGAAGCTTGAGGACTTCGACGCCTTCCACCCGGACCGGATGGCCTCCCGCATCCTCGACATGGGTGACATCCTCACCCTGATCGAGCAGGCGCAGAAGACCTTCGACGAGCAGGAAGCCGCCAAGATGGCGGGCAAGCTCACCTCCGGCGAGGGCTTCACGCTCGAAGACTTCCTTGAGCAGATGATGATGGTCCGCAAGATGGGCCCCATCAAGAACCTGCTCGGCATGATGCCCGGCATGGGGCAGATGCGTGACCAGATCAACCAGGTCGACGACCGTGACCTGGACCGCGTCGCCGCCATCATCCGCTCGATGACCCCGGGCGAGCGCCAGAACCCCAAGATGATCGACGGCTCCCGCCGCGCCCGCATCGCCAAGGGCTCCGGCGTCAGCGTGACCGAGGTCAACAACCTGGTCGTCCGGTTCTTCGACGCGCAGAAGATGATGAAGCGCATGGCGGGCGGCCTGGGCATCCCCGGCATGCCGGGCGGGCGCAAGAACAAGGGCGCGCAGAAGAAGGCCGCCAAGGGTCGCAGGGTCAGCGGCGACCCGCGCAAGGCCGCGCTCGGCAAGAACGCCTCCGCCGCGGCCCCCGACGCCCCCGGCGCGGGCGGCGCCCTCGGCAGGCTCGGAGCCGGTCAGCTTCCTCCCGGCCTTGAGCTCCCGCCGGGCTTCGACCCCTCGAAGTTCAAGCTTCCCGGCCAGAAGTGACCGGAGACGACCGGTTCCATCGGCGGGCCAGATGGATCTGGGTGGCCATCATGGTCGGATTCATCATCATGACGGCCCTCGAACTGCTGGGGGTGCGCCCCCGGTGAACGTCCTCTCCCGGCCTCGGGCGGGGGAGGACGGCGCTTCTTCCGGCTGAAACGGGTCCGAGGACGGCCGCCTCGCCCATGGCGGGGGCTTCGTGGTGGCCGCCCGGCGCCGCGAAGCGGGCCGCACGCCCACCGCGCACACGCGGATTACCGAGATTTGCCGTCCGCGTGCCGTGCGGGATGGGGCGTCGTTGGTCGGGCACCTCTGTGCGTCTGGCAGAATGACATGTTGGAACATCGTGGTCACGTGGGTGCCCTCTCACCCCCGCGTGCCGCGCCTGTCCCCTGAACGGTCCTCTCCTCGTACCCCACTCGATGAGACGCCGCTCACCCACGCTCTAATGCAGGAGAGACCACACCCGTGGCAGTCAAGATCAAGCTCAAGCGGCTCGGCATGATCCGCAACCCGCAGTACCGCATCGTCGTCGCCGACAGCCGCACCAAGCGTGACGGCCGGGCGATCGAGGAGATCGGTCTGTACCACCCGAAGGAGAACCCTTCGCGCATCGAGGTCAACGCTGAGCGTGCGGCCTACTGGCTGGGTGTCGGCGCGCAGCCGACCGAGCCCGTGCTGAAGCTCCTCAAGCTCACCGGCGACTGGCAGAAGTTCAAGGGCGAGGCCGCTCCGGCTCCGCTCAAGGTGGCCGAGCCCAAGGCCGACCGCCACGCCCTCTACGAGGCCGCGGCCAAGGAGGCGCTGTCCCTGGACAACGCCACCACGCCGAGGAAGTCCGCCAAGAAGGCGAAGGCCGACGAGCCTGCCGCCGAGGCCCAGGAAACGGCCGCGGAGGAGAAGCCGGAAGGCGAGGCCTGAGGTGCTTGAGGAGGCCCTCGAGCACCTGGTGAAGGGCATCGTCGAACATCCCGACGAGGTCCAGGTTCACGCGCGCCGCATCCGCAGCGGTCGTGTGCTTGAGGTCCGGGTCCACCCCGAGGACCTCGGCAAGGTCATCGGCCGTGGCGGCCGTACGGCCAAGGCGCTCCGCACCGTGGTGAACGCCCTGGGCGACGGCAAGTACATCCGGGTCGACCTGCTCGACCTGAACGAGGCCCGTTAGAGGTCCCTCTCCCCGGGCGTTCCGGTCCGGGGAACGGGGTCAGGCACCCACATGAGATCCACCGGCGAACGGGTCACCCACCCAGTGTGGGTGGCCCGTTCGTCTTCTCACACACCACTATCTCGGGAGGCGGGCGTGCAGCTTGTCGTAGGCCGGATCGGCCGTCCCCACGGACTTCGCGGCGAGGTGTCCGTCGAGGTGCGCACCGACGACCCGGAGCGGCGCTTCGCTCCCGGGGCCGCCATCGCCACCGACCCCGCCGCCGCGGGCCCGCTCGTCGTCCGGTCGAGCCGCAACCACGCCGGGGTCCTGCTGGTCAGGTTCGAGGGCGTCGACGACCGCGACCGGGCCGAAGGGCTCAGGGGCACCATGCTCGTCATCGACTCGGCGGACATCCCGCCCTCCGACGACCCGGACGAGTTCCACGACCACCAGCTCATCGGCCTGACCGTGCTCACCCCCGACGGGGAGCGCGCCGGTGAGGTGTCCGACGTGCTCCACCACGGGCAGGACCTGCTCGTGGTGCGCAGGCAGGGCAGGGAGGTCTACGTGCCGTTCGTCAAGGCGCTGGTGCCCGTGGTCGACCTGGAGAAGGGGCACCTCGTCGTGGACGCGCCCGCAGGCCTGCTCGACCCGGACGAGGCCGTCTGACATGCGCGTCGACATCATCTCGATCTTCCCCGAGTACTTCGCGCCGCTCGGCGTCTCCCTCATCGGCAAGGCGCGTGAGCGCGGCATCCTGGACGTGCGCCTGCACCAGCTGCGCGACTGGGCCCACGACGTCCACCGCACCGTGGACGACACCCCCTACGGCGGCGGCCCCGGCATGGTCATGAAGCCCGACCCGTGGGGCGAGGCCATCGACGCCGTCCTCTCGACCGGCCAGGACGCGCCCGCCCGGATCATCGTGCCGACCCCGAGCGGCGTGCCCTTCACCCAGCGGCTCGCGATGGAGTACGCCGCCGAGCCGTGGCTGCTGTTCACCCCCGCCCGCTACGAGGGCATCGACTCCCGCGTCATGGCCGAGTACGGCACGCGGACGCGGGTCGACGAGGTCAGCGTCGGCGACTACGTGCTGGCCGGTGGTGAGGCCGCGGTGCTGGTGATGGTCGAGGCCGTGGGACGGCTGCTGCCCGGGGTGCTCGGCAACGCCTGCTCCGCCGTGGACGACTCGTTCGCGCCGGGGGCGATGGAGAACCTTCTTGAGGGGCCCGTCTACACCAAGCCCCCTGAGTGGCGGGGACACGAGGTCCCCGAGATCCTGCTGTCCGGGCACCACGGCCGGATCGCCAGGTGGCGGCGGGACGAGGCGCTGCGCCGTACCGCGAGAAACCGGCCCGAGCTGCTGGCCGCGCTCGACCCGCGGGGCCTGGACAAGCACGACCTGAAGCTCCTGGCGGAGCTGGGACAGCCCGCTCAGGAGGGCGACCACCCGGTCTGACGTGCTGATTTCCGGTCGGTCGGAGAAATATGGCAAACTGAAGCGTTGCCGCTTGCTGTCCACGGGTTGGCGCGCGCAACCGGGCGGACGGCCCGGTTCCCAGACACATCCAATTCAGCACGTGTGTCCATCGCGATGCCGCCCGCCGCGGCCGGATGAACCTCCACGTGCTCATCTAGACGAGGTACCACTGTCATGCACACGCTGATCAGCGAGATCGAGAAGGCCTCGCTCCGTTCCGACATCCCGGCCTTCCGCCCCGGCGACACGCTTGAGGTTCACGTACGGGTCATCGAGGGCAACCGGTCCCGTATCCAGGTGTTCAAGGGCTTCGTCCTGCGCCGCCAGGGCGGTGGCTCCCGTGAGACCTTCACCGTGCGCAAGGTCAGCTACAGCGTCGGCGTCGAGCGCACCTTCCCGGTGAACAGCCCGGTCATCGAGAAGATCGTCGTGGTGACCCGTGGTGACGTCCGCCGCGCCAAGCTCTACTACATGCGCGACCTGCGCGGCAAGGCCGCCCGCATCAAGGAGAAGCGCGAGGCTCGCTGACGCGCCCGCATTCGAACGTTCTGGCCCGCTCCGCCGTCGGTGGTGCGGGCCATTCGCATGCAGGAGGGTTTGACCTCCTATGGCGGACCCATAGCTGTCAGGTAACCCGGCGGGCGGCTGACCGGCGCTTTCCATCATCTAGGCTCGTCACCGATGACTAGCGAAGACCGGGAGTCCGGCGCAGCCTCGCGTCGACCTGTCGAGGACGAGGTGGGCGTGATCGCCGGAGAGACCCAGACGAACGCCGAGGGCGGCCGGGACGAGCGGGCCGATGGCGAGGGCAAGAAGAAGGGGGCCTTCTGGAAGGAACTCCCCGTCCTGATCGTCGTCGCGCTGGTGCTCGCGCTCGTCATCAAGACCTTCGTGGTCCAGGCGTTCTACATCCCGTCGGAGTCCATGGAGAACACCCTCCTGGTCAACGACCGTGTCCTGGTGAACAAGCTCGTCTACCGGGTCCGCGACATCGAACGCGGTGACGTGGTGGTCTTCTCCGGCGTCGACTCCTGGGACAGCGAGGTGAACATCGAGGAGCCGGCCAACCCCGTGGTCGCCTTCTTCAGGTGGGCCGGTTCCGCCTTCGGCGTCGTCCCGGGCGAGAAGGACTACATCAAGCGGGTCATCGGGGTGCCCGGTGACACGGTGAAGTGCTGTGACGCCCAGGGACGGGTCACGGTGAACGGGGTGCCGCTCGACGAGAAGGCCTACCTCTATCCCGGCAACGTCCCCTCCGACAGGACCTTCAGCGCGAAGGTCCCGCCGGGCCGCCTGTGGGTGATGGGCGACCATCGCTCCGTCTCCCTGGACTCCCGCCTGCACATGGGTGACCCCGGCGGCGGGAGCATCCCCATCGACAAGGTCATCGGCCGGGCCTTCGTGATCGTGTGGCCCTTCTCAAGGGCCGAGATCATCCCCATCCCCAGCACCTTCAACCAGCCGGCCCTCAAGGCCGCCGTAGCGGCGGGGGAGGCAGTCCCCTTCGTGGCCGGTTTCGCGGGGGCCGTGCCCCTGGTGCTGTGGCGGCGCCGCCGGCGTTCGAGGCGGTAGCCGTACCCCATGACCGTGGAACCCGAGAACAGGCCCGTCACCCCCGAGGACGAGCCCTCCCCCCAGCCTGAGAAGAAGGGCTCGAAGAGGAAGAGCCTGATCGAGTCGGCGCTCCTGCTGCTGGGCGGCGTGCTCGTGGCGCTGCTGCTGCGCCTGATCGTCCTCGACTCCTTCGCCATTCCGTCGGAGTCGATGGAGAACACCCTGATCAACGGAGACCGGGTGTTCGTCAACAAGCTGTCCGGCACGCCCGATCGTGGCGACGTCGTCGTCTTCAAGGGCTGGGACGGTGAGGACACCATCAAACGGGTCATCGCGGTCGGCGGCGACACGGTGAAGTGCTGTGACGCCCAGGGGCGGATCACGGTGAACGGGGTGCCGCTCGACGAGAAGGCCTACCTCCACCCCGACGACTTCCCCTCGGGTGAGAAATTCGAGAAGGTCGTGCCCAAGGGGCGGCTGTGGGTCATGGGAGACCACCGTTCGGCCTCCGCCGACTCCCGGACGCACGAGGAGCAGGAGGGAGAGGGCACGATCTCGGAGAAGGCGGTCATCGGCCGGGCCTTCGCGATCTACTGGCCGTTCTCCAGGGTAGGACTGCTCTCCACGCCGGAGACCTTCACCAAGCTGAGATAGCGGTACCGAATGGTCCGGATGGGGCGTACTCTCTGCTCATGGTCGCTATGTCTGCCGTGGTGCGATGACGATTGCGTTCCGTCCCACGCCCAGCGTGGTCCGGCGCGACTCAGGCCTGTACGGCTATGAGCGGGCTCTGGCACGCCGTGGCCTGGGCCCGGTGGCCGGGGTCGACGAGGCGGGCCGGGGAGCCTGCGCGGGACCCCTGGTGATCGCGGCGGTCGTCCTCGGGCGCAGGATCGAGGGGCTCGGCGACTCCAAGACGCTCACGGCCTCCCGGCGGGAGGCGCTGTACGACCGGATCATGATGACGGCCAGGACGTTCAGCGTGGTGACGATCTCTCCGAAGGAGATCGACAGGCGCGGCCTGCACAAGTCGAACATCGAGGGAATGCGCCGCGCCGTCGCGCGGCTTTCCTTCCATCCCGGCTACGTGCTCACCGACGGCTTCCCCGTCCCCGGCCTGCCGGTTCCCTCGCTGGGTGTCTGGAAGGGGGACCAGGTCGCCGCCTGCGTGGCGGCGGCGTCGATCGTGGCGAAGGTGACGCGAGACAGAATGATGATCGCGCTCCACGAACGCCATCCCGTGTACGGCTTCGCGGAGCACAAGGGGTATGGCACCGTGGATCATCGCAGAGCACTGGAGATGTACGGTCCGTGCCCCGACCACCGTTTCTCGTTCGCGACGGTGGCGAGGTCCAGGCCGGGTGAGGTGATGGGTGAAAATGAAATGGGGGCCGGTGTCGTCTGATCAGACGGCCCGGGAAGGGCGTGCGACAGGAGGACCGGTATGAGCGCAGAGGATCTCGAAAAATACGAGACCGAGATGGAGCTGCAGCTTTACCGTGAGTACCGCGACGTCGTCGGTCTGTTCACCTACGTGGTCGAGACCGAGCGGCGCTTCTACCTCACGAACTCGGTCGATCTGGACGTCCGTACCGCCGAGAACGGTGACGTGTTCTTCGACGTGAAGATGCAGGACGCCTGGGTCTGGGACATGTATCGGCCCGCGAGGTTCGTCAAGAACGTCCGCGTGGTCACCTTCAAGGACGTCAACGTCGAGGAACTCGCCAAGCCCGACCTGGAGATGCCCAAGGAGGGCTTCTCGAACTGAGCCCGTTTGCGCCCTCCCGGTGTCTTTCGCCGGGATCTCCTCCGACGTCCTCCGCTCCGGGGGACGTCGGCTGTCCACAGAACGCCGTTCGGTCCGTCGTCTCCGGGCGGGAACGCGCATCCTCGATGCGTGAGATCCTTCCTCGTCATTCTGCTGGTGGTGCCGCTGTTCGCCCTCCCGGCGGCCGGGGGCACCCGCGGCGCGTCCCCTGACACCGTCTCCGCCCGGTGGGGCCGGCCGCTCGTGGGGCGTCTCGTCGTGCTCAGGGGGTTCGACCCTCCGGCTCGGCCGTGGCTGGCCGGCCATCGGGGGGTCGACCTCGCCACGACCCCCGGTGCGGAGGTGCACGCGGCCGGTGCGGGGACGATCGGTTACGCGGGGCCGCTCGCCGGACGGGCGGTGGTGACGGTTCTTCACCCCGGCGGCCTGCGGACGACCTACCTTCCCGTCCGCCCCTCGGTACGGCGTGGCCAGCGGGTGAGCCGGGGCGAGGTCATCGGCGTCGTCCAGGACGTTCCCGGCCACTGTCGTACGGCCTGCCTGCACTGGGGCCTGTTACGGGACCACTCCTACCTCGACCCGCTCCTCCTGCTGGGGCAGGGACGGGTCAGGCTGCTCCCGGTCTGGCCCGTGGGACCCCGGTGATCCGGTGCCCCGTCGGCCGGCGGATCACTCGTGCCCGGCGGCCGTGGAGACAACGGGCCGCCCATGTCCGCAAGGGGCGAGGCCGACGGGTCGTCTCGGCTTCGACGGTCAGCGGGGTGTGGTGGGGTCATCCGGGCTTGACGGGGATGCCGGAGATGACGGGGGCGCCGGGCGTGACGGGGGTGCGGCGCGGGAAAACCCGGATGACACCGGAGCCGGAGACGGCGATCATCATGCCAGGGCGCCAGGAGACCGGCATGGCGGGAAACCGGCGCCTCAGGAGGCCGGGGTTCCGTTCTGGAACGGCGTCGTCAGAAGACCGGTATGTCGGGAAGCCCGTCTGCCGGGAGGCCAACGTGCCGGGAGACCGGTACGTGGGGCAACCAAGCGTCAGGAGTGTGATGATCCATCGGATGACCGTCGCGGGGCTGTTCCCGCCCCCGGACTACGCGCACGCGGTCGTGGTCGAGGCCGGTCAGCGGCTGGCCTTCATGGCCGGTGCCGTCCCGCTGGACGGTGACGGCGGCCTTGTCGGGGCCGGTGATCCGGTCGCGCAGACCCGGCAGGTGCTGGCCAATCTGCGGACCGCGTTGCAGGCGGCGGGCAGCGACCTGAGCCATGTGCTGTCCAGCACCGTTTACGTGGTGGCGGACACCCCCGAACCCCTCGGCCGGGTGTGGCAGGTCGTGCGTGAGTCCGGCCTCGCGGAGGGCCCGCACACCTCGACCCTGCTGGGCGTCTCGTGCCTGGGATACACCGGCCAACTCGTGGAGATCACCGCCGTGGCCGCGATTCCCTGAGCGCGGCCTCCCGGGGCAGGACGTCCGGAAAGTGACGGGAGGCGATGGAGGTCGGGGGGCGACGGCGTCGAGAGATCCGGTGGGGGCGAATACGACGCTGGCATACGACAGCCATGGCTCGCCCTTCGCTGGTTTCGTCCGGGTTCCCGGTAGGGCCTCCTTGGCCTCGTGACGCGTTTCGCGCCGATCCCCCAAAGCCCCTCGTCGCGGCGAGAGGGAGTCAGCCTCCCGGTGATCTGTTCGGGCGCAACCGCCAGCCTTTCGCGACACGTTCCACGTATCCGGCGGCGGCCAGGCCGCCCAGGCAGGACAGCACGGTCTCCAGATCGACGCCCGCGGCCGTCGCTATCACGGCCGGGCCGGCTCCCGTACGGGCGGGGATGACCTCCAGGACCTGACGGGTCTCCGGGTCCAGCCGGTCACGGGGGAGCACGGGCCCCCGGACCTCGGGGGCGAGATCGTCTCCCATCACCCCGACGAGCTCGATCATCTCCGCCGGGGTGGTGACACAGACCGCGGCCCCCTGACGGATCAGCCGATGACACCCGGCCGACATCTCCGACGTCACGGGCCCGGGGACGGCGGCCACGACGCGGTTCAGCGAGGTCGCGTGTCCGGCGGTGTTCAGCGCCCCGCTGCGCACGGCCGCCTCGATCACCAGGCTTCCCCGTGACAGCGCCGCGATGAGACGGTTGCGGATCAGGAAGCGTGGCCGGGTGGGGCGGGCGCCCATCGGGCACTCGCTCACCAGGAGCCCCTGCGACCGCACGGCCGCGAACAGGTCGTGGTGCGCGCTGGGATAGGCGACGTCGGTGCCGCAGGCCAGGACCACGACGGTCGGCGCCCCGCTTTCGAGAGCGCCGCGATGAGCCGCCCCGTCTATGCCGTAGGCGCCCCCGGAGACGATGCTCCAGCCGCGTTCGCCGAGTCCGGCGCCGAACTCCGCGGCCATGTGCGTGCCGTACGGCGTGGCCGCCCTGGAGCCGACGACGGCGACGGAACGCAGGCAGGAGAAGCGGAGGTCCGCCTCCCCGTTGAGCCACAGGCCGTACGGCGCGCGCTCCTGGAGGTCGTTCAGCTGGGTCGGCCATTCGGGATCTCCCGGAACCACCAGTCTGGCCCCGAGCCGTTCTCCCGAGGCCAGGTCCTGGGCGGGATCGGCTGCTTCGAGACGGGCCGCCCATGAGGAGAACATCCGGCCGAGCCGTTCAACGGCCCGTTCGCCGCCCGCACGGGACGAGGAACCGTGACGCCGGATCGGCGAACCCCCGGACGCGGTGAGACCACCGGGGGAGCGGCCGTCATGAGAGCCCCCCGGAACAACCGGATGGTCGCCCCCGGCGTGGGCGCCGCACGCGCCGGAAACGCTCCGGAGGTCGTGTTCTCCCGTGCCCATCCCAGGAACATCATCCGGCCCCGGACGGACACGATCACCCCCCGCCCGGTCCAGCGACACCTGACCGGCTCGCCTCCCAGGAGGGCCGTCATGGCCGTCCGGCAGAGTGGCGCACACCCCGTGGGAGCTCTCCGGGCTGAGAGGAACGCCAGCAGCCCGGCTCTCCGGCCCCGTGGCGCGTGGCCGAGGAACGCCGCTCGCCCCAGGACGGACACCGTGGCCATCCGGCTCGAAGGCGGCCCCGAAGGTGGCCCCAAAGGTGGCATCGTCATCCTCTGTCTCGTTCGTCGGCGGCTTCCAGGCGAGGTGTCCGGCGGCGCCGGGTGGGTGGGCGGCGTGATCGTTCCGATCGCCGGAGACCGGCCGGACGGGGCGGGGAGGCCGTGTGCTCGGCGGGGCAGGACGGCAGGCGTCGGCGAACCAGCGGACGAGCTCCGGATCAGGACGGCCACGGCGGATCCGCCTGACAGCGGCCTCGGCGCCGATGGTGGCGACGAGACGGCCGACCACGGGGTCGCCGGGCTCCGCCACCCGCATCAGCGTGACCCGTGCGAGACGGTCGTTCATCGTGCCTCCCCAAGCCACAGGCCGAGCGCCGCGTTGGTCTCGGTGACCTCGGGCGCGTTCTTTCCCGCGAGATCGGCGAGCGTCCAGGCCACTCTGAGCGTTCGATCGAGCCCCCGGGCGCTCAGCTCTCCGCTGTCGAGACAGCGGAGCAGCGGGGCCATCGCCTTCGAAGCCGGACGGTAGCCGGTGTGCAGAGCCTGGGCCGACACCTCCGCGTTGCACCGCCACGGTGTGCCCGCGAACCGTTTCGCGGCCCGTTCGCGGGCGGCCAGGACCCGCTCGGCCACCACCCGGCTCGGCTCGATGAACCGGCGGTCGGCGAGAAGTTCACGGCGGCTGGAACGATGCAGTGTGATCTTGATGTCGACGCGGTCGAGCAGCGGGCCGGAGAGCCTGGAAAGGTAACGTCTGCGGGCCATCGGGGTGCAGCGACACGGGTCGGCGGGCCCCGAGGGACGCGCGCACGGACACTGGTTGGCCGCGAGAATCAGGATGAACCGCGCGGGAAACGTCACCGAGCCCATCGCCCTGGACACCGTCACCGTGCCGGATTCAAGCGGCTGCCTGAGGGAGTCGAGAACGGTCGCCGGGTATTCGGGGGCCTCGTCGAGGAAGAGGACCCCTCGGTGGGCGAGGGAGACCGCGCCCGGCCGGATCGCCCCGCTGCCTCCGCCGATGACGGCCGCCACGGTCGCGGTGTGGTGGGGCGCGACGAACGGCGGCCGGACCAGCAGGGGGCGATCCTCGGGCAGCGCCCCGGCGACGGAGTGGATGGCGGTCACCTCCAGGGCCTGCTCGCGCTCCAGATGGGGAAGCAGGGTGGGCAGGCGCTCGGCGAGCATCGTCTTGCCGGTGCCCGGCGGCCCCAGCATCCAGAGGTTGTGCCCACCCGCGGCGCAGACCTCAAGCGCGCGGCGGGCGAAGGGCTGACCGGCCACGTCGCCCATGTCGGGGGTGCCCGCTCTTCGCTCGGTGGTGGAGGAGGCCCACGGCCGTACGGACTCGCCGGTCTCGTCCGGGG
Source organism: Streptosporangium sp. NPDC000239 (assembly GCF_040300765.1). Classification (NCBI taxonomy): domain Bacteria; kingdom Bacillati; phylum Actinomycetota; class Actinomycetes; order Streptosporangiales; family Streptosporangiaceae; genus Streptosporangium; species Streptosporangium sp. NPDC000239. The sequence continues at coordinate 60,285 of NZ_JBEPEI010000002.1, read as the reverse complement.
CGGGGTCGGGGGTCGCGGGCACGGTGGTCTGGTCGTCGTCGCGCAACCAGTCGACCAGCCGGCTCAGGGTGGAGACGGGGACCACCGTCACGCCGGGCACGAGCGCGGCCTCGGCGGCGTTGCGGGACGGGACGACGACGGTGCGGGCACCGGCCGCGGCGGCGGCCAGCACGGCGGGCAGCACCCCTCGCAGGGGTCTCAGCGAGCCGTCCAGGCCGAGCTCACCCAGGAAGAACGGGTCGGCGACCCGCGCCACGGGCACGACTCCGGCCGCGGCCAGCAACGCGACGGCGATGGCGAGGTCGAACATGCTGCCTCGTTTGGGGAGACTGGCGGGGAACAGGCTGATGGTGATGCGGGCGTCCGGCCAGGTGTGGCGGCTGTTGACCACGGCGGAGCGGACCCGGTCGCGGGCCTCGCTGAGCGCGGTGTCCAGCATGCCGATGAGATGCGTGCCCGCGACGCCGCTGCCCACGTCGGCCTCCACGTCGACGGGATGACCGGTCACTCCGAGCAGGGCGACGCACCGGGTGCGCGCGACGGTCACTTCTCACACTCCCTGTGATGGTCTGAGGGACATTCAGCACATCCCTCGTTCGTGACGGATGGTGAAGGCCCCGGCGAACCGTTCGAGGGCGACGACGTCGACACGGATCGCGTCGAACCGTTCGGACGGGGCACACCGCTCGTTCCGCCATTTGGCGATGAGCCTGCGCAGGCGGGCGACCTTCTCCTCGGTCACCGCCTCGAAGGCCGTGCCGTGGGTGCGCCCCGAACGGGTCTTCACCTCGACCGCGACGAGCGTGTGGTCCTCGCGGGCGACCACGTCGATCTCTCCGTCGGAACATCGCCAGTTGCGGTCGAGAACCCGCATGCCACGGGTCAGCAGGTAGGCGACGGCGAGTTGCTCGCCGTGCCTGCCGAGATCGTCCTTCGCGGCCATGGAAACCACCTCCGGTCCCAGACCTTCGCGCAGCTCGCCCCGCCCGCGAGGGACCGAATCCGGTTCTGTGGAAAACGGCACGCGGACCGGCCGGCCTGTGGAAAACCCATACGGGAGACGACCTCGGGTGGTGTCCAGAGCCAGAACCCGCCGAAGGCCCGCGGATGGAAAGGTGAAGTGCGAGGCTTCGTCGCATGTGTGAGGAGAGAGAAGAGGTCGTCGAGGACCTCGTGCGAAGGCTGGGCGCCGAGGTAGGGGTCGAGCTGCCGCCTTTGCGGGTCACCGGCGCGGAGCCGGTGCTGCCGTCCGTCTTCCACGTCGACACGGCGGCCGCGGTCTCCGTCGGGGCCGCGACCGCCGCGGCGGCCGGTCTCGGGGGAGGAGTGGGGGCGGAGGTGGACGTCCGCGAGGCGGCGGTCGCCTTCCTGGACGAGCGCCACTTCATGATCGACGGAGTTCGTCCCGCCGGGTGGGCGGCGCTTTCCGGCGACTACCGGACCGTTGACGGGTGGGTCCGGCTGCACTGCAACTTCGACCACCACAGGGACGCGGCCCTGGCCGCCCTCGGGTTGCCCACCGGCGCGGACGGTGAGGCCGTCGCCAGGGCGTGCGCGGGCCGTACCGCCTTCGAGGTCGAGGAGGTGGTCACGGCCGAGGGGGGATGCGCGGCCATGATGCGCAGCCGCGCCGGGTGGCGGGCCCATCCGCAGAGGGCGGCGGTCGCGCGCTCGCCGCTCGTCGGCCTGACCAGGATCGGCGACGGGCCGGTACGGGCACCGGGCGGGAGGAGGGACAGGCCGCTGGACGGGGTGCGGGTGCTGGACCTGACACGGGTGATCGCCGGGCCGGTGGCCACCCGCACGCTCGCCGCCCACGGGGCGCGGGTGCTCAGGGTGGGGGCCGGGCACCTGCCGGAGGTGCCGGGGCTGGTGGTCGGCACCGCTTTCGGCAAGCGCTCCTGCCACCTCGACCTGAGGACCGCGCGGGGGGCGGCGGCGTTGCGTGACCTGGTCGCCGGGGCGGAGGTGTTCGTGCAGTCCTACCGGCCGGGCGCGCTGGAGGCGCTGGGCTTCGGTCCGGAGGAACTGGCCGGGATCAGGCCGGGCATCGTGTGCGTCGATCTCTCCGCCTACGGCGCGCACGGCCCGTGGGCGGGCAGGCGGGGTTTCGACAGTCTGGTCCAGATGGTGTGCGGCATCGCCCACGAGGGTGGCGGAGGGGCCGGGCCGCGCCCGCTTCCCGCCCAGGCTCTCGACCACGCCACGGGCTATCTGGCGGCCTTCGGCGCGATGGCCGCCCTGACGCGCCGTTCGCGGGAGGGAGGTTCCTGGCGGGTCGAGGTGTCGCTGGCCAGGACCGCGCTGTGGCTCGACTCGCTCGGCCGCGCCGAGGCGGAGAACGTCACAGGGAAGGGGCCGCGGGTCGCCGACCTGCTGAGCGAGATGGACAGCCCGTTCGGGAGGCTCACCTATGTCAGGGCGCCGGGGAGCGTCGGCGGTGCCCGGCCGTACTGGACGAGCCCGCCACCGGGACAGGGGGAGCACCCGCCCGCCTGGTGGTGAGCGGCCCGATCCGGAACCTCCGGCGGCGACCCCGGATGACAACGCCGGATGAGGGGATGGTCCAGGGACGAGTGCATCCTGCGCGGGGGAGGGGATGGCGTGGAGACACGGGCGAGGCTGCGCCGTACGCTCTCGGTCCGGGACCTGATCGTCTACGGACTGCTGTTCATCGGGCCGCTGGCCCCGGTCGGCGTGTTCGGGGTGCTCGACGCGAGGAGCGCGGGGGCGGTCGGGCTCGTCTACGTCATCGCCACGGTGGCCATGGCCTTCACCGCTCTGTCGTACGCCGAGATGTCACGGGTCGTGCCGCGGGCCGGATCGGTGTTCGCCTACGCCTCGGCGGGCCTCGGTCAGGCGGCCGGGTTCCTCGCGGGCTGGTTGATCATGCTCGACTACCTGCTCATCCCCAGCGTGGCCTACCTGTTCTCCGGGATCGCGCTGCACGCGCTCTTTCCCGCCGTCCCCGCCTGGGCCTTCACCGCGCTGGCCTTCGCCGTGACCACCGCGCTCAACGTCTCGGGAGTACGGCTGGCCGCCCGGGTCGGCCTGGTCGTGCTGCTGGCCGAGATCGTGGTGCTGGCGATCTTCGTGGTGATGGCCGTGGTCGTGCTGGTCGCCGAGGGACCGGTCAGGCCGTGGGCGTCGCCGTTCACCGGGGTCGGCGGGACCACGACCACCCTGGTGATCGGGGCCGTCTCGGTCGCGGTGCTGTCCTTCCTGGGGTTCGACGCCATCGCCTCGTTCGCGGAGGAGACGACCGGTGACTCGCGCCAGGTCGGCAGGGCGGTACTGCTCTGCCTGGGGGTCGCGGGGGCGCTGTTCGTGCTGCAGACCTTCCTGGCCGGCCTGCTGGCCCCGATGAGCCCGGCGGAGCTGGCCGCGGACCCCGCCACGCAGGGCACGGCCTTCTACGACGTGGTCGAGCGGTCGGTCGCCCCCTGGCTGGCGGGCCTGATGAAGGTGGCCAAGGCGGTCGGTCCCGCGTTCGCCGCGATGACCGCGGTGGCCGCGGCCGGGCGGCTGCTGTACGGCATGGCCAGGGACGGCGGCCTGCCCCGGGCGCTCTCGACGGTCGATGCGGGCTCCGGGACGCCACGGGCGGCGCTGCTCAGCGCGGGGGCGGTGACGCTGGTCGTCTCGGTCTGGGCGGCGAGCAGGCCGGACGGTCTTGACGTGCTGGTCTCGGTCGTGGACATCGGGGCGTTGGCGGCGTTCACGATGCTGCACGGCTCGGTGATCGGATACTTCAGGGTTCGCCGGGGGAGCCGTGACCTGTGGCGGCACCTGGTCGTGCCGGTCGCGGGCGGCCTCGTCGCGATCTGGATCATCATCCTGGCCGCTCCGCTCGCCAAGGTCGCCGGGCTCGTCTGGCTGGTCACCGGGGTCATCGTGTTCGCGGTGCGGAGGAACGGCCGAGGGGGGAGAGCCAGATCCACGGGATCGTGAGCGCGACCCCGGCCGCGCCGATCCACAGGACGGGGCGCAGCCCGAGCACTTGACCGAGCAGGCCGCCCGCGATGCCGCCGAGGGCCAGCACGCCCTGGACGGCGAAGGTGTTGGTCGCGTTGACCCGGCCCCGCAGGCCGGCGGGGGTCTCCCGCAGGACCACGGCGCCGAAGCAGACGGAGAAGGCGATGACGGCCGCGCCGCTGACCAGCCCGCCGGCGGCCAGGGCCAGGAAGGCGGCCCACGTCGGCCCCGAGGCGGTCGCCGTGATCACGTAGTCGAGCGGGAAGACGATGACGGCGCACGCGATCACCTGGTGCTCGCCGTACTTCGCGGTCAGGCGCGGGATGAGGGCCGTGGCCGCCAGGCCGCCGACACCGAAGCTGGCGGTGAGCAGGCCGATCAGCCCCGCGGGCAGGTGAAGCTCGGCGAGCGCGTAGATCACGAACACCGCCGTGTAGGCGGCCCCGAAGAAGTTGATGACGACCCCGCAGCCGCAGAGCGTTCTGAGCACGGGGTTGCCGGTGACCGTTCGCAGACCCTCGTTGATCTCGGCCCACAGACCGCGCGGGGGAGCCGGAGTGTGGTCCTCGGGGGTCCTGATCGACCGGACGAGGAACGCCGAGGCCAGGAAGGAGAACGCGTCGGCGACGATCGCGAACGGCGCGGTGAACAACTGGACGAGTAGTCCGGCGAGGCCGGGGCCGCAGACGGAGGCGAGGGAGAAGACCGAGTGCAGGCCCGCGAGCGCCTCGGTCCGCTGCCTCTCGTCGACCACCACGGCCAGGTGAGGGAAGTTCGCCGCGCGGAAGAGCGTGGTGCCGGTGCCGACGACGAACGCCGCAGCGATCAGCCACGGCACCGTCAGCAGCCCGGCGAACCAGGCGAGAGGGATCGTGGCCATGGCCATCGCGGAGGCCGCCTCGCAGGCGACCATGACCGGCCTGTGCCTCCTGAGCCGGTCGGCGAGGGCCCCCGCCTGCAGCCCGAACATCAGGGAGGGCAGCGAGGAGGCGGCGGTGAGCAGGCCCATCTGGATCGGGGAGGCGCCGAGCAGGGCGGCGGCGGTCAGCGGCACGGCCAGCTTGGAGATCTCGGTGCCGATCTCGGAGACGGCGCGGGAGGACAGCAGCAACCGGTAGTCGCGTTGGGCGCGCAACGGAACGGTCTGGAGCACGGAGGACCACCTTCGGGGAGCAGGTGTGAAGGGAATGCTTCACAACTATGAAGGTAGTACTTCATAATTGTGAAGGCAATCCTTCACATCGAAGGGTGGGTACGGTTTGCACATGACCCAGGAACGTGAGCCGCTCACCGATCCCGTGGCGATGCGCGCCCTCGCCCACCCCGCGCGGCTGGCGATCCTGAACCGGCTCCAGGTCGAGGGGCCCGCCACCGCGACCGAGGTCGCCGAGGTCGTCGGGATCACCCCGAGCGCGGCCAGCTACCACCTGCGCATGCTCGCCAAGTACGGCTTCGCCGAGGACGCGCCGCCCAGGGGCGACGGCAGGGAACGGCTCTGGCGCAGCTCCTCCAAGAGGATGTCCGTCACCCGGAAGCCGGAGGACGGTCCCGAGGTGCGAACGGCCAAGGACCTGCTGATCAAGGTCATGCGCGACCAGGCCGCCGAGGAGGCCGCCCGCGCGCTGGCGGCACTGGACCGGGAGCCCAGGCACTGGCTTGAGGCGACGGCGTTCTCCCGCACGATCCTGCTGGTCGACTCGGAGGAGCTGGGGGATCTCAACCGGCGGATCGACGAGCTGCTCGCCCCCTACCGGCTCACCGCGCGCAGCCGGGACGAGGCCCCCGCGGACGCCAGGGTCGCCGAGGCACAGGTCAACCTCTTCCCCAGGGCCGTACGGCGGCCGCACGGCCTTCCCCGCGACGCGTGAGGGGCCGCCGACGCGCCGAGGTCAGCGGGATGCCCGGCTGAGGGTACAATTTTCGATGGCCTGTGTCTCACGGGCCGACTTCGCATGCCCCATCAGGAACCACATCCATCGGTCCGGGTGAGAACCCGGCTGGAGGCGGTTCGGAGCATCAGGGCGACGGTCGCGGACCGTCGCGTCAACCGAGAACAGCGCCCAGAGATGGGTGCTCCGACCTGGAGGACAATCACATGTCCACCCCCGTCGTCACCATGCGGCAGCTGCTTGAGAGCGGCGTCCACTTCGGTCACCAGACCCGTCGCTGGAACCCGAAGATGAAGCGCTTCATCTTCACCGAGCGCAACGGCATCTACATCATCGACCTGCAGAAGTCGCTGTCCTACATCGACAGGGCCTACGACTTCGTCAAGGAGACCGTCGCGCACGGCGGCACGATCATGTTCATCGGCACGAAGAAGCAGGCGCAGGAGGCCATCGCCGAGCAGGCCGCCCGCGTCGGCATGCCGTACGTCAACCAGCGCTGGCTGGGTGGCATGCTCACCAACTTCTCCACCGTGCACAAGAGGCTCCAGCGTCTGAAGGAGCTTGAGGAGCTCGACTTCGACAACGTCGCCGGCTCGGGGCTCACCAAGAAGGAGCTCCTCATGCGCCGCCGTGAGAAGGAGAAGCTGGAGCGCACCCTCGGCGGTATCCGTGACATGTCCCGCGTGCCCAGCGCGGTGTGGGTCGTGGACACCAAGAAGGAGCACATCGGGATCAGCGAGGCCCGCAAGCTCAACATCCCGGTCGTCGCGATCCTCGACACCAACTGCGACCCGGACGAGGTCGACTACCCGATCCCGGGTAACGACGACGCCATCCGCGCCGTCGGTCTGCTGACCCGCGTCGTCGCCGACGCCGTCGCCGCCGGCCTCATGGCCCGCGCGGGCGCCAACCGCGGTGACGACAAGCCGGCCGTCGCCGGTGGCGCCGAGCCGCTGGCCGAGTGGGAGCAGGAGCTGCTCGCGGGCGCCGAGGCCACCGCCGCGACCGAGGCCGCCCCGGCCGCTGAGGTCACCGAGACCGCCGAGGCCACCGAGGCTGAGGCCGAGGCCGCCGCCCCGGCCGCCGAGGACGCCGACAAGCAGGCCTAGGCCCACCTCGTACGGCCCGGCCGTACGACCCGCAAGGCTCTTTCACGGGTGGGTGCGCCAGCGCGGGGCACCCACCCGATCCACGACGATTCCCACGAGGAAGAAGACAATGGCTTCCGTGAACATGGCCGACGTCAAGCGGCTTCGTGAGCTGACCGCCGCCGGCATGATGGACTGCAAGAAGGCTCTTGAGGAGTCCGAGGGCGACTTCGACCGCGCCGTCGAGCTCCTGCGTCTCAAGGGCGCCAAGGACGTCGGCAAGCGCGAGGCCCGCACCGCCTCCAACGGCCTGATCGCCCTCAAGCAGGACGGCGACTCCTCCGCCGCGCTGCTCGAGCTCAACTGCGAGACCGACTTCGTCGCCAAGGGCGAGCGCTTCCAGGAGCTCGCGGCCCAGGTCGTCGAGCACATCCTGGCCACCAAGCCGGCCGACGTGCCCGCCCTGCTCGACTCCGAGCTCGGTGGCAAGTCCGTCAAGGAGCAGCTGGACGAGGCCAACGCCGCGCTCGGCGAGAAGATCGAGATCCGTAGGTTCGCGGTCCTTGAGGGCGGCTTCATCGGCGCCTACATGCACAAGACCGATCCGCAGCTGCCCCCGGCGGTCGGCGTGCTGGTCCAGCTCGACACGGCCAACGCCGAGGTCGCCAAGGACATCGCGCAGCACGCCGCCGCGATGGCTCCGAAGTACCTCGACTCCGCCGCGGTCCCCGCGGACGTCATCGAGAAGGAGCGCGCGCTCTTCGAGGAGATGACCCGCGAGGAGGGCAAGCCCGAGGCCGCCATCGGCAAGATCGTCGACGGCCGCATCAACGGCTGGTACAAGGACTTCACCCTGCTTGAGCAGGCTTTCGTCAAGGACAACAAGAAGTCCGTCGGCAAGTTCGCCACCGAGAACGGCGTTCAGGTCCAGGCCTTCGTCCGCTACAAGGTGGGCCAGGCTTAGGCTTGACCCAGCTTCTCTCACCAGAGCGTTAGAACAACGAGGAGGCCGCCGCCGTGCAGGAGAAATCAGACCCCGCTACGTCGGCGGTTTCGTCGTACGCGGGCCCGCTTCGCTGGAAACGCGTCATGTTGAAGCTCTCCGGTGAGGCGTTCGCCGGGGGCGAGCCGCTGGGCATCGACCCCCGCGTCGTCGGGCAGCTGGCCGACTCGATCGCCGAGGCGGTCCGCGAGGGCGTCCAGGTCTCGGTCGTGGTCGGCGGCGGCAACATGTTCCGCGGTGCGGCGATGTCCGAGCGCGGCATGGACCGGGCCAGGGCCGACTACATGGGCATGCTCGGCACGGTCATCAACTGCCTGGCCCTCCAGGACTTCCTGGAGAAGCGCGGCATCGACACCCGCGTTCAGACGGCGATCACCATGCAGCAGGTCGCCGAGCCCTTCCTGCCCCGTCGCGCCATCCGCCACCTGGAGAAGGGGCGCGTGGTGATCTTCGGGGCCGGGCTCGGCTCGCCGTTCTTCTCGACCGACACCTGCGCCGCCCAGCGCGCGCTTGAGGTCGGCGCCCAGGCACTGCTCAAGGGAACCCAGGTGGACGGCGTCTACGACGCCGACCCCAGGAAGAACCCCGACGCCGTCAGGTTCGACCACCTCGAATATGGTGAGGTGCTGACCCGCGGTCTCGGTGTCATGGACGCCACCGCCATCAGCCTCTGCATGGACAACGGCCTGCCCATCGTGGTCTTCGACCTCATGGGCGAGGGCAACATCCTGCGGGCCGTACGCGGTGAGAAGATCGGCACGCTGGTGAGCCCGGCAGGGAAATAGGGAACGAGCCTGACGGAGCGAGCGGAGCGGTGGGCGACGTAGGAGTCTCCCGTGAAGTGAGTGAGTCGGGTGAGTGACCTGGAGGTAGGGAACGAGCCTGACGGAGCGAGCGGAGCGGTGGGCGACGTAGGAGTCTCCCGTGAAGTGAGTGAGTCGGGTGAGTGACCTGGAGGTAGGGAA
>NZ_JBEPEI010000002.1:0-51266 GCF_040300765.1 Streptosporangium sp. NPDC000239 | reverse complement strand
ACGAGCCTGACGGAGCGAGCGGAGCGGTGGGCGACGTAGGAGTCTCCCGTGAAGTGAGTGAGTCGGGTCGGTGACCCGGAAGACGGGGAGCGAGCCTGACCGCGGTGAGCGGAGCGGAAGGCGGCACCGGCCATATGGAGGGACCCCTCCGGATGGTACGGCGTTCCGCGAAGCGGGTGTGGAATGGTGAGTGACCGAGAAGGCAGGAGCCGCTGTGATTGACGAAACTCTCTTCGAAGCCGAAGAAAAGATGGAGAAGGCCGTGGCCGTGGCGAAGGACGACTTCGCCGGCATCCGCACGGGCCGGGTCACCCCGTCGATGTTCAACAAGATCAGCGCTGAGTACTACGGCGCCCTCACGCCCATTCAGCAGCTGGCCTCGTTCCACGTCCCCGAGGCCCGTATGGTCGTGATCCAGCCCTTCGACAAGGGCTCGATGGCGGCGATCGAGAAGGCGATCCGCAACTCCGACCTCGGCGTCAACCCGGGCAACGACGGTCAGGTCATCCGGGTGGCCTTCCCCGAGCTCTCCGAGGAGCGCCGCAAGGAGTACATCAAGGTCGCCCGCACCAAGGCGGAGCAGTCCCGGGTGTCCGTCCGCAACATCCGCCGTCACGCCAAGGAGACCCTCGACAAGATGGTCAAGGACGGCGACGCGGGCGAGGACGAGGTGCGTCGCGCCGAGAAGGAGCTCGACGACCTCACCCAGAGGCACGTCGCCAAGATCGACGAGCTGCTCAAGCACAAGGAAGCCGAGCTGCTCGAAGTCTGAGCCTGTGATCCTTGTCCCGCCCGGCCTTCCGCGCGGGACAAGGATTTTTCGCATGAGAGTAGGGCCTCGTGGAACCTGCGACGGGCGGTAGCCGTACCGGCCGGAATCTCCCCGTCGCGATCGCGGTGGGTGCCGGTCTGGGAGCGGTCATCATCGCCTCCCTCTATTTCGTCGAGTGGCTCTTTCTCGCCGTGGTGATCGCGGCGGTGGGCATCGGCGTGACGGAGCTCGTCAAGTCGTTCGCGGCCAGGGACATCAACGTCCCGGTGGTCCCGGTTCTGGCCGGGATGGCCATCATGGTCTGCGGCGCCTACTGGGGCGGCAGGGACGGGCCCGCGTGGCTCGTCGGCGCCTTCGCGATGACCGTGCTCGTGCTGATGATCTGGCGGATGTTCCAGGGCACGGAGGGCTACGTCCGCGACATCTCCGCGACCCTGCTGGTGACCGTCTACCCGTCGTTGCTGGCCGGGTTCGTCGGGCTTCTGCTCGCCGATGACCAGGGGCCGGACCGGGTGGTCGTCTTCGTCGCGACCACGGCCGCCAGCGACATCGGCGGCTACTTCGCGGGCATCCTGTTCGGCAGGCACAAGATGTCGCCGCGGATCAGCCCGAAGAAGACCTGGGAGGGGCTGGCAGGCTCCGCACTGGCCTGCATGGCCGTCGGCGGCTGGCTGGTCGCGTGGCTGCTCGGCGACGCCGTGTGGAAGGGCGTGCTGATCGGCGCGGTCGCGGTCGCCTTCGCCACGCTGGGAGACCTCGTCGAGTCGGTGATCAAGCGGGACCTCGGCGTCAAGGACATGGGCAGCGTCCTGCCCGGTCACGGTGGCCTGATGGACCGCCTCGACTCGCTGCTGGCCGCGTTGATCCCGATCTGGGCGCTGCTGACGCTGCTGGTGTGAGCCCTCAGGTCCCGGTGATCCGGGCCGAGGAGAGGCGGGGCAGGAGCGCCCGGTGGCCCTCCTCGCCGACCAGGTCGAGCTCCTCGGCGGTGATCGGGACCAGCCACAGCCACTCGACGTCGTCCCCGCCGAAGGCGAAACCCGACAGGTCGGGCAGGCCGGGCAGGCCGCTCAGCATGATGACGCCCCCGTAGGGGGAGCCGAGCGGAAACGTCTCGGGGCGGTGGTACCACCTGGCGGTGTGGCCGTGTCCCAGCCAGGTGACCGAGTGCCAGGGATACTGGGCAAGCCACAGGAAGAGCCTGGCGGCCTCACGCGGGTCGCCGGGGGTGGCGACGGCGAGTTCGATCCTGGTGCGGGCCTGGGGCCGTTCGACGTACTGCTCGACGGTCGGCATCGGCTGGCAGCTCATTCCGACCGTGGACAGGACGGTGTACTCGCGTTGACCCTCGGGGGGCCGTTCCGTGATGCCGACCGTCGGCAGCCGGTCGCCTCCGGCGTCCCAGAACCTGCCCGCCGTGCCCACCGTCCTGTCCAGGTGGCCCATCACGAACTGCTGGAACGTCGCCCAGGCTCCCTCACCCGTCCGCCAGTCCCAGTAGGCGCGGGCCCTGGCCAGTCTGGGGGCCAGCCCCTCCAGGGCCTCCTCAAGCGACCAGGCGAACGGGAACTCTCCGACGGCGTCGAAGGAGTAGCCCGGCATGCCGCGGCTCATGTCGGCCCAGCCAGGAATGACCGCCAGCAACTCGTCGTTCTCGTACAGGGCGACGCCGTCGCCCTCCTCGAACCACAGCGCCCGCAACCTGCCCAGCGGTGCCCTGCCGTCGGGGTGCCCGGTGTTCGCCCTAGGCGCCACCGGGGGAAGCCCGGATTCGGGACGGGACGGGTCGAAGGCCTCGGGGGCGCGGCCGTGGTTTGCCAGCCACACCGCTCCGTGAACCGTGCCGTGAGGCCCGCGCAGGTAAGCTACCGAGGAGGTCTCGTCGCGTTCGACCACCAGGGTGCGGCTCCCGTAGGGATTGACGTCGGTGAACACGACCTCGACGTCGTCTCCCCGCTCGCCCGTGGAGCGGATTGTCGCCATACCTCCGGACTCTAGATCAGGGGCGAGCACCGCTTCCGAAGTATTCGCGTAACCGTCGAGAGAAGGCTTTGCACCGTGTCCACTGCCAGCCAGAGCCAGAGCCGGACTCCCGCCCCCGGCCAGCTCACCTTCGTGGCGCCCCGCAGGGCGAAGCCCGCCCGTCACCTGGCCGATCTGACCATGGCCGAGCGCAAGGCCGCGGTCACGGAGCTCGGTGAGAAGGCGTTCCGCGCGGACCAGCTCTCCCGGCACTACTTCGAGAAGCTCAACGGCGACCCGGCCCTCATGACGGACCTGCCCGCCGCGGCCAGGGAGAAGCTCGCCGCCGCGCTGTTCCCGAAGCTGCTGACGTCGGTCAGGGAGCTGACGACCGACAGGGGCACGACCCGTAAGACGCTGTGGCGGCTGTTCGACGGCGCGCTGGTCGAGTCCGTCCTGATGCGCTACCCGGACCGGACGACCATCTGTGTCTCCTCTCAGGCGGGCTGCGGGATGAACTGCCCGTTCTGCGCGACGGGCCAGGCGGGCCTGACCCGCAACATGTCCACCGCCGAGATCGTCGAGCAGGTGGTCGCGGGAGCCAGGGCTCTCGCCTCCGGCGAGGTCCCAGGAGGGCCGGGCCGGATCAGCAACGTCGTCTTCATGGGCATGGGCGAGCCGCTGGCCAACTACAAGGCCGTGATCGGGGCCGTGCGCAGGCTGGTCGAGCCCGCCCCTTCGGGGCTGGGCATCTCGGCGCGCGGGGTCACGGTCTCGACCGTCGGCCTGGTCCCGGCGATCGGCAAGCTCGCCGAGGAGGGGCTGCCGGTGACGCTGGCGCTGTCGCTGCACGCCCCGGACGACGAACTGCGCGACACCCTGGTGCCGATCAACACCCGCTGGAAGGTGGCCGAGGTCCTCGACGCCGCCTGGAAGTACGCGGCCAGGACCAAGCGCCGTGTCTCGATCGAGTACGCCCTGATCAAGGACATCAACGACCAGGAGTGGCGGGCCGACCTGCTCGGCAAGCTGGTCAGGAACAAGCTCGTGCACGTCAACCTGATCCCGCTCAACCCCACCCCGGGCTCGAAGTGGACCGCCTCCCGCCCGGAGGACGAGCAGGCCTTCGTCCGCCGCCTGGAGTTCCACGGCGTCCCGGTGACGGTCCGCGACACCAGGGGCCGCGAGATCGACGGTGCCTGCGGCCAGCTCGCCGCCGCCGAATAGCCCCCGAACAGTCCAGGCAACCCCCCAGGCCCTACGGCCGGCCCCCCGGCCGCCGCCCGCCGTACCGACCCGCCCCCGCACCCGGCGCCCCCCGCCGCACCCGGTCCTCGCCGTCACGCCTTGACACGGGCCAAGGGCGGCGTCCGTCAGGGGCGGGAGCGGCGCAGTCTGAGGTAGGCCAGCACGCCCGCCGCGGACCACAGGAGTGTCGCGGTGGCTATCGGGAGCAGGACCTCGTCGAGCCTGCCCGAGTTGGTCGCCCGCATCCACGGCATGATCGGCACCAGGAAGGACCCGATCGGGGTGAGGCTGAGCAGCAGCATGGCCGTGTAGCCGCCGAACAGGGCCACCAGGGAGGTGGCGGGGGAGGGCAGGATCGGGGCGCTGGCGAGCGCGCCGAGCGCGGTGCCGACGCACACCCCGAGCAGGTGGAGCCCGACGCCGCGCGCCAGGTCGCCCGGCGCGGGCAGGACGCCGAAGCGGATGATCAGGGGGGCCACGATCGCGACCGCCGCCAGGCCGAGGTTGACGGCGAAGGCGGCGACCAGGCCGGAGGTGACCTCCCGGCCGGGGTTTCCCGCCGCCGTCATCGAGATCAGCCGCTGGGTCGGCGGTTCGGTGTCGAGCAGGCTCCTGGCGGCCCAGGCGAAGACGACGATGAGCAGCGCGGCCGAGTCGCTGTAGCCCTCAAGGGCGGGTCCCGGCGACGAGTAGAAGATCGCCAGCATCGCGAACAGGGCGATCACCGGCTGGAGCAGGCGGTGCGACCGGGTGTAGGCGGCCAGCTTGAAACGGACGAGGGGGATCATCTGGCCTTCCTGGGCGTTGCGGCCGCCTTCGGATGGGGGAGGGCGCCGTAGGGAGTGATCTGCCTGACGCCGGGAAGGCGTGACGCGGAGGGGGTCACAGGGCCCGCCTGGTCGTGTAGCCGTCGGCGTGGAGCTTCTGCTCGACCTCGTCGGCCTCCGCGGCGTCGACGAGCACCTCGATCACGACCTGCTTGGGGCGCTCTCCCGCCTGGGTGGTCACCGTACCGCCCGCGACAAGCCAGTGGTCGGCGCCGGGGAAGTTCTCCAGCTGGTTCTGGTGGTCGCTCACCACGACCGTCCCGCCGTTCGCGGCGATCTCGCCGATCATGGCGGGCAGTTCGCCCCGGGTGTGCGCGTCGAGCCCGGCGAAGGGCTCGTCCAGGATGAGCAGGTCCGGCGGGTCCAGCAGCGACTGGATGAGCCCGATCTTCTGGGCGCTGCCCTTCGACAGGTCGCCGAGCGGCTGTTCGAGCAGGTGGGTCGCCTCAAGCCGGTCGGCGAGGCGTCCTATGGCGGCGGGGGAGACCCCCCGGATCTCGGCCATGTGGGTCAGGTAGGCGGTGACGGTGAACGGCTGGCCGATGGGGAAGACGTCGGGGGCGTAGCCGACGACGCGGGGCCGTTGGGCGACGGTGCCCTTGGAGGGCGGGACGATCCCGGCCAGCAGGCGCAGCAGGGTGGACTTGCCGGCTCCGTTCTTGCCGGTGACCTCGATGACGGAGCCGGGCCGTAGCGTGAGGTCGATGTCCCGCAGCACCCACGGACCGCGTCGCGAGTATCTGAAGAACACCTTGGAGAGCCGCATGCCTGGTACCACTTTCGTGATCACCCGTTTCCGTCGCTGAGGCGCGCGTGTGGTCGCGGGGGAAACGCTAGCAATTAGGAAATAAAGTTAACAGAAAGCGTGCCGCCCCAGGAGGCCGGTGGGTCCCCCAAGGAATGTCCCAGAAGGGTAGTGGGCTTCCCGAGAAACGCTCCAAGGGGTCAGCGGGTGCCCCAGGAGTAGGTCTGCTTGTGGAGTTTGAGGAAGACGAACGTCTCCGTGCCGCGGACCGCGGGAATGGCGCGGATCTTGCCCAGGATCTCCAGCAGGTGCTGGTCGCTCTCGCAGACCGCCTCGACCATGATGTCCATCGCGCCCGCGGTCAGCACGACGTAGTCGAGCTCGGCGATGAGGGACAGCTCCTGGGCCACCGCCTCCAGGTCGCCCTCGCACTTGATGCCGATCAGGGCCTGGCGGGAGAAGCCGAGGGTCAGCGGGTCGGTGACCGCGACGATCTGCATGACACCGCCGTCGATCAGGCGCTGGACCCGCTGGCGCACCGCGGCCTCGGACAGGCCGACCGCCTTGCCGATCGCCGCGTACGGCTTGCGCCCGTCCGCCTGTAACTGCTCGATGATCTTCTTTGAGATCTCGTCGAGGACGACGGTGCCGGGTCTGGCGTCGTTCTCGCGGCGTGCCTTGGACGGGGTCGTCATGCGCGCTCCCTGAGACGTCCTGATGCGTGTGTGTCGCCGGTGTTCTCGCGGCTCTGGTGCGACATCGTGTCAGTTATTACGTCTCTGTCAAGCGATTTCGTAGCAATTTGATATCTTAACAACGAAATCCCTTGTCGAGGGTCTTCTCCTCTGTAAGAGTCTCGACGACTCAGCTCGAAAGAACTAGGAGGTCAACGGTGACCACCCCGGTTGAGAACCGTGAATCCGCCCGGCTGCGCAACTACGTCGACGGTGAGCTCGTGGACGCCAGAAGCGGCAGGTTCTCCGACGTCATCGACCCCTGCACCGGGGAAGCCTATCTTCAGGCCCCGGTCTCCGGAGCCGAGGACGTCGACGCCGCCTACGCCGCCGCGACCGCCGCCTTCGAGTCGTGGAGCCAGACCACCCCGGGTGAGCGCGCCGGTCTGCTGCTGAAGGTCGCCGACGCGATCGAGGCCAGGGCGGATGAGCTGAACGAGGCCGAGTGCCGCAACACCGGCAAGCCGCTCGCCCGCATGGCCGAGGACGAGACCCCGGTGGCCGCCGACCACTTCCGGTTCTTCGCGGGCGCCGCGCGCACGCTTGAGGGGCCGACGTCGGGTGAGTTCCTCGCCGACCACACCTCCGTGATCAGGCACGAGCCGATCGGCGTCGTCGGCCAGGTCACGCCGTGGAACTACCCGCTGATGATGGCGGTGTGGAAGATCGCCCCCGCGCTCGCCGCGGGTAACACCGTGGTGCTCAAGCCCTCCGACACCACCCCGGTCTCCACCGTCAAGCTCGCCGAGATCATCGGTGAGATCCTGCCGAAGGGCGTCTTCAACGTCGTCGTCGGCGACCGCGAGACCGGCGCGCTGGTCGTCGGCCACCCGTCGGCCCAGATGGTCGCGATCACCGGCTCCGTCGGCGCGGGCATGGCCGTGGCCAGGTCGGCGGCCGACGACCTCAAGCGCGTCCACCTCGAACTGGGCGGCAAGGCCCCCGTGGTGGTCTTCGACGACGTCAAGGACCTCAAGGCGGCCGCCGAGGCCATCGCGACCGCCGGGCTGTACAACGCGGGTCAGGACTGCACCGCGGCCTGCCGGGTGCTGGTCCAGGAGGACGCCCACGACGCCTTCGTCGCCGCGCTCACCGAGGCCGCGGCCGCGACCGTCACCGGTGACCTGTCCGTCGAGGACGCCCTGTACGGCCCGCTCAACAACGCCGCCCAGCTGGAGCGGGTCGCGGGCTTCCTTGAGCGCGTCCCCGGGCACGCCAAGGTGCTGACCGGCGGCGAGCGGGTCGGCGAGCGGGGCTACTTCTTCGCCCCGACCGTCGTCGACGGCCTGCGCCAGGACGACGAGATGGTGCAGAACGAGGTCTTCGGCCCGGTCATCACGGTGCAGACCTTCTCCGACGAGGCCGACGCGGTCGCCAAGGCCAACGGTGTCAGGTACGGCCTGTCCAGCTCGGTCTGGACCTCCGACCACGGCCGGGCGATGCGGGTCTCCAGGAGGCTGGACTTCGGCGTCGTGTGGGTCAACACCCACATCCCGTTCGTCTCGGAGATGCCGCACGGAGGGTTCAAGCACTCCGGATACGGTAAGGACCTGTCGGTTTTCGGCCTTCACGACTACCTTCGCGTAAAGCACGTCATGCACTACATCGGCGAGTAGCCGCAGACAGAGAGATTAAGCCTGGTATGACCGAAATCCAGGCGGGCTCAGAAGAGGAGGGGGCGGTTGCGGCCGCCCCCTCCTCCCCCCAGGTGCCCGCCATCGAGCTCTCCGGAGTCGTCAAGGAGTACCTCGCCCAGGGTGAGGTCGTCCAGGCGGTCAAAGGGGTCACACTGAGCATCGCCGGAGGCGAGTTCTTCTCCCTCCTGGGGCCCTCGGGCTGCGGCAAGACGACGACCATGCGGATGATCGCCGGGTTCGAGGACCCCTCGCGCGGCACGGTCAGGCTGCACGGCCAGGACGTCACCGGGGTCCCGCCGAACAGGCGCGACGTGAACATGGTCTTCCAGTCCTACGCGCTGTTCCCGCACATGAACGTCTGGGAGAACGTCGCCTTCGGCCTGCGGCGCAGGAAGGTCGCCGAGGCCGAGATCAAACGGCGCGTCGGGGAGATGCTGGAGATCGTCGACCTCACCGGGCGGGAGAAGCGCCGCCCCAGGGAGATGTCCGGCGGCCAGCAGCAGCGCGTCGCCCTGGCCCGCGCCCTGGTCAACAACCCCCGCGCGCTCCTGCTCGACGAGCCGCTCGGCGCCCTGGACCTTAAGCTCCGCCAGGCCATGCAGATCGAGCTCAAGCGCATCCAGCGCGAGGTCGGCATCACCTTCGTCTACGTCACCCACGACCAGAGCGAGGCGCTCACCATGAGCGACCGCATCGCCGTCATGAACGACGGCCTGGTCGAGCAGCTCGCCCCGCCCCGCGAGATCTATGAGCGTCCGGCCACCGCGTTCGTCGCCGGCTTCATCGGCACCTCCAACCTCCTCGACGGCGTCGTCGAGGAGACGGGCGCCGGGCGGGCCGTCCTGCGGGCGGGACACGGAGGGCGCGTCCTGGTCGAGGGGGACGCCCACGTCACGGGGGACCGCGTCGCGGTCACCGTGCGCCCGGAGAAGATCACGATCTCCGCCGGGGAGCCGGAGGGCGACCTCAGCGCGGTGCGCGGCACCGTCTCCGAGGTCGTCTACCTGGGGCTCTACAACAGCTACACGGTGCGCCTCGCCGACGGCGCCGAGATCACCGTCTTCCAGCAGAACGCGCTCGACAGCACGAGCACGGCCGAGCGTGGCGAGGCCGTCTGGTTGTCGTGGCAGGCACGCCACTCGTACGTGATCGGAAGTTGACGTTGACCACAGCCATGGACCCCCGCTCCAACCCCGCCCTGCTGCGGGGCCTGACGCAAAACCGCTCGGTCACCCGCCGCGACGCCCTGCGTCTGGCCGGGCTCTCGGCCGCCGGGCTCGCCCTGGCCGGTTGCGGCATCCAGGGCAAGAAGCCCGTGACCACACCGAAGAAGGACGCGGTCGCCGACTTCTGGACCGGTAAGAAGCGCAACGGGACGATGCGGTTCGCCAACTGGCCGCTGTACATCGACAAGGACGGCAAGAGGTACCCGTCGCTGGAGATGTTCACCGCCGACACCGGGATCAAGGTCTCCTACAAGGAGGTCATCCAGGAGATCCCGTCCTTCTTCGGCAAGATCCAGCCGCTGCTCGCCGCGGGCAACGACATCGGCCACGACCTGATGGTGCTGACCAACGGCATCCACCTCGGCCGGGCCATCCAGCTCGACTACCTGGCCCCGCTGGACCACTCCAAGCTGCCCAACTTCGCCGCCAACGCCGCGCAGAAGGTCAAGAACCCGACGTGGGACCCGGGCAACGCCCACACGATCCCGTGGACGGTCGGGCTGACCGGCATCGCCTACAACCCCAAGTACGTCGACGAGGTCAAGAGCGTCGAGGACCTCTGGAACCCCAAGTACAAGGGCAAGGTCGGCATGATGACCGACAGCGAGGAGATCGCCAACGTCGGGCTGTTCTCCCTGGGCATCGACCCCGACACCTCGACGGAGGCCGACTGGCGCAAGGCGGCCGAGCGGCTCCAGGCGCAGCGCGACGCGGGGCTGGTGCGCAAGTACTACGAGAACGACTACGTGGACGCGCTCGCCAGGGGCGACGTGTGGATCACCATGGCCTGGTCGGGCGACATCTTCCAGCAGGTCGCCGAGGGCAAGGACCTCAAGTTCGTGGTCCCCCAGGAGGGCGGCACGATCTGGACCGACAACATGTGCATCCCCAGGACCGCGCAGAACCCGGTGGACGCGCTGACGTACATGGACTACGTCTACCAGCCCAAGATCGCGACGACCCTGGTCGAGGCCATCAACTACATCACGCCGGTCCCGGCGACCAAGGACCTGGTCCTCGCCGACGCGGCCAAGCAGTCCGGTGAGGACAAGGCGGCGCTCGAACAGCTGGCGAACAGCCCGATGATCTACCCCTCGGACGCCGACATGGCCAGGCTGCGTTCCTACGTGACCCTCGACGGGGCCAAGGAGAAGACCTTCGAGTCCATCTTCCAGCCGATCACCCAGGGCTGACGGAGAGCCCCGGTGAAGCGCCTCACCCCCTACCTGCTCATCCTGCCGGGCGGTCTGTGGTTACTGATCTTCCTGGTGGTGCCGATGGTCTTCATGGCCTCGGTCTCCACCCAGGAGGGCGACATCCTGAACGGCTTCGTGCAGACCTTCGACTTCTCCGTGTACGGCGACGCCCTGACGCGCTACCAGACGCAGTTCCTGCGCTCGGTCGGGTACGGCCTCGTGGGCACGGCCGTCTCCATCGCGATGGCCTATCCGGTGGCGTACTGGATCGCCTTCAGGGGCGGTTCCCGCAAGTCCACCTACCTGCTGCTGGTGCTGCTGCCGTTCTTCGTGTCGTTCGTGCTGCGCACGGTCTCGTGGAAGTTCCTGCTGGCCGACGACGGCCTGCTGCTGTCGCCGTTGAAGGCGATGGGCCTGGTGGCCCAGGACTTCCACGTCCTGCAGACCACGGTCGCGGTGATCGGCGGCCTGGTCTACAACTACCTGCCGTTCATGATCCTGCCGATCTACGTGGCGCTCGAACGGATCGACCCCCGGGTGGTCGAGGCGGCCCAGGACCTCTACGCGGCCAGGAGCCAGGCCTTCACGAAGGTCGTGCTGCCGCTCTCGCTGCCCGGGGTCTTCGCCGGGGTGCTGATGACGTTCGTCCCGATGACCGCCGACTACGTCAACGCCGGGATCCTCGGCGGCCCGGCCAACACGATGATCGGCAACATCATCCAGACCGAGTATCTCGTCAACGCCGACTATCCGACCGCGGCGGCGCTGTCGTTCACGCTGATGGCGGTGATGCTGGTCGGCATCTTCGCCTACGCCAGGGCGCTGGGCACCGAGAACGTGCTGGAGGCGGCGGCCCGATGAGCGCACCGGAGATCACCAGACCCAGGGTCAGGTTCGGCGAGCGGCTGCTGTGGGGCTACGTCTGGCTGGTCATCGCCTGGCTGTTCCTGCCGATCGTGGTCATGATCGTCTTCGGGTTCAACGACACCGCGAGCAAGTCGAACGTCACCTGGCAGGGCTTCACGCTCAGGTGGTGGGGCAGGCTGGGCGACTATCCCGAGCTGATCGGGGCCGTGGGCAACTCACTGCAGGTGGCCCTGCTCGCCACGCTGATCACCACGGTGATCGGCACCCTCATGGGGCTGGCGCTCGGCCGTCACCGTTTCCGCGGGCAGGGCGCGACCAACCTGGTGCTGTTCGCCGCGATCGCCTCACCCGAGCTCGTCATGGGCGCCTCGCTGCTGTCGCTGTTCGTCAGCGCCGGGGTGGACACCGGGTTCTGGACCGTGGTCGTGGCGCACGTGCTGTTCTCGCTGTCGTTCGTGGCCATCACCGTGCGGGCCAGGGTGATCGGGCTCGACAGGTCGGTCGAGGAGGCGGCCAGGGACCTGGGCGCCTCCACCTGGACCACCTTCTGGCGGGTGACGTTCCCGATGATCCTGCCCGGCGTCGTCTCCGGCGCGCTGCTGGCCTTCGCGCTGTCCATCGACGACTTCGTGATCACCCAGTTCACCAGCGGGGCCATGGAGACCTTCCCGCTGTGGATCTGGGGGGCCACCAGGATCGGCATCCCGCCGCAGGTCAACATCCTGGGAACGCTTATATTCGCGGTAGGCGTCGTGATCGCCGTGGTCAACACGGTGACCGCCCGCCGCCGCACTTGACCGTCGCCTGAGCCCGTGCCGCCGCCGGTGGCACGGGCTCAGGCGCATCAGGATCCTCGACAGAGAACAGGGAGGCGAGATCGGACTCAGGCGGGGGGAACCCGCGCGTGGCCCCCAAGGCCCCGCGACACACACAAAGACTCTTTGACTCACCGTAGGGAAGTGAGATTTGTGGATCCGCTGAAGGCTCTTGCTGACGCGGAGCGCAAGCCGTACTGGCTCGACAGTCCGGCGAAACCCGAGCCGCTGCCGCGGCTCTTCGGAAACACGACCGCCGGGCTCGCGGTGGTCGGCGGTGGCTTCTCGGGGCTGTGGACGGCCCTGATGGCCAAGGAGCGGGACCCGTCGCTGGACGTCGTCCTGCTGGAGGGAAAGAAGATCGGCTGGGCGGCGTCCGGTCGTAACGGCGGATTCGCCATGGCGACGCTCACCCACGGCATCGCCAACGGCCTTGAGCGCTGGCCGGAGGAGATCGCCCTCCTCGAACACATGGGACTGACCAACCTCGACGAGCTCGGCGAGACGGTCGCCAGGTACGGCATCGACTGCGGCTACGAGCGGACCGGGGAGCTGCACGTGGCCACCGAGCCGTGGCAGCTCGCGGAGATGCACCAGAGCGTCGAGGTCGCCAGGGAGCTGGGTGTCCGTTTCGACGTCCTCGACCAGGACCAGGTCAGGGCGGAGGTGAACTCGCCCACCTACGTGGGAGGCCACTGGGAGCGTGACGGCTGCGCCATGCTCGACCCCGCCCGGCTGGCCTGGGGCCTCAGGCAGGCCTGTCTCTCACTGGGCGTGCGCGTCCACGAGCGCACGCCGGTCAGGCACATGCGGGACACCGGGACGCACATGGAGCTGCTCACCCCGCACGGCACGGTCAGGGCCGAGAAGGTGGCGCTCGGCACCGGAGTGTTCCAGCCGCTGCTGCGCAGGCTGAAGCACTTCCTGGTGCCGGTCTACGACTACGCGCTGATGACCGAGCCCCTGTCGGAGGAGCAGCTGGCATCGGTCGGCTGGCACAACCGGCAGGGCGTCGGAGACTCGGCCAACCAGTTCCACTACTACCGGCTGACCTCGGACAACCGCATCCTCTGGGGCGGCTACGACGCGGTCTACTACAACGGCGGGAGGATCAAGCCGGAGTACGAACAGCGCGACGAGACCTTCGTCAAACTGGCCGAGCACTTCTTCACGACCTTCCCGCAGCTGTCGGGGCTGCGCTTCACCCACCGGTGGGGCGGCGTCATCGACACCTGCAGCCGTTTCAGCGCCTTCTACGGAACCGCGCACGGCGGACGCCTGGCCTACGCCGCCGGATACACCGGCATGGGGGTCGGCGCGACCAGGTTCGGGGCGAACGTCATGCTCGACCTGCTCGGCGGCGAATCGACCGAGCGGACCGAGCTGCGGATGGTCAGGGAGAAGCCGCTGCCGTTCCCGCCGGAGCCGGTCCGCTCCGCCGGGATCCAGATGACCCGCTGGTCGATCGCCCAGGCCGACCTCCACCAGGGCCGTCGCAACCTCTGGCTGCGCACCCTGGACAAGATGGGTCTCGGGTTCGACTCCTAGCCGTCGTCCCCGGCCCTCGGCGCGTACGGCCGAGGGCCGGGGACGTTCGCGGAGCCGTACAGTCTGGGGGCATGAGCGAGAGGGTTGAGTTCGAGGCCGACGGGATCACACTCGTCGGTGACCTGCGCGTGCCCGAGGGGCCGGGGCCGCGTCCGGCGCTGGTGCTGACCGGGCCGTTCACCGGGACACGCGGCCAGGTCGCCGGCCGCTACGCCGAGGCGCTGACCGGGGCCGGCTACGTGACGCTGGCCTTCGACCACCGCAACTGGGGCGAGTCGGGCGGCACGCCGCGCGGGCACGAGGATCCGCAGGGCAAGCTGCGTGACCTGCGGGCCGCGGTCTCGCTGCTGCGCTCGCGTCCCGAGGCGGACGGCGGCCGGATCGGAGCGGTCGGGATCTGCCTCGGCGCGGGCTACGCGCTCAGGTTCGCCGCCCTCGACCCCCGGGTCGGGGCCTTCGCGGGCATCGCGGGGTCCTACGGCAATCCGTACGGCACGCGCGCCACGATGGGGGCGGGCTACCGGGAGGCGCTGGCCCGCCACGCCGAGGTCATGGAGCGTCAGGACCGGGGCGGGGAGGTGGAGTACCTGCCCGCCGTGGCGCAGGAGGGCGAGGCGGCCATGCCGGGGCCGGAACCGTTCGACTACTACGGCACGGGGCGGGGCGCCTGCCCGCACTGGCGAAACCTGGTCACCAGGGCCTCCCTGGGTGAGCTGCTCACCGTGGACGACATGACCGGCGCCGACTTCCTGGCCCCGACGCCGGGCCTGGTCGTGCACGGGGTGATCGACCGGATGAGCTCCCCGGAGGGCGCCGAGGAGGTCTACCGGCGGATGGAGGGGCCCAAGCGGCTCGTCTGGGTGGACGCCCGGCGGCACACCGACCTCTACGACGTCGAGCCCTGCGTCGCCCGGGCGGTGGAGGCCACGGCGGAGTTCCTCGCCGAACACCTCTGAAGGCGACATATCCGGATTTGTCGGTCTAGAGATCGCCCCAGCGGGGGAGAGGCTACATAGATCGATGTAGCCGACGGATGGGTCCGCGCGACGATGTCCCGCGGGCCGGGGACGGCGATCGTTGAAGGGTGACGACGCGACGCATCGACGTGCTCGACGTGCTCAGGGGCATCGCCATCATGGGCACGCTCGGCACCAACATCTGGATCTTCACCGACCCCCTGGGGCCGGCCGGGGTCATGGACGCCCTCTCCGGGAGCGGGGCGGCCGAGACCTTCCTGCACTTCCTGGCCAACGGCAAGTTCCTGGCCCTGCTCAGCCTGCTGTTCGGGGTGGGCATGGAGCTGCAGTACCGCTCGGCCGTACGGCGTGGCGTCACCTGGCCCGGCCGGTACCTGTGGCGGGCGGCGCTGCTGTTCGTCGAGGGACTGCTCCACTACGTGCTGATCTTCGAGTTCGACGTGCTCATGGGCTACGCCGTGGTCTCGGTCCTGGTGGCCTTCCTCATCGGCAGGAGCGACCGGGTGGTCAGGGCCTGGATGATCGTGACGGGGACGGTGTTCGCCGCCGTGATCGGCCTGATCACCCTCGCCCTCCTGTACGGCGTCGCCGATCTTTCCTCAGGGGCCGCGCCGTCGAGACGGTTCGCCGAGGGCGGCTACCTCGACCAGGTCACCGCCAGGATCGTCAACATGGGCACCTACCGCTTCGAGGCCGTGTTCATCGTCCCGCTGGGCGTCGTGCTGTTCCTGCTCGGCTCCCGCCTGGTGCGGGCGGGGGTCTTCGAGGACTCGGAACGCGGCGCCGTCCTGCGGCGCAGGCTGATGGTCCTCGGGCTCGGCGTCGGCGCGCCGCTGAACCTGCTGACGGCCTTCTCCGGAGAAGGCTGGTTCCTGGTCGACCGCTACCTGCTGCCGCCGCTGGTCGCGCTCGGCCTGCTGGGGCTGGTGACGACGGTCGCGCTCGGGGCGGGGGACGTTCAGGGCCGGATGCGCCGGGGGCTGACGGCCGTCGGCAGGACGGCGCTGAGCTGTTACGTCTTCCAGAACCTGGCGGGGGCGGTGCTCTGCTACGGCTGGGGGCTCGGCCTGGCCACGCGGTTCGAGGGACTGCGGCCGTGGTGGACGGTCGCCGCCTGGGCGGCCATCTGCGCGGTGTTCATGACGCTGGCCGCGCTGTGGCTGCGCCGCTTCGAGCGGGGGCCGCTCGAAATCCTCTGGCAGCGGGCGTATCTGATGTCGTGGCGCCCGGCCCGGGAAACGACGGTGACAGATGATAAAATAACGGACAATTCGCCTCAGGGTTAGGGTCCGGTTTGCAGAAGAGGGTCGTCGGTACGGTCGCCTCCCTTCTGTTCGTTCTGCTCACTGTCATCCACGCGCCGCTCCAGGCGCACCACGGGCTACGCCACGAACCCGGCGTCGCCGTGGCCCTGGCGAGCGGCGCGATCCTGCCCCCGGCCTCGCCGTACAAGGCGGGGCACAGCCTGCCTCCGCCCACGATCCGGCACGCCGGCCCGGCACGGGTGGTGTGGCTGCGCCCCCGGCCGCCCGTCACCGTCGTCACGCGGGCCGTACACGGCCCGTCCGAACCCCGGGCGCCTCCGTCCGGCGATCTCTGACGCACCAGATCGAGATCGTCCGACGGAGGTTTTTTCATGTTCTACGAATGCGCTTTCACCATGCCCGGAATCAGGCCGGAAGGAGGCCACCGTGGCACTGGGTGACGCTCTCATCGCCCTCGGCGGCTCCTTCCTCGCCGCCGGGATCATCGCCAGGCTCGGCGGCCGGATCGGACTGCCGACGATCCCCCTGTTCATGCTCGCGGGCATCATCTTCGGGCCGCACACCCCCGGGCTCGCCCTCGTGGAGAACCCGGCCGACCTGAAGGTCATCGCCACGCTCGGCCTGATCTTCCTGCTGTTCTACCTCGGCCTGGAGTTCTCCCTCGACAGTCTCATCGCGGGCGGCAGCAGGCTGGCGCTCGCCGGGACCGTCTACATCCTGCTCAACGTCGGGGGAGGCCTGATCTTCGGGTTCGCCCTCGGCTGGGGGACAAGGGAGGCGCTGGTCCTGGCCGGGGTGGTCGGGATCTCCTCCTCGGCCATCGCGACCAAACTGCTCGTCGACCTCGGGCGGATCGGCAACCCGGAGAGCCGCCTCATCCTGGGAATCATCGTGGTCGAGGACATCTTTCTCGCCCTCTACCTGGCGGTGTTGCAGCCGGTGCTCAGCGGTGCCGACTCCTTCGCCGCCGCCGCGCTCTCCTTCGGCAAGGCCTTCGCCTTCCTGATCGCGCTGACCGCGCTGGCCAGGTGGGGCACCCGGTTGGTCGACAGGCTCGTGACCACCAAGGACGACGAGCTGCTCGTGGTGATGTTCACCGGACTGGCGATCCTCACCGCGGGCGTCGCGGAGGAACTCGGCGTCTCCGACGCCATCGGGGCCTTCATGATCGGCCTGATCCTCAGCTCGACCAAGGCCGCGCCGCGCATCCGCCGGCTCGTCCATCCGCTCAGGGACGCCTTCGCGGCCCTGTTCTTCTTCGCGTTCGGCCTGTCCATCGAGCCCGGGGACATGCTCTCCGTCGCCTGGCCCGTCGCCATCGCGGTCATGCTCACCCTGGTGTTCAACGTGGCGGCGGGGGCACTGGCCGCCAGGATGAACTCCTTCGGCGCGACACAGGCGGTGAACATCTCACTGACCGTGCTCTCCCGAGGGGAGTTCGCCCTGGTCCTGGCGACCATGGCCGTGGCCGCCGGGCTCGACGGCAGGCTCGCGCCGTTCATCGCCGGATACGTGCTCATCCTCGCGCTGTTCGGGCCGCTGATCGCCAGCCGTTCGGAGTGGTTCGCCCGCCTGCTGCCGGGCGGGCGCGAACGGGCCGAGGCCCTCTCCACGGGACCGAGGAGCTAGCGGGGCTCACAGGTCACCGGCCCACGGAGGGTCGGCTCCGGGAACCGAGCAGGTGCGGGCGGCGGCCCCGGCCGCGAAGGCCGCCGCCCGCCCGGCCGCGTCCAGGTCGAGGGCGTCGAGCCGCCCGCCGAGCAGGCCGTCCGCGCGCAGCCGGTGCAGGAACGCGGCGGTGAAGGAGTCACCGGCCCCGACGGTGTCCACGACCCGTACGGCGGGCGCGGGCACCCTCACGCGCAGGCCGTCCAGGGAGACGAGCGCGCCCCCGGGACCGAGGGTCACCACGACCAGCCGGGCACCCGCGGCGTGCCAGGCGTCGCAGGCGCGCTCGGCCGTCTCACCGGGGCGGATCAGCTCCAGGTCGTCGAGGCTCAGCTTGACGACGTCGGCCAGCGCGCACCAGCGGGGCATCGCCTCCCGGTAGCGGTCAAGGGGGACGACGCCGGGGCGTACGTTGGGGTCGATCGAGACGGTCGTCCCGGCGGCGGCCCGCGCGAGCAGCTCCTCGATCCGCCCCGCCCCGGGGTCGTGGACCAGGGCGAGGGAGCCGGTGTGCAGGCAGACGGCGTCGCCGACCCGCTCGCCGGTCAGCTCCGCCGCACTCCACCGCCAGTCGGCCGCTCCCTCGGCGTGGAAGGAGTAGGCCGCCCGTCCCGCCTCGTCCAGAGTGGCGACGGCCAGGACGCTGGGCTCCTGCGCGCTCACGCAGCCGGTCAGATCGACGCCGGAGGCGTCCAGGTGGGCGCGGAACAGCTCCCCGAAGGGATCACGGGAGATCCGCCCGAGGAAGCGGACGGGCGTGCCGAGACGGGCCAGGGCCACGGCGGTGTTGGCGGGACCGCCGCCGGGCAGGACCCGCAGGGCGAGCCCGCCTCCCGGCGCCGTACCGGTGACGAAGGCGTCGGCGACACACTCGCCGAGCACGGCGATCCGATCACGGGACACGTGACGGTCCTTTCCCGAGGCGACCCACCGAGCCGATTCTTACAATCGGGCGGGGAACGGGGACAGGGGGGATGTCGTGTTGCGCGGTCTGGAGATTCCCGACGAGGAACGGCTCGCCGGGCGGATGGCCCGGCAGCTGGCCGACCGGCTGCCGCCGGGGTGCGTGATCTCGCCCTGGCGCCGGGGCGCCGACTACGCCGCGCTGCTCGTCGAGGCGGACGGCGAACGGCGGTTCGTGCTCAGGGTGCCGCTGCGGGAGGTCACCCCGACGGCCTACGACGGGACGGTCGACTTCGGGGCCGTCCTCGAACGCGAGGTCCTGGCGCACGGGGTTCTCGCCCGGGCGGGCGTGCCCGTCGCCGGTCTCAGGGGGTGGCGGCGAGCCCGGGGTGAGGGGGAGCGGTCGTGGATGCTCCTGGACCTCGTCCCCGACGACGGAGCGGCCGAACTCGGCGAAACGCGGCTGCGCCGCCTCGGTGAGGTCCTGGCGCGCGTCCACACGGCGGACGTCCCGGCGTCCCGGCGCGCGGGACTGGGCGCCGACTGCGCCCCGGAGGCGATGGCCAGGCGCATCGAGATCCGGGTGGGCGCGCTGGCCGCCCGCGTCCCCCTCGACGGGCACCGGGCGCTCGTCGAGGCGGCCACGGCGGTGGCCGGGGAGCGGGCCGGGCGGGCGCCGCTGCGGCTGCTCCACATGGACCTGCGCAGGGAGAACCTGTGCTTCCACGGGGACGACCTCGTCGCGGTGCTCGACCTGTCCAACTGCACGATGGGCGACCCCGCCGCCGAACTCGGCCGGATGAGGGCCTACGGCCTGCTGGAGGGGCCGCTGCTCGCGGGGTACGGCCAGGCCGGGGGCGAACCGGCCGACGAGCGGACGATCGCCGCCTACGCCGCCGACACCTTCGCCCTGCTCGGCCTGCTCGGCACGGACGAGTTCGCCGACCAGGCGCTGGTCGACCGGGCCGTGACGGGCCTCGGGTGGTGTGCGGAGGTGCTGCGCGGATGAGCCTCAGGTCGCCTCAGGTCGTGGTCACCGTTCCCGAGGTGCCGTCGACCGTGATCCGCAGGCCGGTGACGACGTGCTCGGTCGCGTGGGCGACACCGACGACGGCGGGGATGCCGTACTCCCTGGCCACCACGGCGCCGTGTGAGTTGGCCCCGCCCATCTCCATGACCAGGCCGCCCGCGGTGAGGAACAGCGGCGTCCAGCCGGGGTCGGTCGAGGGGCAGACCAGGATCTCCCCGGGTTCGAGGTGGGCCCCGACGGGGTCGAGGACGACCCTGGCCGTCCCGGTCACCGTCCCCGCCGAGGCGGGGGTCCCGGTCAGCGCGCCGTCGACCGGCTCCGCCGTGGCGACGGCCTCGGGTTCGGTGCCGTCGGACAGCACGACCCTGGGCAGGTGCCTGCGCAGCCGTTCCCGGTCCGCCTGGGCGCGCCGTTCCGCGACGAGCGCCAGGGAACCGGCGGGGTCGGCGGGCGGGGCAGACAGCAGGGCCCTGACCTCGCCGATCGTCAGGAAGAAGACGTCGCCGGGGGAGTCGAGGACGCCGCGGGAGGCCAGTTCGGCCCCGACGGCGGCCAGTTCGGCGCGCATCGCGGCCAGCACGGTCACCACGAGGAACTTGGGCAGCTCACGCAGCCCGGCCAGGGCCCGCGCCCTGCCGAGGGCGAAGCGGACGAGCGGCCCGCGGAGGCCACCGGCCCGGGCGGCGAGTGTCCTGATCATGACGGCCGCCTCCGCGGCGCCCCTGGCGAACACCTCGTCGGGAGCCTGGGAGAGGTCGTCCAGGCGCAGGTAGTTGGCCAGCACGCCCAGGACGTGCGTGGGGTCCTCCGACCAGCGGGGCACCCCCAGGTCGATCTCGGCGACCGCGCGGACGCCGTAGACCGCGAGGAACTCCCGCAGCTCCCGCTGGACCGTCCGCGGCAGCGTCCCGTCGTGGAAGCGCCGGGCCAGGTCGGCGGCGGGGACGGTGAGCAGCAGGGCGGCGGCGTCGGCGTCCCGCCTGATCCGGCCCGCCAGCCGCCACAGGGCCAGGTCCATCTCGGTGGTGACGTTGTGCGGCAGCCCGCGCAGCACGGTCGTCAGCTCCCCGGGCCGGGCCCGCCCGCCCAGGAGACGGGCGGCCAGGCCCAGCATGGCGAACCCGGCGATGGGGCCGGGCACGACGTGGGGAAGCAGGGGGACGGTCCGCGCGCTCAGCGTCCGCTCGACCCGGTCGAGCCGCTCAAGCGGGGTGGCGCTCTCCGGCAGCGGCGCCAGCTCGGCCCGCAGCCGTGACCTGAGGCGTTCGACCCGCCCCCGCGTGGCCCCGGGGTTCAGCACGGCCCGCACGACGTTGGAGGGGACGCGGAAGCGGCGCGCGATCCGCAGCACCCGCCGCAGCGCGGGCAGCACGGAGCGCCGGGTCACCCCGAAACGGGGGTCGTCGAACAGACCGCGCAGCACCACCGCCGACCTGGCCTCCATCACGTCCAGCAGGCGCGGCACGACCGCACGACCGGCCCGTCCGCGCATGACGCCGGTGACGTCGAGGAACAGCCGCCCGGCCGCCTCGGTCAGCTGCGGGGCCCCGGCGGTCACGTCGGCCACGGGGTTCCCCGCCAGCGCCGAGATCGAGGAGGAGATCAGCCGGAAGGCCGAGACGCCCATCGGGGTGAACGGCGCGTAGACGCCCTGCGCGACGCTGAAGGAGAAGTAGATCCGGGGGCCGCCCTCCGCCCGCGCCGCGGCGCTCTCGGGGACGGGGAAGAGGGTGGTGATCGGGCGCGACTGGGTCAGCCACAGCGAGCCGTCGGCGTCGATGGCCCACTCGGTGTCCTGCGGGCTCCCGTAGTGTTCCTCGACCCGCCCGCCCAGCGCGGCCAGCGCCCTGACCTGGTCGTCGGTGACGCAGGCCGACCCCGTCCCGTCCCCGAGGCCGACATGCTCGACGCCTCCCCCGGGCAGCGGCCGTACGGCCAGCAGCTTGTCGCCGGGGCGCCGCCCGGTGATCCGGCCGGTCGCGACGTCCACCACGAAGTGGTCGGGGTTGACGGAGCCGGAGACCACGGCCTCGCCGAGCCCGGGACTGGCGTCGATCACCGCCTCGTGCCGCCTGCCGGTGACGGGGTTGGCGGTGAACATCACCCCGGCGACCTCGGAGGAGACCATCTCCTGGATCACGACGGCCAGCAGGACGGACCGGTGGTCGACGCCGTTGGCCGCCCGGTAGGCGACCGCCCTGTCGGTCCACAGCGAGGCCCAGCAGCGCCTGACCGCGTCGAGCACGGCCTCCTCGCCCACCACGTTGAGGTAGGTGTCCTGCTGCCCGGCGAAGCTGGCGTGCGGCAGGTCCTCGGCGGTCGCCGAGGAGCGCACGGCGACCGGGCCGGAGGGACCGCCGGGGCCGCGCACGCCGTGCCGTACGGCCTCGGCGACCTCGGGGGGCACCGGGGCGGCGAGCACGAGGGCGCGGGCCCTGGCGGCCAGTTCGTTCAGGGCCGTGACGTCCCCGGCGGGGGTCGTGGCCAGCGCGTCGAGCACGTCGCCGAGACCCGCCCCCTCGGTGGCCGCGCGGTAGGCCCGTGTGGTGAGGCAGACCCCGGGCGGGACGGGGAAACCGGCCCTGGTGAGCACGCCGAGGTTGACGGCCTTGCCGCCGGCCAGGGGGAGCGCCTCCGCTCCGATGTCGGAGAACGGCAGGATCAACGGGCTGGCGGACATCGGCGAGCCTCCACAAGGCCACGGGCGGTGATCAGTGTCTTTCTCCCGTAAACGTAGGTCGGTGCGACCAGAAAGTCAACAAGTGATGAAATAAGGGGGAACGCCGCCGTGGAGACGGATCACGCCAACTGATCGATAGCGGGGCGGTAATCCGATAAGAAGAGGAGCATGACCACCGAGCAGACGTACGTCATCGTTGGGGCGGGCCTCGCAGGCGCGAAGGCCGCCCAGTCCCTGCGGGAGGAGGGCTTCGACGGCAGGATCACCCTTGTCGGCGCCGAGTCCGAACTGCCCTACGAACGTCCTCCGCTGTCGAAGGGTTATCTCCTGGGCAAGGAGGACCAGGCCAAGGTCTACGTCCACGACGAGGCCTGGTACCGCGAGCACTCCGTGGAACTGGTGTCCGGCAGCCAGGTGACCGACCTCGACCGGGGCGCGCGCAGGCTGGAGCTGGACGGCGGAGGGCAGATCGGCTATGACAAGCTGCTGCTCGCGACCGGCGCCTCCCCGCGCCGCCTCGACGTGCCCGGCGCCGACCTTGAGGGCCTGCACTACCTGCGTGGCCTCGGAGACTCACAGCGGCTCCGTGACGCGATCAAGGGCGGCGGCCGGGTCGTCGTCGTCGGCGCGGGCTGGATCGGCCTTGAGACGGCGGCGGCGGCCCGCGAGTACGGCTGCGAGGTGACCGTCGTCGAGCCGCGCCCGGTGCCGCTGCAGGCCGCGCTAGGGCCGGAGATGGGCGGTTTCTTCGCCGACCTGCACCGGCGGCACGGGGTCGACCTGAGGCTCGGCCGTCAGGTGACCGGTGTCCTCGGTGACGGGCGCGTCAGGGCCGTCGCGACCGACGACGGGGCGGAGGTCCCGGCCGACGTCGTGATCGTCGGCGTGGGCGTGCGGCCCAACGCCGAGCTGGCCGTACTGTCCGGTCTGCCGGTGGACAACGGAGTCCTGGTCGACGCCGCGCTGCGCACGGAGGACCCCGACGTCTACGCCGCCGGTGACGTGGCCAACGCCTTCAACCCCCTGTACGGCACCCGCGTCCGCGTCGAGCACTGGGCCAACGCGCTCAACGGCGGCCTCGCCGCGGGCAGGTCCATGCTGGGCCAGGAGGTCGTCTA
This sequence comes from Streptosporangium sp. NPDC000239, assembly GCF_040300765.1. Taxonomy (NCBI): domain Bacteria; kingdom Bacillati; phylum Actinomycetota; class Actinomycetes; order Streptosporangiales; family Streptosporangiaceae; genus Streptosporangium; species Streptosporangium sp. NPDC000239. The sequence continues at coordinate 28,048 of NZ_JBEPEI010000002.1, read as the reverse complement.
CGACAGGCCGCCCTACTTCTTCAGCGACCAGTACGACGTGGGCATGGAGTTCTCCGGCTGGTTCGAGCCGGGCGGCTACGACTCCGTCGTCGTCAGGGGAGAGCGGGAGGAACAGGCCTTCTACGCCTTCTGGCTCAGCGGGGGCCGCGTCGTGGCGGGCATGCACGTCAACCTGTGGGACGACGGCATCGGCCCGGTGCAGAACCTGATCCGCTCGGGCGTCGCCGTGGACGCCGAGCGGCTCGCCGACCCCGAGGTCCCGCTCGCGGACCTGGCGAAGTCCTGATCCGCGCGTCCTTCCGCCGGGGGCCGCTTCCCGAGCCCCCGGCGGAAGGCGCGAGAAGGTTCAGGAGCGGGCGGCCTCGCGGGCGCGGCGGGCCTCGCGGCGCTCGACGAAGCGGGAGGCGGAGACCTCCAGACGGGCGAGGAACTCGGCGAGCTCCTCCCGGGCCTTCTCGCCCTCGCCGTCGAGGTCCTTCATGTCGAAGACGGCCCACTGCCGCAGCACCGGCATGAGGACGTCGTCGATGTGCAGGCGCAGGTCGTAGATCCCGGCGTTGGCGATGATCATCGCCTTGCGGCTGAAGCCCTCGATGCCGGTCCCCGGCATCTGGAAGGTGGTCACCACGTCGGTGACGGCGCGCATCGTCTGGCTCGGGGCCAGCTTGAAGGCGGCGTCGAGAAGGTTCCGGTAGAAGAGCATGTGCAGGTTCTCGTCGGCGGCGATCCTGGCCAGCAGCCGCTCGCAGTTCGGCTCGCCGGAGGCCCTGCCGGTGTTGCGGTGCGAGATCCGGGTGGCCAGCTCCTGGAAGGAGACGTAGGCCAGTGAGTGGAGCACTCCCTCGTAGGAGTTGGTGAACCCCTCCTCCATGTGGAACATGCGGGCGCGTTCGAGGGCGACCGGGTCGACCGCGCGGGTGACCGTCAGATAGTCACGCAGGGCGGCGCCGTGCCGGGCCTCCTCCGCGGTCCACCGGTGCACCCAGGTGCCCCAGGCGGCGTCGCGGCCGAAGGCGGTGGCGATCTCGTAGTGGTAGCTGGGGAGGTTGTCCTCGGTCAGCAGGTTGACGATGAGGGAGACGCGCGCCTCTTCGGGCAGTTTCGAGTCGTTCTCGACCCAGGCCTCGCCGCCGAGCACGCCGTCGAATTCCCTGCCCTCGGACCACGGGACGTATTCGTGGGGGAACCACTCCTTCGCCACCTTGTGATGCCGGTCCAGCTCCCCGGCGACGACGGGCTCAAGCTCAAGCAACAGCTCGGTCTGGCTGAACTCGCGCATTGCGGTCTTCTCCCTCACAGACTACGGAACCGTAACCTACGTTAGCGTAGGTACCCCGAGGGTCGGTACGCGAGATGTCTCACCTCTGCCGCCCAGACCGAGGGAGGCGAGGAGGACGACCAGGGCGTCGCTCAGCACCAGCAGGCGCTGGAGCAGGCCGTAGTAGCCGGGGCCGTCGATGAGGGAGGAGACCAGCGAGCCCGGGTGGGCGGCCAGGAAGGCGGCCAGGAGCACCACCGAGAGCGCGCTGACGACCGAGAGCAGCGGGTTCCTGAACCTCCTGCCGAGCAGCCAGCCCGCGCAGGGCAGCGCGGTGAAGACCACGGCCGCCGACCAGCGGTGGATCTCCCCGCCCGCCGAGAGGGTCCCGGCGGCGGTGTCCGTGGTGAAGGCCGCGGTCAGCAGCAGGCCGACGGCCCCGGCCAGGAACAGCACCCGGGCGGCGGCGCTGCGCGCCGGGTCCACCCGGGCCAGGCCGTAGGAGACCCAGACCGAGCCGACGGCGAGCGCGATCGTGCCGAGGACCATCGCCGGGGCACTGGCGCCCAGCAGCGCGTAGTCGCTGATCAACGTCGTCATCGGATCGACCTGGCCCGCGGCCACGTGCGCGTAGAGCGTCGCGGCGACGGCCAGCAGCGCCGCCGCGACCCCCGGCCAGCGCCACACGGCGCGTGCGCCCGCGTTCTCCTCTTTCACGGTTCCTTCGCTTTCCTTTCCCGTGCCGACGGCGCCCCTGCCCAGGGCGCCCGCGCTCACCGCGCCACCTCCTGATAGATCGCCTCGAACCTGGCCAGGGAGGCCTGGTGGTCGTGGGTCAGCGCGATCGAGCGGCTCACGGCGCCCATGGAGGCGCGCGCCTGCGGGCTGCGCAGCAGGTCGCCCAGGTGCTTGGCCAGCCCCCGCACGTCGCCGGGGGCGAACAGGTGACCGTTCTCGCCGGGCCGTACGAGGTGGGGCAGGGCCATCGCGTCGGCGGCGACGACCGGCAGGCCCGTCGCCATGGCCTCAAGCGTCGCGATGCTCTGCAACTCCGCGACACTGGGCATCGCGAACACGTCCGCCGCGGCGTACACCTGCGGGATCGTCTCGTCCGGCACGAAACCGAGGAAGATCACCCGGTCGCCGACCCCGATCCGGTGCGCCAGCCGTTCCAGCGCCGCCCGCTGCCCGCCGGTGCCGACCAGCGCGATCTGCGCGTCGGTCTCGTTGAGGACGTACGGCAGCGCGCGGACGAGGTCCTCAAGCCGCTTCTCCTCGTCCAGGCGCCCCACGAACAGCACCGTGTCCCGGTCGGGCAGGTCGAAGGCCTTGCGCGCCCACGCCCTGGGCTCGGCGTGCGGGTGGAAGCGGGCGAGGTCGATGCCGCAGGAGACGGCCTCGACCGAGCGGGTGAAGCCCCGGTCGGTGAGCAGCCCGGCGGCGATCCTGGTCGGCGTGGTGACCCGGTCGACACGGGAGAAGATCCGGTTGAAGTCGCGCCAGGCCAGCCGGGCGACCTGCTCCCGCAGCGGCCCGGGGACGTGCGCGAACTGGAAGAGGTTGTCGGGCATGAAGTGGTTGGTCGCGACCACCGGGACGCCGCCGCGCCTGGCCGCCGAGATCGCGGCCCTGCCGACCACGAAGTGTCCCTGGACGTGGAGCACGTCGGGGGCGATGTGCCGTACCAGCCGGTCGAGCCTGGAGGGGAGGGAGACGCGCATGGTCGGGTGGACCAGCAGCGGGGCCGAGCGCAGCCGGTGCACGGTCACCCCGTCGAGGGACTCGGTCCTGGCCGGGCCCTCGTCGGAGCAGCAGATCACGTGGACCTCGTTGTCCCGCCCGGCCAGGCCACAGGCCAGGCGGTGGGTGAAGTAGGCGGTGCCGTTGACGTCCGGCGGGTAGGTGTCGGTGGCGATCAGAACCCGTCTCGGCCTCTGGGGGAGGGGGGACGGGGCGAGGATCGGGGCGGCTGAGGTGACCATCGATACTCCTTCATCGATCTAATCGGACGTTGGGGGACAGCGGGGTCGTGCGGGCCAGCGCGACCGTGCCCGCGGCGGTGAGGCAGGCGGCGGCGAGCGCGGTCAGCGTGCTCACCGCGCCGGTCGGCAGCGGTTCACCGAGAAGCAGGGCTCCGAAGACGACGGCGGTGAGCGGGTCCGCCACCTGGAGCGCGGCGAAGGCGACGCCGAAGTGGCCGGCGGCGTAGGCGTGCTGCAGCAGGACCAGCGCGACCAGGCAGGGCAGCGGTACGGCGAGCACCAGCCAGAGGTCCCAGTCGCCGTAGACCAGGACCCTGGTGAGGGTGGCGGTCGCCCCGTAGAGCACGCCCGCGGCCATGGCGAGCAGCCCGGCCCGTCCCGCCGGCGAGGTCCGCCGGGAGGCCGCCCACAGGGCCAGGGCGGTGATGGCCGCCCCCGCGAGCAGGGCCACCACCCCCGTCGTGCTCAGGTGGGGGTCTCCGGTGCCCTGGGGAACGACCAGCACCAGGCCGCCGAGCCCGACGGCGATCACCGCGGCGGCGGACAGTTCACGGGACGTGGGTCTGCGACCGCCGAGGGCGGCGGCGCAGGGCAGGGCGAACAGCAGGCTGGCCACGCCCATCGGCTGGACGACGGTGAGCGGGCCGTACCTCAGGGCGAGGACGTGCAGGCCGGTCCCGACCCCGATGGACAGCCCGCCGAGCAGCCATCGCGGGCGCCGGAACAGACGGCCGATCGTGGGTCGTTCCGCACCGGCCGCCTCGTGCTGCTGCAACGCGGCTCCGAGCGCGAAGAACAGCGATCCCAGCAACGCCAGGCCGACGGCCAACACGGTCATGCGCACTCCTTCCACTGCAGATGAAGACATGGCGAGATGGCCGAGACACCTCAAGGAGGCGACCGGTTGGGGTCTTCCGGTGAACCAGTGGCAGCGTCTCGCGGCACGGACCCCGGAACCATCGGGGTTCTCCCTGACTCCCCGGGGAATTCCCCGGGGTCGGGCTCGGGGGCCGTCAGGGCCTCGTGGCCGGGGCGACGGCCTTCTCCGAGGTGACGGAGTTCCCTCCCCGCCGGCGAGGGGGAAAGGAGGTAGGGGTCAGTCGCGGACCCCGGCCGCGGTCCGCTCGTGCCGCTCGGCCGTACGGCGCCGCCGGGTGAAGCGGACCACCTCGACCACCGCCGTGATCGACAGGGCGATGCCGAGGCCGAGCAGCAGCCCCTTGATCGGGTCGTTCTCGAAGGCGGCGCCGCCCACGAAGCCGATCAGCCCCGAGTAGATCGCCCAGGACACGGCGGCCAGGGCGTCGAAGAGGGCGAAGGAGCGCCGGGGGTAGGCGACGGCGCCCATGGTGAGGGTGCACGCCGTCCGGCCCGCGGGGATGTAACGGGCCACGACCAGGACTAGCCCGCCGCGTTCGGCCAGGGCCCGTTCCGCCCAGGCGATCGCCTTGCCGCTGCGCCTTCCGCCCCTCAGACGGCTGTTGGTCGTGCGCCCGATGGCGTACGAGATGTGGTCGCCCGCGAACGCTCCGAGTGCCGCGACCACGATCACCAGCCACAGGCTGGGTGCGCCGGTCGAGGCGGCGAAGACACCGGCCGTGATGACGGCCGTCTCCGCGGGGACCACGGGAAAGAAGCCGTCGAGCATGGCCAGCGCGAACAGCGCCAGATAGATCCACGGCGAGGACATCGCCTGGTGGACGGCGTCGAGGATGGCCTGTGTCACAGCCGCACTCCTGTAGGTATCGGGAACCGCACACAGCACGGTGCCGGGCGGCCCGCATGTCGGGCATCAGGGGGAGTCCCCGAGCTTTCGGGGAGCGCCCCCTGAGGGCCCCTCAGGGGCGCGTCATCTCGACCCTAGGAAGCAGAGGGCGGTCGGCACATCCCGCGTTCGGTCGTGGTGACCCCCTACTTTCGTCATGCGCCCTCCTGTTCCGGCAGGAGATCCCGCGCGGCGGGGTCAGTTCATCAGCCAGACGGCCAGGTTCAGCGCGCCCGCGTAGGTGACCCACAGCGCGTACGGCACCAGCAGCCAGGCGGCGGGGCGGCTGATCGGCCGGAACATGACGACGGTGGCCACGATCGTCCCCCAGAGCACCACGATCTCGGCGAAGGCGACGCCGTACAGGTGGGCGCCGAAGAACAGCGGGGTCCAGAGCGCGTTGAGGACGAGCTGGACGGCGTAGACGCCGAGCGCGGGGGTCAGGCCGCGCGCCGACCAGGCCAGCCAGCCCGACAGCGCGATCATGACGTAGAGCACCGTCCACGCGGGACCGAACAGCCACCGCGGCGGTGCCCACGCGGGGCGGTCGAGCATGAGGTACTCACCGCCCGCGTCTCCCGCCGCCAGCGCCCCGGCCGCGGCGACCAGGGCGAGGGCGAGGATGAAGACGGGCAGCACGAGCCAGCGTTTCGGATTTTCCGCGATGTCCATGAGGTCCTCCCTGCCCCTGTCTTCGTGGCTCAGACGAGGACGGTTTCCCCGGCGGGGAGGGAAAGGCTCAGGCGGGGGCCGGGTCGTGGTGCAGGCGGCGCAGGACGCGGCGGAAGGCGTAGACGGAGACGGCCGCGGCGAGACCGCTGATCAGCGCGACGACGCCGGTGCGGACCAGCAGGTAGGTGCCGATCGACTCGTGCAGCAGGAGCCAGATGCTCACCGAGGAGTTGGCCAGCAGCACGAAGGCCCACAGCAGGGTGATCCGGGCGAAGAACCGCCGCACCCGCTCGTGCCTGAGCACCGCGGAGGGCAGGTGGATGTAGTCGAGGGTGAGCTTCTGCGCCAGTGGCCGGTTCAGCCGCACCGAGGCGAGGAAGGCCACGCTGATGCAGATGGTGCCCAGTTCCGGCTGGAGGAAGTAGACCACCGCGCTTCCGCTCCACAGCCCGAGCAGCGCCCGCACGGTGATCGCGATGGCGGCCAGCACCATCGTCCCCGGCACCCTGACCCGCCGGACCAGGCGCCAGCCGACCCCCGCGTAGACCCAGCTCACCGCCGCGATCAGGGCCCCGTTGAGCCCGAGCACGGCCAGCGCGGCGTAGAAGACGGCCAGGGGGGCGACCACCCCTTCGAGGAGCTTGGGCACGGCCTGCCGGACCAGGGCGGTGAGGCGGGGCAGGACGACGGGCGGATGGCTCATGACGCTCCCCAGGGGACGGCCGCCGGACGTCTCGGATCGGGGGACGGAGACTCCCGTGCCGGACGGCGATTCACCGTATCCGAGCCGGGTGAGTGCCCGAGCCGTCCCGCCGGGGCCGGGGAGGCGTCAGCCCATGGAGGCCGTGGCCAGCTTCGCGCCGAAGCCGAGGAAGAGCGCGCCGACCCCGGTGGTCAGCCCGGCGGCCAGCTTGCGGCGCGTCCTGAACTGGGCGGCGAGGAACGTTCCACCGAAGATCAGCAGAGACAGGTAGAGCATGCTGAACACCTGGCAGATGACGCCCAGGATCAGGAACGACAGCGCGGGCATGCCGTAGGCCGGGTCGACGAACTGGATGAAGAAGGAGATGAAGAACAGGATCGCCTTCGGGTTCATCAGGCTGATCACGAGGGCCTTGCGCAGGGGGTTCTCCCCACCGCGCCGGGACGCGGCCTGCGTCGTCCGCCCGGCCTGCGCTCCCTGGGCCGCCTGAGCCGCCTGGGCGTCCTGTGACGTCCGCCAGGAGCGCCAGGCTCCGCGCAGCATCTGGAAGCCGATCCACGCCAGGTAGGCCGCGCCGGCGTACTTGACGACGTTGAAGAGGATCGGCGTCGACTTCAGCAGTGAGGCGACCCCGGCCGAGGCGAGCACCATCAGGACGCTGTCGCCGATGAACACCCCGGCGGCCGCGCGGTATCCCTGGCGTACGCCGCGCTGCGCGGCGGTGGTGAGCACGTAGAGCGAGTTCGGGCCGGGCAACAGGATGATGAAGAAGGCGCCGAGGACATAAGTCCATATGTCGGTTATGCCGAAGAACATGGTCGTGCTCCAGGGGGACGTTGCGTGATCCGTCACACGCTACCGCCACGCGTCGTACCGCTTTACCTTTAATCCCTATCGAATTACCATGGAAATGACTCGGGGGTGACGTCGGACGACGAGTGAGGTCGTGAGATGAGCGAGACCGATCCTCCTGTGGAGACCCCCGCGGAGACCGCGGTGGAGAGCGAGGGCCGTACGGCGGTCAACGAGGACTGGGCGGCCACGATCGTGGGCCTGGTGCTGCTGGCACTGGTCCTCGTCGGCGTGATCCCCGTAGGGCTGGTGCCCTGATGAGCATCGAGGAGACGAACGTCGTGTCCCGGCGTCAGGGCGGCGCCGGATGGGCGCTGTCGGGCGTCCTGGTCGTGCTGCTGCTGGCCGCGGCGACCCGCTATCTGGACCAGAACGTCCCCGAGCTGCTCAAGGGGACCCCGCTCGGGAACATCGCGGCCACCGTCGAGTACCCGGTCTACGCGATCGTCATCGGGCTGGCCGGCAACGCCGTGCTCACCCTGGCCGGGGTGCGAGAGCGCCTGTCCGGCGGTTTCAGGACCGAGTTCTTCATCAAGACGGGCCTGGTCCTGCTGGGCGCCTCGATCAACCTCAGGGTGATCGTCACGGCCGCCGGTCCCGCGATCGTCCAGGCGATCGTGCTGATCACCTCGGTGTTCCTGTTCACCTGGTGGCTCGGCGGCAGGCTGGGCCTTGAGGAACGGCTGCGCGCGCTGCTGTCGGCCGCGGTCTCGATCTGCGGGGTGAGCGCGGCCATCGCCGCGGCGGGCGCCGTACAGGCCAGGCGTGAGCAGCTGGCCTACAGCGCGAGTCTGGTGATCGCCTTCGCGCTGCCCTCGATCTTCGTCCTGCCCTGGCTCGCGGGCGTGTTCGGGCTCAGCGACGAGGTCGCCGGGGCGTGGATCGGCGGCAACATCGACACCACCGCGGCGGTGACGGCGGCGGGCGCGATCGTCGGAGACAACGCGCTCGCGGTGGCGAGCATCGTCAAGGTCACCCAGAACGCCCTGATCGGCGTCGTGACCATCGGGCTTACCGCCTACTTCGCCTTCCGGGTCGAGCGGCGCCCCGGCACGCGCGGGCCGGGTCTCGGCGAGTTCTGGCGGCGCTTCCCGAAGTTCGTGCTCGGCTTCGTCGCCGCCTCGGTGATCGCCACCTGGTGGCAGGGCACGGTCGCCGTCACGCAGGCCAAGGCGGTCATCGGGGAGGTGAACGACCTGCGGGTCTGGTTCCTGATCCTGGCCTTCGTCAGCATCGGCCTGGAGTTCAGGGTCGCCTCGCTGCGGGAGGCGGGCTGGCGCCCGGTCGGGGTCTTCGCCGCCGCGACCCTGGTCAACGTGGTCGTCGCCCTCGGGCTTGCGCTGGCACTGTTCGGCGGGTTCAGCGCCGCCTGAGACCGGAGTCCGGTACGGCGGGCCGTCGCGACGGCCCGCCGTTCGTCCTGTCACAGCCCTTCCCGGCCTCCCCGGCTCGGCGGTCCGCCTCCGCCGCCGGCATGCCCGTCTCCGGATCGCCCGCCGGGGTCCGGCTGTTCCCGGGAACCGGTGTCTCAGCCTCGGTCGGCCAGGGGCTGGACCCGGTGCGGGACGACCGTGGACAACGTGATCACCGTGCTGCTGCGCCGTACGCCGGGGATCGTGAGGGTCTCGTCGATGACCTCCTGGATGTGCTCGTGGTCGCGGCCCGCGATCCGGCACCAGACGTCGCCGGGACCGGTGACGATGTGGGCCTCCAGGACCTCGGGGATCGCGGTGAGCGCGGCGGAGATCTCGGCCCTGGAGACCTGCTCGACCTCCAGCGTGGTGAAGGCCTGCACCGGGTACCCCAGCGCGCGGGGGGAGAGGTTGGGGCCGAAGTCGGTGATCACCCCGTCGGAGACCATCCGGTCGAGGCGGGCCTGGACGGTGCCCCTGGCGACGCCGAGGAGGCGGGAGATCTCCAGCAGCCCGGTCCTCGGGCGTTCCCTGATCAGGTGGAGCACCTTGCGGTCGAGCTCGTCCAGGCCGTTCCGCCGGGCTGCCAATCTGTCCACCTCCGAAGTGCGCGCCGTGCCCTTCACTGACGATCTGGCAGTGAAACGGCGGGTGTGTTGCCCAGTCTGGGACTGCCAATCACACTACGCCTGCATATATGGCATATACGGCAAAGATGGAGGAGAAATGGCACGCGAGCATTCCCACCCTTTCATTCCTTACCGGCCCACGCGGTACCCCGAGGCCGAGATGGTGGAACGGGGCCGCAGGTTCTACGAGCACATGGACCGGCGCAGGAGCGTGCGCTTCTTCAGTGACGAGCCCGTGCCCCGCGAGTGCGTCGAGCTGGCGATCAGGGCCGCCAACACCGCGCCGTCAGGGGCGCACCAGCAGCCCTGGAAGTTCATCGTCGTCGGCGACCCGGAGACCAGGAAGCGGATCAGGGAGGCCGCCGAGATCGAGGAGCGGCAGAACTACGAGGGCGGCCGGCTGACCGCCGAGTGGCGCGAGGCCCTGGCCCACCTGGAGACCACCTCGGACAAGGGCTACCTGGAGACGGTGCCGTGGCTGGTGGTCTGCTTCGCGGAGAAGTACGGCGTCCGCCCCGACGGCACCCGGGTCAAGCACTACTACGTCAACGAGAGCGTCGGCATCGCGTGCGGGTTCTTCATCGCCGCGCTGCACGAGATGGGTCTGTCGACGCTCACCCACACCCCGAACCCGATGGCGTTCCTGACCGAGATCTGCGGACGTCCCGGCAGTGAGCGCCCTTACATTCTGTTCCCGGTCGGTTACGCGGCCCACGACGCGGAGGTTCCCGATCTCACCCGCAAACCGCTGTCACAGGTGCTCGGCGAGGAGTGACCGGCGCGCGGAGGCGGAAAGGAGGGCAGATTTTGGAACGTGCCTAGCTGGATCGTTGAATCCTTGAGCTTTTGGGCCTTGTGGCAAATCTCTGTCAAGGCTACGATCGCGACAACTCTTAGGAAACTTTCCTAAAAGAAATGAGGAGACGAGACGACGATGGTGCGCCCCCCACCGCCTTGATCGATCGCGAGCTGCGAGAACGCCAAGACGGCAGTCATCACCATGTGAAGGTCCGGCCGTTCGGACGACTCCACCCCCCAGGTTCCCCTGTCAAGGGAGCGATCATGTGGCGTACCCTTCCCTTACTCGTCCTGACTGAGGCTGCAAGCTCCCCGCACGGGGCGTTCGCGCCAGGTGGCACCACCACCGCCACCCTCGTCCGGCCTTGCGGCCGGTGGTCGGGGCCACGGGGCGGGCACACGCCCAAGGATGTCACCATCGCGGTTCCCGCGCACCGGCAAACCCGGCGCGAGAACACGCCGCCCACCGGTCACGGGCGGCATCTCGGCTCCATCATCGCCTTGACCAGCGTTTCGACCAGCGTTTCGACCAGCGTGAGCCGTAACGACGCGGCCACGCGGAACACCCCGGGCGATCCGCGCGCGTCCGCACGGGCCGAACACACCGTCGGCCGGACTCCGCGGGTCGGCGTACAGCCGGTCATCACCGGTGAACACCGGAAGATCGGGCACGCGACCGGTACGGCGAACCAAGAGACGACCAGCGACGGCGCCTCTTCGTTCGGCGTGCCGGGCGACGGCCTGCGCTGAACCATGGCGTGGACCCGGCCTTCCTGCGGCCCCGGGACCGCGCCCTACCCGCCGTACGGCTTGCGCTCCGCCTCCTCGCCGCCTGCAGAGGAGCACCCCCCAAAAAGGAGCGCGAGCCGTACGGCCACCCCCCCCACCGAATGCATGAGGTTAACGTGAGATTTCGCGTCATAGCCGGATCGCTCGTCGCCGCGGCGGCCCTCGCCGCGGCGGCGACGGCGGTCGCACTCCCAGCACAGGCCGCCTCGGCCACCGCGACCTTCGTCAAGGTCGGCGACTGGGGCTCGGGCTTCGAAGGCAAGTACACGATCAAGAACGACAGCGGCACCGCCATGAGCAGCTGGAAGGTCGAGTTCGACCTGCCCGCCGGTGTCAGCGTCGGCTCGTTCTGGGACGCCACGCTGACCAGGAACGGCCAGCACATCACCTTCAGCAACGTCGGCTGGAACGGCAGCGTCCCCAGCGGCAGCAGCGTGAGCTTCGGCTTCCTCGGCACCCCGGGCGGCGCCAACTCCGTACCGCTGAACTGCAAGCTCAACGGCGCCGACTGCGGTGGCGGCAGCACCGAGACCGCCCCGGGCAAGCCGGGCGCGGTGACGGCGACCGGTGGCTCGAAGAGCGTGTCCCTGTCGTGGGGCGCGGCCAGCGGTACGGTGACCGGTTACCGGGTTTACGAGGGCTCGACGCTGAAGGCGACCGTGACCGGTACCTCGGCGACGATCTCCGGTCTGGGTGACTGTGAGGCGCACACCTACACCGTCGCGGCCTACAACGGCGCGGGCGAGGGTGCCAAGAGCGACCCGGCGAGCGCGAGCACCACCGGCTGCACCACCGGCGCCCCCGGCAAGCCCGGCTCGGTGACGGCGACCGGCGGCTCGAAGAGCGTGTCCCTGTCGTGGGGCGCGGCCAGCGGTACGGTGACCGGTTACCGCGTCTACGAGGGTTCCACGGTGAAGGCGACCGTGACCGGTACCTCGGCGACGATCTCCGGTCTGGGTGACTGTGAGGCGCACACCTACACCGTCGCGGCCTACAACGACAACGGTGAGGGCGCCAAGAGCGACCCGGCCAGCACCAGCACCACGGGCTGCACCACCACCCCGCTGCCCAAGCACTTCCTCACCGGCTACTGGCACAACTTCGACAACCCCGCGGTCGAGCTGAAGCTCTCCTCGGTGCCGAAGGAGTACGACCTGATCGCCGTCTCCTTCGGCGAGGCCAGCTCCACCGCGGGCGAGGTCGTCTTCGGCATCGACCCGGGCCTGTCGGCCTCCCTGGGCGGCTACACCGACGCCCAGTTCAAGGCCGACGTGCAGACCGTGCACTCGCGCGGCCAGAAGGTCATCCTCTCGGTCGGCGGTGAGAAGGGCCGCGTCCAGGTCGCCAGCTCGGCCGCGGCGACCAGGTTCGCCGACAGCGTCTACGCCCTGATGCAGAACTACGGCTTCGACGGCGTCGACATCGACCTGGAGAACGGCCTCAACGCCACCTACATGGGCCAGGCCCTGCGGTCGCTGCGCGCCAAGGCCGGCTCCGACCTGATCATCACGATGGCGCCGCAGACGATCGACATGCAGTCGCCGGGCGCCGAGTACTTCAAGCTCGCGCTGAACATCAAGGACATCCTCACCGTTGTCCACACGCAGTACTACAACTCGGGCTCCATGCTCGGCTGCGACAAGATGGCGGCCTACTCGCAGGGCACGGTCAACTTCATGACCGCCCTGGCCTGCATCCAGCTTGAGAACGGTCTGCGCCCCGACCAGGTCGCGCTCGGCCTGCCCGCGGGCCCCGGCGCCGCGGGCGGCGGCATCGTCGCGCCCTCCATGGTGAACCAGGCGCTGACCTGCCTGGCCACCAAGACCAACTGCGGCTCCTTCGTTCCCCCGAACGCCTACCCCGGCATCAGGGGCGCGATGACCTGGTCGATCAACTGGGACGCCAGCAACAACTGGAACTTCTCCAAGACCGTCAAGCCGCACCTCGCCACTCTTCCCTAGGGAAGCACCTCCCAGGGCACACAGCCGGTACGGCCCGCGTCTTCCGCCCCCGGGGCGCGGGCCCTACCTAGGTCACGACGAAGTGACACCCCCCAGGTAAGACCGCACTTCTCGCACCTCTTCCCCATGGAGGGAACATGCGTCCTCTTCGTATTCTCGTGGCGGCGGCCATCGCCGCCTCGGGTGTACTGCTCGCCTCCTCCCCGGCCCACGCGGCCGGGGTGACGGCGACCTTCACCAAGACCTCAAGCTGGGGCTCGGCCTTCGAAGGCAAGTACACGATCAAGAACGACAGCGGTGCCGCCCTGAGCAGCTGGAAGGTCGAGTTCGACCTGCCCGCGGGCGGCAACGTCAGCTCCGCCTGGGACGCCAGCCTGACCAAGAGCGGTACCCACTTCACGCTCAGCAACGTCGGCTGGAACGGCAGCCTCCCGGCCGGGAGCAGCGTGAGCTTCGGCTTCATCGCCTCCCCCGGTGACGCGACCCCGACCGGCTGCAAGGTCAACGGCGCCGACTGCGGCGGCGGCAGCACCGAGACCGCCCCCGGCAAGCCCGGCGCGGTGACGGCCACCGGCGGCTCCAAGAGCGTGTCCCTGTCGTGGGGCGCGGCCAGCGGTACGGTGACCGGTTACCGCGTCTACGAGGGCTCCACGGTGAAGGCGACCGTGACCGGCACCTCGGCGACGATCTCCGGCCTGGGTGACTGCGAGGCGCACACCTACACCGTCGCGGCCTACAACGGCGCGGGCGAGGGTGCCAAGAGCGACCCGGTCAGCGCGACCACCACCGGCTGCACCACCGGTACCCCCGGCGCACCGGCCAACGTGACCGTGAGCGGCACCACCGACACCTCCATCTCGCTGTCGTGGGGCGCCTCCTCGGGTACGGTGACGGGCTACCGCGTTTACGAGGGCTCCACGGTGAAGGCGACCGTGACCGGCACCTCGGCGACGGTCTCCAACCTGGGCACCTGTGAGCCGCACACCTACACGGTCAAGGCCTACAACTCCCAGGGCGAGTCGGCCGCCAGCGCCGCCGTCACCGGCACCACCACGGGCTGCACCAACCCGAACCCGGCCAAGATGCCCGGCGCGCCGTACCTCTACATGGGCTGGGGCAACCCGCCCAGCGTCACCACCGTCATGAACGCCACCGGCATCAAGTCCTTCACGATGGCCTTCATCCTCGCCCAGAACGGGTGCAACCCGGCCTGGGACGGGCAGCGTCCGCTGACCGGTGGCGCCGACCAGGCCGCGATCAACGCGGTCAAGGCCGCGGGCGGCAACGTCCAGATCTCCTTCGGCGGCTGGAGCGGTAACAAGCTCGGCCCGAACTGCTCGACCCCGCAGGCCTTCGCCGGCGCCGTGCAGAAGGTCATCGACGCGGTCGGCCCGGCCGTGGTCGACTTCGACATCGAGAACACCGACGAGTTCGAGAACTACACCGTCCAGGACCGCATCCTCAACGGCCTCAAGATCGTCAAGGCCGCCAACCCGAACGTCAAGATCGTCGTGACCTTCGGCACCGCGACCACCGGCCCGACCAGCCACGGCATCCGCCTGATCAACCAGGCCAAGGCGCTGGCCGTGCCGATCGACAACTACACGATCATGCCGTTCGACTTCAACGGCGGCGCGAACATGTACCAGAGCACGGTCAACGCGGCCGAGGGCCTGAAGAACGCGCTGAAGTCCGCCAACGGCTGGACCGACGCGCAGGCCTACGCCCACATGGGCATCTCCGGCATGAACGGCCTGTCCGACCAGCAGGAGGTGACCAGCCCGGCGACCTGGCAGCAGATCACCGACTACGCCAAGTCCAAGGGTCTGACCCGCCTGGCCTTCTGGTCGACCAACCGTGACCGCCCCTGCCCCGGCGGCGGCGTCCAGGAGACCTGCAGCGGCGTCGCGCAGGCCGACTGGGAGTTCACCAAGATCACCGCCGGCTTCTAGCCGGTACGGCCCGCGGCCCCGTGCACCGGGCCGCGGGCCGTACCCCCATGACACCCCATGACACCCCCCACACCCCCCAGAAGTCCCATGAGGCAGGTCATGAACCAACGATCAACACGAGTGCGGCTGTCGACGCTCGCCGTCGCCGCGGCGCTCGCCTGCGGAGCGACACTGCTTGTCAACGCGCCCGCCCAGGCGGACACCGCGACCTTCACCAAGGCATCGGAGTGGTCGGGCGGTTACACCGGCCAGATCACCGTGAAGAACACCGGTACCACCACGCTCAACGGTTGGACGGTGGTCCTGGACCTGCCCTCGGGCACCGGGGTCGGCTCCTACTGGGACTCGCTCATGACGCAGTCCGGGAGCAAGTACACCTTCAAGAACCGCGACTACAACGGCACGCTCGCGCCCGGCGCGACCGCCACCTTCGGCTGGGTCTCCACCGGCACCGGCTCGCCGACCGGCTGCACGCTCAACGGCAACCCCTGCGACGGCGGTTCCACCCCCACGCCGACGCCGACCGTCACGCCCACCGTGACCCCCACGGTGACCCCGACGGTCACGCCCACCGTGACCCCGACGGTGACTCCCACCGTGACTCCGACGGTCCAGCCCGGCGGGAACCTGTGGATGGCCCCCTACGTCGACATGGGCGCCTGGCCGACGCCGGTCCTGTCCGACATGGTGACGGCCTCCGGGGTCAAGAACTACACCCTCGCCTTCATCGGCGCCGGGACCTGCAAGGCCACCTGGTTCGGCGCCTTCGACCCGCGCTCCGGGTGGGCCAAGGACCAGATCGACGCCATCAGGGCGGCCGGCGGTGACGTGAAGATCTCCTTCGGCGGCGCCAGCGGCGTCGAGCTCGCCCAGGCCTGCACCGACGTCACCGCGCTCTACAACGAGTACAAGATGGTCGTCGACACCTACGGCCTGAAGTACATCGACCTGGACATCGAGGGCGCGGCCACCCAGGACACCGCCTCCGTCAACCGCAGGTCGCAGGCGCTGGCCAAGCTCCAGCAGACCTACCCCAACCTCAAGATCTCGCTGACCCTGCCGGTGCTGCCCGAGGGCCTCGTCGAGAGCGGCATCAACGTGGTCAAGTCGGCCAGGGACGCCGGGGTCAACCTCGACCTGGTCAACGTCATGGCCATGGACTACTACCGTGACGCCGACTACGGTGACGCGGCCATCCAGGCGGCCAACAGCACGTTCAACCAGCTCAAGACCCTCTACCCGGCCAAGAACGACGCCCAGCTGTGGAGAATGCTCGGCGTCACCCCGATGCTCGGCAAGAACGACGACGGCAGGGTCTTCGACCAGGCCGACGCCCGCCAGCTCGTCGCCTTCGCCAAGTCCAAGCACCTGGGGATGCTCTCGTACTGGGAGGGCACGCGGGACCGCAACGCCTGCAACGGCCCCCTGTACAAGTGCACCAACATCCCCCAGACGCCCTACGAGTTCGCCAAGATCTTCGTCGGGTACAACGGATGAACCTCAGGAGGCTCGCCGCGGTGGCCGCACTGGCGGTGGGGGGCACGATGCTCGCCGCCACGCCGGCCCACGCCGCCAACATCGCCACCAACCCCGGCTTCGAGAACGGCCTGACCGGCTGGACCTGCTCGGGGACCTCGGGGGCCACAGCGGTCTCCTCGCCGGTGCACGGCGGGTCCAAGGCCCTGCAGGCCACGCCGCAGGGCTCGGACACCGCGCGCTGCCAGCAGACGGTCAGCGTCAAGCCGTCCTCGTCCTACTCGCTGTCGGGCTGGGTGCGCGGCGGCTACGTGTTCCTCGGCGTGACCGGCACCGGCACGACCGACCAGAACACCTGGACGTCCTCACCGTCGGCCTACTCCCAGCTGACCCGGACCTTCACCACCGGCGCGTCCACCAAGTCCGTGACGATCTACGTCAACAGCTGGTACGGCCAGGGCGCCTACCAGGCCGACGACATCGTCCTGGACGGCCCTCCCGGTGACGACACCCCGCCCCCGGACACCGTCCCGCCGACCGTCCCCGGCAACCTGGCCGTCGGCGGCGCCACCAACAGCACGCTCAACCTGAGTTGGTCGGCCTCGACCGACAACTCCGGCAAGGTCGACCGCTACGAGGTGTCGCGGGACAACGGGGCCCCGGTCAGCGCGGGGGCGAACCTGAGCCACACCGCGACCGGCCTGACCGCCAGCACCACCTACGGCTTCCGGGTCCGCGCCTGTGACGGCTCGGACAACTGCTCCGCCTACACCTCCGTGGTGAACGGCACCACCACCGGCGGCCCCGACACCACCCCGCCGAGCGTGCCGGCCGGCCTGACCGTGGGCGGTCCCACGGCCAACTCGCTGAACCTGGCGTGGTCGGCCTCGACCGACGACTCGGGCAAGGTCGACCGCTACGAGGTCTCCAGGGACAACGGGGCCCCGGTCAGCGCGGGGGCGAACCTGAGCCACACCGCGACCGGCCTGACCGCCAACACCACCTACGGCTTCCGGGTCAGGGCGTGCGACGGATCGAACAACTGCTCCGCGTACGGTCCCTCGGTCAGCGGCAAGACCAGCGACGACACCCTCCCTCCGACCGGTGAGATCCGCTACGCGCCCTACATCGACATCACGATGCCGACGCCCTCCCTGGTCAGCGCGTCCAACGCCACCGGGGTGAAGAACTACACCCTGGCCTTCGCCCTCGGCGACAGCACCGGTTGCAACCCGGCCTGGGGCGGCACCATCCCGATCGACGAGCCGCGCATCATCAACGACGTCAAGGCGCTCCAGGCGAAGGGCGGCCAGGTCATCGTGGCCACCGGTGGAGCCCAGGGTCCCTACCTTGAGCACACCTGCGGCACCTCCGCCGCGCTGCTCACCGCCTACAAGAAGGTGCTCGACACCGTCGGCACCAACCACCTCGACGTCGACGTCGAGGCCTCCATCGACGTCAACAAGGTCAACACCGCGCTGAAGCAGCTCCAGACCGAGCGCGGCACCGTGATCAGCTACACGCTGCGCATCCAGGGCGCGGACTACGGCCTCGACCCGTTCTCCGTGTCGATCCTGCAGGACGCCGCCGCCAAGGGTCTCAACCTCATCGTCAACCCGATGCTGATGGACTTCGGCTACAGCGGCAACTGGGGCGCCGCGCTGATCAGCGCCGCCCAGGCGACCCTCAACCAGATGAAGGGCGTCTGGCCCGCCAAGACCGACGCGCAGCTCAAGAAGATGCTCGGTCTCACCCCGATGATCGGCAAGAACGACACCGGATCGACCACCACCCAGGCGGACGCGCGCTCGCTGCTCAACTGGGCCAACAGCAACCACGTGGCCTACATCGGCTTCTGGTCGGCCGGCCGTGACAACGGCGGCTGCCCCAACGGTCAGGTATCGCCCACCTGCAGCGGCATCTCACAGTCGCCGTGGGAGTTCACCACAATCTTCAAGGGATTCACCGGATGAACCTCAGGAAGCTCGCCACGGCGGCCGCACTGGCGATCGGCGGCACGATGCTCGCCGCGACGCCCGCCAGCGCCGCCAACATCGCGAACAACCCCGGCTTCGAGGACGGCCTGTCCGGCTGGACCTGCACGGCCTCCTCCGGCGCGACGGCGGTCTCCTCGCCGGTGCACGGCGGGTCCAAGGCCCTGCAGGCCACGCCGCAGGGCGCCGACACCGCGCGCTGCCAGCAGACGGTCCCCGTCAAGCCGTCCTCCTCCTACACCCTGTCCGGCTGGGTGCGCGGCGGCTACGTGTTCCTCGGCGTGACCGGCACCGGCACGACCGACCAGAGCACGTGGACGTCCTCGCCGTCGGCCTACTCCCAGCTGACCCGGACCTTCACCACCGGCGCCTCGACCAACTCGGTGACGGTCTACGTCAACGGCTGGTACGGCCAGGGCGCCTACCAGGCCGACGACATCGTCCTGGACGGCCCTCCCGGAGCCGGGGCGCCCGCCGTTCCCACGAACGTGACCGGCAGCAGCACCCCCAGCACCGCCACGCTGAAGTGGTCCGCCTCCGAGGGGGCCACCAGCTACAACGTCTACCGTGACGGCAACAAGGTCGGCTCGGCCACGACGACCACCTACACCGACCTGGGCGCCCCGGCGGGCTCCCACGTCTACCAGGTGACCGCGGTCAACGCCGTGGGCGAGTCGGCCAAGTCGGCGTCGGTCACGCTGGTGGTCGGCAACGACACCCCGCAGGTGCCCGCCACCCCCACCGGCCTGACCGGTACGGGCAGCGTGACCACCGCCACGCTGAAGTGGAACGCCTCAGAGGGCGCCACGAGCTACAACGTCTACCGTGACGGCGCCAAGGTCGGCTCGGCCACGACGACCACCTACGCGGACAGCCCCCAGCCCGGTAACCACAACTACCAGGTGAGCGCGGTCAACTCGGCCGGCGAGTCGGCCAGGTCCGCCACGGTCTCGGTCACGGTCGGCAACGACACCCCGCCGCCGCCCGCAACCCCGACCGGCCTGACCGCCACGGCCAACGGCGGCACCGTGACGCTGAGCTGGAGCCCGGCCTCGGGCAACCCGACCGGCTACAACGTCTACCGGGGCAACACCAAGGTCGGCACGACGACGACCACGGGCTTCAGCGAGACCCTTCCGGCGGGCACCTACGCCTACCGGGTCAGCGCCTTCAACCCCGCCGGTGAGTCGAGCAAGTCCGGCGAGGTCTCGGTCACGGTCAGCGACAGCCCGCCGCCCGGGAACAAGGTGCTGGTCGGCTACCTGCACGCCTCCTTCGCCAACGGCTCCGGCTACGTGCGGATGGCCGACGTGCCCAAGGAGTGGAACTTCATCAACCTCTCCTTCGGCGAGCCGACCTCGGTGACCTCCGGTGACATCCGCTTCGTGCGCTGCCCGGTCGCCGAGTGCCCCAGCGTGGAGTCCGACGCCGACTTCATCGCGGCGATCAAGGCCAAGCAGGCCCAGGGCAAGAAGGTGCTGATCTCGATCGGCGGCCAGAACGGCCAGGTCCAGCTCACCACGACGGCCGCGCGTGACAAGTTCGTCGAGTCGGTCAGCGCCATCATCGACAAGTACGGCCTCGACGGCCTCGACGTCGACTTCGAGGGCCACTCGCTCTACCTCAACGCCGGTGACACCAACCTCGCGTCCCCGACCACCCCGGTCGTCGTCAACCTGATCTCCGCGCTGAAGACCCTCAAGGCCAAGTACGGCGCCAACTTCGTGCTGACCATGGCCCCGGAGACGTTCTTCGTCCAGCTCGGCTACCAGTTCTACGGTCCCGGCGCGAGCGGCTCCGCCGACCCGCGGGCCGGGTCCTACCTGCCGGTCATCCACGCGCTGCGTAACGACCTGACCCTGCTGCACGTCCAGGACTACAACTCCGGGCCGATCACCGGTCTTGACAACCAGTACCACACGATGGGCAACGCCGACTTCCACGTCGCGATGACCGACATGCTGCTGGCGGGCTTCCCGATCGCGGGCAACCCGAACAACGTCTTCCCCGCCCTGCGCCCCGAGCAGGTCGCCATCGGCCTGCCCGCCGCGCAGTACGCGGGCAACGGCTACACCTCGGTGGCCGAGGTCCAGAAGGCCTTCGACTGCCTGAGCAAGGGCACCAACTGCGGCTCCTACAAGCCGAAGGGTGTCTACCGTGGCCTGCGGGGTCTGATGACCTGGTCGATCAACTGGGACAAGTACAACAACTTCGAGTTCTCCCGCAACCACAGGGCCTACCTTGACGCCCTGAGTTGACAGGCCCCTCGCCGCCGGGGGAGACGGACCCCCGGCGGTGAGGTCTCCATCGCCGGAGGAGGAGACGGACCTCCGACGGCGAGGTGTACATCGTCACCGAGGGAGACGGACCCTCGGAGGCGAGGTGTTCATCGCCGCCGGGGGAGACGGACCCCCGGCGGCGAGGTTCCCATCGGCGCCGGGGGAGACGGACCTCCGGCGCCGATTGTCTTTGCCGGTCCCCGTGTCTCCGCCCCAGGACATCACCCCAGGGACTCCCCCAGGAGTCCGCGCAGGACTCCACCCAAGGACTTCGCCCCAAGGAGTGAGCAAGTGACGAGACTACGCATCATGGCGTCCATCGCCGCGGCCGCGGTGACAGGCGCCCTGGCGGTCGTCCTCCCGGCGGCCTCCGCCTCAACGACCGTCTCAACGACCGCAACCACCTCCACCGCGGTCGCCGCCGCCTGCGCGGACCCCTGGAACTCCTCGAAGGTCTACACGGGCGGTAACACCGCCTCCTACAACGGCCACAACTGGTCGGCCAAGTGGTGGACCCAGAACGAGACGCCGGGCGTCGCCATCGTGTGGGCGGACCAGGGGGTGTGCGGGAACGGCACGCCGACCCCCACGCCGACCCCGACCGTCCCGACCTGTGACCACCCCGACTGGGTCGCGGGCAGGAACTACGTCACCGGTGACATCGTCAGGTACACCAACGGCCGTTACTACCAGGCAACCCACGACAACCCGGGCTACGACCCCGTGATCAGCACGTGGTACTGGTCGCCGTACGTCTGCCGCCCCTCCGGCACGCCGACCCCCACGCCCACCCCGACGTCGACGACGCCGAACCCGGGCGGCTTCGTGGTCAGCGAGGCGCAGTTCAACCAGATGTTCCCGAGCCGCAACCCCTTCTACACCTACAACGGCCTGGTCAACGCGCTGAGCGCCTACCCGGCGTTCGCGGGCACCGGCAGCGACACGGTCAGGAAGCAGGAGGCGGCGGCGTTCCTGGCCAACGTCAGCCACGAGACCGGCGGCCTGGTCTACGTCGTCGAGCAGAACACCTCGAACTACCCGCACTACTGCGACGCAAGCCAGCCGTACGGCTGCCCCGCCGGCCAGGCCGCCTACTACGGCCGGGGCCCGATCCAGCTGAGCTGGAACTTCAACTACAAGGCCGCCGGCGACGCCCTGGGCATCGACCTGCTGCGCAACCCCAACCTGGTGCAGAACGACCCGGCCGTGGCCTGGAAGACCGGCATCTGGTACTGGATGACCCAGAACGGCCCCGGCACGATGACCCCGCACAACGCCATGGTCAACGGCGCCGGATTCGGTGAGACGATCCGCAGCATCAACGGCGCCCTGGAGTGCAACGGAGGCAACCCCTCCCAGGTGCAGAGCAGGATCAACAGCTACCAGAGGTTCACTCAGATCCTCGGTGTGACTCCGGGCGGCAACCTTAGCTGCTGAGTTTCCGCCCGGCGGACGGATTCCGGCCAAGGTCGCAGGCCGGAATCCGTCCATCTTTCCTTTCGCGAGCCGCACCCCTTGTGAGTGATCCATCACGGATGGTTACCATTTGTGATGTCGGGGGTGCGCATGCCGAACGAACTTCGCCGGGGCCAGGTCGTCAACCTGGTGCTCGCAACGACCGCTTTCGCCATCACCTTCTGGGCGTGGAACCTGATAGGGCCCCTCGCCGGGAGCTACACCAGGCAGCTCGGCCTGTCGCCGCCCCAGACCTCCCTGCTGGTCGCGATCCCGGTGCTGGTCGGCTCGCTCGGCCGCATCCCGGTCGGCGTGCTCACCGACAAGCTCGGCGGGCGGCTCATGTTCGCCGTCGTGTGCTTCGTGACCATCGTCCCGGTGCTCGGGGTCGGCTGGTCCGACTCCTACGGCTGGTTGCTGCTGTGGGGCTTCCTGCTCGGCCTCGGCGGCACCTCCTTCGCCGTCGGCATCCCGTTCGTCAACGCCTGGTACCGGCCGGAACGGCGCGGTTTCGCCACCGGGGTCTTCGGCATGGGCATGGGCGGCACCGCCGTCTCGGCGTTCCTGACGCCCCGCCTGGTCGAGTGGCTCGGCAGGGCCCAGACCCACGTGCTGATGGCCGTGCTGCTGGCCGTGATGGGCGTCGTGATGCTGCTGGTCAGCCGGGACTCACCCGAATGGCGACCCGCGACGGCGCCCGCGCTGCCCCGGATGCGCGAGGCCGTCAAGATCAAGGCGACCTGGCAGTGCGCGTTCCTCTACGCCGTCTGCTTCGGCGGTTTCGTGGCCTTCTCGACCTACCTGCCCACCCTGCTGCAGGTCGTCTACGGCTTCACCCAGACCGGAGCGGGCCTGCGCGACGCGGGGTTCTCGATGGCCGCGGTCCTCGCCAGGCCGGTCGGCGGCGCGCTGTCCGACCGGATCGGCGCGACCAGGGTGCTGCTGGTCTCGTTCGCCGGGACCGCGATCATGGCGGTCGTGCTGGCCTTCGAACCGCCCGCCGAGATCCCCGCCGGACTGTGCTTCGTGCTGACGGCCCTGTTCCTCGGCCTCGGCACGGGTGGCGTCTTCGCCCTGGTCGCCAAACTCGTCGAGCCGTCCAGGGTGGGAACGGTCACCGGCCTGGTCGGCGCGGCGGGTGGTCTCGGCGGCTACTTCCCGCCACTGGTCATGGGAGTGGTCTACTCCGTGGCCCACGCCTACACGATCGGCTATCTCCTGCTCGCCCTGACGGCGCTGGGCGCGCTGCTCTACACCAGGAAGGCCTTCACCTCCGCCGCGCCGACCGGCGACGGGCCGGCACCCCGATGAGCACGCCGACGACCGGCATCACGAGCAGGGCCGGCCACAGCGGCCAGGTCACGCCGAAGACCATCCAGCGGATCCTGACGGGCACCCGGTTCTGCGCGACGAAGCCCACCCCGAGCACCAGCAGGGCCGGCGCCACCCACACCCTCCCGGGCGGTTCGGCGATCCACTTGCCGAACGACCAGGACTCGCCCCCAGGGGCTACCATTTGTAACGATTGTAGAGCTTTGAGTGATGTAAGCTGAGAGACAGGTCTCGTTTTCGAGACCGAGTGGGCGTGAGGCGACCGGTTCCGGCAGGCTGTTACCGTCATGGACTACGCAATTCTCACGGGGTTTGTCCTCGTCACAGGTGTCGTGCTGGCTCTGGTCGCCCAGTGGCGAGATTGGCGCCCGTCTCCCATCCTCGTGCTCGTGGTGGGCATCGTGTTCCGGGTGCTCATCATGGTCCTGGCCGCGATGAGCAGATGGCAGCCGGTCGACTTCATGGAGAGCTTCAAGCCCGCGGGCGAGGCGATCCTCAGACGTCAGGACCCCGTGATCGGCAGTGAGGGCGGCTGGCACTTCCTGCCCACCATCCCCTACGTGTACGGCCTGCTGCTGTGGCTGGGCATCCCGTGGGAGATCGGCGGCAGGCTCGTCACCGTGGTCGCCGACATCGCGCTGATCCCGCTCGTCGGCAAGCTCGCGGGCGGCGGCAAGGCCTCCCTGCGCGCCTTCCAGTACGCCTGCAACCCGCTGGCCATCCTCGTCGCCTCGATCCACGGACAGGTCGAACCCGTCGCCCTGCTCTTCGGTGTCGCCGCCTTCGTGGTCGCCCGCGGCCCCGGCGACCCCGAGCGCCCCGGCCTCAGGATCGACGTGTTCGCCCTGGCGCGCGAACGCGTCGCCGCCCTCGGGCTGGGCGGAGCCGTACGGAGCCTCACCGCGCCGGGCGGCGCGCTCGCCCCCGGTGGTTCGGTGCGTACGGCGCTCGCCCCCCGCGACGGCGACTCGGCCGTCATGCGCAGGGCGATCATCGCCGGCCTGCTGATGGGACTGGCCCTGTGCGCGAAGAGCTGGCCGATCTGGCTGATCCCCGGGATGCTCCTGCTGCTGCCGACCTTCCGTTCCCGGCTGGCCGCGTTCGTGGCGACGGCCGTGCCACCGATCTTCTTCCTGGCCACCCTGCCCGTTTTCGCCGGAACCTCGCTGGATCAGCTTCCCGAGGTCATCCGCGTCATGGGAGACGTCAGGCCGATCGTCGGTGAGTGGGGTTACAGCGCCATCCTCGTCGGTGGCGACTGGACCCTCCACTCCGGGATCGCGACCTTCGGCACCCGGCTGATCTACCTCACCATGCTGGTCGTGGCCTTCCTCTGGCGCCGGGCCGACCCGATCGACCTCACCACCGCCCTGCTGCTCGCCTTCATGGTCACCACGCCCAGGCTCGGCGCGCAGTACCTGCTGTGGTTCATGCCGTTCCTGGTCGCCCGCCCGACCCGCTTCGCCTGGCCGGCCATCATCGGCGTGTCCCTCTGGGCGGGCTGCGGCTACCTCTACCTGACCCAGTTCGACACCGACACCTGGTGGGCCATGCACTCGATCTGGTCCCGCGCCTCCATCGTCCTGCTGCCGATCCTGGTCATGGCCATGCCCTGGGCGCGCCGCGTCTCCAAGGCCTCGGATCCCCTGTCTCCCACGGCCCCGGCCGCAGCCTGAACGGGAAACACCCCCATGGACGAATATCTGGCGCGGATCGGCGCCGCCCGCCCTCCGCGCCCGGACGCCGAGGCTCTCGGCGAACTGCACCTGCGCCACCTGCGGACGGTGCCGTTCGAGAACCTGAGCATCCACCTCGGCGAACCCGTCACGCTCAGCGAACAGGCCCTGATCGACAAGATCGTCGGCCGCCGCAGGGGCGGCTTCTGCTACGAGCTCAACGGTGCCTTCGCCGTACTGCTCCGCTCGCTGGGCTACCGGGTGACCATGCTGGCGGCCAGGGTCTTCTCCGGAGGTTCGCTCGGCCCGCCCTTCGACCACATGGCGCTACGCGTCGACACCCCGGAGCCGTGGCTCGTCGACGTCGGGTTCGGCAGGTTCGTCAACCGTCCCCTCCGGCTCGACCTGCGCACCGACCAGGCTGACCAGGGCGGGGTCTTCCGGCTGGTCGAGGCAGAGGAGGGGGACATCGACGTGTTGCAGAACGGCGTGCCCCAATATCGCCTGGAACGGCGGCCACGCGTCCTGGCCGACTACGAGGCGACCTGCTGGTGGCAGCAGACCTCACCCAAGTCCCACTTCACCCGTTCGCTCGTGTGCTCCCTCCTCACCGAGGACGGGCGTCTCACGCTCAACGACAGGCAGCTCGTCCGCACCGTGGGGGACGAGCGCGAGGAGACCACCCTGACCACCGACGCCGAGATCCTGGCCGCCTACCGCGACCATTTCGGTATCAGGCTGGACGCTCCGCCCACACCGCCCGGAGAACGGGTCACCGGCTGAGCAGCCCGCCCAGGGACACCCCGGCCAGCCGCCTGACCTCGTTGGCCATGTGGGACTGGTCGGCGTACCCACTGGCCAGCGCGGCCTCGGCCAGCGCCGTCCCGCGCCTGGCCAGCCGCAACGCCCGCTGGAAACGCACCACCCGCTGCAGCGTCTTCGGCCCGTACCCGAAGGCGCGCAGCGACCGCCGATGCAGCTGCCGCTCCCCGAGACCGAGCTTCCAAGCCGCCTGGGCGACGGTCCTGCCCGTCCGCAGCGCCTCGGCGATGGCCGGCGCCGCCGGATCGGGCTCAGGAACCTCGCGCAACCGTACGGCCAGCGTCTCCTGCATGGTGCGGGGCGTCAGGTCCGGCAACACCCCCAGCTCGTCGAGCGGCACCCTGGCGTCACGCAGCGCCTCGACCGGAACGCCGAACACCTCGCCCACCGCGCCAGGCCGGAAACGGACCCCCGTGTAACGGTCACCCCGGCGCATCAGCACCGGCATCGGCCCGGTGTCCGGCCCGGCGACGTGCGGACCGTCCGGCCCCCAGATCAGGTCGACACAGCCGTCGGGAACCACAAGCTGTGTGGCCGCCGAGACGGAGAGGCTCGTCCAGACACAGGTCACCCGCCCGGCGATCGCCGGATCCGGGGCCCACTCGCGGTACATGCCTCCAGGCTAGGACGGCCTCGCGGGTTTTCGGTCCCGGCCGTCCTCGACGACTTTCCCCGAGATGAGCGCCGCGACCCACCGCCCCTCGGGGTCGCTGTCCACCAGCAGGGCGCGGGCCAGCAGGCTCAGCGGAATGGCGAGCAACGCTCCGAGCGGGCCCAGCACGAACGCCCACAGCAGCAGGGACATCATGGTCACCGTCGTGGACAGGCCGACCGCGTCCCCGAGGAATTTGGGCTGGACGAGTGACTGGACCACGAAGTTGATCGCGATGTAGCAGACGATCACCAGGACCATGGTCTTGGGACCGCCCTGCAGCAGGCCGAGGAGCGCCGGCGGGATCAGGCCGATGACGAAGCCGACGTTGGGGACGTAGTTGGTGAACAGCGCCAGCACACCCCACAGAATCGGAAGCGGGACATCGAGCACCCACAGCGCGATGACGTCCAACACCGAGCAGACAAGCCCGAAGACCGTGGAGACGACCAGATAACGGCGGGTGTTGTGCGCGAAGTGGCCGAGCGCCGTGACGAGTTCGGAGTGTTCCCGAGCCAGGCGGGACGACAGGACGGAGGAGATGGCCCGGGCGTCCAGGCACATCGCCAGCACCACGATGACGATGATCACCAGGCTGGAGAAGACCCCCAGCAGTCCGGAGGCGAAGCCGCTGATGATCCCGAAGACCTTTCCCGGGTCGAGGGTTCTGATCACCTGGTTCACCTGCTGGTTGCCGATGCCCAGTCGCGCCGCGAACTGCTGTACCTGGACGACGAACTGGTCGAACTGCTGCCCGTAGGTGGAGGCGAGGGTCGTCAGCTGCGCGGCGGAGAGAGCGAGGACCGCGACCATGCTCAACAGCAGGAGCAGTACGAGAGCCAGGGGAGCCGCGACGAGCGTCCAGCCGGGCGCGCCCCGCCTTTCCAGTCTTGCCCTGACAGGGGCGACCGCCAGAACGAGCACCAGTGCGAGCAGAACGGGCCCGATGATCGACCCGGCTTCCCGTACTCCGGCAAGTGTGACCACCGCGCCCGCCGCGCAGAGCAGCACGACGAGAGCCCGGGGAATCCGTCTTTGCTCCGTCATATTGGATCTCTACCCATATGGGAAGAGAAGCGGCCTTGTGGGGTGGTCTTTGATGCGTTCCCTGTTTTGATCACCGCGCCGATCACCTCTTCGATCGCCGGGTGATCGTCGATTTGACGGCGACGGAGGCCTTACATAGAGTTCACAGGCCCGAGGGGGTCGGCGAAGATCGCCAAGGCCTCGGGACCCCTTCCAATGATCCACTTTCCCTGCATGACGCATGCGTCGCGCAGGGTGCCGGTTCGACAAGGCCCGGATGTTGGAGTAAGTTGGAAGGGTTGCTCCGGAGACGGGGCGGTCTGAAATTCCTCGGACAGGCTTTATCGAAGAAAATGCGATCCGGTCGGATCGGTTTGACACGAAAAAGCGGGTCTGAAAGAATAAAGACACAACGAAATGAACGAAACGAAACGCCCCGGAATTCCGGCCGGTAAAACGGTTCGGGGGGACGGTGAACGCGTCCGTTTCTTGAGAACTCAACAGTGTGCTAAAAGCCAGTGCATGAAGCACAAACCCGTCCTAACGCACGACATGGCGACATG